>NZ_FYDR01000024.1:0-1272 GCF_900187525.1 Pseudomonas sp. Irchel s3a10
ACGCCCGATGCACCGCATCGGGCGTTTTGTATTTCAAAGACAGGTGCGGACGCTCACCGTTGTAGATCGATACCGACTCACTCACCATCTTCTTCGCCTGCGTTAAATCCTGTGGTCGCTGGAGCATAAGCTCTGTCTTTAATATCCCGTTGACCCGCTCTGCCAAGGCATTTTGGTAGCAGTCATAGCCGTCCGTCATTGAGCATCGAATACCGTACTTCGCGTGCAACGCTTGGTACATCCCCGAGCAATATTGGATACCTCTATCTGAATGATGCACCAACGGCTGCTCTGTCCGACGGTGCTTTACCGCCCGGCGCAGTGCCTGTGCTACCGACTCGGTGTGAAGGCTTTCATGGACGTGATAGCCCACGATCTTTCGCGAAAAAGCATCCGTTACCAGGCTCAGATAGGCCACACCTTCCTGAGTGGGCAAATAGGTGATGTCAGCCACCCAGACTTGTTCCGGGCCGCTTGGAACAACCTGATCAGGACCTGGCTTGAGCAGGTTCGGGTGGCGGTGAAAGCGATGATGACTATTGGTCGTCTTGTGATAAGACCGCTTGCGAGCTACCAATAAACGTCTTTCCCGCAGAATCGAAAACAGCCGATCTCGACCCACTTGCAGTTCAAGTTGGGGCTGGCAATGCAGCAAGTAATGCAGCTTTCGGGTGCCCAAACGCGGCTGCCGCTGACGTTTTTGCTGAACGAAATCGGCAACCTTCTGATCCAGCCCCAGACGAGCAGCATCGGCGCGATTGCGTTTGTAGTAAGCCTGTCGGCTTATCCCCATGAACTGGCAAGCCCTGCTGATGCTCAGGTTTTTGATTCGTTTTTGCGCGAGGACTTGCCGGGACGCTTTTTTACGACAGAGAGACCGTAGTCATTCTTCAAGACATCCACGACCGCCTCGAAAAACTGCGCTTTCTGATTGGACAGAGCTAACTGCTCTTCAAGCTCTTTGATGCGTTGCTCTGGCGTTAATGGTCGGTTTTTGTCGGGCATAGACCCCATCCTCGGCGAGCCAATGTATCTGCCTGGGCTCCAATCCTGCCGACCGTGCTTGCGTAACCACGTCAGAACGGTCGTTTTGCCTTGAATCCCGTAGCGCTCCTGAGCCTCTTTATAACTCAGCTCGCCTTTTTCGACCTGATCGACGACCGACAATTTAAAGGTCAGCGTGTAGTCTCGCTGACTACGCCTTTTTGCTGATTCCATTACGTCCTCCTGAAAAACAGATCAGAAGGTGTAAACCTTATTCAGGACGGGACA
>NZ_FYDR01000023.1:0-1297 GCF_900187525.1 Pseudomonas sp. Irchel s3a10
TTCGCGGCAAAATCGCGAAACTTGCCGAAGCATTGAAATCTTGAGTTTGAAGGGGCAGCAGAGCAATGCAGCAACTCAATCCTTCCGAAATAAGTGAAATTATCAAGGGCCGCATCGACAAGCTCGATGTGACCTCCCAAGCCCGTAACGAAGGCACTGTCGTCAGCGTATCTGACGGCATCGTGCGGATTCACGGTCTGGCCGACGTCATGTACGGCGAGATGATCGAGTTTCCGGGCGGCGTCTACGGTATGGCCCTCAACCTGGAGCAAGACTCCGTAGGTGCCGTTGTACTGGGCGCATACACCAGTCTGGCTGAAGGCATGAGCGCCAAGTGCACCGGCCGCATCCTTGAAGTTCCGGTTGGTAAGGAACTGCTGGGTCGCGTAGTCGACGCACTGGGTAACCCTGTTGACGGCAAAGGTCCACTGGGCAACACCTTGACCGACGCGGTCGAGAAAGTTGCACCGGGCGTGATCTGGCGTAAGTCGGTAGACCAGCCTGTACAGACTGGCTACAAGGCTGTCGATGCCATGATCCCTGTCGGCCGTGGCCAGCGTGAGCTGATCATCGGTGACCGTCAGATCGGTAAAACCGCTCTGGCGATCGACGCGATCATCAACCAGAAAGACAGCGGCATTTTCTGCGTCTACGTAGCCATCGGTCAGAAGCAATCGACCATCGCCAACGTGGTTCGCAAGCTGGAAGAAAACGGCGCCCTGGCCAACACGATCATCGTGGCTGCCAGTGCTTCGGAATCTCCTGCGCTGCAATTCCTGGCACCGTACTCCGGTTGCACCATGGGTGAATTCTTCCGCGACCGCGGTGAAGACGCGCTGATCGTTTATGACGATCTGTCCAAGCAAGCAGTGGCTTACCGCCAGATTTCCCTGCTGCTGCGCCGTCCACCAGGCCGTGAAGCTTACCCAGGCGACGTGTTCTATCTCCACTCCCGTCTGCTGGAGCGTGCATCCCGCGTTTCGGAAGAGTACGTAGAGAAGTTCACCAACGGCGCAGTGACCGGCAAAACCGGTTCCCTGACCGCACTGCCGATCATCGAAACCCAGGCTGGCGACGTTTCCGCGTTCGTTCCGACCAACGTGATTTCCATCACCGACGGTCAGATCTTCCTGGAATCGGCCATGTTCAACTCGGGCATCCGCCCTGCAGTGAACGCCGGTGTTTCGGTATCCCGTGTGGGTGGTGCCGCTCAGACCAAGATCATCAAGAAGCTGTCCGGTGGTATCCGTACCGCTCTGGCTCAGTACCGTGAACTGGCGGCATTCGCCCAGTTCGC
>NZ_FYDR01000010.1:0-84068 GCF_900187525.1 Pseudomonas sp. Irchel s3a10
CACCGTCCCGGGTATTTGACCTGACGGTGCAAGCAATGCCGCAGAGCGCGCTGGCCAGCCCCACCATCGAGCAGGCCGACAACGACGGCGCCGGCCCGGAACTGCATACCGGCAACCTGACCCAAGCTTCCGTACGCATGGGTGACTGGCCGCTGATCGCCCTCAACCAATACGTCTGGTTGCGCCTGCACGGGACCAATGCCGACGGTAGCGCCTACACACGCGAGATCTGGAGTGCGCCGACGGCCGGCACCAACCCCGACTGGATCGCTGACCAGTTCTTCACTGCTCCGCTTCCAGCCGATGAGCTCAACGCTCTGCAGGATGACAGCAGCCTGGAATTGGTGTTTAAAGCGGCGCTTGGTCAGAGCACGGTGGAGAGTGAGGCGCTGGAGTTTCCAGTGCGCACTTATACGATCAAAGCGATTGAGGATGTGCGGCCAGAAATTACCCGAGTGGAAGACTCCAAAGGGAATGAGATTCTCCCGGGCGGCACGACTGGCGACACCTCGATTACGCTTGAGGGCACCGGTGCTAAAGGTCAGAAAGTCCAGGTCAAGGATGGTGATACCGACAAGGGAGAGGCGATGGTTGATCCTGCGACGGGCCTGTGGAAGTTGACTGTAACGGGCCTGAGCGTGGGTGATCACAGCTTCACCGCCACCGCCAAGTACGGCAATGAGCAGGTATCGCTCCCAAGGACCCTACAGGTGAAAATACCGATCGACAGGGTCTTCAGATTACATCGGGTGGTCAACACGAACACGGGAACCGAGATAGTCAATAGATCCACCGTACGCCCGTTCACGGGCAAGCTAACTCTGACGGTAACAGTCAGTGAACCGTCACCCATGCCTCAAACCTTGCAATGTTCGGTCAACCGAAGTCTCGAACCCACCACACCTCGAATTCCCCTCCTCATCCCTGCCGGGGCAACCCAAGGGACAGTGGATCTACAAATATTGAGTTTCGTGCATAACGCAATCGCCTATGTGCATGTAACGGAGACCAGCTCGTTTTACGGTGATTGGTGGTTCATTAGCATGAACCCATAAGTTACCCAATGAGCCGCACTGAACTAGTCAAGTAATTCTGGGCACCGGGGGGTATAAGGGGACTGATTTATTTAATGGCAATCGCGAGCAGGCTCACGTCTGCAAGGGATCTTTGCCGGGCACATAACCTGTGACAAACGCAGATCCACTGTGGGAGCGGGCTTGCTCGCGAAGAGGCCAGAACTGTCAGCGCCTATTCCTTTAGCACAACATTATCCAGCGCCTGATTCACCGCCAACTCCCCCAGCATCACCACCTGCGCAATGCCCAGCGCGGTATTGCGGCTCGGCCCTTCCAGCGTGCCGGCGAAATCGCCGAGCATGACCGTGGCCGAGGCCAGGGATTCGCAGGCGTTGGCCAGCAGGGATTCGGTGTCGGTTTGTGGGTTGACCAGGAACATGCTGCTGGGGGTGTAGGGTGTGGCCATGATGTGCGCGGGTGCGAGGTAATGGTCGAGGGCGCGTTCGGCGGCTTCGTGGAGTTTTCTGGAGTTGAGGGATTCGTAGGGTGATAGCGGGTCTGTGGCCGGCGGATTGGGTGGGATTTCGGACATCAGTTGGAACTCCGGTCGAGGCACTTTGGAAGAATGATGACCTGTAGGAGCTGCCGCAGGCTGCGATCTTTTGATGTTGCTTTTAAAGATCAAGATCAAAAGATCGCAGCCTTCGGCAGCTCCTACAGGGGACCGGGCAGTTAGTTGGGCACGCGGCGGCCGTCCAGTACCCGGTTGACCATCAGTTCACTGAGCATGATCACCTGATGCAGCATCAGCATGGCCCGGCGCTGTGAGTGGTCGACGGTGTCGCCGATGTCGCGGGCCATGTCACTGGCGGCGGCTAATGATTCGCAGGCTTCGACGAGCAATGTTTCTTCGTCCACGGTGGGGTCGATGAGGAAGATTCTGTTCGCCTTGCATGACGAGGTTGAAGGAATCGAGATCTTCAGTGCGCCGGGATTGAGGTAGAAATTGATGGCGCGGTCGGTTGCCGCTTTTATCTTCTGCGGATCGAGGGCTGGGTCGTACGGGATCGAGGTGTCCGGGGGGTTGGGTGTGGCTTTGAACATGGATGAAGCTCCTGCTTAGCAAAAGTAAGGAGCCATCACTCTCGCTACCAAACGAGGGTGGCGGCCATACGCGGGTTGGTAGACCGGTCTAAGCAGGAAAACCCGGCGCTCCCAAAGGAGCCCCACGCATGGCCACCATGAAATCGAGTCCCTGAAAAGGGGCTGAACACGGTGTCGCCATCACACTTAGAAACGGGCTACCAAACCCGATCACTGATTTTCAGTGACAGGGAAACGATATAGCCCGCCCCATAGTCGTGTAAGCCGGCGGATTCTGGCGTACGCGTAGGTAACGGCGCAAGGCGTTGTAGCCGTTATGGCGTAACGGTTCGTGTACTTTAAACGTGATTGCGGGGTTATGTTTATGTGCGGGGTTTGCTCTGTTGTTTTGATTTTGTCTGGTAGGCCGCTTTCGCGAGCAAGCCCGCTCCCACAGTTGGAATGAGTGCGTTCAGTTGGGGATTGGTCGGCTGGTAGGCCGCCATCGCTGGCAGCCAGCTCCCACCATTTGACCGGGTGCG
This sequence comes from Pseudomonas sp. Irchel s3a10, assembly GCF_900187525.1. Taxonomy (NCBI): domain Bacteria; kingdom Pseudomonadati; phylum Pseudomonadota; class Gammaproteobacteria; order Pseudomonadales; family Pseudomonadaceae; genus Pseudomonas; species Pseudomonas sp. Irchel s3a10. Next base: position 2,642 of record NZ_FYDR01000010.1, read on the forward strand.
TTCAGTTGGGGATTGGTCGGCTGTGAGGCCGCTTTCGCGAGCAAGCTCGCTCCCACAGTTGGAATGCGTGCATTCAGGTGGGAGGTTGGTCGGCTGGTAGGCCGCCATCGCTGGCAGCCAGCTCCCACCATTTGACCGAGTGCATTCAGTTGGGGATTGGTCGACTGTGAGGCCGCTTTCGCGAGCAAGCTCGCTCCCACAGTTGGAATGAGTGCATTCAGGTGGGAGTTGGTCAGCGGGTAGGCCGCCATCGCTGGCAAGCCAGCTCCCACCATTTGATCGAGTGCATTCAGTCAGGGATTGGTCGGCTGTGAGGCCGCTTTCGCGAGCAGGCTCGCTCCCATAGTTGGAATGAGGACGAAAAACAGGGACGGGTTCATGACCCGTCCCTTTCGATTTGTGCACTTCAGTGCACGAGCCCGGTCAATCAGCTTCGGCAATCAGTCCCGTGCCAACGCTTCGATCGGGTCCAGGCGCGAAGCATTGCGCGCGGGGACGAAGCCGAAGACGATGCCGATCAGCGTCGAGCAGATCACTGCCGTCAACACCGAGGCCATGGAGAACACCATTTCCCATTCCTTGATGAACAGCGAAAACAGGTGGCCGATGGCATACGACAACGAGATTCCGATCGCCCCGCCGAGCAGGCAGACCATCACCGCCTCCACCAGAAACTGCTGACGGATGTCCGACTGGCGCGCGCCGACCGCCATGCGAATGCCGATCTCGCGCGTACGCTCGGTGACCGACACCAGCATGATGTTCATCACCCCGATGCCGCCGACCACCAGCGAAATCACCGCGATCAGCGACAGCAGCAGCGCCAGCGAACGACTGGTTTTCTGCACCGTCTGCAGCACGCTGTCGAGGTTGTTGGTGTAGAAATCCTTGATGCCATGGCGTTGCAGCATCAACTGGTTGACGTGCTCTTCCACCACTTTGCTCGACTGCCCGTCCTTCATCCGCACGCTGATGCTGTCGAGGAAGCGTTGGCCCAGGATACGGCCGGCGGCGGTTTCGTAGGGCACCCAGACGTTGAGGGTCTTGCCGGAGGCAAACAGGTTTTTGTTCTCCGCTGCCACGCCAATCACCGTGCACGGCAGGTTGCCGATCAGGATCACCTGGCCCAGCGGATCAACGCCCTCGGCGAACAGCCGATGCCGGGTGTTGTAGTCAATCACCACCACCTGCGCCTGACGCCGGGCGTCGTTTTCGCTGAAGGTGATGCCCGCCTCCAGTTTGATCCCGCGCACCTGAAAATACTGGTCGCTGACACCGTTGATCTGCGCGTCGAGGTCGATGTTGCGATAGCGCAAGAGCATGCTGCGACCGACCACCGGGGTGGCGCTGTCGACGTAGTACAGCTGATTCAACGCGGTGACGTCGGCCGGCACCAGTGTCTCGATCGAGGCCGCGCGTTTGTCGCCGAAACTGGTGCCGGAATAGATATCGATGGTGTTGCTGCCGATCGCCGAAATGTCTTTGAGCACGTAGCGTTTGGCGCCCTCGCCGATCGCCGAAATCGACACCACCGAGGTGATGCCGATGACGATCCCGAGCATGGTCAGCAAAGTGCGCATGCGGTGCGAAATCAGCGCCACCCAGGCCATGTTGAAGGCTTCCTTGAACAGCCCGAGGCTGGCGACCAGGCGGCGGGTCGCCGCAGGCTTGGGCGGCACTTCCTCTTCGCCGGCCAGTTGCCCGCTATCGCGCTCGTTGAGGCGGTCGCTGAGGATTTCACCGTCGCTGACTTCGATGATGCGTTCGGCGTTGGCCGCGACTTTCGGGTCGTGGGTCACCAGAATCACCGTGTGCCCGGCCGCGTGCAGCTCCAGCAGGATGCGCATCACTTCCTTGCCGCTGGCGGTGTCGAGAGCGCCGGTGGGTTCGTCGGCGAGGATCACCTCGCCGCCGTTCATCAAGGCCCGGGCGATACTCACCCGTTGTTGCTGACCACCAGAGAGCTGGCTCGGGCGATGCGTCAGGTGCCCATCAAGGCCCAGCCGTGCCAGCAATTCTCGGGCGCGGGCGTGGCGTTGCGGCGCGGGGATGCCGGCGTAGATCGCAGGCATCTCGACGTTGTGCATCGCGCTCAGGTGCGGCAGCAAGTGATAGCGCTGGAAGATGAAACCGAAATAATCGCGGCGCAGCTCGGCCAGCGCCTGATCGTCGAGGTCGCGGGTCTCCTGGCCATTGATCTTGTAACTGCCGGCGGTCGCATAGTCGAGGCAACCGAGGATGTTCATCAGGGTTGATTTGCCAGACCCGGACGCGCCGATGATCGCCACCATTTCTCCGGCATTGATCGTCAGGTTGATGTCCTTCAGCGCGAGAAACTCGCGGTCGCCGGCGGTGAAACTGCGGGTGATGCCGGTCAATTGCAGCAACGGTTGCGTCATGCTCAAGCCCCCGCCACGGCGGGCAGCGGATCACCGATCACCACCCGTTCGCCTTCGCTGAGGCCCTGCTTGATCTGCACTTTGACGTTGTTGTTGATCCCGGTCTGCACGTTGCGCGACTGCGCCTGGCCCTTGGCGTCCAGCACCCGCACCGGAAAGCTGCCATCGGTGTTGCGTGGGCCGAGCGCGGCCACCGGCACCGTCAACACCGATTGCGCGGTGTCGAGGACGATGCGCACCTGCGCGGTCATCGAAATGCGCAAACGATGGTCGGGATTGGGCACCTCGAACAACGCGTTGTAAAACACTGCAGTGTTCTGTTTCGGCGTACCGGCCGGCGGCGTTTCGAGGAAGTTCTGCGGCGCCGGTTCGGTGCCGCGCAGCTTGCCGTAATAGCGTTTGTCCTCGCCGAGGATGGTGAAATACACCTCCTGCCCCGGCGCGATATGAATCACGTCGGCCTCCGACACCTGGGCCTTGATGGTCATGGTGTCCAGATCCGCCAGTTTCAGCAGCACCGGCGCCAACTGGTTGGCGATCACGGTCTGGCCTTCCTGGGTGACGATGCCGACCACATCGCCATCGATCGGCGCGACGATCCGCGTATACGCGAGGTTGACCTTGGCGGTGTCGATCTGGATATGCGCACTCTTGATCTGCGCGTCCAGCGACAGCAGATTGGCTTGCTGCACCTCGTAGTTCGATTGCGCGGTTTCGAAGTCCTGACGCGAGATCGACGCGTCTTCCTGCAGGTTCTGATAGCGCTCGTAGATCGCTTTGGCCTGTTTCAGCTGGGCTTGCGTCGCGCGCTTTTGCGCCTGCAGGTTTTCCTCATCGACCTGCGCCTGACGCAGGGTGTTCTGCAGCACCAGCGGATCGATCTCGGCCAGCCACTGGCCCTTCTTTACCTTGTCGCCCACCTTGACCTTGAGCGACTTCAACTGCCCCGACACCTGAGCGCCGACATCCACCTGCTTGACGCCTTCCAGCAAACCGGTGGCGAGCACGGTGTTTTCGATATCCGAGCGTTCGACCGGCGCGGTCTGGTATTTCGGCGCTTCGGCCGGAGCCTGCACCGTGTACAGCACCAACCCGGCCACCGCCGCCAACGCCAACCCCATACCGACTTTGCGCAACTTCGACTTTTCCATAAATAACCACAAGTCCGTTCAGGGATGAACCCGGCCAGCGGCCGGGTCTTGATAGAACAACCACACTCAGGACAGCACTTCGCCGACCGCCAGAGTCAGACCGTCATGCCACCACGCGGCGAAACTGAAGACGTTGGGCGACTTGAGAATCGTGAAGTGGTTGCCCGGGCCATACCACACCGCCAGATCGCTGACCTGCCGCTGCCAGCCTTCGAGCACTGCCGCGTGTTCGCGCTGATTGCCCCACTCGTCCAGCGTCGGGTCGTCGACCAGCACCAGCCGCACCGGCCCGTTGTAGGCCAGACGCGGTTGATAGACCGTGCGCAGCGCCGCGGCGAACGTGCGTACCGGGCCGTGCATCGCGTCCGGCGCCGCCCGCTCCGACAACACCCCGGCGCGCACCATGCCTGCGTGCAGCAGACGCAATTGCGTGGTGTCATCGGCGTTGGCGAAGGTCGCAGGATCGATGCCCAGCGATTTGCCACAGGACAATTGCAGGGTGTCGATCAGCCGTTGCAACGCGGCAGTGGCCGTGTACGGCTTGCCCGCCGTGCCGTCACCACCCGGCGCTTCGCTGTCGATCAACGTCAGCGAAGCCACCTCGCGCCCGGCCGCCTGCAACTGCGCCGCCATGGCATGCGCGACCCAGCCGCCGAACGAATGACCGATCAGGTGCAGCGGCCCCTGCGGGTGGATCTGCTCGATGGCTTGCAGGTAGAACGCCGCAGCGGCTTCGACCGCGCTGTGCGGCACACTGACGCCGTCCAGCCCGCGCGGTTGCAAGCCGATGATCGGCCACTCCGGGCCGATCGCCTCGGTCAGGTGAATGAACCCGGTGACACTGTCACCCGCCCCCGGCACGCAGAAAATCGGCGCATGCCCCGGCTGCCCGGTCTGAATCGTCAGCAGCGGTTGATACAGCGTCGGCTCCGGCGTCACCAGAGTTTCCAGCGCCTGAGTGATGGCCTGGCCGAGTGCCTGGATGTGCGGGTGCTTCATCATGGTCCGGTGATCGCCGGGGATGTCGATGCAACGCAGCAAGCCAATGTCGAAGCGCTCTTCCCAGCCGCGCGTCGGGCTCGGCAATGACTGGCCGTCCATCAACTCTTGGGCACGGAACAAGTGGATCGGCTGGCTCGCCGGGCTGACCCGGTAATGCGCCAGCGCCAGACGATGCGCCGCTTCGCGATCAAAGTAATGCCAGGCGTCCGCCGCGCTGACCGTGGCCAGTTCCGGATCGGTCAGTTGCTGCGCCTGACAGCGCTTGAACAGCTCGGGGAAATCCAGTTGTTCGACTTGCGCTTCCAGCGCTTGCACCGCCGCCAGCGCCGTCTCGCTTCCAGCACCAAGCATCAGCGAACGCCCACGGCAATGGCCGAGCAACTGACGCTTGTCGAGGCCCTCGCCGCTCCACATTGCCTTGTCCTGGACGAGTGGGTTTGGCGCGTAGCTGTCGAGCATGCCGATGAATTCCACCGGTTCGTCGAGGCCGAGCAATTGCTGCGCGACCTCATGCGCCAGCACCCCGCCGAACGACCAGCCCGCCAGCCGATACGGGCCGTGTGGCTGCACCGCACGGATGATTCCGACCATGCGCTGCGCCATGCACTCAAGCGTGCGCAATTGCGCTTGCCCAAAGGGTACGCCGGGCAAACCGTAAATCGGGAACTCGCCACCGATGTGCTGGGCCAGCGTCGGGAAGTACACGTCCCTGCCGCTGAATTCATGCAGCAGGAACAGCGGTGTACCGTGCACCCCGGCACGCACCACTACCAGCCCGTCAGGCTGACTGAGCGCCTCATCCTGACTGAGCAGCGCGGCGGCAGACTCGATACTCGGATGCTGGAACAGCTCGGCCAGCGACAATTGCAGTCCGGCCCGTTGCAGCAGATTGACCAGCTTCACCGCCAGCAGCGAGTGCCCGCCGAGTTCGAAGAAGTTGTCGTGACGACCGACCTGTTCTACGCCGAGCACTTCACCCCAGATCTGCGCCAGCGCGGTTTCGACTTCACCCTCGGGCGCCACGTATGGGCGATTGATGACTGCATCTGCCCCTGGCTCCGGCAAGGCTTTGCGATCGATCTTGTCGTTCGGTGTCAGCGGTAAAGCGTCGAGCAGGACAAATGCGCCCGGCACCATGTACTCCGGCAGGCGCTCCAGCACATGCGCGCGCAAGGCCTCCAGACTGGGTGCTTCTACGCCCGAGCGCACGGTGTACCAGGCCACCAGACGCTCATCGCGCACCATCACCACCGCTTGGCGAATTGCCGGATGCTCGATCAACCGCGCCTCGATTTCCCCCGGTTCCAGACGCAAGCCCCGCAGCTTGATCTGGAAGTCATTGCGGCCGAGGAATTCAAGTTCCCCGTGGTTGTTGTAGCGCGCCAGGTCGCCCGTTCGGTACAGGCGATCACCCGCAACAAACAGGCTGTCGATGAAGCGCTCGGCCTGCATTTCCGGCAAGCCGTGATAACCACGCGCCACGCCGACGCCGCCTATGTACAACTCACCGCTGACGCCTTGCGGCACCGGTTGTCCGTAAGCATCGAGCACGTACAGCCGGGTATTGCTCAGTGCTGTGCCGATTGGCACCACGTTGTCCGGCACCGGCATATGCGGTTCAAGCGTCCAGCCCGTGCTGTCCACCGTGGTTTCAGTCGGCCCGTAAACGTTGTGCAAGCGCACCCACGGCAGGCGATCGCGCACTTGGCGCGCCAGCGCTGCGCTGAGTTCACCACCGCCGTTGAGCACATCGGTCAGGCTGGTGCACTGTTCGACACCGTCCTGCTCGATGAACTGCTGCAGTAACGCAGGAACGAACTTGACCACCGTCACCTGATGCTCGCGAATGGTCTGCACCACATACGCCGAATCACGATTGCCGTCCGACCGCGCCAGTACCAGACGCATGCCGGAGCACAGCGGCCAGAAGATCTCCCACACCGAACTGTCGAAGCTGAACGGCGCTTTTTGCAGCAACGCACCGTGTTCGGTCGGGGGCGAAATCTGCGAACCCCAATGCACCATATTGCACGCGCTGCGATGCTCGATCATCACGCCTTTCGGCAGCCCGGTGGAACCCGAGGTGTAGATCATGTAAGCGAGGTTCGAGGCGCTGAGACCAGGCACCTGCAAATCATGATCCGGCAGGTTCTGCCAGGTACTGCGGTCAAGGTCGATCACCGTGACGGCCGCTTCACCGAACAACCGGCGAGTAGCGGTCTGCACCAGCACCGCCACTGGCGTGCTGTCCTTGAGCATGTAGGCCAGACGCTCCGCCGGATACCCCGGATCCAGCGGCACATAGGCACCACCAGCCTTGAGGATGCCGAGCAGACCAACGATCAGATCCAGCCCACGCTCGACGCAGATCGCCACCCGCGCATCCGGCTGCACACCGAGTTCGCGCAGGTGCTGGGCCAAGCAGTTGGCGCGCTGATTGAGCTCGCGGTAGGTCAGGTTTCCCTGCTCGGATTGCAGCGCGACAGCGTCCGGTTTGCGCCGCACCTGGGCTTCAAACAAGCCGTGCAACGGTTGCTCCAGCGGGCAATCGACGGCGCTGGCATTGAAATCGATCAGCAGGCGCTGCTCCTCCTGCGGTGCCAGCAACGGCACTTGCGCCAGCACGGCCTGATCATCGTTGATCAGCGCGGCCAGCAGCCGCTGGAAATAGCCGACGAAACGCTGCACCGTCGACTCATCGAACAACGCCGTGGCATAGCGCAACGAACCGCGAATGCCGTCGTGCGAATCGCCAAGACTCAGCGACAAATCGAATTTCACAAAATGGCTATCGCCGGCCACGCCTTCCAAGGTCAGGTCGCCGAGGGTCAGGCTCGGGCCGTCGTTGTTGTCCCAACTGAGCATGGTCTGGAACAACGCGCTGTGCGACAGACTGCGCAGCGGTTTGCTGATGTCCACCACTTGCTCGAACGGCAGATCCTGATGCGCCTGAGCGTCCAGGGTTTGCGCCTTGACCCGCGCCAGCAGCGCCTCGCCGCTCGGTTCGCCCGAGGTGTCGATGCGCAGCGCCAGGGTGTTGACGAACATGCCGATCAGGCCTTCGATTTCGGCCCGGGTACGGTTGGCCACTGGCGAGCCGATCACCACGTCGCTCTGCCCGGACAAACGACTGAGCAACATCGCCCAGGCGCTCATGATCACCATGTACGGCGTCACCGCGCGACGCTGGCACAAGGCTTTCAAACCGGCGCTCAAATGTTCATCGAGCAGTATATCGACGCGGCTGCCGGCATAGTCCTGCTGTGGCGGCCGCGGACGATCAGTGGGTAGGGTCAGCAAGGCCGGCGCGCCGGCCAGCGTCTGCTGCCAGTAATCGCTTTGACGCTGCAGCACCTCGCCGCTGAGCCAGCGCCGCTGCCACACCGCGTAATCGGTGTATTGCAGCGCCAGCGGCGGCAGCGGATCGTCTTCGCCACGGCTGAAGGCCTGATACAACGCCGCCAGCTCGCGAGTCAGCACGCCCATCGACCAGCCATCGGCGATGATGTGGTGCAGCGTCAACAACAGCACATGATGATCATCAGCCAGACGCACCAGACGTCCGCGCAGCAGCGCATCGTGCTGCAGATTGAAGGAGGCGCAGGCCTGCTCTTCGATCAGACCGCGCAAGGCGTTGTCAGCTTGCGGGTGCTGACGCAAGTCTTCTACCGCCAGCAACAGACCGCTCTCGGCCGGCAGAATAAGCACCTGCGGCTGATCGTCGATCTGGCTGAAACGGCTGCGCAGGGTTTCGTGACGGGCGACGATGCGTGCCAGTGCCCGTTGCAGCGCGTCTTCATCCAGCCGACCGCGCAGGCGCAGACCGACCGGGATGTTGTAGGCGCTGTGGCCGCCATCCATCTGCGCCAGGAACCACAGACGTTGCTGGGCGAAGGACAGCGGCAATACTTGATCACGGGGCGCCGGCAAAATCTCCGGCAAGGTGCTGCGCCCCGCCCGGCTCAGCACCTCGGCGACAGCGGCCAGCTCGGGGTTGGCGAACAGCTCGGCGAGTGTCAGCTCGACGCCCAACTGCTGGCGCACCTGCGACAGCATGCGCATCGCCAGCAACGAATGCCCGCCCAGTTCGAAGAAGTTGTCGTGACGACCGACCTGTTCGAGCTGCAGCAACCCGGCCCAGATCCGCGCCAGATGTTCCTCCAGCGCCGAGATCGGCGCGACATACAGCCGGCTGAGCAGCGCTGCCTGGGTCGGCGCCGGCAGCGCCTTGCGGTCGACCTTGCCGTTGTTGTTCAACGGCAGGACATCCAGTTGCACCCACGCGCTTGGCAGCATGTATTCCGGCAGTCGCGCCAGCAACTGCGCGTGCAGATCGGCGCTGTCCAGGCGCCCGGCGTGGGCGGTGTAGTACGCCACCAGACGGGTGATGTCCTGACCATCGCGGCGCGCCAGCACCACGGCTTCCTTGATCCCCGGGCAGTTGAGCAGGCGGTTTTCGATTTCGCCCAGTTCGATACGGAAACCGCGAATCTTCACCTGATCGTCATTGCGCCCGATGCAATCGAGCTGCCCCGGTGCCAGCCAGCGTGCGAGGTCGCCGGTGCGATACAGCAACGCGCCCGGCTGATCGCTGAACGGATCCTCCAGGAACTTCTCGGCGGTCAGATCGGCGCGGTTCAGATAACCCAGCGCCACGCCCTGCCCGCCGATGTACAACTCGCCGGTCACGCCCATCGGCACCGGCTGCTGATGCGCGTCGAGCACATACACCTGAGTGTTGGAGATCGGCGCGCCAATCGGCACGCTCTCGGCGTTTTCCGCCACTTCACGCACTTCAAACGTCGTGGCGTAAGTGGTGGTTTCGGTCGGGCCGTAGCAATGCACGATGCGCAGCGCCGGCGCCTCGGCCAGCAGTCGACGAAACGCCGCCGGATCGCCACGCTCACCGCCACACAACAGAATGCGCAGGCCTTTCAGCGCCTGCGGAATCAACTGCACGTACTGATTGAACAGCGCGGTGGTGACGAACAGGATCGTCGCCCCGCTGGCGCTCAACTCATGGCCGAACGCGTTTGGATCAAGCAGGGTCTGGTGATCGATCACCACGACGCGCCCGCCGTTGAGCAGCGGCCCCCAGATGTCCATGGTGCTGGCGTCGAACGCCGGGTTGGAGGCGAAGACCACGCGGTCCTGCGCATTGAAATCGGCGTAGCCGTTGTTCAGCACCAGGCGGCCGATGGCGCGGTGCGGCACCATCACGCCTTTCGGGGCGCCGGTGGAGCCGGAGGTGTACATGATGTACGCCAGCGACTCCGAGGACTGCGCCAGATTCGGGTTGTGCGTCGGTTGGCCGCTGAGGGTCAAGCGGTCGAGGTCGATGCGTGGCGCGGCGTAGTCGATGACTTCACCGCTGAGGGTCAGCAACGCCGCTGCCTGACAGTCCTCGACCATGAACGCCTGCCGCTCGCTCGGCGCATTGATATCCAGCGGCACATAGGCCGCCGCGCACTTGGCAATCGCCAGCTGCGCCGCCAGCAATTCCAGCGAACGCGGCAACAGGATCGCCACGTGGTCGCCCGGCTGCACGCCTTGGCTGAGCAAGTGATGCGCTAGACGGTTGGCCTGGGCGTTCAGTTCAAAGTAGCTCAGCGAATGCTCGCCATGCACCACCGCCACCGCTTTAGGATGCGCCGCTGCCTGCTGCTGGAAAATCCCGTGCACGGTCAGGGTTTGCGGGTAATCGCATGCAGTGGCGTTGAAGTCGTAGAGCAAGCGCTGACGCTCAGACTCGGCGAGCAATTGCACCCGCTCCAACACGGTGTGCTCATCGTTGACCATCGCCGCCAGCAGGCGCTGCAAGTAGCCGACATAACGCTCGACGGTCGCTTGATCGAACAACGCCGTGGCGTATCCCAGCGAACCGCGAATCACCCCGTTGACCTCACCCAGGGTCAGGGTCAGGTCGAACTTGGCCACCCGGCCCGGCGCGGCCACCCCTTCAAGACTCAGATCGCCCAGCGCCAGGTTCGGCCCGACGCTGCTGTCCCAGCTCAGCGTGCTCTGGAACAACGGGCTGTGCGCCAGACTGCGCGCCGGCCGGGCGATTTCCACCACTTGCTCGAACGGCAGATCCTGATGCGCCTGCGCCTCCAGCGTGCGCGCCTTGACCCGCGCCAGCAGCGTGGCCACGCTCGGCTCGCCCGAGGTGTCGATGCGCAGGGCCAGGGTGTTGACGAACATGCCGATCAGGCCTTCGATCTCGGCCCGGGTGCGGTTGGCCACCGGCGAGCCGATCACCACGTCGGACTGCCCGGACAGACGACTCAGCAACAGCGACCAGGCACTCATCAGGGTCATGAACAGGGTTACGCCGTGACGCTGACTCAAGGCTTTGAGCCCGGCACTCAGACGTTCATCCAGCCGTACTTCGACGCTGCTCCCGGCAAAGTCTTGCTGTGGCGGACGCGGACGGTCGGTGGGCAGGGTCAGCAAGGCCGGCGCACCGTCGAGGGTCTGCTGCCAGTAATCGCTTTGCCGCTGCAACACTTCACCGCTGAGCCAGCGCCGCTGCCACACGGCGTAGTCGCCGTATTGCAGCGCCAACGGCGGCAATGGATCCGGCTGACCGTGACTGAAGGCCTGATACAGCGCCATCAGCTCACGGGTCAGCACGCCCATCGACCAACCGTCGGCGACGATGTGATGCACGGTCAGCAACAGCACATGATGCTCGTCAGCCAGACGCAGCAGGCGTCCGCGAATCAGTGGATCGTGTTGCAGATCGAAGGCAGTCGCGGCTTCCTGCGCGAGCAGTGCCTGCACCGTAGCTTCGGCCTGTGGATCCTGGCGCAGGTCCTCCACCTGCAACAGCAGGCCGCTATCGACCGGTGCAATCGTCACCTGCGCCTGATCGTCGACGCTGACGAAGCGGCTGCGCAGGGTTGCGTGGCGCGCAACGATCTGCGTCAGTGCGCGCTGCAGGGATTCGACATCGAGTTGCCCGCGCAGGCGCAGGCCAAGCGGAATGTTGTACGCCGAGTTACCGCCGTCCATTTGCGCGAGGAACCACAGGCGTTGTTGGGCGAAGGACAGCGGCAGCGCTTGATCAGGCGCCGCCGGCAAGATCTCCGGCAGCGTGCTGCGCCCGGAGCGGTTCAGCACCTCGGCCACGGCGCTGAGATGCGGGTCGGCAAACAATTCGCTCAAGGGCAATTCAACGCCGAGACGCTGGCGCACCTGCGACAACATGCGCATCGCCAGCAACGAATGTCCGCCGAGTTCGAAGAAGTGGTCATGGCGGCCGATCTGCTCGACTTGCAGGGTTTCGGCCCAGATCTGCGCCAGCGCGGTTTCCAGTTCACCTTGCGGCGCAACGTATTCACGGGTGAACAACGCCGCAGCATCCGGTTCGGGCAAGGCTTTGCGATCGACCTTGCCGTTGTTGTTCAGCGGCAATGCATCAAGTTGCACCCAGGCACTCGGCACCATGTATTCCGGCAATTGCGTCTGCAAATGCTCACGCAGGTCAGCCAGTTCCAGCGTGCCGTCGTGCGCGGTGTAGTAGGCCACCAGCCGCAGCGGTTCCTGACCATCGCGCCGAGCGAGCACCACCGCTTCGTTGATCCCCGGGTAGCCCAGCAGACGATTTTCGATCTCGCCGAGTTCGATGCGGAAACCACGGATTTTCACCTGATCGTCATTGCGCCCGATGCAATCGAGCTGCCCCGGCGCCAGCCAGCGCACGAGGTCGCCGGTGCGATACAACAGCGCGCCCGGACGGTCGCTGAACGGATCGGGGAGGAACTTTTCCGCCGTCAGATCGGCACGGTTCAGATAACCCAGCGCCACGCCCTGCCCGCCGATGTACAACTCGCCGGTCACGCCCATCGGCACCGGCTGCTGATGCGCGTCGAGCACATACACCTGGGTGTTGGAGATCGGCCCGCCAATCGGCACGCTTTCGGCGTTTTCCGCCACTTCGTGCACTTCAAACGTGGTGGCGTAAGTGGTGGTTTCGGTCGGGCCGTAGCAATGCACGATGCGCAGCTGCGGCGCCTCGGCCCGCAAGCGGCGGAAGCTTGCCGGATCGCCGCGTTCACCGCCGCACAGAACCATGCGCAAGCCTTTCAGGGCCTGCGGAATCAGTTGCACATACTGGTTGAACAGCGCGGTGGTGACAAACAGGATTGTCGCGCCGCTGTCGCTCAATTCGCGACCGAATGCGTTCGGATCCAGCAGGGTCTGGTGATCGATCACCAGCACGCGCCCGCCGTTGAGCAATGGCCCCCAGATGTCCATGGTGCTGGCGTCGAACGCCGGGTTGGACGCAAACGCCACGCGATCCTGCGGGTTGAAATCGGCGTAACCGTTGTTCAGCACCAGGCGAGCGATGCCACGGTGCGGCACCATCACACCCTTCGGCGTACCGGTGGAACCGGAGGTGTACATGATGTACGCCAGCGACTCCGAGGACTGTGCCAGTTTCGGGTTGTGCGCAGGCTGGTCATTCAGCGTCACGGCATCCAGATCGATGCGCTGCAGTGGATAGTCGATGTTTTCGCCACGCAGGGTCAGCAACGCCACGGCGCGGCTGTCCTCAAGCATGAACGCCTGGCGCTCGCTCGGCGCGTTGATGTCCAGCGGCACATAGGCCGCCGCACACTTGGCAATCGCCAGTTGCGCGACCAACAGCTGCGGCGAGCGCGGCAGCAGGATCGCCACATGATCGCCCGGCTGTACGCCTTGAGCGATCAGGTAGTGGGCCAAGCGGTTGGCCCGATCATTCAAATCGCCATAACTCGACGTTTGCCCGCGATGCACGACAGCGATGGCGTGCGGATCCGCCGCCACTTGCCTTTCGAACAAGGCGTGCACGGTCAGCGCACGCGGGTACTCCCGCTCGGTGGCGTTGAACTCGACCAGCAATTGCCGGCGTTCGTCCGGCGCCAGAATCGACACTTGATCAATGCTCAGTTGCGGTGTCTGTTCCAGTGCCTGCAGCAGGTTGCTCACCGCCCGTTGCAGGTACTCGCAGATGCGTGCGGGATCGATGCCGGGGGCAGCCAGTGCAGTGAAGCCGAAACCTTCGCCGAGGTCATCGACACTCACGCTCAACTGATAGTTGGTGTGCTCCTGGGTATTGAGCAACTGCATGCCTTGCCACGCGTTCGTCGCCTCCGCAGAAGGCGCGCCGGCAGCGGCGCTGTGGCGGTAGTTGAACAGCGTGCTGAACAACGGCGTGCCGGCGGCCATACCACTGCAACGCTGGGCCAGCGCCAATTGCGCATGCTCATGTTGCAGCAGAGCATTCAACTGTTGGTGGGTGGCGAGCGCGGCTTCCTGCGCCGAGCGTTGCCCGAGATCGACGCGCAGCGGCAAGGTGTTGATGAACACCCCCAGCGCGCGTTCGGCGCCCTCGCCCGCCTGCAACCGCCCCAGCAACACGGTGCCGAACACCACGGCGTCACGCCCGGAGAGTTTTCCCAGCACCTGTGCCCAGGCCAGATGCATCAGGCTCGCGGCGCTGATCCCCAGCCGTCGGGCCTTGGCCCTGACGCGCTGACTCAGATCGAGGTCGAGTACCCGGCGTGCTTCTGCGGCGTGGCCCTCGGCAATGCTGTGCTGGCCGTACGGCGCGCTCGGTTCGCTGACGTCACCGAGCATGTCGCGGAAGAACGCTTCATGCGCCTGATCACTGATTGCGCCACGGGTATGCGCCACGTAATTGCGATACGGCACCGGCTCGGCCAGACGTTGCGGCTGACCGCTCAGGAACGCCTGCATTTCATGTTGCAGCACTTCCAGCGCAACGTGGTCCATCACCAGGTGATGGAACAGCAACAACGCCACCACCCGCTGATTGTCTGCGTCCCAGGCGTGCACCACGCGCATCAGCGGTGCCTGATTGACGGCCATGCGGTACTGCGTGGCGTCGAAACGCCGGCGCAATTGCTCCAGTACATCGCCGTCCGTGCCATTCAGCTCCAGCGCTTCGCACACCAGCGGCGCCTCACGCCAGACCACTTGCACCGGGTCTTGCAGCCCGTCCCAGAACAGCGAAGTGCGCAGGATGTCGTGGCGCTGGATTACGTTCTGCAAGGCTTGAGTGAAGGTGTTCAGGCGTTGTTCATCGGCAAACGCGAACTGCGCCTGCAACACGTACGGATCGCCCTGTGCGGCGGACAAATGGTGGAACAGGATGCCGGTCTGCAACGGCGCCAGCGGATAAATATCCTGCACGTTGGCCACGCCGCCGGGGATGCTGGCGACGATGCGGTCGATGCTTGGCTGGTCGAGCGTCACCAGTGATAGCAGCTCGGGAGTGATGCGCGTGCAGTCCGCAGTGATCAGGTTGGCCGGGACTTCGGCCTCCGGTTCACCGCCCACGGCAGCGGCCAGCGCGGCGAGGGTCGGCTGGTTGAACAGCACGCGAATGTCGGCGCTCAGGCCGGCACGGCGCATCCGCGCCACCAGATTCACCGCCAACAGCGAGTGGCCACCGAGTTCGAAGAAATGATCGTGGCGCCCTACCCGCTCAACCTTGAGCAGTTCAGCCCAAAGCTGCGCGAGCGCGATTTCCACTTCGCCGATCGGCGCTTCGTATTCACGGGCGGTCTGCGCCGCCAGATCGGGGGCCGGCAGCGCCTTGCGGTCGAGTTTGCCGTTGGGGCTGAGCGGTAATGCATCGAGATGAACGAACAGCGCGGGCACCATGTAGTCCGGCAGGTGCTCCAGCAAATGGCTGCGCAGCGTTTCGATTTCCAGCGGTGCCCCGGTGTAGTACGCGACCAAACGCTTGTCGCCCGGCACGTCTTCGCGGGCGAGTACGGCGGCTTCCTGAATGCCGTCGATCTGGGTCAGGCGCGCCTGGATCTCGCCGAGTTCAATGCGCAGGCCACGGATCTTCACCTGATCGTCGTTGCGGCCGAGGTATTCGATATTGCCGTCCGGCAGATAGCGGGCGACGTCGCCGGTGCGGTACATCCGCCCATTGGCCTGGAACGGATCGTCGAGGAAGCGTTCGGCGTTCAGTTCCGGGCGATTCAGATAACCGCGCGCCACCTGCACGCCACCGATGTACAGCTCGCCGACCACGCCGTGCGGCACCGGTTGTTGCTGGGCATCGAGGATGTACATGCGGGTGTTGGCGATCGGTTTGCCGATCGGTGTGTTGTCTGGCGTTTGTTCCAGCGGCCCGGCGCAATTCCACGCGGTCACGTCCACTGCCGCTTCGGTCGGGCCGTAGAGGTTGTGCAATTGGCTGCCAGGCAGTTGCTGCTTGAAACGCCGCACCACGCTGCCCGGCAACGCTTCGCCGCTGCACATGACTTGCCGCAGACTGCTGCAACGTGCGGTGTCGGCGTGAGCGAGAAAGACGTCGAGCATCGAGGGAACAAAGTGCAGCGTGGTGATGTGTTCGCGTTCGATGATTTCGCTGAGATACAGCGGATCCTTGTGTCCCTCGGGCCGGGCCATGACTAATCGGGCGCCAGTCATCAACGGCCAGAAGAACTCCCAGACCGAGACGTCGAAGCTGAACGGGGTCTTCTGCAATACGTTGTCGGCCGACGTCAGTTGATAGGCGTCCTGCATCCACAGCAGGCGGTTGACCACCCCGACATGTTCGTTGATCACGCCTTTCGGTAGGCCGGTGGAACCGGAGGTGTAGATCACGTAAGCAGTGTGCTGCGGGGTCAGTTCGGTTACCAAAAGATTGTCCGTCGGCAGCGCTTGCCAGTGCGGCTGATCAAGATCGATCACCGGCACCGCGACTTCGCCGAGCAACGAACGCGTCGAACCCTGTACCAGCACCGCCAGCGGCACGCTGTCCTCCAGCATGTAGGCCAGACGCTCCAGCGGATACGCCGGGTCCAGCGGCACATAACCGCCGCCGGCCTTGAGGATCGCCAGCAGCCCGACCACCATGTCCAGACCGCGTTCGACGCAGAGCGCCACCCGCGCATCCGGGCCTACGCCCAATTCACGCAGATGCCGCGCCAGTTGATTGGCTCGGGCGTTGAGTTCGGCGTAGCTGAGTTGCTGCTCACCCGCGACCACGGCGGGCGCCTGCGGCGAGCGCACCACTTGCGCCTCGAACAAGCCGTGAATGGTCTGCTCAAGGTTGTAATCGACCGCCGTGGCATTGAACTCGACCAACAAGCGCTGCTGTTCTTCCGGCGCCAGCAGCGGCGCCTGCTCCAGCAGCGCCTGATCGTTGGCGACCATCGCCTGCAACAGGCGCAGGAAGTAACCGACGAAGCGCTCGACCGTGCTCTGGTCGAACAACGCTGTGGCGTATTCCAGCGATCCGCGAATGATGCCGTTGGACTCACTGAGGCTCAGCGACAGGTCGAACTTGGCGAAGTGGCTCGGCTCGGCCACGCCTTCCAGCGTCAGTTCGCCGAGGGCCAGCGCCGGGCTTTCGAGGCCATCCCAACTGAGCAAGGTCTGGAACAACGGGCTGTGCGCCAGGCTGCGCACGGGCCGGGTGATTTCCACCACTTGCTCGAACGGCAGATCCTGATGCGCCTGCGCTTGCAGGGTTTGCGCCTTGACCCGCGCCAACAGCGCTTCGACGCTCAGCTCGCCCGAGGTGTCGATGCGCAGGGCCAGGGTGTTGACGAACATGCCGATCAGGCCTTCGATTTCGGCGCGGGTGCGGTTGGCCACTGGCGAACCGATCACCACTTCAGCTTGCCCGGACAAGCGGCTGAGCAGCATCGCCCAGGCACTCATCAGCGTCATGTACAGGGTCACGCCGTGGCGCTGGCCCAAGGCTTTGAGCCCGGCGCTCAAACGTTCGTCGAGCACTACGGCTACGCTGCTGCCGGCATAGTCCTGCTGCGCCGGGCGCGGGCGATCGGTCGGCAGCATCAACAGCGCCGGGGCGCCAGCGAGGGTCCGTTGCCAGTATTCGCTCTGGCGTTGCAACACCTCGCCGCTGAGCCAGCGCCGCTGCCACACCGCGTAGTCGGTGTATTGCAGCGCCAGCGGCGGCAATGGATCCGGCTGACCGTGACTGAACGCCTGATACAGCGCCATCAGTTCGCGGGTCAAAACGCCCATCGACCAACCGTCAGAGATGATGTGGTGCAGGGTCAGCAACAGCACATGGTGATCATCCGCCAGGCGTACCAGTCGCCCGCGAATCAACGGATCGTCCTGCAAGTCGAACGGCCCCGAGGCTTCGCCCTGAATCAGCGCCTGCAGGGTTTCCTCGGGTTGCGGGTGCTGACGCAGGTCTTCGACCCGCAGCAGCAGACCGGTGTCCACCGGGGCAATCAGCACTTGCGCTTCGTCGTTGAATTGCGTGAAGCGGCTGCGCAGGGTTTCGTGGCGGGCGACGATCCGCGCCAGTGCGCGTTGCAGCGCCGCGTCGTCGAGACGACCACGCAGACGCAGGGCCACGGGAATGTTGTAGGCGGTGTTGGCGCCTTCCATTTGCGCGAGGAACCACAGGCGTTGTTGGGCGAACGACAGCGGCAACGCGCCGTCACGCGGGACCGGCACGATCTGCGGTTGCGCACAGCGTCCGGCCTCGTTCAGCACTGCCGCGACAGCCGCCAGTTCGGCGTTGGCAAACAGATCGCTCAGCGCCAGCTCGACACCCAGGCGCTGGCGCACTTGCGAGACCATGCGCATCGCCAGCAACGAATGCCCGCCGAGCTCGAAAAAGTGATCCTGACGCCCGACCCGCTCGACTAGCAGCACGTCGGCCCAGATCTGCGCCAGCGCGGTTTCCACCTCGCCTTCGGGCGCTGCGTACTCGCGGGTGAACAGCGCTGCCAGATCCGGCGCCGGCAAGGCCTTGCGGTCGACCTTGCCATTGGCGGTCAGCGGCAACGCGGCGAGTTTGACGAACGCGCTCGGCACCATGTATTCCGGCAAACGGCTGAGCAATTGCGCGCGCAACTCGCCCACCGGCAGCGCTTCGACCTGCGCCTGCTCGGTGAAGTACGCCACCAGTCGTGGCTGGCCGGGTTGATCTTCGCGAGCGAGCAGCACCGCTTCCTGAATCCCCGGCAACTGGTTGAGGCAGGTTTCGATCTCGCCCAGCTCGATGCGCACGCCACGGATCTTCACCTGGTCGTCGTTGCGCCCCAGGTACTCGATGTTGCCGTCTTCACGCCAGCGTGCAAGGTCGCCGGTGCGGTACATCCGCGCATTCGGCAAGGGGCTGAACGGGTCGCGCAGAAAGCGCTCGGCGGTCATGTCCGGGCGATTCAGGTAGCCACGGGCGACCCCGGCACCGCCGACGTACAGCTCACCGGCAACGCCAAGCGGCACCGGGCGCTGTTGTTCGTCGAGCAGGTACACCGTGGCATTGCTCAGCGGTTTGCCGATGTGCAGCGCGTCGCCGCTTTGCACCAAACCTGAGGTGGCGACCACTGTGGCCTCGGTCGGGCCGTAGTTGTTGATCACGTCGAAATGCTGATTGCGATTGAACTGCCGCAAGCGGTCGCCGCCGATCAGCAGCGTACGCAGGGTCGGGTGTTCGAGGTTCTGGCTGAAGGCGTATTCGGCCACCGGGGTCGGCAGGAAACTCACGTCCAGCGGCTGCGCGCACCACCACGCGAGCAAGGCATCGATGTCTTCGCCGCCCTCGTGGTTCGGCGCCAGATGCAGGGTCGCGCCCGCGCACAACGCCGGCCAGACTTCCCAGGCCATCGCATCGAAGCCGAAACCGGCGAGGCTTGAGGTGTGACGCCCGGCACAGAGGTCGAACGCGGTGCAGTGCCAGTCGACCAGATTGCTCAGGGTGTGATGCTCGACCATCACCCCTTTGGGCAGGCCGGTGGAGCCGGAGGTGTAGATCACATAGGCCAGGTGCGCGGTGCTCAGACCCGGTACCTGCGGGTTTTGTGTGGCAGTCAGTGGCCAGTTGCAGTGATCGAGGTCGAGCACCGGGACGTTTAGCGCCGGCAGTCGCTCGCGCAGATGACTTTGGGTCAGTACGGCGACTGGCGCGCTGTCGTCGAGCAGGTAGTTCAAGCGCTCCGCCGGATGCGCCGGATCAATCGGCACGTAACCGGCGCCGGCCTTGAGGATCGCCACCAGCCCGACCAGGGTGTCCAGCCCGCGACGGGCGACGATGGCGACACGGTCGTCGGGTTTCACGCCCAAACCGATCAGATGCTGCGCCAAGGCATTGGCCTGACGATTGAGTTCGGCGTAGGTCAGTTGCGCGTCGGCAAACACTGCCGCCAGCGCGTCCGGCCGTGCGGCCACCTGCGCCTCGAAACACTGCTGAATGGTCTGTGCCGTCGGGAAATCCACATGGGTGGCATTGAAGCCGAGCAGCACCTGTTCAAGCTCTGCCGCCGGCAGAATCGGCAGTTGGTTGATCGGTGTCTGCGGCGCCTGCTCCAACGCAAGCACGAGGTTTTCCAGCGCGCAGTGCAGGTAGTCGCAGATACGCTGCGGATCGGTCTGCGTGCTCGCCAGCAAGGTCAGACTGAAGGCGTCACCGAGGTCATCGACACTCATCGTCAACGGATAGTTGCTGCGCTCTTCGGAGTGCAACGTGGAGATACCGTCCCACGCCGCAAGGGTTTCGGCACTGGCGGTGGTGACGTTGTGGCTGTGGCGATAGTTGAGCAGCGTGCTGAACAGCGGCGTCGGCGCCACCACGTGACTGCAGCGCTGAGCCAGGGCCAGCGGTGCGTGTTCGTGACGCATCAGCGTAGTCAGCCGGGCGTGGGTGGCGTTGACTGCCGCGCGCACATCCTGGCCGTCGATGTTCACCCGCAACGGCAAGGTGTTGATGAAAATCCCCAGCGCCCGGTCAATCGCTTCGGCGCCTTGCATGCGACCCATCAGCACCGTGCCGAAGACCACCTGCTGCTTGCCGGTCAGCGCGGCCAGCACTTGCGCCCAGCCGAGATGGAACAGGCTGGCGACACTGACGCCAAGGGTTCGCGCCTGCGCCCGCAGACGCTGGCCCAATAGCGCCGCGACCGGCACGCTGAGTTCGACGATTTCGCTGCCGTCACCCTGCACATCCTGCAGACCATAAGGCAGCGTCGGCTCGTCGATATCGCTGAGCATCTCGCGGAAGAATGCCTCGTGCTCGGCCTCGCTGACACCCAGACGCGCCTGCGCCACGTAGTTGCGAAACGGCACCGGGCGCCCGAGCAGTTCACGCTGCCCGGTGAGGCAGGCGCGCATTTCGTGGCGCACCACGTCGAGGGCCGAGTGGTCGAGCGCCATGTGATGGAACAACAGCGTGGCGATCACCCGTTGCCCGGCTTCATCCCAGGCATGGGCCAGACGCATCAGCGGCGCCTGGGTAACGTCGAGGCGGAAATGCCGGGCATCAAAGCGCTCGTGCAGATACGCCAGCACGTCGCCATTTGCATCAGGCAACGTCACCTCTTCCACCGGCAGTTCGGCCCGGCGCCAGACCACCTGCACCGGCGCGTCCAGTCCTGCCCAATGCACAGCGGTGCGCAGAATGTCATGGCGATCGATCACGCTTTGCAGCGCTTGAGCGAACGCTTGAAAACGCTCACGGCTGGCGAAAGCGAAATGCGACTGCATGACATACGGATCACCGTCACCGCCACTGACGTGGTGATACAGGATGCCTTCCTGCAGCGGCGCCAGCGGGTAGATGTCCTGCACGTTGGCTGCGCCGCCGGGGACTTGTGCGACGAGGTGGTCGATGGTCGCCTGGTCGAGTTCGACCAGCGTCAGCATCGCCGAGGTGATGCGCGTGGTGTCCGAGACGATGCCATTGGCTGGCACCTCGACCTGACCATGCTTGCTGGCAGAGTACTGCCCGGCCTTGATCAGTTCGATCAGCGCCGGTTTGTGCTCGCGCAACAGCGCCAGCAACGCCGGGTCGTTCAACGCCTGCTTGTTGCCGTTGACCCGCAATTGGTCGTCCGCGACCGCCAGCTGAATATCTTTAGCCTTCAATGTGGCCAACAGTTCGATCACGTTCACAGGACGATCTCCATTCGTTCGGTAATTGCGGCGTAGCCGGCCAGGGTCGGATGTTCGAACAGCGACCTGACATCGGCTTCCATGCCTTCCTGACGCAGCCGGCCGATCAGACTGACCGCCAGCAGCGAGTGACCACCCAGTTCAAAGAAATGATCGTGGCGCCCTACCCGCTCGACGTTGAGCAACTCGGCCCAGAGCCGTGCGAGGGTGATTTCGACGTCGCCCACCGGGGCTTCGTATTCGCGCACCGGCAATGCGGCCTGATCCGGGGCCGGCAGCGCCTTGCGGTCGAGTTTGCCGTTGGGGCTCAGCGGCAGTGCAGCGAGATGCACGAACAGCGCGGGCACCATGTAGTCCGGCAGGTGCTCCAGCAAGTGGCTGCGCAGCACGTCGATTTCCAGGCGTGCCCCGGTGTAGTACGCCACCAGACGCTTGTCGCCGGATGCATCTTCGCGGGCGAGCACGGCGGCCTCCTGAATGCCGTCGATCTGGGTCAGGCGCGCCTGAATCTCGCCAAGCTCAATGCGCAAACCACGGATCTTCACCTGATCGTCGTTGCGGCCCAGGTATTCGATATTGCCGTCCGGCAGATAGCGGGCGACGTCGCCGGTGCGGTACATCCGCCCATTGGCCTGGAACGGATCGGTGAGGAAGCGTTCGGCGTTCAGTTCCGGGCGATTCAGATAACCGCGCGCTACCTGCACGCCACCGATGTACAGCTCGCCGACCACGCCGTGCGGCACCGGTTGTTGCTGGGCATCGAGGATGTACATGCGGGTGTTGGCGATCGGTTTGCCGATCGGCGTGTTGTCCGGGGTGCTTTCGACCGGCCCGGCGCAGTTCCACGCGGTCACGTCCACCGCCGCTTCGGTCGGGCCGTAGAGGTTGTGCAGTTCGCTGCCCGGCAGTTGCTGTTTGAAACGCCGCACCACGCTGCCCGGCAGCGCTTCGCCGCTGCACATCACTTGCCGCAGACTGCCGCAACGTGCGGTGTCGGCGTGAGCGAGGAACACATCGAGCATCGACGGCACGAAGTGCAGCGTGGTGATGTGCTCGCGTTCGATGATTTGGCTGAGATACAGCGGATCCTTGTGCCCCTCGGGCCGGGCCATGACCAGACGTGCGCCAGTCATCAGCGGCCAGAAGAACTCCCAGACCGAGACGTCGAAGCTGAACGGGGTTTTCTGCAACACCGTGTCGCTGGAGGTCAGTTGATAGGCGTCTTGCATCCACAGCAAGCGGTTGACTACCCCGCTGTGTTCGTTGATCACGCCTTTCGGTTGGCCAGTGGAACCGGAGGTGTAGATCACATACGCGGTGTGCTGCGGGGCCAGTTCGGCAATCGCAAGATTGTCTGTCGGCAGCGCTTGCCAATGCGGCTGATCCAGGTCGATCACCGGCACGCCAACGTCACCGAGCAACGAGCGCGTGGTTCCCTGCACCAACACCGCCAACGGGCCGCTGTCCTCGAGCATGTAAGCCAGACGCTCCAGCGGATACGCCGGATCCAGCGGCACATAACCGCCGCCAGCCTTGAGGATCGCCAGCAGCCCGATCACCATGTCCAGACCGCGCTCGACGCAGAGCGCCACCCGCGCATCCGGCCCTACGCCCAATTCACGCAGATGCCGTGCCAGTTGATTGGCCCGGGCATTGAGTTCGGCGTAGCTCAGTTGCTGCTCACCCGCAACCACGGCGGGCGCCTGCGGCGTACGCGCCACTTGCGCTTCGAACAGACCGTGAATGGTCTGCTCAAGGTCGTAATCGACGTCAGTGGCATTGAGACCGAACAGCAACTGCTGACGCTCGGCATCCGCCAGCACCGGCAGGCGGTTCAAGGCCTGCTGCGGAGTCTGCTCCAGCGCCTCGACCAGCCCCGCCAACGCCTGCTGCATGTAGCCACACAGCCGCGCCGCGCCAATCTGCGAAGGGGTCATGGCCGTGAGGTCAAAACCCTGACCCAGGTCATCGACGTTGAAGCTCAGCGGATAGTTGGTGCGCTCCTCGCTGGACAGGTTCTCGATGCCTTGCCAGGCCAGGCGATTGGCTTGCAACTGTTCTGCGCTGACGCTGTGCCGGTAGTTGAGCATGGCGCTGAACAGCGGCGACGGCGCCGCCACCCCGCTGCAACGCTGGGCCAATGCCAATGACGCATGTTCATGGCCGAGCAATGCGGTCAGTTGCGCATGGGTGGCGCGCACCCCGGCACGCACTGAAACATCACCCAGATCCACCCGCAATGGCAGCGTGTTGATGAACATTCCCAGACCTCGATCAGCGCCGGTACCGCCCTGCATCCGCCCCAGCAGCACGGTGCCGAACACCACGCGCTCATGTCCGGAGGTCGCCGCCAATACTTGAGCAAACGCCAGATGGAACAGGCTCGCGACGCTCACGCCCAGCTGCCGCGCCTGGCTGCGCAGGCGCTGCGCCACGGCGTCGGGCACGCGCTGACGGACTTCTTCGATGTCATGGCCGTCACCGTGCACGTCCAGCAGACCGAATGGCAGCGTTGGCTCGTCGATCTCGCCGAGCATCGCGCGGAAAAACCCTTCGTGTTCCTGCTCGCTGACGCCCAGCCGGGTCTGCGCCACGTAATTGCGATACGGCACGGCGGGTATCAGCGCTTCGCCGTGACCGAAGAGCAGCGCCTGCAGTTCCTGCTGCACCACTTCCAGCGCCGTGTGATCCATGGCGATGTGATGGAACAACAGCATGGCGACCACCCGCTGGTTGGCCGGATCCTGCGCATACACCAGGCGAATCAGCGGCGCCTGACTGAGGTCGATGCGGTAATGCCGCGCGTCGAAACGCTCATACAACTGCGCCAGAACATCACCGCCCGCCGGATCGAATGCAACCTCCTGCAGCGGCAGCTCGGCTTCACGCCAGACCACTTGCACCGGCGTCGCCAGCCCTTCCCAGACCACTCCGGTGCGCAGGATGTCATGGCGAGTCATGACCTGACGCAGCGCGGCGGCAAAGGCCTGCAAGCGTTCAAGGCTGTCGAATGCCAGGCGCGATTGCAGCAGGTATGGATCGCCGTGCGCGGCGCTCAAGTGGTGATAAAGAATGCCTTCCTGCAACGGCGCCAGCGGATAAATGTCCTGCACATTGGCGGCACCGCCCGGCACCGTGGCCACGATACGCTCGATGCTGGCCTGATCCAGTTGCACCAGAGTCAGCATCTCTGGAGTGATATGTGTGCAACCAAACGGAATCAGATTGGCCGGCACCGCGACTTCGCGACCACTGCCCACCGCAGCGGCTAGCGCGGCAAGGGTCGGCTGGCTGAACAGCACGCGTACGTCGGTGCTCAGACCGAGCTGACGCATGCGCTCGATCAGGGTCACCGCCAGCAGCGAATGCCCGCCCAGCTCAAAGAAGTTGTCGTGCCGCCCGACCTGTTCGACTTGCAGCACCTCGGCCCAGACCTGCGCCAGCGCGGTCTCCACCGGCCCTTGCGGGGCTGCGTATTCGCGGCTGAGCCAGGCGTCCTGATCCGGTTCGGGCAAGGCCTTGCGGTCGAGTTTGCCGTTGGCGGTCAGTGGCAGCGCCTCAAGCCGCACGTAGGCTGCCGGCACTAGCGCCTGCGGCAGGCGTGCTTGCAGATGCGCGCGCAGCGCCTCGATATCGACTGTTGTGCGGGCGGTGAACCAGGCGATCAACCGCGCCTCACGCACCAGCACCACCGCGTCCTGCACTGCCGGATGGCTGGACAGCGCGGCTTCGATTTCACCCAGTTCCACCCGCACGCCGCGCAGTTTGACCTGATCGTCGTTACGTCCCAGGTACTCGATATTGCCGTCGGCCAGCCAGCGCGCGAGATCGCCAGTGCGGTACATGCGCGCCTGCGGTTCGTCACTGAACGGGTCTTCGAGGAAGCGTTCGGCGGTCAGCTCGGGACGGTTCAGATAACCACGGGCCACACCCGCGCCACCGACGTACAGTTCACCGGCAACACCCACCGGCACTGGACGTTGCTGTTCATCGAGCAGGTAAACCCTGGCGTTGCTCATCGGCCGGCCGATGTGCAGCAGCTGTCCGGCATGGATCTGCCCGGAGGTCGCGACCACCGTGGCCTCGGTCGGGCCGTAGTTGTTGATCACGGCAAAGGTCTGCTCACGCGGGAACTGCCGCAACTTGTCGCCACCGATCAACAGCGTGCGCAAGGTCGGGTGACCCAGCTCACGACTGAAGGCGTATTCGGCAATCGGCGTCGGCAGAAAACTTACCTGCAACGGTTGCGCGCGCCACCAGTCGAGCAGTTCATCGAGGTGTTCGTTGCTGATCGACGGCGGCGGCAGGTGCAGGGTCGCGCCGACACACAGCGCCGGCCAGAC
This sequence comes from Pseudomonas sp. Irchel s3a10, assembly GCF_900187525.1. Lineage (NCBI taxonomy): Bacteria > Pseudomonadati > Pseudomonadota > Gammaproteobacteria > Pseudomonadales > Pseudomonadaceae > Pseudomonas > Pseudomonas sp. Irchel s3a10. The sequence goes on from NZ_FYDR01000010.1 coordinate 28,445, forward strand.
CTCCCAGGCCATCGCGTCGAAACCGCAACCGGCGACGCTGGCGGTGTGGCTGCCGGCGCGCAGGTCGAACGCCTCACAGTGCCAGTGCACAAGGTTTTCCAGGGTTGCGTGCTCGACCATCACGCCTTTCGGCTGGCCGGTCGATCCCGAAGTGTAAATCACGTAGGCCAGATGCGCCGGGGTCAGCGTCGGCAGTTGCGGATTGGTCTCCGGCAGGTGTTGCCAGAGGGCGTTGTCCAGATCAATCACCGGCACCCGGCCCAGCAACTCGCGGGTCGAACCCTGCGCCAGCACCGCCACCGGATCGCTGTCCTGCAACAGGTAGGCGATGCGGTCGGCCGGGTACGCCGGATCGACCGGCACATAACCGGCGCCGGCCTTGAGAATCGCCAGCAGCGCCACCAGCATCTGCGGGCTGCGTTGCAGGCACACGGCGATCCGGTCGTCCGGTTGCACCCCGAGGTCGAGCAAGTGATGCGCCAGGCGATTGGCTTGCTGATTGAGTTGCGCATAAGTCAGTTGTTGCGTGCCCTGCACCACCGCCAGCGCTTGCGGATGCTGCTCGGCCTGCGCTTGCACCAGCGCCTGAATCGTTGCACCGCGCGGGTATGCCGCCGCAGTCGGGTTGAAACCGACCAGCAAGCGCTCGTATTCCTCGACCGCGAGAATCGGCAAACGGTTGAGCGGACGCTGTGGCGCCTGTTCCAGTGCTTGCACCAGATGTTCCAGCGCGGTGTGCATGTAGCCGCAGATCCGTTGCGCGCCGATCTGCGCCAGCGCCAGCACGGACAGGGAAAAATCTTCGCCGAGATCGTCGACGCTGAGGGTCAGCGGATAGTTGCTGCGCTCTTCGCCGCCAAGCAATTGCACGCCTTCCCAGATGCCCTGACCGTCACGCGGCTGCGCCTCGGCAGCGGTATGCCGGTAGTTGAGCAAGGCGCTGAACAGCGGCGCCCCGGACACTGCGCTGCAACGCTGGGCCAGCGCCAATGGCGCATGTTCATGGGCCAGCAGCGCGGTCAGCCGTGCGTGGGTAGTCTTGACCGCAGCGCGCACGCCTTCGCTGACATCCACCCGCAGCGGCAAGGTATTGATGAACACGCCGAGGGTGCGATCCGCGCCCTCACCGCCCTGCAAACGCCCCAACAGCACCGTGCCGAACACCACGTCGCGACGGTTGGCAAGCACGCCCAGCACCTGCGCCCAGGCCAGGTGCATCAGGCTCGCCGGACTGACACCCAACTGCCGCGCCTGCTCCCGCAGGCGCAGGGTCAACCCGGCATCGACGGCTTGCTGCGCCTCCTCAATGTCGCCGCCATCGCCTTGCACGTCATGCAGACCGAACGGCAGAGTCGGTTCGTCGATATCGCCGAGCATGTCGCGGAAGAACGCTTCGTGCTCCTGCTCGCTGGCCCCCAGACGCGCCTGCGCCACGTAGTTTCGGTACGGCATCGGCGTGCCGAGGCTGTCGGCCTGATTGAACATGAACGCGCGCATTTCCTGGCCGACCACGTCCATGGCGGTGTGGTCAAGAATCAGGTGCTGGAACAGGATGATCGCCACCACCCGTTGCTGCGCCGGGTCTTCGGCATAGACAATGCGCATCAGCGGCGCCTGGCTCAGGTCGAGGCGGTTGTGCCGGGCATCGAAGCGCGCGTGCAACTGCTCGAGAACGTCGCCCTGCGCCGGATCCAGCGGCACCGCCTGCACCACCAGCGGCGCCTGACGCCAGACCACTTGCTGCGGACTCGCCAGCCCTTCCCAGACCACACTGGTGCGCAGAATGTCGTGACGCGCGATGACCTGCTGCAAGGCTTGGCTGAAGGTGCGCAAGCGCTCGACGCTGTCGAAGATCAGCCGCGATTGCAGCAGGTACGGATCGCCCTGTTCGGCGCTCAAGTGGTGATAAAGAATGCCTTCCTGCAACGGTGCCAGCGGATAGATGTCCTGCACGTTGGCGGCCCCGCCCGGCACAGTAGCGACGATGCGCTCGATGCTGGCCTGATCGAGTTCGGTCAGGCTGAGCATGTCCGGGGTGATGTGCGTGCAGCCCGGCGGAATGCGGTTGGCCGGCACCTCAACTTCACGACCGCTGCCCACAGCGGCGGCGAGTGCGGCCAGGGTCGGCTGATTGAACAGCACGCGCACGTCAGCCGCGAGGTCGATCTGGCGCATGCGCTCGATCAGGCTCACCGCCAACAGCGAATGCCCGCCCAGCTCGAAGAAGTTGTCGTGACGCCCGACCCGCTCGACTTTCAGCACGTCGATCCAGATCTGCGCCAGCGCGGTTTCCAGCGCACCCTGTGGCGCTTCATATTCGCGACTGAGCCACGCGCCCTGCTCCGGTTCCGGCAAGGCCTTGCGGTCGATCTTGCCGTTGGCAGTCAACGGCAATGCGTCCAGCCGCACGTAAGCCGCCGGCAGCAGCGCATCCGGCAAGCGTGCCTGTAAATGCGTGTGCAACTGCTGAATATCGACCGCCGTGTGCTCGGTGAACCACGCAATCAGCCGCCCATCGCGAACCAGCACCACCGCTTCCTGCAGCGCAACGTGGCTGCCGAGCGCGGCTTCGATTTCACCGAGTTCGATACGCACGCCACGCAGTTTGACCTGATCGTCGTTGCGCCCCAGGTACTCGATATTGCCGTCGGCCAGCCAGCGCGCCTGATCGCCGGTGCGGTACATGCGCGCCTGCGGCTCGTCGCTGAATGGGTCGAAGAGGAACTGCGCAGCGCTCAGCTCGGGGCGATTCAGATAACCGCGCGCCACACCCGCCCCGCCGACATACAACTCGCCCGCCACACCCACCGGCACCGGGCGCTGCTCGGCGTCCAGCACATAGACTTTCGCATTGGCGATCGGCCGACCGATATGCAGCGGCTGATCCAGTTCGACCGGCCCCGAGGTGGCGACCACTGTCGCTTCGGTCGGGCCATAGTTGTTGATCACGTCGAAGGTTTGCGCACGACTGAACTGACGCAGGCGGTCGCCACCGATCAGCAGCGTACGCAAGGTCGGGTGCTGCAATTGCCGGCTGAACGCGTATTCGGCCACGGGCGTCGGCAAGAAGCTGACCTGCAACGGCTGCGCGCACCACCAGTCGAGCAGCTCGTCGAGGTGCTCGTTGCGGATCGACTGCGGCGGCAGGTGCAAGGTCGCGCCGACACACAGTGCCGGCCAGACTTCCCAAGCCATCGCATCGAAACCGAAGCCGGCGACACTCGCGGTCTGGCTGCCGGCCTGCAAGTCGAAGGCTTCAGCGTGCCAGTGCACAAGGTTTTCCAGGGTCGCATGCTCGACCATCACCCCTTTCGGTTGGCCAGTGGAGCCGGAGGTGTAGATCACGTAAGCCAGATGCTTCGGGGTTAATGCCGGCAGCTGCGGATTGGCATCCGACAGGTGCTGCCAGAGGTCGTTGTCCAGATCGATGACCGGCACGCCACCGAGCAGATCGCGGGTCGCTGCCTGCGCCACGACGGCCACCGGGGCGCAGTCCTGCAACAGGTAGGCGATGCGTTCTGGTGGATACGCCGGATCAACCGGCACATAACCGGCGCCGGCCTTGAGGATCGCCAGCAGCGCGACCAGCATGTCCGGGCTGCGCCGGGCACACAGGGCGACCCGGTCATCGGGCTGCACGCCAAGGCCGATCAGGTGATGCGCCAGGCGATTGGCCCGCTGATTGAGTTCGCCATAGCGCAACTGCTGCGCCCCTTGCACCGCCGCCAACTCTTCAGGGTGCGCGGCCGCCCGGGCCTCGAACAAACGCTGCACGGTCTGCGCCTGCGGGTAGTCGCGACCGGTGATGTTGAACCCGACCAGGACCCGCTGCCGCTCGCTCGGCGACATCACCGAAATCTGCCGCAGCGGCGTGGTCGGATTGTGCTCGAGGGCGGTCAGCAGGTTGTGCAGCGCGGTCTGCAAGTAATCGCAGACCCGTGCGCTATCCACTTGCGGCACCGCTTGCACGCTCAGGCGGAAACCGGTGCCGAGATCATCGACGCTGACCACCAGCGGATAGTTGCTGCGCTCGCGCGAGCTGAGAATCTCGATCCCGTCCCAAGCCACACCTGCCGGTTCGGCCGCGCTGTGGCGATAGTTGAGCAAGCTGCTGAACAGCGGCAGCGATGCGGCAACACCGCTGCAACGCTGGGCCAGCGACAGCGAGGCCTGCTCATGCGCCAGCAGTTGCGCCAGACGCTCATGAGTAGCGCGCACGCCTTGCTCCACCGCAGTGGCGCCAACACTGACCCGCAACGGCAAGGTGTTGATGAACATGCCGAGTGCGCGATCGGCGCCCTCGCCACCCTGCATGCGCCCGAGCAGCACGGTGCCGAACACCACCTCTTCACGCCCCGAAACCTGCGCCAGCACCTGGCCCCAGGCCTGGTGCACCAGGCTGGCGGCGCTGATGCCGAGGCAGCGTGCCTGCTCGCGCAACCGCTCGGCCACGCCGGCGTCTAGCGCCTGCTCGCTGTCGACGATGCTGCTGCCGTCGCCATGCACATCCTGCACACCGAAGGCCACGGTCGGCTCGTCGATGTCGCCGAGCATGTCGCGGAAGAACGCTTCATGCGCCTGGGTATCGGCCTGCTGTTGCGCCTGCGCCACGTAGTTACGGTACTGCACCGGCGCCGGCAGATCGGCGCCGCTCGGGTACAGGCTGTCGTTCATTTCCGCGAGCAGCACTTCCAGTGCGGTGTGGTCGAGCACGATGTGGTGCAGCAACAGGATGCCGACCCAGCGCTGCTGTGCTCGGTCTTCGGTGTAGGCCAGACGCATCAGCGGCGCCCGGCGCAGGTCGAGGCGGTAGTGCCGTGGATCGAACCGCGCCTGCATCTGTTCCAGCACATCGCCCTCAAGCAGCTCGGCATCGACTCGTTCCAGCGCCAGCGGCGCCTCGCGCCAGACCACTTGCACCGGCTCTTCAAGCCCTTCCCAGATCACGCTGGTGCGCAGAATGTCGTGGCGTGTGATCACCGCGTTCAACGCACGGACGAAGGCCTTGATCTGCGCCAGACCGGCGAAGGCGAATTGCGCCTGCAGCACGTAGGGGTCACCGGCGCTGGTCGCCAGATGGTGATAGAGAATCCCCGCCTGCAACGGTGCCAGACCATAGATGTCCTGCACATTGGCAACGCCGCCGGGCACACTGGCGACCACGCAGTCGATGGCGGCCTGATCCAGCGTGGCCAGCGGCAGCATGTCCGGGGTGATCCGCGTGCAATCGGCAGGAATCATATTGTCCGGCACCCGCAGGGCGTGACTGTGACTCAGAGTCGCCGCCAGTGCCGCCACACTCGGCTGGCCGAACAGCACGCGCACGTCGCACTGCAAGTCGTGCTGGCGCATGCGCTCAATCAGTTTCACCGCCAGCAGCGAATGGCCGCCGAGTTCGAAGAAATTGTCGTGCCGCCCGACCTGCTCGACATCGAGCAGGGTCTGCCAGATTCCGGCGATCAGGGTTTCCACCGGCCCCACTGGGGCTTCGAAACCGCGACGGGCGAACGCATCGCTGTCCGGTTGCGGCAAGGCTTTGCGATCAAGCTTGCCGTTGGTGGTCAGCGGTAACGCGTCGAGGCGCACAAAGGCGCTCGGCACCATGTACTCGGCCAGCGACAGCAGCAACTCGTCGCGCAATTGCGCAGCACTCGGCTCAGCGTCTTCGGCGGCCAGCCAGTAGGCCACCAGACGCTTGTCACCGGGGCTGTCTTCGCGGGCGATCACCACCGCTTCGCGCACCCCGGCGCAGGCTGCCAGGCGAGCTTCGATTTCACCGAGTTCGATGCGGAAACCACGGATTTTCACTTGATCGTCGTTGCGCCCCAGGTATTCGAGGCTGCCATCCGCTGACCAGCGCGCCAGGTCACCGGTCTTGTACAGACGCGCCTCGGCACGGCCGCTGAACGGGTCGGCGATAAAGCGCTCGGCGGTCAGCGCCTCGCGGTTGAGGTAACCCCGGGCAACCCCGGCGCCACCGACGTACAACTCGCCGATCACGCCGACCGGCACCGGTTCGCGCTGCGCGTCGAGTACGTACAGTTGCAGGTCGGGAATGCCCACGCCAATCGGGCTGCGCCCGACCAGTAACGCGTCCGCTGCCTGCAGTGGGCGATAGGTCACGTGCACCGTAGTTTCGGTGATGCCGTACATGTTCACCAGCCGCGTACCGGCATTGCCGACCCGCGCGTACCACGGTTTGAGCAGGCCCGGTTCCAGCGCTTCGCCGCCGAAGATCACTTCGCGCAACGAGTGCTGCAACGGGCTGCGGCCCTGCGCCGCGATTAACTGGCGGAAGGCGCTTGGCGTTTGATTGAGTACGGTCACGCCAGTGCGGCACAGCAGCGCGTAGCAGTCGTCCGGCGAGCGGCTGACGGCCTGCGGCACCAGCAACAATTGTCCGCCAAACGCCAGCGCACCCCAGATTTCCCACACCGAGAAATCGAAAGCGAAGGAATGGAACAGCGCCCACACGTCCTGCGGGTTGAAGTTGAACCAGTCGTGGGTCGCCGAAAACAGCCGCACCACGTTGCGGTGTTCGACCATCACGCCTTTGGGCAGCCCGGTGGAACCCGAGGTGTAGATCACGTAGGCAAGATGACTTGGGCTCAGCTCGGGAATCTGCGGATTGCTGCCGAGTTCAGCCTGCAACTGCAGGCTGTCCAGATCGATGATCGGCACGTTGAGCGCGCCAACCCGGTCCAGCGTATCGGCCTGGGTCAGCACCGCCGCCGGGGCGCTGTCCTGCAGGGTGTAGGCGATGCGCTCCAGTGGATACGCCGGGTCGATCGGCACGTAACCGGCGCCAGCCTTGAGCACACCGAGCAGGCCGATGATCATCTGCGGGCCGCGCTCGACACAGATCGCCACGCGCTGATCCGGGCGAATCCCCAGCGCCAGCAGATGATGCGCAAGTTGATTGGCGCGGCGATTGAGTTCGCCGTAGCTCAGCGTCTGCTCTTCGAACAGCAGCGCTGTGGCCTCGGGGCGCGCCGCCGCGTGGGCTTCGAACTGCTGGTGAATCAGCGGGGTTTCCGGGAACTGTGGCAACGGCGAGTTGACCCCGTGCACCAAGTATTCGCGCTCGGCCGCTGGCAGAATGTTCAGACGTTGCAGCGGCGCATCCGGGGTCGATTGCAAGGCCTGCAGCAGGCTGTGCAACGCGGTGTGCAGATAAGCGGCGATGCGTTCGGCGCCCAGCGCCGCATCGGCCAGCGCGGTGATGCGCAAGTCTTCGCCGAGGTCGTCGATGTTGATCGTCAGCGGGTAATTGGTGCGCTCGCGGGCGCCCAGCACTTGCACGCCGGGGGCCAGTTCACTGACCTCGGCGATCTCTTCACTGCTGCTGTGGCGATAGTTGAGGATCGCGCTGAACAACGGCGTCGGCACTGCCACCGCGCTGCAACGCTGAGCCAGTGCCAGTGAGGTCTGTTCATGGCCGAGCAACGCGGTCAGGCGTCGATGGGTGGCCAGCACCCCGGCGCGCACGCCGTCCTGCCCGACATCCACCCGCAGCGGCAAGGTGTTGATGAACATTCCCAGCGCCTGTTCGCCGCCCTCGCCCGCCTCCATCCGCCCCAACAGCACGGTGCCGAATACCACCGCCGTGCGCCCGGACAATTGGCCGAGCACCCGCGCCAGCGCCAGGTGCATCAGGCTCGCCACACTGACGCCGAGCTGACGCGCCTGGCCGCGCAGTTGCCGGCTGATATCGGTGTCGAGCATCAGCAAGGCTTCTTCGATGCTTTGCCCGTCGCCTTGCACATCCTGCAGACCACAGGGCAAGGTCGGCTCGTCGATGTCGGCGAGCATCTCGCGGAAGAACCCTTCGTGAACCTGCTCGTCCAGACGCAGACGGGCCTTGGCCAGGTGATCGCGATACGGCACCGGCGGCCCGACCTGCGCGGTCTGGCCCAGCAGATGCGCGCGGGTTTCACGGCGCACCACGTCGAGCGCGACGTGGTCCATGATCAGGTGATGGAACAGCAACAGTGCGACCACGCGACCGTTGGCCGGGTCCATGGCGTACACCAGACGCAGCAGCGGCGCCTGCTGGATGTCGAGGCGGAAGAACCGAGGGTCGTGGCGCTCCAGCAGTTGCGTCAGTGCATCCGCGCCCGGCACGAGGGCGATTTCTTCGCAGTGCAGACGAGCCTGCCGCTGCACCACTTGCAGCGGTTCATCCAGGCGTTCCCAGACGAAGGAAGTGCGCAGAATGTCGTGGCGTTCGATCATCCACTGAAACGCCTCGGCGAAGGCTTCCAGATGTTCGCGGCTGTCAAAGGCGAACCGCGCTTGCGACACGTAGGGGTCGCCGGCGGGCGCCGACAGGTGCAGATAGAGCATGCCTTCCTGCAGCGGCGCCAGCGGGTAAATGTCCTGCAGGTTGGCGGCGCCGCCGGGTACTTTGGCGACCAGTCGGTCGATGGTCGGCTGATCCAGGGTCACCAGCGGCAGCATGTCCGGGGTGATGCGAAACGCCGGGCTCAGCCAGTCGCCACCGTTTTGTGCGACCAGTTCCAGCAACTGCGCCTTGTGTTCGCTGAGGCTGTCCCACAACGCATCGTCCAGCGCGTCGTCGCTGCCCAGAATGACCAAGTCTTCATCTTCCTGTTGAAGGCGGATCGCATGGGTGGATAGAACAGCCATCAGTTCGCTGAAATGCATGGGATAACCTGCTGTAAATACGAGAAAAAGGAGCGCGCAGCCGCGAGTCCGTGCCTGCTGTGCGCAGCCTGGAAAAACTAAAACATCGGGGCCTGGGGGGCTGACATGGGAAGCGGGGACAAGCCGCCGGCTCGGCCGCCGCAATACCACTGTGGGAGCGGGCTTGCTCGCGAATGCGGTGTAACAGTCGCCATCAACATCGACTGATCCACCGCATTCGCGAGCAAGCCCGCTTCCACAGGGTTTGGTTTGCACAATGAGTTACGGGTCAGATCCGGCGTTTGCGATTGAGGCTCGGGATGGTGGTTTGCGGGATGAACACTTGCTGCGCCTCGGGTGTGGTGCTGAGCGCCAGTGCCGCCAGGGTCGGCTGGCTGAACAGCGCCCGGGCGTCGGTGTGCAGGCCACTCTGACGCATCCGTGCTACGAGACTCACTGCCAGCAGCGAGTGCCCACCGAGTTCGAAGAAGTTGTCGTGACGACCGACCTGTTCGACGCCGAGCACCTCGCCCCATATCTGCGCCAGCGCGGTTTCGACTTCACCCTCGGGCGCCACGTATGGGCGATTGATGACTGCATCTGCCCCCGGTTCCGGCAGGGCCTTGCGGTCGATCTTGTCGTTCGGTGTCAGCGGCAACGCGTCGAGCAATACGAACGCGCCCGGCACCATGTACTCCGGCAGACGCTCCAGCACATGCGCGCGCAAGGCCTCCAGACTGGGTGCTTCTACACCCGAGCGCACGGTGTACCAGGCCACCAGACGCTCATCACGCACCATCACCACCGCTTGGCGAATCGCCGGATGCTCAATCAGCCGCGCTTCGATTTCCCCCGGCTCCAGGCGCAAGCCCCGCAGCTTGATCTGGAAGTCATTGCGGCCGAGGAATTCCAGCTCGCCGTGGTTGTTGTAGCGCGCCAGATCCCCCGTTCGGTACAGGCGATCACCCGCCACAAACGGACTGTCAATGAAACGCTCGGCCTGCATTTCCGGCAAGCCGTGATAACCACGCGCCACGCCGACGCCGCCGATGTGCAACTCACCGCTGACGCCTTGTGGTACCGGTTGACCGTAAGCATCGAGCACGTACAGCCGGGTGTTGCTCAAGGCTGTGCCGATCGGCACCACGTTGTCCGGCACCGGCATGTCCGGCTCCAGCGTCCAGCTCGTGCTGTCCACTGTGGTTTCAGTCGGGCCGTAAACATTGTGCAAACGCACCCACGGCAGGCGATCACGCACTTGGCGGGCCAGCGCCGCGCTGAGCTCGCCACCACCGTTGAGCACATCGGTCAGGCTGGTGCACTGCTCGACACCGTCCTGCTCGAGGAACTGCTGAAGCAACGCAGGGACGAACTTGACCACTGTGACCTGCTGCTCGCGAATGGTCTGCACCACATACGCCGAATCACGATTGCCGTCCGACCGCGCCAGTACCAGACGCATGCCGGAGCACAGCGGCCAGAAGATCTCCCACACCGAACTGTCGAAGCTGAACGGCGCTTTTTGCAGCAACGCACCGTGTTCGGTCGGGGGCGAAATCTGCGAACCCCAATGCACCATATTGCACGCGCTGCGATGCTCGATCATCACGCCTTTCGGCAGCCCGGTGGAACCCGAGGTGTAGATCATGTAAGCGAGGTTCGAAGCACTCAGGGCCGGCACCTGCGGATTGCCTGACGGCTGCTGCTCCCAACTGCCGTGATCCAGATTGATCAGCGTCACACCCGGCTCGCCCAGCAATTGCCGCGTGGCGCCATGCACCAGCAATGCGACCGGCGCGCTGTCCTGCAACATGTAGTTCAGACGCTCCAGCGGATAGTCCGGATCCAGCGGCACATAGGCGCCGCCAGCCTTGAGGATGCCGAGCAGACCAACGATCAGATCCAGCCCGCGCTCGACGCAGATCGCTACGCGCGAGTCCGGTTGCACGCCGAGTTCACGCAGGTGATGGGCCAGACGGTTGGCACGCTCGTTGAGTTCGCGATAAGTCAGGTTGCCTTGCGCGGATTGCAGCGCGACAGCTTCAGGTTTACGCCGCACCTGTGCTTCGAACAACCTGTGCAACGGCTGCTCCAGCGGACAATCGACGTCGGTGGCGTTGAACGTGATCAGCAAGCGTTGCAACTCCTCGTCTTGCAGGATCGGCAAGCGGTTCAACGGTTGTTGCGGAGTCTGCTCCAACGCCTGCAACAGGCCGCTCAACGCCGCTTGCATGTAACCGCAGATCCGTTGCGCACCGATCTGCGCTACGGTCCTGCCAGTGAGGCGCAAGCCGTTGCCAAAATCATCCACGCTCATGGTCAGCGGGTAATTGGTGCGTTCCTCGTTGGCCAGGGTTTCGATGCCCTGCCAGGCCTGGCTGGACGGCTCCAACAGTTCGGACTCATCGCTGTGGCGGTAGTTGAGCAGCGCGCTGAATAACGGTGACGGCGAGGCGACGCCGCTGCAGCGCTGAGCCAATGCCAGCGACGCGTGCTCATGCCCGAGCAGCGCGGTCAGCCGCGCATGGGTGGCGCGCACCGCGTCGAGCACCCCGGCGTCGACATCGATGCGCAGCGGCAAGCTGTTGATGAACACGCCCAAAGCCCGGTCGGCGCCCTCGCCGCCTTGCATACGCCCCATCAGCACCGTGCCGAACACCACACGCTGCTGGCCGGACGTCGCCGCCAGCACCCGCGCCCACGCCAGATGAATCAGGCTCGCCACACTGACCCCGGCCTGTCGTGCCTGGGTGCGCAGGCGCTGATAGACGTCAGCCGGCAGCGCCTGCTGCGCTTCGTCGATGCCGCGCCCGTCGCCCTGCACTTCCTGCAGTCCGAATGGCAGGGTCGGCTCGTCAATGTCCGCCAGTTGCGCGCGGAAAAACGCCTCGTGTTCCTGCTCACTGACGCCCAGCCGCGTCTGCGCCACGTAATTGCGATACGGCACCGGCGGCGCCAGCGCCACGACCTGCCCCGACAGGCTGGCCTGCATCTCGCCGCGCATCACTTCCAGAGCGATGTGATCCATTGCAAGGTGATGGAACAGCAGAATCCCCACCACCCGATTCAGCGCCGGATCACGGGCATACACCAGGCGCATCAGCGGCGCCTGGCTGACGTCGAGGCGATAACGCCGGGCGTTGAAGCGCGCGTGCAACTGGTCGATGACCGGGCCGTTGGCCGGATCCAGTTCGACCTCCTGCACCGGCAGAATCGCCTCGCGCCACACCACTTGCACCGGGGTGCTCAGGCCTTCCCAGAGCACCGAAGTGCGCAGAATGTCGTGGCGCGCCATGACCTCGCGCAGTGCTGCAGCGAAAGCCTCGACGCGCTCAAGACTGTCGAACGCCAGTTGCGATTGCAGCAGGTACGGATCGCCCTGCTCAGCGGTGATGTGGTGGTAGAGAATGCCTTCCTGCAGCGGTGCCAACGGATAGATGTCCTGCACGTTGGCCGCGCCGCCCGGCACCGTGGCGACGATTCGTTCGATGTCCGCCTGCTGCAGTTGTACCAGCGGCAACATCTCTGGCGTGATGCAGGTGCAATCGGCGGCGATGCGGTTGGCCGGCACTTCGATTTCCCGACCGCTGCCGACGGAAGCCGCCAGCGCCGCCAGAGTCGGCTGACTGAACAGCACGCGCACGTCGCTGCTCAGATCGAGCTGACGCATGCGCTCGATCAGAATCACCGCCAGCAACGAATGCCCGCCGAGTTCGAAGAAGTGATCGTGACGCCCGACCCGCTCGACTTGCAGGACTTCGGCCCAGATCTGCGCCAGGGCGATTTCGACCTCACCCTGCGGCGCCTCGTATTCGCGGCGGATCAGATCGTCCGGCCCGGGCGCCGGCAGTGCCTTGCGATCGACCTTGCCGTTGGCGGTCAGCGGCAGAGCCGGAAGACGCACGTAGGCGCCCGGCAGCATGGCGCTGCTCAGGCGGGTTTTCAGCTGCGCGTGCAGCTCGTTGATGTCCAGCGGCGCCTGCTCGGTAAACCACGCCAGCAATTGCCCGTCGCGCACCAGCACCACCGCTTCGCGCACCGCCGCATGGCTGGCGAGTGCGCTCTCGATCTCCCCCGGCTCGATCCGGATGCCACGGATTTTCACCTGATCATCGTTGCGCCCCAGATACTCCAGATTGCCGTCGGCGCGCCAGCGCGCGAGGTCGCCGGTGCGGTACATGCGCGTGCCCGGTTGAGCACTGAACGGATCGCGCAGGAAACGCTCGGCGCTCAGCTCGGCGCGGTTCAGGTAACCACGGGCTACCCCGGCCCCGCCGACGTACAACTCGCCCGTCACGCCAAGCGGCACCGGTTGCTGCTGCTCGTCGAGCAGATACACCGTGGCGTTGCTCACCGGTTTGCCGATGTGCAGCGCCTGCCCGGCGCTGATGCGCCCCGAGGTCGCCACCACCGTGGCTTCGGTCGGGCCGTAGTTGTTGATCACTTCGAACGATGGCTGGCGCGGGAACTGGCGCAGGCGATCGCCACCGATCAGCAGCGTGCGCAACGTCGGGTGATCGAGCTGACGGCTGAACGCGTATTCGGCGATCGGCGTCGGCAAGAAGCTCACGTCCAGCGGTTGCGCACGCCACCAGTCGAGCAGCGCATCGATGTCTTCATTGCCCTCGCTGACCGGCGCCAGATGCAGGATCGCGCCCACGCACAGCGCCGGCCAGACTTCCCAGGCCATCGCATCGAAACCGAAACCGGCCAGGCTTGAGGTATGGCTGCCGGCATGCAGGTCGAAGACATCAGCGTGCCAATCGACCAGATTGCACAGGGTGCGGTGCTCGACCATCACCCCCTTGGGCAGACCGGTCGAGCCGGAGGTGTAAATCACATAAGCGAGGTTGGCCGGGGTCAGCCCCGGCACCTTCGGCGCGCCGACATGAGCGGCGGACCAGCTCGGCTGATCCAGCTCGATCACCGGCACCGACAGCGCCGGCAAATGCCCGCGCAATGCACACTGGGTCAGCACCGCGATTGGCGCGCTGTCCTCCAGCAGATAGCTCAGGCGCTCGGCCGGATGCGCCGGATCCAGCGGTACATACGCGGCCCCGGCCTTGAGGATCGCCAACAGCCCGACCAGTGTGTCGAGGCCGCGTCGGGCGACGATCGCCACCCGGTCATCCGCGCGCACCCCGAGATCGAGCAGATGATGAGCGAGCGCGTTGGCGCGTTGATTGAGTTCGGCATAGGTCAGGCCTTGCCCTTGATCCACCGCCGCCAGCGCCTGCGGCCGTAGCGTCGCCTGCGCTTCGATACGCTGCTGAATGGTCGTCGGAGCCGGGTAGTCCACCCGCGTGGCATTCCACTGCTGCAGCAGCGCGCTTTCTTCGGGTGTGCTCAGGTCGAAATCCGCCACAGCCAGATTCACCGCTTCCAGCCCCTGCTCCAGAATCAGCAACCAGCGCTCGGTCAATGCCTTGACTTCATCGGCATTGAAATACGCCTCGCTGTAGATCAGGTACAGTCGCGCGTCGTCATTGGCCAGATTGCTCAGCAAATGCACCGCCAGCGGTGTGGCCTCCTCGACGTTCGAAGCCTTGATGATCCGTCCCGAGGCCTCGCCGTAGCGATAATCGTGAGTGCCCTGCTCGTAGGACACCGTGACCTCGAACAGCTGCGAGCGCTCCTCACGCAGCAAACCCAAGGCACGATTCATCTCACTCACCGGGTAGCGCTGATGGCGAAAGTCCTGGCGCAACTCATCACGAATCGCCGTGATCAGTTCGGCGAACGTGCATTGGCGACCGAAGCCCATGCGCACCGCACTGACCTGGGCGAACAGCCCAAGCGTGGATTTGAAGCGCGCGCCGGAGCGGTTGAGAATCGGCAATCCAACCACCCATTCGTCCCGTTGCTCAGTGCGGCTGAAGTAGACATGCAGCGCTGCCAGCAGCACATGGAATGCCGAGGCGCCGAACGCCCGGGCCACCTGCTGCATGCGCTCGTGCAGCAGCGCCGGCAAGGGCTGCGCGTAGACCTGCGTCTGCGCGGTCTGGCCGGCCAGACTCTGCTGATGCCGTGGCAGCAACAGCGGCTCGGGCAAGTGTTGGTATTTGTCCAGCCAGTAGGCGCGATCCTGCGCATAACGCGGCGACGCGTGATAGCGCGCATTGTCCTCAATGAAGTCGATGTACGACGGCGCGGCGACCGGTGCCGGTTGGCCGCTCGCCAGCGCGTTGTAGATCTCGTCCAGCGACTTGAACATTTCGCCGAAACCCCAGCCATCGACGATCAAGTGGTGAGCCTGCACGGACAACCAATGTCGCTGCTCATCAAGGCGGATCAACAGAAAGCGGAACAGGCAGCCGCCGTCCAGCACGAAGGGTTGATCGATGCGTGCCTGAACCAATGCCCGCGCCGCCGATTCCGGGTCGCTGTGCGTCGACACATCGTTGATCGGCATCGGCACCGCTACTGACCGGGCGAACTGCTGCAACGGCAAGCCATCAGCCCCGGCGCCCGGCAGCAGAACCGTGCGCATCGCGTCATGCCGGGCCACCAGCGCTTGCAGCGCAGCCTGCATCCGTGCCGGATCCAGCGGGCCGCTGAGGTCCAGGTAGCCGCCGATGTTGTACAGCGGCGAATCACCGCGACTCAGTTGATCCAGCCAGATATCCAGCTGCGCAGCGGTCAGCGGATACGTCTGGAGCAATGCGGACGGCGTGGCCACCGCAGGGGCAGAAATAGGCGGCATAAGATCCTTCTCAGGTGATTTTGCGCCTATTCAAGCATCGGCCCCGATGCCGACATGACACGTAAAACCCGGACAACCCCGCCCCCGGTGCACGCCTGTCAGCACTTGTTGACCCTGATTGGGCGGGAACCCTCTAAAAGTTCGGAGAGGAAAGACTGAAAATCTTGTAGGAAAAATGCCACACACCAGCGCTGCCATCGACCTGCGTGATGACCTCACAAAAACGCAATAGCCCCGGTTTTCAGGGTCTTGCCGTGACCAAACAGTCACGCAATGCGCGACATCTGTACCAAACGGCGTCAGAAGCCCGGCGCCAACTTTCAGAAATGATGGCACTTTGTGTCCCTGTTTTCCCCTACAGACGTAGGACAAATCCATAGGCTTAAATCCCGCCCCAGATCAGTTTCAAGGAGAGACGATTGCGTGGGCGGCTTTTGCATAAACAGCGGACGACTCGGTGATGACTCGGAACCAGGGATGACAAGGATATGAATCTGACCGGCAGCATTCGCAACATGGAAAACCCGCATTTCTACTGGCAACTGGGTGAACTGATTGCCAGCACCGGCGACGATCATTTCGCCAGCAACCTGTTTCAGTTGGTCGACACTCTGGTGCCGGTCAATCGCGTCGATCTCAGCGAATGGACGCTGGACGAGCGCCAGGCCAGCGTGGTCGAGATCAAGGCGCTGGGCAGCGCGGGCCTGCCGCAGACCTTCCCGCCGCCGGACTCGTTGCCGCGCCCGGACGATCATCCGCTGTTGCAGAAGATGATCGAGATGAATGACTCCCTGCTGATTCAACTCAAAGCCTCACTACAGCCCCGCCATCCGCAGCACAGCGTGCACCAGTGCAATCTGGTGTCGCGCACTTCCAACCGCCGTTGCGTCATCTCGTTCTATCGACCGCACACGCACCGGGTGTTTTCCCTGCCGGAGCTGTCGTTTCTCAAAAGCCTGTCCGACACCCTGCTGCCGCTGATCGAGCGGCACGCACAGCTCAGTCGGCAGATCATCGCCAAACAACCGCGCCTGCCGTTGGCCGACCTGGAACAGGCGCCGTTGCAGCAGGTGTTCGACGAGCGTCTGGCGCTGGGCGGCATTGTGCTGTCGGCGCGGGAGAAAGAAGTCTGCCTCGGTTTGTTGACCGGCGGCACCGTGCCGCAACTGGCCGAGAAGCTGCGGGTCAAGAGCAGTTCGGTCGAGACCTACCTCAAACGGGCGACCGCCAAACTGGGGGTCAGCGGACGGCATGGCCTGGCGCGCTGGATGGCCGGGGCGTAACCGCGCGACCGTGGTTCAACGGTGTTTGATGATGGTGTGGGGACGCAGTCCCCGGCACGTGTTTTTTCTGCATGAGAGCGTTCGATGCTGCGCATTTCCCTGTTGTCCCTTGCCGTGCTGTTGACCGGTTGTTCGTTGATTCCCGACTACCAGCGCCCTGCTTCACCGAGCGCTGCGCAGTACCCGCAAGGCGCGGTTTATCCGACATCGACACCCGCCGCAGCGCGCACTGAAGACTGGCGCACGCTGTTCAACGATCCGGCCCTGCAACAGTTGATCGAAAGCGCGCTGGTGAACAATCGCGATCTGCGGGTGGCCGCGCTGAACGTCGAGGCGTTTCAAGCGCAATACCGGATCCAGCGCGCCGATCTGCTGCCGGCGGTGTCGGCCAATGCCAGCGGGTCGCGCCAGCGCATGCCGCCCAGCGTGACTCGCAGCAAGGCGCTGATCAACTCAACCTATGCGGTGAACCTGGGCGTCAGCGCCTATGAACTGGATTTTTTCGGCCGAGTGCGCAGCCTCAGCGAGCAGGCGCTGCAAACCTGGCTGGCGACCGAACAGGCGCGGCGCAGTGCCGAGCTGAGTCTGGTGGCCAACGTCGCCAACGCCTACCTGACCTGGCGCGCCGATCAGGAGTTGCTCGAACTGACGCGCCAGACCCTGGCCGCCGATGAGCAAAGCCTGCGCCTGACCACCCGCAACCGCGACGCCGGTAAGTCTTCAGCGCTGGAACAGGCGCAGGCGCAAACCAGCGTCGACAGTTCGCGGGCCAATCTGGCGCGATACAAACGCCAGGTGGCGCAGGATCTGAACAGCCTGACGCTGCTGATCGGCGCGCCAGTCCCCGAGCAACTGCCGGCGCAACCACTGGCCAGCGATCTGGTCCAGCAATTGCCGGCCGGATTGCCCTCGGATCTGCTGCAACGGCGCCCGGACATTCTGCAGGCCGAGTACAAACTGAAAGCGGCCAACGCCAATATCGGCGCGGCGCGCGCGGCGTTTTTCCCCAGTGTCAGCCTGACCGCCAACGCCGGCACCTCCAGCCGCGATCTCTCCGGGCTGTTCAGCGCCGGCTCCGGGGCGTGGACGTTCCAGCCGCAAATCAACCTGCCGATTTTCAACGCCGGCAGCCTGCGCGCGAGTCTGGATTACTCGAAATTGCAGAAGGATGTGGCGGTCGCCGAATACGAGAAATCGATTCAAACCGCGTTTCAGGAAGTCGCCGACGGCCTGGCGGCGCGCAGCACTTATCAGCAGCAATTGCAGGCGCAGCGCGATCTGGTACAGGCAACTCAGGACTACTACAACCTGGCGCAGCACCGGTATCAGAACGGCGTCGACAGCAGCCTGGTGTTTCTCGATGCACAGCGTTCGCTGTTCAGTTCGCAGCAGGGGCTGATCACTGATCGTCTCGCGCAACTGGTCGCCGAGGTCAACCTGTACACCGCGCTGGGCGGCGGCTGGCGGGCCGATGAGGCGAATGTTCAGTAGTCCGTCGTCACTTTTTCTTACACCTTTTGTCGCCCGATCCTGCGCCGCGCGGCGATCCGTGGCCGGCGTCTGCCGTCAGTTTGGTATCATGCGCCGCTTTTACGGTTAACCCCCCGCCAGTCCTGCCGACTGACGGGCTGCAAAAGGCGGTATTAGATGACGGCTTTGTTGACTCGCCGCAAGGTGCTTGCGGGAATGGGCGTGCTGGGCCTGGGCCTCCTCGCGGGCTGCGACACCCGTGGCCAACTGTCGTACAAGTACGGCAAGGACCTGAGTGACAAGATCCTCGGGCGCACCTTCAAGCTGAAGAACACCGACGGCGAAACCATGACGCTGTCGAGCTTTCGCGGGATGATGCCGATGATCTTCTTCGGCTTCACCCAATGCCCGGCGGTGTGCCCGACCACCCTCGCCCGCGCTGCGCAAATCAAGAAGCTGATGGGCAAGGACGGCGACCGTCTGCAGGTGATCTTCATCACCCTCGACCCGGAACGCGACACGCCGCAGATCCTCGACGCCTACGTCAAAGCCTTCGACCCGAGCTTCGTCGCGCTGTACGGCACGCTGGAAGAAACCCAGGCCACCGCCAAGGAATTTGACGTGTTCTTCGAGAAGGTGCCGGCCGGCGACACCTATACGATTTCCCACACGTCCACCAGTTACGTCTACGACTCGCGCGGCCAGCTGCGCATGGGTCTGTCTGTATCGCTTTCGGCACAAGAGTGCACGGAAGATTTGCTCACCGTTATGGAGGTCTGCTGATGCACCCCGTTTTGAACAACATCAAACGCGCCGTTTGCGCTCTGTCGCTGCTGGGCCTGGCGTTTCAAGCCTCGGCTCAGACCAAAGTGGACGATGCCTGGGTGCGTGCGACCGTGCCGACCCAATCGGCCAGCGGCGCGTTCATGACCGTCACCGCGGACAGCGACAGCAAACTGCTGAGCGTTGCCTCGCCGGTGGCCAAAGATGTGCAGATCCACGAAATGAGCATGAAGAACGACGTGATGAGCATGGGCCCGGTCAAGTCGGTCGACCTGCCGGCCGGCAAAGCCGTCACCTTCGACCCGAACGGCTACCACGTAATGCTGATGGGCCTGACCGGCCAGCTTAAGGAAGGCGAAAGCGTGCCGCTGACCCTGACCGTGGAAAACGCCAAGGGCGAGAAACAAACCGTCGAAGTCAAAGCCGAAGTCCGTGCGCTGACGCACATGGAAGGCCACGATCACAGCAAGATGCATTGATCTGACTTTGCGGCAATAAAAAGGGGCGGCCTGATTGATGATCAGGTCGCCCCTTTTTTTTCGCGCATGTCAGCCACGCTTGCGGGCCAGCGCATTACGCACGCTTTCTCTCGACATCCCCGGGCGCGATGCCGCCGCAGTTTTCACCACGGGCGCCGCAGCCAACTGCTGCTTGCACTTCAACACCTGACTCCAGCGATAACCGAGATAGCCGGCCGCCGCAAAGAATCCCAGCCAACCAGTAATCAGGTTGACCACCGTCCACAGCCCGAAGGTGATCAGTACGGTTTTCCAGGTGAACAGCTTCAGGTTGTTGTCGACGGGCACCGTTTCAACGGACGCCTGCTGCGCCAGCGGAATCTGCTGCACCCCATCCAGATCAAAGCGCAATGAGAAGTCCGCGCCCGGTACCTGGAGATTTCTTTGATTGCCTTCAGCGGTATGCACCCGCACCTCGCCATTGACGACCGACACCGAGCTGAAACTGATCCGGGTTTCGTGATGAATCTCACCGTTGACCAAGGTCACGACTGTTCGTTGTTCGCCATTGGTGGGCTCGCGCATGTCGATTCCTTGAGAACTCCACGTCGGACGACGTGCAGAGGGAAAGTCCGTTGGGCTCGAATGCTACTAAGTGGCCATCAGGCTGTCCAGAAACAACCCGTTCGAGGCTGATGGAAAGCTTGCTTTACATGGGGAAAAAGTTTAGCCAGTATGTAAAGGGTCTTTTACACAGGAAGTTGAAAAATGAACCGGTACTACCTCGAAATGGGCGCAGCCTTGATCCTCTACATGCTGGTGTTGACGGTCTCAGTGATTGCCACGCAATACCTGACGGACGCCAACATGATTCTGCGCTCAGTCGTTGCGCTGACACCGGTTATTCCGGCAGGACTGATGTGCTGGAGTATCGTGCGCAACATGCGGCGCATGGACGAAATGCATCTGCGTATCCAGTTCGAAGCGCTGGGGTTTGCCTTCGCCGCCTCAGCGTTGCTGACCTTCAGTTACGGTTTTCTGGAAAACATCGGCGCCCCGCACATATCGTGGACTTGCGTGTGGCCGGTGATGGGCGCGATGTGGATTGTCGGCCTGCAAATCGCGCGACGTCGCTACCAATGAAAAATCGCCTCAAGGCGCTGCGCGCCGAGCGCAACTGGTCGCAGGTCGATCTGGCTGAACGCCTCAAGGTGTCACGTCAGACGATCAATGCCATCGAAAACGAGCGTTACGACCCGAGCCTGCCACTGGCCTTTCAGATTGCCCGGGCGTTCGAGTTACCAATTGAAAGCATCTTCGACGACGGTTTGAACTGATCGCCGAATTGGCCGGCGATGGGCGCTGCCTGAGAGGTGTCAGCTCCCCGCGCCACCATGCGCCTCTTCAAAAAAGTAATCCTTCCAGCTGCCGGCCTTGTTCTTCAGCACGCCCAGTTCCTGCAGTTTCTCGGCATAGATAAACGTGCGCTGCGGCACCACCGTGAAGTCGATTTCCGGATCGCTGACGATTTGCTCGACCAGCGCCAGCGGCAGCTTGGACTGTTCGACGCGGATGTACGCCTGGGCGGCGGCGGGTTTGTCGGCCTTGATGATTTTTTCCGCTTCGGCCAACGCGTCGTAGAACGCCTTGTAGGTCCTGGGATTCTCGTCGTGGAATTTTTCCGTGGTGTAGAGCACGTTGAACGTGGCCTGACCGCCGAGCACGTCGTAGGAACTGAGCACCTTGTGCACGTTGGGGTTTTGCAGCGCCTGATACTGAAACGGCGGGCTGGAGAAGTGCGAGTTGATTTCCGAACCGCCGGCAATCAGCGCCGCCGTGGCATCCGGGTGCGGCAGGCTGACCGAGATGTCGTCAAATTTTTTGTACTGGTCATTGCCGAATTCCCTGGCCGTTTCGATCTGCAAGGTACGCGACTGGAAACCCACGCCCGCTGCGGGTACGGCGATGCGATCCTTGTCGCTGAAATCCTTCAGGGTCTTGATGTTGGGGTTGTTGGTCAGCAGGTAATTGGGCATCGAGCCGAGCGAGGCAATCGCCTTGACGTTCTGTTTGCCACGGGTGCGATCCCACACGGTGAGCATCGGCGGCACCCCGGCGGAGACCACGTCCAGTGCGCCGGTCAGCAGTGCTTCGTTCATGGCGGTGGCGCCGGAGATGCTGTTCCAGTCGACCTTGATTTCCAGTCCCTGCGCCTTGCCATGTTTTTCGATCAACTGCTGATCACGGACCACATCGAGAATCAGATAACCGATGCCGAATTGCTGGGCGATGCTGATCTTGCCTTCGGCCTGCGCACCGCCGCTGAGCAGCAGACTGCCTGTCAGAGATGTGGCCAACAGAGTCAGCGCAGAACGTTTGAACAGTGTGGCCATGGCAACCTCACAGCAGGGTGAATTGGCTGAAAGGCCGAACTCTATCGCTATAAAAAACAGAAATTAAATACCGTTATCGAATATCCATAGCACGCCCGCGTTTGCCATCGTGCGCCGGTTTAAACAGCCTGAAACAATAAATCTGCCATCCGTTGCAAGCTGTGCGTCAGTCGCTAGCGGGCTGGCACCAACGCCAGTCACGGCCTCAAGCCCTGCGCCGCGCTTGCGAGAGCGGATCAGCCGGGAGTTTAAAAGGGCGATCAGACAGCCCACCCTTGGTATCATCGCGCACACTTTTATGACGGTTTGATGGCTGGAAGGTCTTTGTTTGTGAGCGTTCTTTTGCGTTGGTTGCGGCAGCCGCATGCCCGCCTGTTTTCCCTGATTCTGCTGGTGCTGATCGTACCGGTGTGCCTGCGCGCGGCGTTGGGCTGGTCGTCGTCGCCGGGCTATTTGTCCGACCTGGCGATTGGCAGTTTGCTGGTGCTGTTGCTGCATCGCCGTGCGTGGTGGCTGGCGTTGCCGTTGCTGCTGTTCTGGGGGTTGCTGGCGGTGGCGACGGCGGAGCTGGTCAGCGCTGTCGGCCGGTTGCCGAATCCATCCGACCTGCATTACCTGATTGACCCGCAATTCGTGGAGAACTCCACCGGTGGCGGCTTCGCCCACCCGGCGTTGGGCGCCACCCTGTTGCTGGCGCTGCTGCTCTGGTTGCTGACGCGCTTCGCCAATCGCACGCAAACCCCTACTGCCCTGCCCCGCGCCATGTGGGCCGCACCGGCGCTGCTGTTCGCCGCGCATTGGGGCGTGCAGAACCAGTGGCCGAATGATGAAGACCCGTGGCGCCTCTACAACCTGCCGCATCAGTTGCTCGCCGCTCAAGTGGCCGATCTGCAATTGCAGGCCGAGGAATGGCTGGATGGTGACGTCGCAGAACCCGCGCCACAGATGGCCGGGCTGACCGATCTGGATCTCAATGGCCACAAGCTGCTGGCCGCACCCGGACAGGCGCGCAATGTGCTGATCATCGCCCTGGAAGGCATTCCCGGCGCGTACATCCGCGCCAATCGCGAGGCCATCGGCAGCCGCTATCAGGAAGACCTGATGCCCAATCTCAGCCGCTGGGCCGAGCGCGGCATGAACACCCCGGATTACGTGCTGCATACGCACCAGACCATTCGCGGCCTGTACGCCATGCTCTGTGGCGATTACGACAAGCTCAACAATGGCACGCCCAAAGGCGTGGAAATGCTCACCCAGCAGGAGCGCAATCAGGCCTGCCTGCCGGCGCAGCTGCGGCAGAATGGCTTCAGCACTCATTACCTGCAAGGCGCCGGTCTGCGCTTCATGGCCAAAGACAAGATCATGCCGCACATCGGCTTCGATGCGACCCATGGTCTGGAATGGTTCAGCAACGCCAACTATCTGGAGTTCCCGTGGGGCAAGGATGACAAGGCGTTCTTCGAAGGCGCGCTGGATTACGTCGGCCAACTGAAGAAGCAGAAGCAACCGTGGATGCTCACCCTGCTGACTGTCGGCACGCACCAGCCCTACTCCGCACCGGACGAATATCTGGCGCGCTACGAGACGCCGAAACAGGCTGCCGTCGGTTATCTGGACGATGCGCTGGAGCAGTTCCTCAGCGGCCTCGAAGGCCAGGGCGTGCTCAAAGACACGCTGGTGGTGATTACTTCGGACGAATCCCACGGCATCGATGGCGTGCGTCTGGCATCGTCCTGGGGCTTCAACCTGACCCTAGCCCCGGAACACGAACAACTGCCGCGACTGAATGCCGGGGTCTACGGTCATGTCGATCTGAGCGCATCGATCCTGGATTATTTCGATCTGCCGGTGCCGTCGGCGCTGAGCGGCCGTTCGCTGTTCCGCGACTATGACAGCGGGCGTGAAATCATGTCCTACACCAACGGCAAACTGCGCTACCACAATGGCCAGGGGATCTTCTCCGAGTGCGACATGCCGCGCCGTTGCCGCTACTACGAAAGCGCCGGGTTCATTGCCGACCGCGCCACCTTCAAGGGCAATGAAAGCAGCCAGCAGGCCCGGCAGATTGCCGCGCGGGCCATGGCGCTGGACCTGTCGCTGCTGCGCACCCCGCTCAATCAGCGTTACCAGTTCGGCAGCAACAACGTCATTCCGCTGCAGGCACAGATCAAGGATGACTGGGCCGATAACCTGATCGGTGCGCAATACCTGGAAATGCCCAAGGGTTCGCACACCCGCGTGCGCCTGACCGTGCGTTCGGTGGATCCGCAGCAGGCGGCGTACATTCAGCTCAAGGCCAAGGAGTTCGAACAGGACGTGCAACTGGGCCTGCCGACCGAGATGGTCGCCACGGCGGATCAGCCGCTGCAGATGGATTTCAGCTTCGACAACCCGCAACAGCGCAAGGCTTTCTCGTTTCACTTGCTGGGTTATGGATTGGGTGCGGTCGAGGTCACGGATTTCAGTGTGATTACTGAGCTGCCGGGGCAGGAAGATCCGCTGGATGCGTTGCCGGAGGATGAAACTGTGCAATCGAGTTGAAATCAGGGAAGGGACGGATTGGTTGGATCCGTCCCTAAACTCTTACGAGCGAAGTTTAATTTGAAAATCACCTGTTATTTTCCCCTCATCAGAAAAATCAAAAGCGATATCACCTGAAACAACGTATGGAAATCCTTCTTTTCTAGAAAACGTCACCGTTGCCCGCCCTGATTTAATAAGCTGGTAATTGCCATTGTCATCAGCGGTCCAACTCAAGTCCCCCTTGTAGCACATCACATCATGAGGGCCGTCTCCGGCCAGGCTTCGTGGAACGCAGAACGCAACATGACCTCGTCCATTGTCGTCAACTCCAATAATTAAAAAGTCGTTTCTTGCTACATAAAGTACCGCGTTCCGCTTCGTCGCAGACACGAACGGTTTTTTACCAACAGATGCATTGAAAACACCGTCGGAGACGTGACCAATCTCCTGTAACAGCGCTTCGAGTTGCTCTTTTGTATTAATTGATTTTTTCATATGGATGCGCCTCCAGTAGAAACTGACTACCCACAGCAGTTCATCGAGATTTTCTGGAAATATTGAATTTCCCCGTCACTTTCCGTCCATCCTTCAATACAAAATCAATGGTGCCTTCTACGCCAGTACGCTTATCAAAAAAAGTGACCTCAACTGACGAACCGGCTTCAGCGGGACGCGACTTTTCGTCGAATTTTGCAGTCCAGACAAGAGATCCGGAAGGATGTTTAACAACATGCGGACCGTCACCGACCAAGGAACTCGGAATTGCGAAAGTTACCCAGCTTTTATCGGGTTGGTCTGCAATAATCCAATATTCATCTGCACCCGCTTCGTGAAAGACTACCGTAGTAGCTTTAAGAAATTCTTTGCCTCCAACATATGCAGTAAACCAACCAGTATCTTTGTAATTCTTGACGAGCTCTGCAATTTTGCTTTCTTGGCTGGACATATTCGCTATTCCCTTATGAGATTAATCAGGCCTGTTAGCCTGCAGCCAATATATTTTTTATTAATTCCTCCGCGCACTGTCAGAAATGACAGTTCCTTAGTCGATTTCGGGCTAAAAAATTTTCAACTCATTCCAAAACAACAATCATTAAAGAGTTTTCCTATCACGCCCCAATAGCCGGCCTATTAGCTGACTGCCCAAGTCCGGTCTAGCCTTACAAGTCCGAAGCCGGCACGAGCCGGCCGCACAAGACCTGATAAGGATCCGAACATGGCAAACGAATCGAAATGCCCGTTCAACCACGCCGCCGGTGGTGGTACGACGAACCGTGACTGGTGGCCGAATCAACTGAACCTGAAGATCCTCAGCCAGCACTCGCCCAAGTCCGATCCGCTGGGCAAGGACTTCGACTACGCCAAAGCCTTCAAGAGCCTGGACTTCCAGGCCCTGAAACAAGACCTGCGTGCGCTGATGACCGACTCCCAGGACTGGTGGCCGGCCGACTTCGGCCACTACGGCCCGCTGTTCATTCGCATGGCCTGGCACAGCGCCGGCACCTATCGCACCGCCGATGGCCGTGGTGGCGCCGGCTCCGGGCAACAGCGTTTCGCCCCGCTCAACAGCTGGCCGGACAACGTCAGCCTCGACAAGGCCCGGCGTCTGTTGTGGCCGATCAAGCAGAAATACGGCCGCAATATTTCCTGGGCCGACCTGATCGTCCTCACCGGCAACGTCGCGCTGGAGTCGATGGGCTTCAAGACCTTCGGCTTCTCCGGCGGACGTCCCGATGTCTGGGAGCCGGACGAAGACGTCTACTGGGGTTCGGAACGCGAATGGCTCGGCGGCGACAGCCGCTACGGCAAAGACAAATCGGCCATGCAGGAGCCGGGGGACGGCACGCTGGTGGCCGAACCGGACCTGCACGGCAAAGAGCAAAGCCGCACCGATCAGGGCGAACGTAATCTGGAAAATCCGCTCGCCGCGGTGCAAATGGGCCTGATCTACGTCAACCCGGAAGGCCCTGAAGGCAACCCGGATCCGGTGGCTTCAGGTCGCGACATCCGCGAAACCTTCGGCCGCATGGCCATGAACGACGAAGAAACCGTGGCACTGATCGCTGGCGGTCACGCCTTCGGCAAGACCCACGGCGCCGGCCCGGCCGATAATGTCGGGCCTGAGCCGGAAGCGGCTGGCCTGGAAGAACAAGGCCTCGGCTGGCGCAACGCATTCGGCACCGGCAAAGGCGCCGACACCATCACCAGTGGCCTCGAAGTCACCTGGACCACCACTCCGACCCAGTGGAGCAACAACTACCTGGAAAACCTGTTCGGCTTCGAGTGGGAACTGTTCAAAAGCCCGGCCGGTGCGCACCAGTGGAAACCGAAGAACGGCGGCGGCGCTGGCACCGTTCCGCACGCGCACGATCCAAGCAAGAAGCTTTCGCCGACCATGCTCACCTCCGACCTGGCGCTGCGTTTCGACCCGATCTACGAGCCGATCGCCCGCCGCTTCCTGGCCAACCCGGATCAGCTGGCGGACGCCTTTGCCCGCGCCTGGTACAAGCTGATCCACCGTGACATGGGCCCGTTGTCGCGCTACCTCGGCCCGGAACTGCCGAACGAAGAACTGCTGTGGCAGGACCCGATTCCCGATGCCACTCACCCGTTGATCGACAGCAACGATGTGGCGGCGCTGAAAAGCAAAGTGCTGGCTTCCGGCCTGTCGGTGTCACAACTGGTTTCCACCGCCTGGGCTGCCGCGTCGACCTTCCGTGGTTCCGACAAACGTGGCGGCGCCAACGGCGGGCGTCTGCGTCTGGCCCCGCAAAAATTCTGGCAAGTCAACCAGCCGGAGCAACTGGACAAGGTGCTGAAAACTCTTGAGGGCATTCAGAACGAGTTCAACGCCGGCTCATCCGGGAAGAAAGTTTCGCTGGCGGATCTAATCGTGCTGGCGGGTAACGCCGGGGTCGAGCAAGCGGCGAAAAACACCGGGCACTCGGTGTCGGTGCCGTTCAATCCAGGTCGAACCGACGCGACTCAGGAGCAAACCGACGTCGAGTCGTTTGGTTTCCTCGAACCGATTGCCGATGGTTTCCGTAACTACAGCAAGGGCAAATACACGGTCTCCGCCGAATCACTGCTGATCGACAAGGCGCAACTGCTCACCCTCTCCGCTCCGGAAATGACCGTACTGGTCGGTGGTCTGCGGGTATTGGGGGCCAACGTCGGGGAAAGCCGGCATGGCGTGTTCACCTCGCGCACTGAAACGCTGAGCAACGACTTCTTCACCAACCTGCTGGACATGGGCGTGGAGTGGAAACCGACGTCAGCGGCAGCGGACGAGTTCGAAGGACACGATCGCAAGACCGGTAGCGTGAAGTGGACCGCGACGCGGGTCGATCTGGTGTTTGGTTCCAACGCGATACTGCGGGCGCTGGCCGAGGTGTATGCGAGTGCTGATGCGAAAGATCAGTTCGTCAAAGACTTCGTGGCGGCATGGGCCAAGGTGATGGAGCTGGATCGGTTTGACCTGAATAACCTGTAGGAGCTGCGGCACGCTGCGATTTTTTGATCTTGATTTAAACAATCAGAATCAAAAGATCGCAGCCTCGTTTCACTCGACAGCTCCTACAGGATTCGTGGGCGACGAAAAACCTGTGGGAGCGGGCTTGCTCGCGAATGCGGTATACCAGTCGACATCTCCGTGTCTGACACACCGCTTTCGCGAGCAAGCCCGCTCCCACATTTCGTTGCGCGTTACGCCAGGCTTTTGCTGACCACTTCGTACACATCACTCGACAGCTGACCGGAAGCCAGAATCCGCTCAAGCTCCCCTTTCATCAACGCCTGACGGGCGCTGTCGTATTTGCGCCAGCGGGTCAGCGGCGCCAGTTGCCGCGAAGCGATCTGCGGGTTGAAGCCGTTCAGTTCGATCACCAGATCCGCGAGGAAGCGGTAGCCGGAACCGTCGGCGGCGTGGAAGTTGATCAGGTTCTGCCCGGCAAACGCACCGACCAGTGCACGCACCTTGTTCGGGTTCTTGATGTTGAACGCCGGGTGCTGCATCAACGCCTTCACCCGCGCCAGACCGCCGGGCAAAGTGCTGCCGGCCTGCACGCTGAACCACTGATCCATGACCAGCGGATTGTCCTTGAAGTGCTCGGCGAAAGTCGCCAGCGCTTTGGCCTTGTGTTCTTCGAACGGCGAGTTGACCAGCACCGCCAGCGCGGTCAGGCGCTCGGTCATGTTGTCGCTGTTTTCGAACTGTTCCTGCGTAGCGGCCAGCACTTCCGGCTTGCCGCTGAGCATCAGGTACGACAGCGCAATGTTCTGCAGCGCACGACGGGCAAAGTGCTCGGCTTCAGCCACATACGGCGTTTGTTTCGACAGATCGCGGTTGGCCTGATAACGCAGCCACAGCGCTTCGAACAGGCTGTCCGCGAGTTGCTTGCGGGCGAATTCGCGAGCGTTGTGGATCGCCTCGACATCCGCCACTTCGCTGATTTCGGTCAGATACGCTTCGCTCGGCAGCGAAAGCATTTCGGCGACCATGGCCTGATCCAGCGAATCGTCGGACAGCACGGTTTTCAGCGCCGAGATCAGACGCGGATCGAGCACCAGGCTCTCGCCCTTCTGCTGCTGCGCGATCAGTTCTTGCAGCACCTGCACCGACAGTTGCTGACCGGCATCCCAGCGGTTGAAGCCGTCGCTGTCGTGCTGCATCAGGAACATCAACTGGTCGCGGTTGTACGGGAAGCTCAGTTTCACCGGTGCCGAGAAACCACGCAGCAACGATGGCAGCGGCTGTTCAGCGATGTCGACGAAGGTAAAGGTCTGCTCAGCCTCGGTCACCGAGATCACGCGGGTGGTGCCTTGCGCCGAGGCTTCACCGGCCAGACGCAGAGCAATCTCGTTGCCTTTGCTGTCGAGCAGCCCCAGTTCGACCGGGATCACAAACGGCAGTTTTTCCACTTTGTCCGGGGTTTCCGGGCAGCTCTGGCGGAAGGTCAGGCTGTAGGTTTTCGCCGCGGCGTCGTAGGACTCGCTGACCGCCAGACGCGGCGTGCCGGCCTGGCTGTACCAGCGCTTGAACTGGGTCAGGTCGACACCGTTGGCGTCTTCCATGGCCTTGACGAAATCGTCGCAGGTCACGGCCTGACCATCGTGGCGTTCGAAGTACAGGTCACTGCCCTTGCGGAAACCTTCGGCGCCCAGCAGGGTGTGGATCATGCCGACCACTTCCGAGCCTTTTTCGTACACGGTCAGGGTGTAGAAGTTGGAGATCTCGATGAAGCTGTCCGGGCGCACCGCATGGGCCATCGGGCCTGCATCTTCGGCGAACTGGTGGGTGCGCAGGTACGCCACGTCCTGAATGCGCTTGACCGTGGCCGAATTCATGTCCGAGGAGAAACCGGCGTCACGGAACACGGTGAAGCCTTCCTTGAGCGACAGCTGGAACCAGTCGCGGCAGGTCACGCGGTTGCCCGACCAGTTGTGGAAGTATTCGTGGGCGACGATCGCCTCGACCCGCTGGTGCGCGGCGTCGGTGGCGGTTTCGGCACGGGCCAGCACGGCGCTGGAGTTGAAGATGTTGAGACCCTTGTTCTCCATCGCGCCCATGTTGAAGTCGTTGACGGCGACGATCATGAAGATGTCCAGATCGTACTCGCGACCGTAGACCTCTTCGTCCCAACGCATCGACTTCTTCAGGCTGTTCATCGCATGCTGGCACTTGTCGATGTTTTCCGGCTCGACGTAGATGCGCAGCGCGACATTGCGCTGGGTCATGGTGGTGAAGGTGTCTTCGACACACCACAAATCACCGGCCACCAGCGCGAACAGGTACGCCGGTTTCATGAACGGGTCTTCCCAGGTCGCCCAGTGCCGGCCGTCTTCGCCAGGGCCGGAGGCAATCGGGTTGCCGTTGGACAGCAGCACCGGATAGCTGTGCTGCTCGGCGACCACCGTGGTAGTGAACTTACTCATCACGTCCGGGCGGTCGAGGTAATAGGTGATCTTGCGGAAGCCTTCGGCCTCGCACTGGGTGCAGAACATCGTGCCGGACTTGTACAGGCCTTCCAGCGCAGTGTTGGTTTCCGGGTGGATCCTGACGCTGGTGTCGACCGTGAAACTGGCGCTGGCCGGCTGCAGGGTCAGGGTGTTTTCGCTCAGCTGGTAATCACTGGCGCTCAGTTCCTGGTCGGCCAGGGTCACCGACAGCAACTCCAGTTGCTGGCCGTCGAGTACCAGTGGCGGCAGGCCCGGGCCACGCTCCGGGTTGCGGCGCATCACCAGTTGCGCGTGGACCAGACTGTGGTCCTCGAACAGCTCGAAGGTCAGGTGCGTCTCGTCGATCAGGTACTCGGGCGCCTGATAGTCCTTCAGGTAAATCATCTTCGGTTGTTCGGTGCGCATGCTGGAATCCTTATTGATGCACGGCGAGCTGATAGGCCGTGTATTTACGAATGTTGATCACGCCGGTGTCGAAAATCAGGTACTGACCCTTGATCCCCAGCAGCGTGCCTTCGGCAATCGGGTTCTTGTCCAGGTTGAAGCTGACGATTTTGGCCGGGTATTGCTCGACCGGATAGCGGATTTCGAGCGGTTCTACATCGGCAATCGTCTGAATTGCTTGTAGGCCGAATCGCTGTTGCAGGCCTTGCAAGCCCTCAGCGCAGCTTTCGAACAACTGGTCGCGCACCTGGGCCAAATCCACCGCCGCCGCATCGCCCTTGAGCAAGGCGCGCCAGTTGGTCTTGTCGGCCACCTGGCTGCGGAACAGGTCTTCGACGAAGCCCGACTGCTGGCGCGTCGATACGCGCATGATCGGCAGCGCCTGACTTGCGCCCTGATCGAGCCAGCGGGTCGGCAATTGCGTGGCGCGGGTGATACCGACCTTGATCCCCGACGAGTTGGCCAGATACACCACGTGATCGGTCATGCAGAACTTCTGACCCCACTCCGGCTCACGGCAGGTGCCGGCCTCGAAGTGGCAGCGCTCCGGACTCATGATGCAGAGGTCGCACTGTGCCAGTTTGGTCATGCACGGGTAGCAGTAACCCTGACTGAAACTGGTTTTGGTCTTGCGCCCGCAATGGGTGCAATGAATCGCCCCCAGGTACTCCAGACGCACCGTGCTGCCGATCATGGGATTGACCGGCACCTCGACGTCATCCAGACGAAACGCGTATTGCACGTTCGGCCCGTCCAGGCGCGCCGACATTTTGCTGATTGCACCGCGGCCAATCTCGATCAATGGATGGCATCCGACTTGAACAGGATGTTCGGCACTTCGATCGACTTCGACGCACATTCCTGCGGGCCCATGTAACCGGTGCGCTGGTCTTCAGGCAGGTTCTGGATTTCCCAGGCGATCATCGCTTGCAGCGACAGCTCGCGCTGTTCGGCGGTGAGTTTGCCGCCGTCGGACCACTTGCCGATTTCCACGGCCAGTTTCAGGCTCTCGTAGATGTCCGGGGTGATGTTCTTGATCATGTCGTTAAAAGAGGACATCAGGGTCTCCGTGCTCTTTATTCACTTAAAATTTCAGGCGGCCAGTTTACGGCGGTTATACAAACCGCCCAACAAACCGGTGAAGCATCCGATGAGTAACCCGCTGACGTGGGCGGCGTTGGCGATCTGGCCGAAACCGATCATCGACACCAGTCCGGACATGCAAATCACCAGCCACACCAGCATCATCACCAGCACGCCTCGCGGCAGGCGATACGCCGGGTTCGGCGCCAGCAACTGGAAGATCCAGCAGTGGCCGAGCAGTCCGTAGAGTACGCCGGACAAGCCGCCAAACAGGCTCGGGCCGCTCCAGGCAAACTGCGCGTAGTTCGACACCAGGCTGAACAGCAGGGTCAGCCCGAGCAGGTTGATGCTGCCCTGACGTGACTCGATGCGCCGCCCCAGCTCCCAGTACCACATGCCGTTCATGGCCAGGTGCAGGATGCCGAAGTGCAGCAGCATCGGCGTGAACAGGCGCCACCACTGCCCCGCCGCCAGACTGTCGGCCAGCGGCGTGAACTGGATGTACTCGCCGACCACGCGGAAGTCGAGGAAGGTCAGCCAACGGACAGTTTCGAGGTTGTCGCCCAGATAAGTCAGGCCGCCGACCAGCAGGCTCAGCAGCAGGATCAACCCGGTGGCCTTGGCGTGTTTGAGTTGTTCGGCGAAGCTCGGGCGCTTGAAGGCCGGCGCTGCCGGGATGTCCAGTTGCTGATCGGGGTCACCGGCCGGGAAGCGCTCGTACAGTGAACGCACGTCCTCGCTGATTTCCGCTGGCGCCCACAGCACCTGCTCGCCCGCCTCTTCGCTGACTCGATGCGGCACCTGCATCCGTTGCAGCAGTTGGACGAAACCGCTCAGATCCACCGCCAACGGCAGACGCAATACCGCTACCGCACTCATTGCAGCACCTCCGGCCGCTCGACATCGACCCAGACAAATTTATGCGGATCGAGGCGTGTTTCCTGATCCAGACGATAGGCCACCAGTTTGCCGTAGAGCACCGCGCTGTAATCGAGACACGCGAGGTTCGGGCGGATCGGTGCCGGTTTACCGCTGCGCCAGTAGTGGCCGACGAACAGCAACGGCTCGTCGCTGCCGTAGCGCAGCAGGTTGTTTTTCTCGCTGGAGGTCAGCGGTTTCTGCGCCACCGGCTCCGGCAGTGCATCCGGCTGGAAGACGATGTCGCCGTAGGTTTTCGGGTCGTCTTCCCAGAATTTGGTGCGGAAGAACGAACGCACCAGACCGTCGCCGCTGGTCATGGTCAGACCATCCGGCAGGCGCATGTCGGTGCCGCGCAGCAAGCGGTCGAACACGGTGCAGGCAAAGCTGCCGGGCACGGCCGAGGCCTGGAGAAAGTGCTCGTCGATACGCGCATCGGGAAACAGCCCGCGCAACGGTTCGATCAGGCTGGCGTCCCAACAGGCGTGCACCACTCGGAAGCGTCCGGCATCAACCACCAGCGGCAGCTCGTAGAACCAGTTGAGGAAATCATGCCAGTCGCCCGGATGGTCTTCGAACTGGGTCAGGGTTTCCTGCAGCAGGCGCGCGTGGCGCGGCGTGTGCTCACGGACGAACTGCTTGCCGCTGCCGGGCAGCGCCGGCGTGCTCCAGCCCAGTGCGTTGAATTCGTGGTTGCCCATGATGCACAGCGCCTGCCCGGCCTCGACCATGTCGTGGACGATGTGCAGCGCCTCGCGAATGCGCGGGCCGCGGTCAATGATGTCGCCGACGAACACGGCCATGCGCGATGGATGCCGCCAGACCCCGCCCTGCTTGTGATAACCGAGTCGGTCAAGCAAGTGTTCGAGGGTCAGGGCGCATCCGTGCACGTCACCAATCAAGTCATAACTGCGCGCGGGATCGAGCATCAGTCGCCTCCACCACCCAACTTGCTGCCCCAGCCGAGCTTGGTCCGGCAGACTTCGTAGTAGTTGTGGTCGAGCGGGTGAATCAGCCGCAGCTTCTGGGCTTTCTTGCTCACGGTGATGGTGTCGCCCGGCGCGCAGGTGAAGTGGTTCTGCCCGTCGCAAGAGACTTGCGGGTAAATCTGCATGTTTTTCGACACGACGATTTTCAGCTCACTGTTGCCATCGACCACAATTGGCCGGCTCGACAACATATGGGGGTACATCGGCACGATCACAATGGCGTCGAGCTTGGGATGCATGATCGGGCCACCGGCGGACAGCGCGTACGCGGTGGAACCGGTCGGCGTGGCGACGATCAGGCCGTCGGCCTTCTGGCTGCAGACGAACTGGCCGTCGATGTACAGCTCGAACTCGATCATCCGCGTCGACTTGCCCGGGTGCAGCACCACGTCGTTCAACGCATCGCCCTGGCCAATGGCCTCGGCATGCCGGCGCACCTCGGCTTGCAGCAGGAAGCGGTTTTCCACCAGATAATGGCCGTCGAGCACCTTGGCCACTTCGACTTCCAGCTCATCGGGACGAATGTCGGTGAGAAAACCGAGGCTGCCACGGTTGATCCCGAGTACCGGAATATTGTGCTTGGCCAGCGCCCGCGCGGCGCCGAGCAGGCTGCCGTCACCGCCGACGACGATGACCATGTCGCAGACTTCTCCGAGCATCTTGCGCGACGAGGTTTGCAGGCCGTGGCCCGGCAGGACTTCGGCGATGGTGTCTTCGAGGATCACGTGCAGGTGACGATCGAGCAGAAAGCGTTTCAGTCGGCGGACGGTATCCAGCACCTGGGAACTGCCCAGGCGACCGATGATGCCGATATTACGAAATTGCTCCATGGGACCTCTGCGGACAATCGAAAACGCGAAAAACACGATTATGGGCGAAAGCCCGCCATAGACAAAATCCTTTCAGCCTCAAGGGTGCGCGCGTGTTTAAGGCTATGCTCGCAAGATGATCCTGTTTCCCGACCTGCTTCAGTTGCCACACCAATTACGCCATCCGGAAGTGCGTGACTTGGCGTGGGTGATTCTTGCCCCGCCGATGCTGGCGGAGACGCCGTGGCCGCAGCGCCATCCGCTGGCCGGCAGCGATTGGGTCAGTGATCCGGCGCGCCTGGAGCACTGGCTGCGGCAACTTGATCGTGACAGTTATGGCTTGCTGCACTGGCTGTCGCAGGCGCGCACCCGGCGGCTGGGCCTGTATTACGAGCGGTTGTGGCAGTTTGCCGTGGAGCATGCGCCGGGCATCGAGCTGATTGCCGCCAACCTGCCGATCCGCCGCGAAGGCCACACCCTCGGTGAACTGGACATGCTGCTGCGCGACCGCGACGGCGTGCATCACTTGGAACTGGCGATCAAGCTCTATCTCGGCCCGCAGGAGGGCGACGGCCACGACCCGGCGCAATGGCTGGGGCCGGGTTGTCATGATCGACTGGACCGCAAACTGGCGCATTTGGCCGAACACCAACTGCCGATCTCGGCGCGCCCGGAAAGCCGTGAGGTGCTGGCGAATCTGGATATCGAGGTGTTCAGTGCGCAGCTGTGGCTGGGCGGATACCTGTTGTACCCGTGGCCCGGTCAGGCAGAATCGCCGAAAGGCGCGCATCCGCAGCACCTGCGTGGCAGCTGGCTGCATCAGAAGAACTGGTCGGCATTTGTCGCCCAGCGTCCGGCCGGGCGCTGGCAACCCCTGCCCCGCCATGCCTGGCTGGCGCCGGCGCATTACCCCGCGGATCAGACCTGGAGCGCTGAACACCTGCAGATGTGGCTGGACGCTCTGGAACCGATGGCCCCGGCGCAACTGATGGTGCGCCTGACCGAGAATGCACAGGGGGAATGGGAAGAGGCGGAGCGGTTGTTTCTGGTGGCGGATCTTTGGCCGAATGTGCCGGGCCAAGCCTGAGTTTCTGCAGTGCCTGGACCGGCCCTTTCGCGAGCAAGCCCGCTCCCCACATTTTGAGCTGCATTCCAAATGTAGGCATTGGAATGCGATCCCCCTGTGGGAGCGGGCTTGCTCGCGAAGGGGCCAACACGGTCTAGATGGATAACCGCAACGCCAAAGCCGCCAAAGTAATCAACAACACCGGCACCGTCAGCACAATCCCGACCTTGAAGTAATAGCCCCAGCCAATCCGGATATTCTTGCGCGCCAGCACATGCAGCCAGAGCAACGTCGCCAGACTGCCGATCGGGGTGATTTTCGGCCCCAGGTCGCTGCCGATCACGTTGGCATAGATCATCGCTTCCTTGACCACACCGCTGGCCTGACTGGCATCGATCGACAACAAGCCGATCAGCACCGTCGGCAAGTTGTTCATGATCGATGACAACAGCGCGGTCAGCACCCCGGTGCCCAGCGCCGCGCCCCACACGCCGTAACCGGCAAACACATCCAGCCAGCCGGCGAGATACCCGGTCAGCCCGGCATTGCGCAGGCCATAGACCACCAGATACATGCCGAGGGAGAAAATCACGATCTGCCACGGCGCTTCTTTCAGCACCTTGCGCGTGGAAATCTTGTGGCCTCGGGCGGCGATCCCCAGCAGCAGCGCCGCGCAGACCGCCGAGATCGCGCTGATCGGGATGCCCATCTGTTCGAGGAAGAAGCAGCCGATCAACAAAATCACCAGCACCACCCAGCCGGCATAGAACGTGGCTTTGTCGTGGATCGCCGTGTGCGGCTGTTCGAGCTGTTCGGGGTCGTAAGCCTTGGGAATGTCGCGGCGGAAAAACCACATCAGCACGCCGAGCGTCGCGGCCACGCTGACGAAGTTGACCGGCACCATCACCGCCGCGTAGCGGTTGAAGCCGATGTGGAAGAAGTCCGCCGAGACTATGTTGACCAGGTTCGACACCACCAGCGGCAGGCTCGCGGTATCGGCAATAAAACCGGCACCCATGACGAACGCCAAGGTCGCCGCCGGGGAAAAGCGCAGCGCCAGCAGCATCGAAATCACGATTGGCGTGAGAATCAGCGCCGCGCCGTCATTGGCGAACAGCGCCGACACCAGCGCGCCAAGCAGCACCATGAAGGCAAACAGCTTGCGCCCACTGCCCCGCCCCCAGCGCGCCACATGCAGCGCGGCCCAGGCGAAGAACCCCGCTTCGTCGAGCAACAGACTGATGATGATCAGTGCGACGAAGGTGCCGGTGGCATTCCAGATGATCTGCCACACCAGCGGAATATCGCTCAGGTGCACGACGCCGAAGATCAGCGCGAGCACCGCGCCGAGCGTCGCGCTCCAGCCGACCCCGAGACCTTTGGGTTGCCAGATGACAAGGGTGATGGTCAGCAGGAAGATCAGTGACGCAGCGAGCATTCGCGACAGCCTTCAATTATTCAATGAGTGGAGATCCAAACGTGGGAGCGGGCTTGCTCGCGAAAGCGGTGTGTCAGATGACAACTTTGTGTCTGACACACCGCTTTCGCGAGCAAGCCCGCTCCCACAGGATCTCTGTTTTATCGCAGCTCTGACCAGATTATTTTTTGTGTTGTTCCACAAATTTCCCGTACGCATTGATGAAATTCTGCAGGAACGGTTTGACCGACTCGTTCAACTTGCCCGCCTCGTCAAACGCCGAACCCGCGCCCCCCAGATACGCTTCCGGCTGCTGCATGCACGGCACATCGAGAAAGACGAAGGACTGGCGCAAATGCTGGTTGGCACCAAAACCGCCAATCGCCCCCGGCGACACGCTGATCACCGCACCCGGTTTGCCGCTCCAGACGGCTTTGCCATACGGCCGTGAACCCACGTCAATCGCATTCTTCAAAGGCGCCGGCACCGAGCGGTTATATTCCGGGGTGACGAACAGCACCGCGTCGGAAGAACCGACTTCCTGGCGGAAAGTGCTGTAGGCTGCCGGCGGTGAATCGCCGTCGATGTCCTCGTTATAGAGTGGCAGGTCGCCAATCTCGACAATCTTCAGTTTGAGGTTCGCCGGTGCCAGCTCGGCCAGCGCCAGCGCGACTTTGCGGTTGATCGATGCTTTGCGCAGGCTGCCGACGACTACAGCGACGTTGTAGACATTGCTCATTGGAAGACTCTCGACTGTCGGTGGGAAGAGCCAGTAGTTATAGATGATTCGATGACAGTTTCACCAGCGAGCAAGGGAAATTCCTGCGCGCTGATTATTTTTTTCCTGTAGGAAAACTTACAGGGCTTGATGAAGGTCTACCAAGCCGCAAATCAAGCGTTTTATCTCCAGAGGTTCTAAGCAGATGGCAGCAGTACTCGTCGGTCAGTTCCATGCAAGAGATGCGGAAGGCCGCGTTTATTCCGTGCATGAGTTCCAGGAATCCACCCCGTCGGCAGACGGTTCGACTGGCTCGGAGCCGATTTACAAACTGGCCATTGGCGATCGCGTCAACAAAGTCAGTGACACCGAGTTCCTCCTGGTTCAGTCAGGTATCACCCTGACCCGCGAGCCTGAGACAACCATCGCTTCATAACTGGCCGTTATGAGCAGAAGTCATGTGCGCAGACTTGGGGTAGGATTCAGCCACTGACCCCACCTGCTGAACATGGACTTCACGCATGCGTTTACGTCATATCGAAGTGATTCAGGCGCTCTTGCAGACCGGTCACCTGGGCACCGCCGCCGAATGGCTGCAGCTCCCGGTGACCGAGGTCGAAGAGCGTTTGCGCGAAGCCGAGAGCGAGTTGGGGTTCATGCTGTTCGCCAGTGTACGCGGTCGATTGCAATCGACGCCCGAAGCGCGGGCGCTGCAAGTCGAGATCGCTCATGTCTACGAGGCACTGGAACCGGTGCAGCGTCTGGCCAGCAGCCTCAAGCAATACCTCGCCCCGCCCCTGCGCATCATCGGCACCCCGCCGCTGGCGCAACAACTGTTGCCGCAAAGTATCGCCCTGCTGCGCCGGCGCTTGCCCGACGCACCCTGCCGCTTGCTCAGCTCTCCGACCTGCGACATCGTCCGTAGCCTGCTGCTGCGCGAAAGCGATCTGGGCCTGAGCCTGCACGATCCGGAACACCCCGACATCCACGCGCAACCGCTGGCCCACGGCAAGCTGCAACTGCTTGCGCCCCACGGCTGGCTGCAGCCGAAGCAGAAATACATTTCCCTGCAGGATCTCGCCGGCCAGGCGATGGTCGGCCTCGAAGGCCACGACCCGTTGAGCCCGGCGCTGGAAAACAAACTCCAGGCCCTGCGCCCGGCGCCGAGCATCCAGACCCGAGTGCAAACCCATCAGATGATGCGCAGCATGGTCGAGGCCGGCGAAGGCCTGGCCATCGTCGACCCGTTCACCGCCCTCGGCGCGCGGACGAGCGGACTGGATGTCTGCCCGTTGTCACCGGCGGTGCCGATCAGCCTGTATGCCCTGACCTACCGACACAGCGCCACGCCGTCAGCGATTCAGACGCTGCTGACGATCGTCACGGAACAAGCCGAGGCGATGCTGGCGAGCTGAGCGGGTTTTCCAGCGGGTTATCGAACAATCGATACCAGAACAACGCGATTTCCGCGGTGTTCGGGTCAATCCCGCGATAACGCAAATGGTCGATACCACCAATTTCGTAACCGCAGCGCTCATACAAACGACAGGCACCGAGGTTGTTGTTCTGCGTCTCGAGCATGATCCCCGGCAGTTTTTTCTTGCGGCTCCAGAACTGCGCGACATCCAGCAGCGCCTTGGCCACACCATGCCGGCGCGCCGGTGCGTGCACCGCCAGCTCATCAATGTGAGCAAAGCCGTTCCAGTTGGTACTGATCACCAGATGGCCGACCGGCTCGTCATCCAGATACGCCATGAAAATCGCGCTGTCGGCGGCATCGCGATAGCTGCTGAACTCTTCAGGATCAATGCCGTAGCACTTGCGGTACGGCACGATCGGCGTCACCGCCCAGCGCTCGACCGGTTGA
Source organism: Pseudomonas sp. Irchel s3a10 (assembly GCF_900187525.1). Classification (NCBI taxonomy): domain Bacteria; kingdom Pseudomonadati; phylum Pseudomonadota; class Gammaproteobacteria; order Pseudomonadales; family Pseudomonadaceae; genus Pseudomonas; species Pseudomonas sp. Irchel s3a10. The sequence goes on from NZ_FYDR01000010.1 coordinate 67,973, forward strand.
CCAATGACGGCCGCACCGTACGCGGCCACCTCGAAACTGAAGTCGCTGCCCCAGATGTACGCCGCAAAACCATCGTCGGCGACGCGCACCGACAACCCTGGGTATTTCGGATTCATGACCGGTTGCATACTCGGAAAAGTCCTCATTCCTTGACGCAATCGACGGTGTACTGCCGTCCATTGCCTTCATCTTCATGTTGCAGTCCATGCACATCAGCGACAAAACCGGGGAAGCTGCTATCGAACGTACGGGCAAACTTCAGGTAGTCGATGATCGAGCGGGTTGCCTCGGTAAAGCGCTCGCCGGGCATGATCAATGGAATTCCCGGTGGATACGGCACCAGCATCACCGCCGCAATCCGCCCTTCCAGCTCATCGATCGGCACCGCCTCCACCTCGCCGCGCACCAGATGATCATAGGCGTGGGCCGGCTTCATGGCGATTTCCGGCAGCACCGTGTACATGCGTTTCAGATGTTTGGCGGTGGCGTTGCTGCGGTAACAGGCGTGCAGTTGATCGCACAGGTCACGCAGGCCCATGCCGCGATAGCGCGCGGTGTCTTGCTGCGCCACGCAAGGCAGGCAAGTGGCCAGACTGACGTTGGCATCGTAACTGCGCTTGAATTCCAGCAACTCGGTGAGCAGCGTGCTCCACTTGCCCTTGGTGATGCCCATCGAGAACAGCACCAGGAACGAATACAGCCCGGTCTTCTCCACCACCAGCCCGCGCTCCCAGAGGAACTTGCTGACCACCGCCGCCGGGATGCCTTTTTCGCTCAACGCGCCGCCGGCATTCAACCCGGGCATGACCAGGGTCACTTTGATCGGGTCGAGCAGCACATAGTCGTCGCTGACTTCGCCGAAGCCGTGCCAGTCAGCGTCCGGTTGCAGCAACCAGTCTTCGGTCTGCACCCGGTCGATGCCTTCGACGCCGGGCGGCTGCCAGATCGAGAACCACCAGTCATCCGCCGCAATGTGCTGGCGCAAATTGGCCAGCGCCCGGCGAAAACTCAGCGCCTCGTCAAAGGTTTCCTGCAACAGCGAACGCCCGGCCGGGCCTTCCATCATGGCCGAGGCCACATCCAGCGAAGCGATGATGCTGTACTGCGGCGAAGTCGAGATGTGCATCATGAACGCTTCGTTGAAACGGTCACGGTCCAGCTGCCGCGCACCGCCGTCCTGCACATGAATCATCGAGGCCTGGCTGAACGCGGCGAGCAGCTTGTGCGTGGAATGGGTGGTGAACACCAGCGGGCTGTCTGCTGTGCGCGAGGTGGCCATGCCATAGCGTCCGGCGAAGAACTCGTGAAACGCTGCGTAGGCGTACCACGCCTCGTCGAAATGCAGCACTTCGACGCTATTGCCCAGGCTCTGCTTGATCAGCTCGGCGTTGTAGCACAAGCCGTCATAGGTCGAGTTGGTCACCACCGCCAGTTTGACTTTCGGCGCGCGGCCCTTGGTCAGCGGGCTGGCGTCGATCTTCGCCTGGATCGATTCGCGACTGAATTCGCTCAGCGGAATCGGGCCGATGATCCCCAGCTCATTGCGCTCCGGGCACAGGTACAGCGGGATCGCGCCGGTCATGATGATCGCGTGCAACACCGACTTGTGGCAGTTGCGATCGACCAGCACCAGATCATCACGGCCGACCATCGAGTGCCAGACGATCTTGTTGGCAGTCGAGGTGCCATTGATCACGAAAAACGTGTGATCGGCACCGAAGTTGCGCGCCGCGCGTTCTTCGGCCTCAGCCAGCGGGCCGGTGTGATCGAGCAGCGAACCGAGTTCCGGCACCGATACCGACAAATCCGAACGCAGGGTGTTTTCGCCAAAGAACTGGTGAAACGCCTGCCCCACCGGACTCTTGTGATAAGCCACGCCACCGCCATGCCCGGGGGTGTGCCAGGAATAGTTGGAATCGGCGGTGTGCTGTACCAGCGCCTTGAAAAACGGCGGCAGCAGGCCATCCAGATACTTGCGCGCGGCCCGCGCCACTTGCCGCGCCAGAAACGGCACAGTGTCTTCGAACAGGTAGAGAATGCCGCGCAACTGATTGAGTTCGGCCATGGCATCGGCGGGGGCGTTTTCCAGAGTGACCTGTTCGCCCAGGGCGAAGATCGGCAGATCCGGCGCGCGCACCCGCGCCAGACCGATCAGTTCGGCCATGTTCTGCAGCAGGTGCGAGTTGGTGCTGGCGTCTTCGGCCGCGATCAGCATGCACGCCAGACCATGATGGGTCGACGCCACCAACCGCCCTTCGGTGTAGTCGATGGCCGAAACGATATTGAAACCTTCCTGCTCCAACTCCCGGGCAATGCCACGGATACGGTCACCGGCGACCGTGTCGGCCTTGATGTCGCGGTGGACGATCAACACCGGAAACTTCAAATCTTTGTACATGAGGCTCAGTGTCCCGAGGCGGCGGATCAAAGTCTGCCAATGCACTCAGGGTAGAGGGTTGCAGCGAAAGTGGCGAGGGTGGCCAGTTGGCTTCACTCAGCCAAAAGCAAAAGATCGCAGCCTGCGGCAGCTCCTACAAAGAAATGCGATCCCCTGTAGGAGCTGCCGAAGGCTGCGATCTTTTGATCTTTTGATCTTTCAGGCCTGAGCATCAGCCTCGGCAATCTGCGTCCACAGCGCCGGACCGCCCGCCGACTTGGCAATGATCTCCAGCCGCGCCATATGCGCCGCCAGCTCCTCTTCCGTCGCCCGAATAATCCGCGCAGGCTGGCGATCAGCCGGCAGACGACGAATTTCCGTGGCGGAGTTGTCCGCGCCCTCGCCCGTGCCATTGCCGTCGGAAGCATTGCCCGCCAGCGACAGGCTGGTCTGGCCACCGGTCATGGTCAGGTAGACGTCGGCGAGAATCTCCGAGTCGAGCAAGGCGCCGTGCAGTTCACGGCCGGAGTTGTCGACGCCATAACGTTTGCACAAGGCATCGAGGCTGTTGCGCTGCCCCGGGTGACGTTCCCGGGCCATCATCAGGGTGTCGAGGATGGTGCAATGCTGGGTGATGTCAGCGCGATCGTGCTGACCCATCAAGGCAAATTCGTTGTTGATGAAGCCAACGTCGAACGCCGCGTTATGGATGATCAGCTGCGCGCCGTTGATGAACTCGAAGAACTCGTCGGCGACTTCGGCGAAACGCGGTTTGCCGACGAGGAATTCGTTGGTGATGCCGTGAACGCCAATCGCGCCCTCGTCACTCTCGCGGTCCGGTTGCAGGTAGACGTGAAAGTGCCGGCCGGTCAGGCGCCGACCGATCAGTTCGACACAGCCGATTTCAATGATCCGGTGACCATCGGTCACCGGCATGCCGGTGGTTTCGGTATCGAGTACAACGGATCTGGTGGCCATCAGTGTTCAGTTCTCAACGGGGTCAATCGTGCAAAAGCGGCGATGTTAACACGCTCGGTGGGGGTGTTTCAGTCAGACCGTGTCGCTCCATTCGCGAGCAAGCCCGCTCCCACACTGGATCTGCGGTGGGCACAATCCTGATACACAGGAGATCCAGTGTGGGAGCGGGCTTGCTCGCGAAGGCCACGACTCGGTGCAACGGCGGGACTCAGCTCTGCTTGTACCCGCGAACCTCATCCACCCCACGGTTGGCCAATTGGTCAGCCCGTTCGTTACCGTGATGACCAATGTGCCCGCGCACCCACTTCCAGGTGACCTTGTGGCGATTGACCTGCTCATCCAGTTCTTTCCACAGGTCAGCGTTTTTCACCGGCTCTTTCGCAGCGGTCTTCCAGCCGCGTTTTTTCCAGTTGGCCATCCACTCGTTGATGCCCTTCATCACGTATTGCGAGTCGGTCACCAGCAGCACTTCGCAGGGCCGCTTCAAGGCTTCGAGGCCACGGATGGCGCCGAGCAGTTCCATGCGGTTGTTGGTGGTATTGGCTTCGCCGCCCCACAGTTCCTTTTCGACGCCCTTGCACACCAGCAAGGCGCCCCAGCCGCCCGGGCCGGGGTTGCCCTTGCAGGCGCCGTCGGTGAACAGTTCTACGCTATCGACGCTTTCGCTCATGCCACTCTATCCAGAAAAATGCCTGGCCCCGTCAATCGCGGATCGACGATGGCCGCGGCCGGAGCAAGTCCGGCCACTATAAAAAGAAGGTTTACGGTTCGATACGACGGCGGTTGACCTTGGCCATCGGCAGCGGAATCAGCTTGCCCATCGGCTCGCGGCGTTCCTGACGCACCGGACGCAGGCCAACCACGATCTTGCGCGCGACCAGTAAATAGAAGCCGCCGCCCGACAGTTGCCAGTCGCCGGCCTTGCGTTCCCAGCCGGCCAGTCGGGCCTGCCACTTGGGCGACGCGAGCGGCGGACGATAGCACCCGAAGCGGCGTTTCTCCAGCGCAAAGCCCAGCAGATTGAGCCAGTCGGCGACCCGCGACGGCGAGATGCAGCGTGCCTGGCGCAACGCGTCGTGAGCGAAAACGTGGCGCAAGCCCCAGGTGCTCCAGGGGTTGATGCCGATGATCAGCAGATGCCCGCCGGGGCGTACGCTGCTCGCCGCTTCACGCAGCAAACCGTGGGGCGACAGGCAGAAATCCAGACCGTGCTGCAACACCACCACGTCGGCGGCGTGCTCGCTCAACGGCCAGGCCTGTTCCTCGCAGACGATCTCGACACCCGGCAACGGCGCGCCGAGCCGCACGTTACGCTGCACCTGCGGCGCCGACGGCGGGGTCTGGGCCGACGGCCCGTAATGCACCAGATAGCCGCCGAAGAACCGCCCCAACTCGTCTTCGAGCATGCGCCGTTCTTCATCCAGCAGAAATTGCCCGAGCGGGCCGGCCAGCCACTCACGGGCCGCGCCGATCAACGCCAGCCAGTCGGGATCGGCCTGAGCGAACGCTTTATCGGTCATGTCATTCTCCAACGCCGCTAGAAGCTCTAAGATGCGCCAATGTTTTCCGCTTGGCGAATTCCGACGATGATACAGATCAGTGCCCTGCCCGCGTTCACCGACAACTACATCTGGTTGTTACAGGATCACCGCACCCAGCGTTGCGCTGTGGTCGACCCGGGCGATGCCGCGCCGGTGCAGGCCTGGCTGGCGGCACACGAGGGCTGGGTGCTGAGCGACATTCTGATCACCCATCACCACCATGACCATGTCGGCGGCGTCGAACGCCTGAAAGCGGCAACCGGCGCCAAAGTCTACGGCCCGGCCAGCGAAAACATCCCGGGGCGCGACGTGGCGCTCAAGGACAACGACACGGTCAGCGTGCTCGGCTGGGACTTCGATGTCTTTGCGGTGCCCGGTCACACCCTCGGCCACATCGCCTATTACCACCACGGTCTGCTGTTTTGCGGCGACACCCTGTTCGCCGCCGGTTGCGGACGCCTGTTCGAAGGCACGCCGGAGCAAATGCACCACTCGCTCGGCCGTCTCGCTGCCCTGCCCGAGGATACGCTGGTGTATTGCACCCATGAATACACCTTGAGCAATCTGAAGTTTGCTGCGGCGGTCGAACCGAGCAACCCGGACATTGCCGCCCGTCTGGAAAAAGTCACCCGGCAACGGGAAAAAGGCGTGATGACCCTGCCCTCGACCCTGGCCCTGGAAAAGCTCACCAATCCGTTTTTGCGCACCGCTGAAACATTAGTTACACAAAAAGTGGACGAACGGGCGGGCGCTCAAAACCGGGCGCCGAGTGAGGTTTTTGCGGCTCTGCGGGCATGGAAAGATACGTTCTAAGTGACTTGTCACCTGGTACAAAAATTCTGAATGGTTGACCGCAGGGGGTGCGCTTTCTAGAATCGCCCGACATTTTTGCCCGGAACTTACTTCCAGCCAATGTCGTCATCCATACGTAAGTCCGTCAATTCAGACGCATTGACCCGCCTGGCTCAAGCCATCGCGGTGGCTGTGTCCGCCACGCTGGCGGGCTGCTCCAGCCATGCTCCACAGCCTGAAGCGACCCATACGCCGAACATTGCTGCGCGAGCCAAGCAGAAGCCGATCTGGCTGACTGAAAAGCCCAGCCCGCAAGTGCCTCAGGACATCTGGGAGCGCATGCGCGGTGGTTTTCAGCTACAGGACAGCCTGGGCGTCAACCCGCGCATCGAGCAGCAGCGCCTGTGGTTCGCCAGTAACCCGTCCTTTCTGGAGAACGCCGGCGAACGCGGCAGTCTCTACATTCATTACATCGTCGAGCGTCTCGAAGAGCGCAACATGCCGCTGGAGCTGGCCCTGCTGCCAGTGATCGAGAGCGCCTACAACCCGATGGCCTATTCCCGGGCCGACGCTTCGGGCCTGTGGCAATTCATTCCATCCACCGGTCGTTACTACAACCTGCGCCAGACCCGCTTCTATGATGGCCGTCGCGATATTACCGCCTCGACCACCGCCGCGATGGACTACCTGACTCGTCTGCACGACATGTTCAACGGTGACTGGCTGCTGGCCCTGGCGGCCTACAACGCCGGTGAAGGCACGGTCAGCCGCGCCATCGAGCGTAACGAGAAGCTGGGCCTGCCGACCGACTACTGGAACCTGTCGTCGTTGCCGGCGGAAACCCAGGCTTACGTGCCGAAACTGCTGGCCTTGTCGCAAGTGGTGCTGGCGCCGGAAGCCTACGGGGTGAACCTCAACCCGATCGCCAACGAACCGTATTTCCAGGTCGTCGAAATCAACCAGCGCATGGACCTGTCCAAGGTTGCGGCGGTGGCCAACATCGACGAAGACGAGCTGTTCCAGCTCAACCCGGCCTTCAAGCAGCGCACCACCATCGACGGCCCCCAGCATCTGCTGGTGCCGACGTCCAAGGCGCAACTGCTGACCGCCAGCCTGCAAACCATGCGGCCTGAAGAGCTGATCAGCCCGCGCTCGCTGAAGCCGGTGTTCGACGGTGCCGACCCGAGTGAAGTGGCGAAGCTCAAGCGCGCTTACCGGGTCAAACGCGGCGACAATCTCGGCTCCATCGCCAAGGCCAACAAGGTCGAAGTCAAGGATCTGCAGCGCTGGAACAAGCTGACCGGCAAGAACCTCAAGGTCGGCCAGACTCTGGTGATGCAGGACAACACCAAGCGCACCCCGGCGCGCAGCGGTGGCCGGGTCAACACGGTGATTGCCGCCAACAGCAAGACCAAAGGCAAGACCGACAGCCAGCAGCAGACCCAGTACAAGGTCAAGCGTGGCGACACGCTGTACGTCGTGGCCAAGCGTTTCAACGTCGAGATGCAGCATCTCAAGCGCTGGAACCCGGGTGCCGGCAAGGCCCTCAAGCCTGGGCAGATGCTCACGGTTTACCAGCCGCACTGAGTTGAAATCAAAAGATCGCAGCCTTCGGCAGCTCCTACATTGATCTCTGTAGGAGCTGCCGAAGGCTGCGATCTTTTTTTTGCATTAACACAGCATTAACCCGCATCTTTTTCCTGTCCAGACAAGCTGTTACTGTACGGCCCACAAAGCCCAAGCCGCCTGGATCGGATCTGACTTGAAGCGTCCCCTCCTCCTGCTCCTGATCAGCCTGGCCTTGAGCTCACCCGCAAGCGCGACGATTACCGAGAGTCACGGTTATGCGCAGTTCGGCACGCTCAAGTACCCGGCCAGATTTACCCACTTCGACTGGGTCAACCCGCAAGCGCCCAAGGGCGGTACGTTGCGGGTGATGGCGTTCGGCACCTTCGATACGGTCAACCCGTACACCTTCAAGGGCTCCAGCCCGGTCACGACACCGAATTTCCTGCAGTACGGCATCAACGAGCTGAACGAGCCGCTGATGGTCGGCACCGGCCAGTATTCGCCGTCCGGTGACGAGCCGGCGTCGAGCTATGGACTGATCGCGCAATCGGTGGAATACAGCGAAGATCGCAGCTGGGTGGTGTTCAATCTGCGCCCGGAAGCGCGTTTCCACGACGGCACCCAGATCACCGCCTACGACGTGGCGTTTTCCTATCGCTTGCTGCTCAAGGACGGCCACCCGCTGTACCGCACCGCCCTGCAAGAAGTGTCGCGGGTCGACATCCTCAACCCGCAGCGCATCCGATTCGTGATGAAGCGCTCGGGCAATCCGCTGCTGATTCTGCGCCTCGGTGAATTGCCGGTGCTGCCGCAGCATTACTGGAAGGATCGCGACTTCAAGGCCACCACCTTCGAGCCACCGCTGGGCAGCGGCCCTTACCGCATCACCTCGGTGACGCCGGGGCGGCAGCTGATTTTCGAGCGGGTCAAGGATTACTGGGGCAAGGATCTGCCGGTCAATCGCGGCAAGTACAACTTCGATCGCATGGAAGTCGAGTTCTACCGCGACAGCGACGTGGCCTTCGAAGCCTTCAAGGCCGGCGAATTCGACATCTACATCGAGCATCAGGCAAAGAACTGGGCCAACGGCTACAACTTCCCGGCGGTGCGCCGTGGCGACGTGATCAAGGCGCAGATCCCGCACCAGATCCCGACCCAGAGTCAGGGCCTGTTCATGAACACCCGGCGCGCGACTTTCAGCGACGTCAAGGTGCGCGAAGCGCTGGGCCTGATGTTCGACTTCGAGTGGACCAACCGCGCGCTGTTCAGCAATGCCTACAAACGCACCACCAGCTACTACCCCAACAGCGAATTCAGCGCCAGCGGCCTGCCGGTCGGGCATGAATGGCTGATGCTCAAGCCGTATAAAGATCAGTTACCCGCGAAGCTGTTTACCGAGCCGTTCAGCCTGCCGCAGACCGACGGCCGCGGCATCCCCCGGGAAACCATGCGCAAGGCCCTGGCCCTGCTCGCCGAGGCCGGCTGGAAGCTCAACGGCCAGCGCCTGCAAAACGCCAAGGGTCAGCCGCTGGGTTTCGAACTGCTGCTGGTCAACCCGAACCTTGAACGGATCCTTCAGCCGTACATCGAGAACCTCAACAGCATCGGCATCGACGCGCGCCTGCGCACGGTGGATCGCGCCCAGTACAAACAGCGCCTGGACCAGTTCGATTTCGACATGATTCTGATGACACTCAACCAGACCCTCAGCCCAGGCCTGGAGCAATGGCAGTACTTTCATTCCAGTCAGGTCGGGGTCAAGGGCAGCAAGAATTACGCCGGCATCGCCAATCCGGTGGTCGATCACCTGCTCGAACAATTGCTCGCCGCGCAAACCCGCGACGAACAGGTCGCCGCCGGCAAGGCGCTCGACCGCGTGCTGCTCTGGCAGCACTACAGCATTCCCAACTGGTACCTCAATTATCACCGACTGGCCTACCGCAACCGGTTGGCTTTCGTCACCACACCGCCCTACACCCTGGGCCTGAGCGCGTGGTGGCTGAAATCTTCGGAGAACAATAAATGATGCCCATCCGCGCCCTGCTCGTGCAGGCGAGCGGTCTGCTGTTCGCCGGGCTGGCGATTGCCGCCCCGCAACATGCCGTGACCCTGTACAACGAGCCGCCGAAATACCCGGCCGATTTCAAGCAATTCGACTACTTGAACCCCGACGCGCCGAAGGGCGGGATCTTTCGCCAGGCCGGGTTTGGCGGCTTCGACAGCCTCAACCCGTTCATCAGCAAAGGCGTGCCGGCCGATGACGTTGGACAGATCTACGACACCCTGACCAAGCACAGCCTCGACGAGCCGTTCACCGAGTACGGCCTGATTGCCGCAAAGATCGAGAAAGCCCCGGACAACAGCTGGGTGCGTTTCTACCTGCGCCCGGAAGCGCGGTTTCATGACGGTCATCCGGTGCGCGCCGAAGACGTGGTGTTCAGCTTCCAGACCCTGACCAAGGACGGCTCGCCGCTGTTTCGCGGTTACTACAGCGATGTTGCCGAAGTCATCGCCGAAGACCCGCTCAAGGTGCTGTTCAAGTTCAAGCACACCAACAATCGCGAGTTGCCGCTGATCCTCGGTCAGCTCCCGGTGCTGCCGAAACACTGGTGGGCCAATCGTGATTTCACCAAAGGCAATCTGGAGATTCCGCTGGGCAGCGGCCCGTACAAGGTCGCCGAAGTGAAGGCCGGGCGCTCGGTGCGCTATGAGCGGGTCAAGGATTACTGGGGCAAGGATCTGCCGGTCAATCGCGGGTTCTACAACTTCGATGTGATGACCACCGATTACTACCGCGACAACACCGTCGCCGTCGAAGCGCTGAAGGCCGGCCAGTTCGATTACTGGCTGGAAATGACCGCGAAGAACTGGGCCAACGCTTACAACATCCCGGCCGTGACCGAAGGCCGGCTGATCAAGGAACAGATCGCCAACAGCAACCCGACCGGCATGCAGGGCTTCGTCTTCAACCTGCGCCGCCCGGTGTTTCAGGATGTGCGGGTGCGTCAGGCGCTCGGCCTGCTGTTTGATTTCGAGTGGACCAACAAACAGCTGTTCAACGGTGCCTACTTCCGCACCCGCAGTTATTTCGAAAACTCGGAAATGGCCGCCACCGGCCTGCCCGACGCCGAGCAACGGGCGATCCTCGAACCGTTTCGCAGCAAACTGCCGGCGCAGGTGTTCAGCGAAGCCTTCGAAAACCCGAAGACCGACGCCAGCGGCATGATCCGCGCCCAGCAGCGCGAGGCCTATCAGCTGTTGCAGGAGGCTGGCTGGAAGATCGTCGACGACAAAATGGTCGACGCCAACGGCAAACCGGTGGTCATCGAGTTCCTCCTGGCACAGACCGAATTCGAACGCGTGCTGCTGCCGTTCAAACGCAATCTGGCTGACCTCGGCATCGACCTGGTGATCCGCCGCGTCGACGTTTCGCAGTACATCAACCGCGTGCGTTCGCGGGACTTCGACATGATGGTCGGCAGCTTCCCGCAATCCAACTCGCCGGGTAACGAGCAGCGCGAATTCTGGATGAGCGCCGCCGCCGACAAACCGAGCAGCCGCAACACCATGGGCCTGAAGGATCCGATCGTCGATCAACTGGTGGAAAACCTGATCAACGCCGATTCACGCAGCAGCCTGGTGGCCCATGCGCGAGCGCTGGATCGGGTGCTGCAATGGGGTTACTACGTGGTCCCCAACTGGCACATCAAGACCTGGCGCGTGGCGTACTGGAACCACATCGGTCACCCGAAAGTCTCGCCCAAATACGACATCGGGATTAACACCTGGTGGGTCAAACCTGACGCGAAACCCGCCATAGAAGTCGAAACCAAACTGCAAGCCGACCCTGTGGGCACGGAGTAATCAGATGCTGGCGTATATCTTTCGGCGACTGCTGCTGATCATCCCGACCCTGTTCGGCATTTTGCTTATCAACTTCGTGATCATTCAGGCCGCGCCCGGCGGCCCGGTGGAACAGATGATCGCCAAGCTCGAAGGCTTCGAAGGCGCCACCAGCCGCATTGCCGGTGGCGGTGCCGAAGTCTCGGTGGCCGGTTCGGCCTATCGTGGCGCGCAAGGCCTGGATCCGGCGCTGATCAAGGAAATCGAGCACATGTACGGGTTCGACAAGTCGGCCCCGGAACGTCTGTGGATCATGGTCAAGAACTACGCGCAGCTGGATTTCGGCGACAGCTTCTTCCGCGACGCCAAGGTCATCGACCTGATCAAGGAAAAGATGCCGGTGTCGATCTCGCTCGGGCTGTGGAGCACGCTGATCATGTACCTGGTGTCGATCCCGCTGGGGATCGCCAAGGCCACGCGGCACGGCAGTCACTTCGACGTCTGGACCAGCTCCGCGATCATCATCGGCTACGCGATCCCGGCGTTCCTCTTTGCGATTCTGCTGATCGTGGTGTTTGCCGGCGGCAGTTATCTGGACTGGTTCCCGCTGCGTGGCCTGACCTCGAACAACTTTGATGAGCTGAGCCTGGGCGGTAAGATTCTCGACTACTTCTGGCACCTGGCACTGCCGGTGACGGCGCTGGTGATCGGCAACTTCGCGACCATGACCCTGCTGACCAAAAACAGTTTTCTCGACGAGATCAACAAGCAGTACGTGGTCACCGCCAAGGCCAAGGGCCTGACGCGCAACCGCGTGCTCTACGGCCACGTGTTCCGCAACGCCATGCTGCTGGTGATTGCCGGGTTCCCGTCGGCGTTCATCGGCATCTTCTTCACGGGCTCGTTGCTGGTGGAAGTGATTTTCTCCCTCGACGGTCTGGGCCTGATGAGTTTCGAAGCGGCGATCAATCGCGATTACCCGGTGGTGTTCGGCACTCTGTTCATCTTCACCCTGCTCGGTCTGGTGGTGAAACTGATCGGCGACCTCACTTACACCCTGGTCGATCCGCGCATCGACTTCGCCAGCCGGGAGCATTGAGATGAACCTATCCCCTCTCAACCGCCGCCGGTTCGAACTGTTCAAGGCCAACAAGCGTGGCTGGTGGTCGCTGTGGCTGTTTCTGATCCTGTTCGGCCTGAGCCTCGGTGCGGAGCTGATCGCCAACGACAAGCCGTTGGTGGTGCATTACGACAACAACTGGTATTTCCCGGCGATCAAGCGCTACCCGGAAACCACCTTCGGCGGCGAATTCCCGCTGGAAGCCAACTACAAGAGCCCGTACATCCGCGAACTGCTCAAGGCCAAGGACGCTTGGGTGTTGTGGGCGCCGATTCCCTACAGCTACCAGAGCATCAACTACGACCTGAAAGTCCCGGCCCCGGCCCCGCCTTCGGCGGACAACCTGCTGGGCACCGACGATCAGGGCCGCGATGTGCTGGCACGGGTGATCTACGGCTTCCGCATTTCGGTGCTGTTTGCCCTGACCCTGACCGTGTTGAGTTCGATCATCGGCGTGATTGCCGGCGCGCTGCAGGGTTTCTATGGCGGCTGGGTCGATCTGGCCGGGCAGCGTTTTCTGGAGATCTGGTCGGGGCTACCGGTGCTGTACCTGCTGATCATTCTTGCCAGTTTCGTCCAGCCGAATTTCTGGTGGCTGCTGGGGATCATGCTGCTGTTCTCGTGGATGAGCCTGGTCGACGTGGTGCGCGCCGAGTTCCTGCGCGGCCGTAACCTCGAATACGTGCGCGCCGCGCGGGCGCTGGGCATGCAGAACGGCGCAATCATGTTCCGCCACATCCTGCCCAACGCGATGGTCTCGACCATGACCTTCATGCCGTTCATCCTCACCGGCGCCATCGGTACCCTGACTGCGCTGGATTTCCTCGGCTTCGGCCTGCCCGCCGGCAGCCCGTCGCTGGGTGAACTGGTCGCTCAGGGCAAATCCAACCTGCAGGCACCGTGGCTGGGCATGAGCGCGTTTGCCGTGCTGGCGCTGATGTTGAGTTTGCTGGTGTTTATCGGCGAGTCCGCTCGCGATGCCTTCGACCCGAGGAAGTGAAATGAATCAGGACAATCTGATCGAAGTGCGCGACCTCGCCGTCGAGTTCGGCCTCAACGAGCGACTGCACCGGGTGGTCGAGGGCGTGAGCTTCGACATCAAACGCGGCGAAACCCTGGCGCTGGTCGGCGAATCCGGCTCGGGCAAATCGGTGACCGCGCACTCGATCCTGCGCCTGCTGCCCTACCCGCTGGCCCGCCATCCGGCCGGCAGCATCAACTATGCCGGGCAGAATCTGCTGGACCTGAGCGAAAAGACCATCCGCCACATCCGTGGCAACCGCATCGCGATGATCTTTCAGGAGCCGATGACCTCGCTCAACCCGCTGCACTCGATTGAAAAACAGATCAACGAGATCCTCGGCATCCACAAGGGCCTGAGCGGCAAAGTCGCGACCAAGCGCACTTTGGAGCTGCTGGAGATGGTCGGCATCCCCGAGCCGCACAAGCGCCTCAAGGCCTTGCCCCACGAATTGTCCGGCGGCCAGCGCCAGCGCGTGATGATCGCCATGGCGTTGGCCAACGAGCCGGAACTGCTGATCGCCGATGAACCGACTACCGCACTGGACGTGACCGTTCAGCTGAAAATCCTCGATTTGCTCAAGGAACTTCAGGCTCGATTAGGCATGTCGCTGCTACTGATCAGTCACGATTTGAACCTGGTGCGAAGAATTGCGCATCGCGTATGTGTCATGCAGCGCGGTTGCATCGTCGAACAGGCATCGTGCGCGGAGCTGTTCCGTTCGCCGCAGCATCCGTACACTCGGGAATTGCTCGGTGCGGAGCCCAGCGGGGGCCCGGCGAGCAATAAAATCGGGGCGCCGTTGCTTGAAGTCGAGAACCTCAAAGTCTGGTTCCCGATCAAGAAAGGCCTGCTCAAGCGCACGGTGGATTACGTCAAGGCAGTGGACGGCATCAATTTCAGCCTGCCTCAGGGTCAGACCCTGGGGATCGTGGGGGAAAGCGGTTCCGGCAAATCCACGCTGGGTCTGGCGATTTTGCGGCTGATCGGCAGCAAAGGCGCCATTCGCTTTGAGGGCAAGCAGCTAGACTGCCTGACGCAGAACGAGATTCGCCCGTTGCGTCGGGAGATGCAGGTGGTGTTTCAGGACCCGTTCGGCAGCCTGAGCCCGCGGATGTGCGTCAGCGACATCGTTGGCGAAGGCCTGCGGATTCACAAGATGGGCACCGCGGCCGAGCAGGAAGCGGCGATTATTGCGGCATTGAAGGAGGTAGGTCTGGATCCGGAAACCCGGCACCGCTACCCTCACGAATTTTCCGGCGGGCAACGGCAACGTATCGCCATTGCCCGGGCTTTGGTGCTGAAACCGGCGCTGATCCTGCTGGACGAGCCGACTTCCGCGCTCGACCGCACGGTGCAGCGGCAAGTGGTGGAGCTGTTGCGTTCACTGCAAGCCAAGTACAACCTGACGTATTTGTTCATCAGCCATGACCTGGCTGTCGTCAAAGCGCTGAGCCACCAGCTGATGGTGGTCAAGCATGGCCAAGTGGTCGAACAGGGAGCTGCGCAAGATATTTTTGCCGCCCCCAAACATCCGTATACACAGCAGTTGCTGGAAGCCGCTTTTTTGGCACCAGCCACTGCGCAATAACCTGAAAGAGGAGCAACACATGGGTTTTCTCGCCGGTAAGCGCGTACTGATCGTCGGTGTCGCCAGCAAGCTGTCCATCGCATCCGGCATCGCTGCCGCCATGCATCGCGAGGGCGCTGAGCTTGCCTTCACTTATCAGAACGACAAACTCAAGGGTCGCGTTGAAGAGTTCGCACAGGGCTGGGGTTCGAGCCCTGAGCTGTGCTTCCCGTGCGACGTGGCCAGCGATGAAGAAATCGCCAAGGTCTTCGAAGAGTTGAGCAAGAAGTGGGACGGCCTGGACTGCATCGTGCACTCCGTCGGCTTCGCCCCGGGCGACCAACTGGACGGCGACTTCACCGAAGCCACCACCCGTGAAGGTTTCCGCATCGCTCACGACATCAGCGCCTACAGCTTTGTGGCCCTGGCCAAGGCTGGCCGCGAAATGATGAAAGGCCGCAACGGCAGCCTGCTGACCCTGTCGTACCTGGGCGCCGAGCGCACCATGCCGAACTACAACGTGATGGGCATGGCCAAGGCTTCGCTGGAAGCCGGCGTACGTTATCTGGCCGGCTCCCTGGGCCCGGACGGCACCCGCGTCAACTGCGTATCGGCTGGGCCGATCCGTACCCTGGCAGCCTCGGGCATCAAGAACTTCCGCAAGATGCTGGCCGCCAACGAAGCGCAAACCCCACTGCGCCGCAACGTTACCATCGAAGAAGTCGGCAACGCCGGCGCCTTCCTGTGCTCCGACCTGGCGTCGGGCATCAGCGGTGAAATCATGTACGTCGACGGCGGCTTCAACACCACCGCCATGGGCAACATCGAAGAGTAATCTTCGATAGCCGATAAAAAACCCGCCAATCGGCGGGTTTTTTTGTGCCTGCAATTTCTTGAACACCCCAAATCCCCCTGTAGGAGTGAGCCTGAATTTCGTGAACAGCGGATAAACCTGTGGGAGTGGGCTTGCTCACGAAGAGGCTGGCACATTCAACATGGATATCGCCTGACCGGACGCTTTCGCGAGCAAGCTCGCTCCCACACTGTTTTGCGATGCGCCTGAACTTTGTGGGCAGCGGATAAACCTGTGGGAGTGGGCTTGCTCACGAAGAGGCCGGCACATTCGACATGGATATCGCCTGAGCGGACGCTTTCGCGAGCAAGCCCGCTCCCACACTGTTTTGCGATGCGCCTGAACTTTGTGGGCAGCGGATAAACCTGTGGGAGTGAGCTTGCTCACGAAGAGGCCGGCACATTCAACATGGATATCGCCTGAGCGGACGCT
>NZ_FYDR01000010.1:84144-185643 GCF_900187525.1 Pseudomonas sp. Irchel s3a10
GAGCTTGCTCACGAAGAGGCCGGCACATTCGACATGGATATCGCCTGAGCGGACGCTTTCGCGAGCAAGCCCGCTCCCACACTGTTTTGCGATGCGCCTGAACTTTGTGGGCAGCCGACAAACCTGTGGGAGTGGGCTTGCTCACGAAGAGGCCGGCACATTCGACATGGATATCGCCTGACCGGACGCTTTCGCGAGCAAGCTCGCTCCCACACTGTTTTGCGATGCGCCTGAACTTTGTGGGCAGCGGATAAACCTGTGGGAGTGGGCTTGCTCACGAAGAGGCCGGCACATTCGACATGGATATCGCCTGACCGGACGCTTTCGCGAGCAAGCCCGCTCCCACACTGTTTTGCGATGCGCCTGAACTTTGTGGGCAGCGGATAAACCTGTGGGAGTGAGCTTGCTCACGAAGAGGCCGGCACATTCAACATGGATATCGCCTGACCGGACGCTTTCGCGAGCAAGCTCGCTCCCACAGGGTTCTGCGGTGTATCTGGATTTTGTGGGCAGCGGATAAACCTGTGGGAGTGGGCTTGCTCACGAAGAGGCCGGCACATTCGACATGGATATCGCCTGAGCGGACGCTTTCGCGAGCAAGCTCGCTCCCATACTGTTTTGCGATGTGCCTGAACTTTGTGGGCAGCGGATAAACCTGTGGGAGTGGGCTTGCTCACGAAGAGGCCGGCACATTCGACATGGATATCGCCTGAGCGGACGCTTTCGCGAGCAAGCCCGCTCCCACACTGTTTTGCGATGCGCCTGAACTTTGTGGGCAGCCGACAAACCTGTGGGAGTGGGCTTGCTCACGAAGAGGCCGGCACATTCGACATGGATATCGCCTGACCGGACGTTTTCGCGAGCAAGCTCGCTCCCACACTGTTTTGCGATGCGCCTGAACTTTGTGGGCAGCGGATAAACCTGTGGGAGTGGGCTTGCTCACGAAGAGGCCGGCACATTCGACATGGATATCGCCTGAGCGGACGCTTTCGCGAGCAAGCCCGCTCCCACAGGGTTCTGCGGTGTATCTGGATTTTGTGGGCAGCCGCTAAATCTGTGGGAGCTGGCTTGCCAGCGATGAGGCCCGAATCAGCGCCGCTTCAATGCCTGCTTGTGCGCATACATCGCCTCGTCGGCATCCGCCAGCAGCCGATCGACGCTGTCGTGGCGTTGCGGATCGTAGGCAATCTGGCCGACGCTGAAGCGGATGTCATAACCGCGCTGCAACGTGGCGTTGCGCTCGTCGAGGATCTCCTTGAGCCGGGCCATGATCGCCGTGGTCTCGACGTGACAGGAGCCGGTCAGCAGCGCCACGAACTCATCGCCACCCAGGCGCCCGATCACGTCGCTCTCGCGAAAGGCAATGCGCAGCACATCGGCGAAGGTCTTCAGCGCACTGTCGCCTTCAGCATGGCCGTAGTGATCATTGATGTGTTTAAAGTCATTTAGGTCGAAAAACAGCAGTGTCGCCGGTTTGTCCCGGTGCTTGCAGGCATCCAGCGCATGTTGAGCGAGGGCCTTGAAGCCACGGCGGTTGGACAGCAACGTCAGCTCGTCCATGTTCGCCATCTGCACCGCCATCAACTCCTGCTCGGCCATACCGGCCAGATCACGCAACAGGGCACGCTCCTCGTCGTCGAGTTCGCGCGGCTTGGTGTCGATCAGGCACAACGTGCCCATTTTGTTGCCGTTGGGCACGGTCAGCGGGTAGCCCGCGTAGAAACGAATCTTTGGCTCACCGGTGACCAGCGGATTGTCATGAAAGCGTTTGTCCTGCTTGGCATCGGGCACTAGCAGCAATTCGTCCTGAAGAATCGCGTGCCCACAGAACGACACATCACGCGGGGTTTCGTTGACGTCGAGGCCGACGCACGACTTGAACCATTGCCGATCCTTGTCCACCAGGGTGACCAGCGCAATCGGCACGTTGAACAGGCGTTTGGCCAGACGGGTTAATCGGTCGAAGCGTTCTTCGGGCGCAGAATCCAGGACGTTCAGTGCGTGCAACGCCTGGATTCGCACAGCTTCATTGGCGGGTTTACTCGGGGCCAGCATCACGCACTCCATCGAGGTCAGTGGCCGTAGAGTAGCCTGATTTTGCGCAGGGTCACATCGTCAACTCCCGGCTACCGGGCACGGCCCACCGGCATCGGCCCAAAGCTTGAACTGGGCCACAAAAATGTCATGCGGCACCGGCACCGGTGCGCGCCCTGCCCCGGGATTCCAGCCCCACAACACCAGTTTGTCGTCGCTGACATGTTTGATCAGTGCGGCGAAATCACGGTCGCCGTTGCTCGAACGGTCCTTGATCATCGCGCACAACTTGTCCGGTGGCAGGCCGATCCAGGCCATCTTGTGCGCCGCCGGCGGCAGGCTCCAGTGCGGCGCTCCCGGAGGTGCATGCGCGCCATAACTTTCAGGCGGATTGCTCTCGCCATGGCAGGTGGCGCAAGGCAAACCGGCAGCACCCTTGCCGTCCATGCCGCGCACCACATTCATCGCGTGTGGAATGCCGGCATCGAATTGCAGTGGCGAGTCGCCGGGAATGTGGCAGTTCTGGCAGCGCGGGCTCTGGAACACCTTTTGCACCGTACCGAATGCCTTGAGCGCTTCCTGATCATCGGCGAACAGGTCCGAGGCATAGCCGCCCAGCCCCAGCAACATCATCGTGCCCAACAGCAGATGTCGTTTCATCTCACACCCCCGACAGTTGCAGCGGCAGTTCACGCAAGCGTTGCCCGGTCAGCGCATACACCGCGTTGGCCACCGCCGGCGCGGTGGGCGGAACCCCGGCCTCGCCGATGCCGCCGGGCTTGTCGCTGCTGGGCACGATATGCACCTCGACCAGCGGCATCTCGCTGAGCCGCAGCACCTGGTAATCGTGATAATTGGACTGCACCACCGCGCCGTCCTTGACCGTCAGCTTGCTGTGCAGCGCCATGCCCAGGCCAAAAGTGATGCACGATTCCATCTGCGCCGCGATGCTCTGCGGGTTGACCGCGATCCCGCAGTCCACCGCACACACCACGCGGTGCACGCGGATCGCCAGATTGTCCTGAGAGACCTCGGCCACCTGCGCCACATAACTGCCGAACGACTCGTGCACCGCCACACCCAACGCATGTCCGTCCGGCAATGGCGCTTTCCAGTTGGCCTTCTCCACCGCCAGATTCAGCACCCCGAGGTGCCGCGCATGGTCCTTGAGCAAGGTGCGTCGATATTCGACCGGGTCCTTGCCCGCAGCCGTGGCCATCTCATCGATCAGCGACTCCATGACGAACGCGGTGTGGCTGTGCCCCACCGAACGCAGCCACAGTACATTGATCCCGGTCTGCGGCGAATGCAGCTCGACCTGCTGATGGGCCAGGCCCTTGATATACGGGCTGTCGGCCACGCCTTCGACCGAAGTCGAATCGATGCCGTTCTTGACCATGGTCTGTTCGAGCATGGTGCCGGCCATGATCGACTGGCCGACCAGAACATGCTGCCAGCTCAGCGGCATGCCCTGCCCGTCCAGGCCTATGCGTGCCTGATGCAGGAACATCGAGCGGTAATACCCGCCACGAATGTCGTCCTCGCGCGACCACACGGTTTTCACCGGCAGCCCGGCGGCTTTCGCCACTTGCACCGCTTCGGCGACGAAGTCCGAGGTCGGATTGGCCCGACGCCCGAAGCCGCCACCGAGAAATTCGGTGTGAATTTCCACCTGTTCCGGTTTGAGTCCGGTGATCTTGCCGGCGACCATCTGATCGAGGGTCTGGAATTGCGTGCCGGTCCAGATCTCGCACTTTTCGGCGCTGATCTTTACCGTACAGTTCAGCGGTTCCATCGGTGCGTGCGCAAGATACGGCACGCTGTATTCGACGTCGATTTTCTTCGCCGCCTTGCCGAAGTTGCCCTGCGGATCCCCGGCCTGACTGGCGGAAGTGCCCGGTGTCGCTGCCAGTTTGCGGAAACTGTCGAGCAGGCCCTGGCTGCTCAGGTCAGTGTGCGGCCCCATGTCCCAATCGACTTTCAACGCATCGCGGCCAAGTTTCGCCGCCCAATAATGCATGGCAATCACCGCCACGCCGGTCGGCACTTGCACGACCTTGTGCACGCCCGGCACCGCCAGTGCCTCGGCGCCCTCGAAGGATTTGACCGTGGCACCGAACACCGGCGCGCGCGCGACCATCGCAGTCATCAAGCCCTCGAACTGCACGTCCATGCCGAACCTGGCGCGGCCGGTGATTTTCTCCGGGGTATCGAGGCGTTTGGTTGGTTTGCCGATGACCTTCCAGTCCTTGGCCTCCTTGAAGGTGATCGACGTCGGATCCGGCACCGGCAGTTGCCCGGCGGCGTCCGCCAGTTCGCCGTACGTCGCACGTTTATCGCCGGCGATCACTACGCCCGACTCGGTGCGAATCGTCGACGCAGCGACGTTGAAGCGCTTGGCCGCCGCTTCCACCAGCATCTGCCGCGCCGTGGCCCCGGCGAGCCGGTAACGGTCGAACTCCATCCAGGTCGAGGTCGAGCCGCCGGTAATCTGCATCCCGCCAAACGCCGGCATGCCGTAGTTGGCGGCCGAGGCCGGCGAGTGTTCGACGCGGATCTTCGACCAGTCGGCGTCCAGCTCTTCGGCGATCAGCATGGTCAGACCGGTCCAGATGCCCTGGCCCATTTCCGAGTGCCCGAGCAACACCGTCACGCTGTTGTCGGCACCAATGCGCAAAAATGCATTCGGCGCGAAGACCTTGCCTTCATTCTCCGCTGCCAGGGCAAAACGATGGGCACCGGGGACGACAAACGCCACCACCAGACCGCCACCCAGCACGGCACTGCCCTTGAGAAATCCGCGACGCGATACAGGACTGTTCATCAGCCTTCTCCCAACATGCATCAGCCGATTTCGGACGCGCGCTTGACCGCCGCACGGATCCGCGGATAGGTGCCACAGCGGCAAATATTGCCGGAGAGCGCCTGATCGATATCGCTGTCGGTGGGTTTGGGGATTTTCGCCAGCAGCGCGGCGGCAGACATGATCTGCCCGGACTGGCAGTAACCACACTGCACCACGTCGAGTTCGGCCCAGGCCTGCTGCACCGGGTGCGAGCCGTCGGTGGACAGTCCTTCTATGGTGAGGATTTTCTGGCCGTGGGCCACGGCGGTGGCGGGCGTGATACAGGCACGCAGCGGCGCGCCATCGACGTGTACGGTGCAGGCGCCACACTGGGCCATGCCACAGCCGAATTTGGTACCGGTCAGGTGCGCCACATCTCGCAGGACCCAGAGCAACGGCATGTCGGCCGGCACATCGAGTTCCTGATCCTTGCCATTGATATTCAAGGTCAGCATCGGGGATTTTCCTCAGACTCACGGTGTTCTGAAGGGGCGTCGCTACGGCCAGCAAAGCCTGTGCGCGCCTCGGCTTATCCCTTTCAGCAAAGCCTAATTTGCGCGTGAAGCCAGACGTGGCGACCACCGGTCATGCCTCAACGCCAAAATGTCGACTTTAATCCTCTGGCTGATAACGGCGCTTGTCCGATCCCTCACGACCGGTCTGCGACGAGCGCGGTAACCCTCACCTTGGTCAGGAGTCGCGAACATGGGATTTGTCACCACCAAAGACGGCGTCGAAATTTTCTACAAGGACTGGGGCCCGAAGGACGCCCCGGTGATCCACTTCCACCACGGCTGGCCGCTCAGCGCGGACGACTGGGATGCGCAGATGCTGTTCTTTCTGGCCCAGGGCTTTCGGGTGATTGCCCATGACCGTCGCGGGCACGGACGGTCGAGCCAGGTCTGGGACGGCCACGACATGGACCATTACGCGGACGATGCGCTGGCGGTGGTTCAGCACCTGGGGGTGAAGAACGTGGTGCATGTCGGCCACTCCACCGGCGGCGGCGAGGTCATTCACTACATCGCCCGTCATGGTCAGGACAACGTCGCCAAAGGCGTGCTGATCAGCGCAGTACCGCCGTTGATGGTTCAGACCGAGAGCAATCCGGGTGGCTTGCCGAAATCGGTATTCGATGATTTTCAGGCGCAACTGGCGGCTAATCGTGCGCAGTTCTATCGCGACATTCCCACTGGCCCGTTCTACGGTTACAACCGCCCGGGGGCCACGCCTTCGGAAGGGATCATCAGCAACTGGTGGCGTCAGGGCATGATCGGCGGGGCCAAGGCGCATCACGACGGGATCGTCGCGTTCTCGCAGACCGATTTCACTGAAGACCTGAAGAAGGTCACCGTGCCGGTGCTGGTGATGCACGGCGAGGATGATCAGATCGTGCCGTACGCAAACTCCGGGCCTTTGTCGGCGAAACTGCTGCCAAATGGCACACTGAAGTCGTATCCGGGGTTTCCGCACGGGATGCCGACGACTGAGGCGGAGACGATCAATGCGGATCTGCTGGCGTTTATTCGCGGTTGAGATAACCGAAGTCAGCTGACTCCCCTGTGGGAGCGGGCTTGCTCGCGAAGGCAATCGGTCTGTCGACATCGGGTTGGCTGAACCACCGCTTTCGCGAGCAAGCCCGCTCCCACCAAGGTCGGTGGCGTGCACACTTCTATCCATCCAACACAAATCCGGTGGGAGCGGGCTTGCTCGCGAAGGCAGTCTGTCTGTCGACATCGAGTTGGCTGAACCACCGCTTTCGCGAGCAAGCCCGCTCCCACCAAGGTCGGTGGTGTACACATTTCTATCCATCCAACACAAATCCTGTGGGAGCGGGCTTGCTCGCGAAGGCAATCGGTCTGTCGATATCGAGTTGGCTGAACCACCGCTTTCGCGAGCAAGCCCGCTCCCACCAGGGGACTCGGTATTGCCCGGACTTTTTGCTATTCCTCGGTGCGCCCCGTGCCTTCGCGATCACGTTCGTAGTGGTGGGCCAATGGCAGCGCCGGCAACCATGACTCACGCCGCACAGTCCACAGCTCATAAGTCGGCTTGAACTGGTTCGGCGCGTCCAGCGAGCCGACATTGACTTCAATTTCATCCCCCGAACGCGCCAGTACCGGCGAACCACAGCGCGGACAGAACACCCGCCCTTGATACTCGCCGGTCTTGCCACTGACGGTCAGCGCATTCTCGGGAAATATCGCCGAGGCATGAAACAACGCGCCGTGGTGTTTGCGGCAGTCGAGACAGTGGCAGATCCCGACGCGGTAAGGTTCGACTGATGCTTCGAAACGCACATCGCCGCACAGGCAGCCGCCAGTTAATGGGCTCATGGTGTCTATCCTCTGCCAGACTCTGTTCAGCCTTTGACCATAGCAGTCGTACAAGCCAACGCCCACATTCTGCCTTTGCCGGAGACAGCGCCATGTCCTCCCCCGAATCCACCTTGTTACAGAGCTGGCACGCCAACGCTGATGCCTGGATCGAAGTGATCCGCAGCGGTGCCATCGAAAGCCGTCAGCAGGTCACCGATCAGGCGATCCTGCTGGCGATCATGGGCCGCCAACCGGAGTGCGTGCTGGATCTGGGCTGCGGCGAAGGCTGGTTGTTGCGGACGCTGGCGGATCGCGGTATCGATGTGGCAGGCGTCGATGGCGATGCGACGTTGATCGAGGCGGCACGGGCGGCCGGTTCAACCAGCGTGCACGTCGCCAGTTACCAGACGCTGGTCGAGGCCGAAGTCGACATCGGTCGTGATTACGATTTGATCTGCGCCAACTTCTCGCTGCTGCATCAGGACATCATTCCATTGCTCGCCGCGATGCATGCGTTGCTGGCTCCCGGCGGTGCCATGATCATCCAGACCCTGCACCCGTGGGCCGTGGCGGCCGGCGATTATCAGGATGGCTGGCGTGAAGAGCTCTTCGCCGGGTTCAAGGGCCAGTGGCAGCCGATGCCGTGGTATTTCCGCACGCTGTCGAGCTGGTGCAATGCGCTGGACATGGCCGGGTTTCAACTGGTCAGCCTGCAAGAGCCGCAGCACCCGCAAAGCCCGGTGCCGCAGTCACTGTTGCTGATCGCCGAACGGCGCTGACCGAGGCAACTCGAGCCCCTTGTGGGAGCGAGCTTGCTCGCGAATGCGGAGTGTCTGACAGGCTCGTTGCCGCATGTGCCGACGCTTTCGCGAGCAGGCTCGCTCCCACAATGTTTGGCGTCTAATGCTTCAGTTGTCGATCTACGGCACCGCCCTTCGACCAAGGACTGACTACGCTGATAATCCTGCGTGTCTAACCTGCCGAGGATGACTGCCATGCAACGCTTTCAAAAAATCACGCCGTGCCTGTGGTTCGACGAGCAGGCCGAAGCGGCGGCGAAGTTCTATTGCTCGATCTTCGACCATTCGAAAATCACCGGCCTGACCCACTACAGCAAAGTCGGCCAGGAATTTCACGGCAAGCCGGAAGGCGCGGTAATGACCGTCAGTTTCGAACTCGACGGCCAGACCTTCACCGGCCTCAACGGCGGGCCGATGTTCAAGTTCAGTGAAGCCATTTCGTTTCAGGTCAATTGCCAGAATCAGGAAGAAGTCGACCACTTCTGGGGCAACCTGTCGGCCGGTGGCCCGGTCGAGGCCCAGCAATGCGGCTGGCTCAAGGACAAGTTCGGGGTGTCGTGGCAGATCGTGCCGGTGGCGTTCATGCACATGATGCTGGACCCCGACACCAGCAAGTCGCAACGGGCAATGCAGGCCATGTTCAAGATGAAAAAACTCGACATCGCCGAACTGGAGCGGGCCTTCGCCGGCCAGAGCTAATACACTCCGGTTCTGGCCTGCCGGGAACCATAACGATGAAACACGCTGCCGCCAAAAATCCTGAAAAAGCCCCACGCTTCTGGCGGGACGCTGCCCTGCCCTTCATCGAAGCGCGGGCCATCGCCGATGGCCGTGAGGTCTGCTACTCGCGCCATTCCCATGCGCATTTTTCGATCGGCGCGATCACGGCGGGGCGCAGCATTTATGTGCATGAGCAATCGCGGTTCGAAGTCGCCGACGGTACGGTGGTGCTGATGAATCCAGGAGACGTGCATGCCTGCAATCCGATCGATGATCAGCCGTGGTCGTACCTGATGTTGTATGTGGAGACGCCGTGGCTGACGGATTTGCAGCATCAACTGGGGTCCAGTGCGGAGCTTGAGTTTCGGCGGTTCTCCACTACTCACCTGGATGACCCGCGACTGTTTCGTGACCTGCAAGGACTTTACGTCACACTGGTCGATGAGCAGCAGGACGTACTGCGCAAACACAGCGCAGCGGTGGAGTTTTTCAGCGATCTGCAACTGCGCCTGAATCCGGCTGAACCACCGCTGCGCGAACCGAATTGCAAACTCGAACGCGCCGCCGACTTCATCCGCGAACACTGCACTGACCTGCTCAGCCTGGAGGACATCTGCACGGCGGCGCAGTTGTCACCGTCGTATCTGATCCGAGCGTTCAAGCAGCATTACGGCATGACGCCGCATGCGTTTGTGATCAATCAGCGCATCCAGTTTGCTCGCGAACGTCTGCGCAGCGGCCAGTTGATTGCCGATGTCGCACTGGAAGCAGGGTTTGCCGATCAGGCGCATTTTCAGCGCGCATTCAAACAGCATCTGGCGGCAACACCCGGCCAGTATCGCGGCTGACCCTGGCGCCGGGCTCACGGCAACAGCAGATAACCCGCGCTCGCCGCCAGCAACAAGGCCATCAACCGATTGAACAGGCGCATCCCCTTCGGATTGCCCAGATACCCACGCAGAAACGTCCCGGCATAGACCCAGCAACCGACCGACAGATAACAGATCACCAGATACACCGCCGCGAACTGCCAGACCAACCGCGCCTCGCCATCGGCGACAAACGCGCCCATCCCTGCCACACAGGCCAGCCAGGCTTTCGGGTTGAGCCATTGCATCACCGCGCCGTACAACATCGACGGCGCCCGCCCCGCCTCGCCGGCATGCAACTGGCCGTCATCGGCAGCCAGTTTCCAGGCCATGAACAACAGAAACGCCACCCCGGCCAATTGCACCACCCGGGTCAGGAATGGCCACAGTTTCAGGACTTCATGCAGGCCCAGGCCCATCAGTACCAGCAACAACACAAACCCCAGCGTCGCTCCCGCCACGTGCCGCTGACTGGCCCGAAAGCCGAACTGCGCACCGGAACTCAGCGCGACGATGTTCACCGGGCCCGGGGTTATGGACGCCACTAGCGCGAACGCCGCCATCGACACAATCAGACTCATAACGCACCTGCCGCAGATTGGGGAGAAAGAGACTCAGGCTAACTAAGGCATAGCCTCCTGTATTGAACAAAATTGCCCTCGTATCGACCGACAGGAAACATACATTGAAACCAATACTGCAGAACAAACCCTGACTGCGCCGATATAGTCGCCATGCGAAAACAAAACTTCGCTATACCCGTTTATTGACCCACCTATATAGCCATGGATGGACTGACACCCAATGACGACTTTAACCAATCTTTTTACCCCAACACCTCTATCAAGTGAGCAACTTGAGCGACGTGCTATTGCGCAGACAATGAGAGCCATGCTCGAAAAGTGGGAAAAGGCCAAGGCCAGCGACAACTATGCCTACCCCACCAACCGTGTTAATAACAAACAACTGTGCATATCGACTTTTGAGGGAAGTCTATTCAATCAAGCGCATTTTTCGGCACACATCGTCCTGCGCCAACTGGTACGTCAGCCACAATTCGTTGCAATCGTCGATACGTTGGAAATCAATGATGACAACTGGACACTGGTCAATAAAAAGGGCGAAATCTTTCAAGTCCATGAAATCGAAACAACTGTCGGGACGTTTATCGAGCGCATTGATATCACCCAGCAGATCAACGAGATTGATTCGTTGAAAGCCGACCTGCAACTGCTGGCCAGCAGTGCAGTCATGACAGGTGGTATCGTGTCTTCAAGCGACCGTCTGCCCTTGCTCAACTGGCTGCAGTTCCAGCAACTGAACCTGCCCGAGACCGCAGACCAGTTGCAAAACCTGATTGCCTGGCTCGAACTGACGTTGCCGCTGCCGCCCACGCATGGCAACTACTGGGGGATATCGAACGAAACCGGCGCAACAGAGCTGTGCATCGACGAAGATCAGCAATCGGCTATCTATCAGGTCATCCATAGGCTGATGGACAAGGGCGAGCCGCGCACGGAACCGCTGATCAATTATCTGGCGGGTGCACTGCTAAAGAAAGAGACGCCGACAGCCCTGCGTGAATACCCGCGTCGCGCCTGGGAATTGCTGATCGAGACCGAAGAAGCCAGAGCTTTCGTCCAGTCCTGCCTTGAAGCGTTGAATGGACCGTCCATGGCCAATGCGACTGTGCTTAGCACAGCGCAGCGCAGTCGCCTGCTGGTCGCAGCGGTCATGCTGGATTTGTCGTTGGGTCGCGATGACAAGAACCAGAATTTCATCGAGCAAAATATCTATAACCCAGGTTACGTGCAGGCTACCTCCCATGAGGTCAACCTGGCACTGGAACAGGCACTCGGACGCCGACGTATCAAGGAATATGCAGTTCCCATGACGCTGGAACTGATCCTCGCCGGACTTGCGCCCGAGTTCCTGATCAGGACACCCACGACGCTACAGATCGGCACGCCAGGCTGGGTAATTCTGCGCAAATCGGTAAGTCTGGCCGAGAGCATCGCGCCTGGCCTGTCCAGTCAGATGTCCTATGACAAGCTGCTTGAATTGGGCGCGATTTTGCCCACCAGTGCGCAACAGCAGACCCTGCATGACTGGGCGAACCTGCGAGGCATCATGGACTGGTCGATGCTGAATGGCCTGGAACCGGAGAATGCCAATGACCTGCCAACCCAGGAGCTGTTCAAGCAGGCAGCCACCCAATACAACGCCCACATCGAGGCGATCAACGCCGCACTGACAACGATTGCCACCCCACCGGTCAGCCGGCGCAAGCTGGCGAAAGCCGAGCTGTACGACGTTGGTTGCGACCCGATGATGCAAATAGCGTTGCCGGTCGAATACGGATACAAACGCAACTATCATTCCGTACTTGATGTTTATATGACCCGCAACTTGCTGTTCAAAAAGGGCTATGACAGGCAATCCGGCACAAGTATCTACAAGGCGTATCCGGATCTGCTGACACTCGAGCCAATCAACGACATTTACAAGGCAAAAGTAAAAGAACACTTCAAGCAATACAAAACGCCCATCAATACCACTGTGCGCCTGACACTTTCACGATTGTCACTGGAAGAACGGATGGCACTTGAATTCGGCAAGGTGGCCATATTCAGCGTACGCGAAGTTACCTCACACTCCCCGAAAAACAGTAACTTCGTACCTTTTGACCCACGTTTAACAGCGCGTTTCGGCAACATGCTGCTTTGCAAGTATGGATTGCATTTTTACTGCTTTGAAGTATTCCCTCTGCAAGGCATTTGCCGAAATAATCCGGCACTGGCTGAAGCTTACATCCGTGGCCATACAACTGATGAGTATGGATGGTTTACCGAGGGACCGAACGGCGACAGCGACTTCAAGTCGCTGACGTATCTTTCCACGCGAATCGAAAAAACCGCCTACTTCGAAGGCCAGCCCCCCTTGGGCGAGGAGCTGCGAGACAGGCCGGGCATCATTCTCGAACGCTTTGCCGAATTCGATGAACCTGACGACGTGCTCCCCTTCACGCGTAGCCCTATGCACAGTTTCAACTCGGAGCGTTTCAACAAGATCGGCGAAATCATTGCCGAACATAATCCCCCGACCCATTACGATCAGTTTTATGCAATCAGTTACGACAGACCTGCCCTGGAGAAGAAACATGATGACTGGGACAACGTCACCGAAACCTTTCTCGACATCGTCATCCCGTTCCGCCAGTGCATCAGGGGCCTGTCCTCCGGTGATCCGGATCTTCGCAGCGGCGCCATATTCAGCTGTGTGATGGACCTTACCGCGATCCTCTTCGTCTTTGCCGGAGCGCTGGGGCCGTTCAGCAAGGCGCTGGGCAGCAGTACAAGACTGTTAAGCCTGAGCAAGGTCGGCGCAAGCGTTGCGCTGTCGGTGTTCAATCCGCTCGATGGCGTTCCGAAGCTGGTTTACGGTGGTGCCAGACTGGTCGGCAAAGGCGTGATGAAACTCAGCCATTTCGGCCATACCGTCATCCGGGCCGGAGCCGGACAACTCCGAGCGCTTAGCAGTACCAGCAGCGGCTCGTACGACCTGGTCAAGGCCCTGAGCAAGACCGGGGTTGCAGCGGAGATTCGCATGACGTTGCCGACGCTGGCGCATGCCCGGGCATTGTTCAAGGATGATGCACTCGAAACAGTCGAACAGCTCGTCACACGCCTGAGCCAGGACGTTGTTTCCATACCCAAGGGCGGCAATGCGACAGAACTGCAGCATCTGTTCAACGCTGCAACGAGGGAAGCGACTCAGTCCTCAAAGGGATTCCAGCAACTGGAATCGTTAATAGGTCATGCCGCGGCGAACGACGTACTGATCAGCTTCACCAAAAGCAGAGGCCCCCGGTTCAACGGCACAAAGTTCACGACAAAAGCTGGTGACTATTCGGAAATACTTGGATCAATGGCCGAGCTTGAATCCAGGAAAGTCATCTATCTGAAGAATCATCAGCAAAGCGTCTTGAAGCTGGATCTGGGCAAGCCACCCTACAGCGACGTGATGCCCGAAACGGCGTTCAACCCGCAGGGTTTCACCGACAATGCGCAGAGAGCCGGAGCCTGGATGGTCAAGGGTTCGTCCTCCGACAACGAACTGGAGCACATTGTCGCGATCCTGCGCGAGTATACGAACAACAATAAATCGCTCACCGATGCGACCGTGGTCAAAGAGATCCACGCTCGACTGGTGCCTCAACTGGCGGAGTCTGTGCGCGAGGTAGGACAGCCAACAAAATATGGTGGCAGCATCAGCGGTTATGCTTCGCTGGAACAACATCTGAAGACGCTCGATGCCGCCCATGAGCATGTCGACAAACACTTGCTGGCGGCCATCGCCGGTTTTCAAGGCTTCGGCGACGGCAATGGTCGTACCGCCAGCGCGGTGTATGCGATCAGCCAACTGCGCAACAATCGATTTGTACCGATGCCGAAACACGTGTTCATGTCGTTGAGCGATCTGGGCTAACCACCCAAAATCCGTGCCCCGTTTAACGTGGCACGGATTTCTTCATTCCCCGGAGAGCATCGCCGGCACGGTAAACCGAAACTCAGTGCCCTCACCCGGCTCACTGCTGGCCTCGATCCGCCCGCCGTGGGCTTCAACAATCCCCTGCGTGATGTACAAGCCCAGTCCGGTTCCGGTCGGGTTGCCCTCCTTCACTGTCCAGTAGCGATCAAACACCCGCGCCAGGTTTTCCTTGGGAATGCCTTCGCCGGTATCGCGCACGGTGAACACGATTTCCTTGCCGTCAGACTTCGCCAACACGCCCACCGAGCCTTTGCGCGGGGTGAACTTGATCGCGTTGCCGATCAGGTTCGACAGCACCTGAAACAGGCGCTCCGGGTCGGCATGGATTTTCAGGTCGGGATCGGCCTGGAACGAGATGCTGATGTCCTTGTCCAGCGCCAGTGGCCCGAGCAGCGACTGGGTCTCCTCGAACATTTGCCCGACATCCAGCGTCTGCGGGGCGATGGTGTAACGCCCGGCGTCGATCTTCGAGGTGTCGAGCAGATCTTCCAGTAGCGTGTTCATCCGCCCGGCCGCCTGCTGCATGGTGTCGATCGCCGTGGAGATGCGCCGCGAGGTGTGCGGGCCGTCGGAACTGAAGGTCTTCTGCATCATGCCGCAGAGCATGGAAATCACCGTCATCGGGTTGCGCAAGTCGTGCGAGACCACCGCCACCAGCTCATCACGCGCGCGCACCGCCTCCTGCTCGCGACGTACCTGACGGGCGAGGTCGTTTTCCAGTGCCGAACGGCGCAGGTCATTGGCCGCGAACAGATCACCGTGACTCCACTTGGTGGAGATTCCAGCCATCTCGACTTTCCAGATTTCGAACGAAGTGCGCGGACGCAGACGCAGGCCGGCGTCGGAGTTTTCCAGATCCAGCGGCTTGCGCGGGTCGCCGCTCCAGTTGATGTTTTCCTTGACCTCGGGACGGAACCACATCACCCCGTTGTCCACCGGTTTGGGCAGGCTCATGGCAAGCACGCCGCTGGCCACTTGCTGAAACTGCGCGGCTGGCGGATAAACGCTCGCCAGATGATGGCTGGCGAACACCGGCTCACCGGTTTCCTGCAACCACTTGTGCAGGGCGCGAATGTCTTCCGGCTCCGGGCAGTTGCCATAACGGTGCAACTGCTTGTCTTCGATGATCGCAATGCCCCCGGCCCCGGCCAGCGCCATCAGCACTTGCGGTTGTTGCGCCAGACCATCGAAGACATTTTGCGGGGAGTCGATCATCGCCTGATTGAGCAGCGCTAGCGCCTCGACTTTCTCTTCGCGCTGGCGGCTGATCTCCAGCGCCTCCATCGCGCTGATCTGCAGCGACAGCACCTGACCGATGGTCTGGCAGGCGCTGCGCAGTTCATGCGGCACATGCAACGGCTGGCGGTTGCCGCAGCTGATCAGGCCCCAGAGTTTGTCGCCCTTGAGCAGCGAGATGCTCATCGACGACAGCACGCCCATGTTCTTCATGTACTGGCAGTGAATCGGCGACACGCTGCGCAGGGTGGCGAAACTCAGGTCCAGCGGGGTGTGGGTGTCCGGTCGCAGCTTGGGCACCAGCGGCACCGGCTGGTAATCGGCATTCGGGATGATCCGCAGCCAGTTGGTGCGGTACAGCTCGCGCGCCTGCTCGGGAATGTCCGAGGCCGGGAAGAACAGGCCGTTGAACACTTCCATCGACGGATCGGACGCCTCAGCGATCACCTGACCGTGGCCCTCCTCCTCGAAGCGGTAGATCAGCACCCGGTCGTAACCGGTCATCGCCTGGATTTCCTTGACGCTGATGTCGTAAAGCGCCTGCAGCGAAGTTGCCGCTTGCAGTCGCTGAAGCATGCGCCCCAGATGGGTCTGGTTGCCGGCGACGTTACGCGGCTGGAAATTTTCGACGTGGATTTCCAGTTCCAGAATCAACACGCCTTGATGGCGATGCAGCAACCCTTCGAACGCGGTGCCGTTGAGGCGAAAGTGCAGCGGTCCGGCATCGGCAAATACCGGTTGTTGCAACGCCTCGCGCACGGCCGCCGCGTGCGTCTCACCCAGCAATTGGTGCAGCGGCTGGCCGATCAGTTCTTGCGCCGGGCGTGCCAGCAGGGTCTCGACGTTGGCGCTGATCTGAATGATTTCCAGCGCCGGCTCGCTCAGGGTCAGCAACAGGCCATGAGGCTGGATCGCCCCGGGAAAGCGGATCGGTTCGTCGGCACAGTTGGCCAGCAGTTCTTCAAAGGCTTCTTGGTCTTGCGGGTTCATGCCAGTACCTCCCGGCTTTCGAGCCAGCGCTCGAAACAACTGAATGTGGTTCGGGCCGCCGCAACCACGGCTTCACGTTCGCTCGCATCCAGCGATCGACTGCCCAGGTATTCAATGAAAGCGCGCCAGCGGCGGCCGGTGGCGGCGCCATAAATATCGAGGAAGGCCGCACCGTTATCGGCGTTCAGGCTCAACCGCGAGGCGATTTCGCGACGCAGGATCTGCCCGCCGAGGGTTGCCCCTTCCAGCACGTACATCACGCCCAGGCAGGCAGCGCTGGAGTCGATCACGGGCAACGACTGACACAATGGAAGATGGGCGATAGTCTCGGGCGTCAGGCCCTGGGCCCTCAGATCATTGAACAGGGTCTGCGCCTTGAGACGTGGCGCAAGATCGAAATCGACCGGGATTGCGCCGCTGTCGAGCAATGCGCTTTCCAGCGGTCGATAAAAGCCATAGTAGGCCTGCATCAGCCGTACGAAAGCGTTGGAATCGAGGGTATCGGAGAAAAAAGGAAGACGTTTTTCCAGTGCGATGTGCAGTTCGGCAGTGCCGGCTCGCAGATCTTGCAGCACCGGTGGCACATAAACTTCACGGGCCTTTGCTTGCATGTAGATCGCTCTTGGTGGGGCCGCTTCGGGGCCGGCAGGGTGTTTGCAGCTTTGGACGGATATTACACGGCAAACGCCTTTTTCTGACTTGGCGCACAGATTTTTCTGACGAAACCATCGCCTTCAGACCTTTGAGAGTTCTGAAGAATCAGAAAAGTTCGACTCGATTAAAGGGCTGCCAATGCTGTACCGCGACAGCACCGCGTGACTGTACGGGTCAAGGCGCCCGCAGCCTGTGATAAAAAAGCAGCATCGTTTCCGGAGCCCAAGCCTATGGATCTCGCCACGCTCTCGCTGTTTCTCCCGGCCTGTTTCGCCCTGAACATGGCCCCCGGCCCGAACAACCTGCTGTCGGTCAGTAATGCCACCCGCTACGGCTATCGTCGGGCGTGTGCCGCCGGTGTCGGACGGATTATCGCGTTCGCCGCAATGATCGCCCTCGCGGGTGCCGGATTGTCGGTGGTATTGCAGACCTCGGAATGGCTGTTCCATACGATCAAGATCATCGGCGCGGCGTACCTGCTTTACCTGGCCTGGCACCTGTGGCGGGCCAATCCCGAGGCCGAGCAGCAGATGGCCGGAGCGTCGGTGGGGTTCTGGCGGCTGGCGCGGCAGGAGTTTCTGGTGGCGGCGGGCAATCCGAAAGCAATCCTGTTGTTCACCGCGTTTCTGCCGCAATTCGTTGATCCGAGCCGCCCGGTGCCGGCGCAATTCGCCGTGCTCGGCGCGCTGTTTCTGCTGCTGGAATGGATTGCCATCGGCGCCTACGCGTGGATGGGCCTGCACATGCGCCGCTGGTTCGCCGAGCCGCGCGGCAAACGGTTCTTCAACCGTTGCTGCGCAGGGCTGTTGTCGGCGGCGGCTTCGGTGTTGTTGCTGGCGAAACGCGCGTGATGCCTAGGCCTCGGACGGGCCTTTGAGTTCGACCTGATTGCCGTCCGGGTCGAAGCAATACAACGACAGGCCGTAGCCCTCTGCGCCGAAGCGTCGGGCGGCTTTTTCCACGGTCAGACCGTGCGCCTGCAAGTGCTCTGTCAGCGCAGATTCATCGAACGGCTCGATGCGCAGGCAGAAGTGATCGACGTTGCGCCGCTCTTTACCGGCCGCCCCGCCCCCCTTCTGCCCAAGCTCGCCCTGCAAGTCGACCAGGTCGATCATCGAGGTGCCGGCGCGCAGGTGCACCAGACCCAATGGTTCGTTGTGCCTGACCACCTCTGCGCCGAAGACCTGGCGGTAGAACTCGATACTGCGTTGCAGATCGGCGACGCGCAGGACGATGTGATCGATGTGTTGAATGATGAACGGTGGCATGAACTCAATCCCTCAACTGTAGGAGCTGCCGCAGGCTGCGATCTTTTGCTTTTGATTTTAAGAAACAAGATCAAAAGATCGCAGCCTGCGGCAGCTCCTACACGGTAGTTCAGGGCATTTGAAAATTCACTGTCGATTTTTCGGTGGAGCCATCGAAATCCTGGATTTAAGCTCTGCCCATGAACATACAAACCGCACTCCTGCCGCCCAACGCCGAGATGGTTCGCGCCATGCTCGAACGCGACACCGCCTACGAAGGCGTGTTCTTCACGGCCGTGAAAACCACCGGGATCTTCTGCCGCCCCAGCTGCACGGCGCGCAAGCCGAAACCGGAAAACGTCGAATTCTTCGCCCACGCCGATGAGTGCTTGAGCGCCGGGTATCGCGCCTGCCTGCGCTGCAAGCCGCTGGACGCCGCAGCCATCGCCCCCGACTGGGTGCAGCGCCTGCTGACCGCCGTCGATGCCGACCCGGAAGCGCGCTGGAGCGATGCGCAACTGCTGGCCGAAGGCATCGAACCGCTGAAGCTGCGGCGCTGGTTCAAGCAGCATTTCGGCATGACCTTCCATGCGTGGCTGCGCACGCGCCGACTCGGCATGGCACTGGGCGGCATCCGCCAAGGCACCTCGATTGACCATGCGGCGTTCGATTCCGGCTACGAATCGCTCAGCGGTTTTCGCGATGCATTCCAGAAGTCGTTCCACATCACCCCGGGCCGCGCGGCGAACAGTGAACCGTTGCTGTTCACCCGCCTCACCACGCCGCTGGGGCCGATGATCGCCATGGCCGAACGTCGCGGGCTGGTGTTGCTGGAGTTTCTCGACCGCCCGGCGCTGACCCGCGAAGTCGAAGAGCTGCAGACCCGTCATGGCTACGTGGTCGCACCGGGGCACAACGCGCATTTGCGGCAGATCGAAGAGCAACTCAACGAATATTTTGCCGGGACGCGCAGTGCATTCAGTGTCCCGCTGCACCTGCCCGGCAGCGCGTTCGACCGGCAAGTCTGGGAGCAACTGCTGCAAATTCCTTATGGACACACCAGTACCTACGGCGCCATCGCCACACGCCTGGGCAAACCCGGCGCCAGTCGCGCGGTTGGCTTGGCCAATGGGCACAATCGGCTGTCGATCGTGGTTCCGTGCCATCGGGTGATCGGTGCGGACGGTTCGTTGACCGGCTATGGTGGTGGACAGCCGCGCAAGGCGTTTCTGCTGAGGCTGGAAAACGCTGCGGTGCAGCTCACGCAACCACTGGCTTTCTGACGCTTTGCACCACTCACAAGAAGGGATTTCGATGAACGCGCTCGACACTCGGTTTCACCAGTTACACCAGGAAGGTCTGCTGATCCTGACCAACGTCGCCGACGCCACCGGCGCGCGGCTGGTCGAGCACGCGGGTGGGCAAGCGGTCGCCACCAGCAGCGCGGCAGTCGCTTGGGCGCATGGCTATCCAGACGGCAACACCCTGCACCTCGAACGGCTGATTTCAACCGTGGAATCCATCACGCGGGTGATCCAGGTGCCGCTGAGCGTGGACATCGAGGCGGGTTATTCCGATGACCTTGGCCGTGTGGCCGAAGTGGTCGATGCGGTGCTCGCCGCCGGTGCGGTCGGGATCAATATCGAGGACGGCAGCGGCGCCCCGGAGCTGTTGGCGCGCAAGATTGAAGTGGCGCGGCAAGTCGCTCAGAAGCGTGATGTGAAGCTGTTCATCAACGCGCGCACTGACGTCTACCTCAAGGGTCTGGTACCGGCCGAGGATCGCGTCGCCGAAACCCTGCGCCGTTCAGCGTTGTATCAGGCCGCCGGGGCCGATGGCTTGTTTGCCGCTGGCGTGACCGCCGCTTATGAAATCGAGGCAATCTGCAAGGGCACGTCACTGCCGGTGAACGTGCTCGGCTTCGCTTGCCTGCCCTCGCCGTCCGAGCTGCAAGCCCTGGGCGTGCGGCGCCTGAGCGCCGGGTCTGGCATCGCCGAATTCCTCTATGGGGCGATGGGCTCGCTGGTGAAAAGCTTCCTCGCCAGCGGCAAGCTCGACACCCATGATCTCAAGGCGCTGACCTACGGCGAAGTCAACGGGCTGCTGAAATAGCATGCCGGATCGTTATCAGGCGGCCAGTCAATTTCTGGCCACGCTCGACGAGGACTGGCAGCGCCACGTTGCGGCCGTCGGCACCTGCCTGCATCAACCGCACCCGGCGCGTGACCCTTACGAATCGCTGGTGCGGGCGATTGCCTATCAGCAACTGCACGCCAAGGCCGGGGATGCGATTGTCGGGCGTCTGGTGGCGCTGTTTCCGGGGCAGACGTTTCCCCGGCCGGAACAGATTCTCGCGAGTGACTTCGATCAACTGCGCGGCTGCGGTTTCTCGGCGGGCAAGATTACGACCATTCAGGGCATCGCCCGGGCGACGCTGGACGGTGTGGTGCCGGATTATCCCACCGCGCTGGCGATGGACGATGAAGCGCTGATCGAACGCCTGGTCAGCCTGCGCGGGGTTGGCCGCTGGACCGTGGAGATGCTGCTGATCTACAGCCTGGAGCGCATGGATATTCTGCCGGCGGATGACTTTGGCGTGCGCGAGGGCTATCGGCGCTTGAAGGGACTGGAGGTACAGCCGACGCGCAGGCAGATGATCGAGATTGGCTTGGCGTGGAGTCCGTATCGGACGGTGGCAGCTTGGTACCTGTGGCGCGTTGCCAAGGTCTAGACCGCGTTATCGTTCTTCGCGAGCAAGCCCGCTCCCACATTTTGAAATGCGTTCCCCTGTGGGAGCGGGCTTGCCCGCGAAGGCGTCAACATGATCACCACAAATCTTCTAGGCTCAACCGCACCACTTCAGCCAACCGGAGGCCCCTCATGCACCTCGAAGGCTCCTGCCACTGCGGCGCCGTCACCTTCAGCCTGACCAGCGCCCATCCCTACCCTTATCAACGCTGCTATTGCTCGATCTGCCGCAAGACCCAGGGCGGTGGCGGTTATGCGATCAACCTCGGTGGCGATGCGGCCAGCCTCAAGGTTCAGGGGCGTAAACACATCAGCATCTACCACGCCAGGATGAAGGAAGAAGGTGACAAACGTGCCCATCGCAGTACCGCCGAGCGGCATTTCTGCTCACAGTGCGGCAGCGGATTGTGGCTGTTCAGCCCGGAATGGCCGGAGCTGATTCATCCGTTCGCCTCGGCCATTGATACGCAGCTGCCGGTGCCGCCGGAGCATACACATTTGATGCTGGGGTCGAAGGCGCCGTGGGTTGAGGTGAATGCCAAGCCCAAGGACAA
The DNA here is from genome assembly GCF_900187525.1 of Pseudomonas sp. Irchel s3a10. NCBI lineage: Bacteria > Pseudomonadati > Pseudomonadota > Gammaproteobacteria > Pseudomonadales > Pseudomonadaceae > Pseudomonas > Pseudomonas sp. Irchel s3a10. The sequence goes on from NZ_FYDR01000010.1 coordinate 105,711, forward strand.
GCAGTTTGCGGTGTATCCCGAGGAGTCGATTGCGCAGTGGCATGAGCGGTTGGGGTTGGTCAAATGAGCAGGGGGTTGTGTTGTGATTGATGGCCCTATCGCGAGCAGGCTCACTCCTACAAGGGAATGCATTCCAAATGCAGGAGTGAGCCTGCTCGCGATAGGGCCCAACCTGTCTACACAAATCAGTCCAGATGCGCCCAGGTCATGCGAAACGACGCCCCGCCCCAAACGGACTCCCCGACCTCGACCTGTCCGCCATGGGACTGCGACACCCGCCGCACCAGCGCCAGCCCCAGGCCGAAGCCACCGGTGCGACGGTCGCGACTGGCATCCAGCCGCGAGAACGGTTCGAAGATTTTCTCCCGGCCTTCCACCGGCACACCCGGGCCGTCGTCGTTGACCCGCACTTCGTAATAATCGCCGCTACGCACCAGTGTCACTTCGACCCGCTGCTCGGCATAACGAATGGCGTTGCGCAGCAGATTGATCACTGCGCGCGCCATGAACCGTGGCTCGATGCGCACGGTGTCGAGCCGGCAGTCACCAATCAGCAACTGCACCCCCGCCGCTTCCGCCTCCAGCGCCACGCTGCCGACCACGCTGTCGAGCCAGTTGGCGGCCTGAATGTTTTCGCGCTTGATCACCGTCGCACCGCGTTCGAGGCTGGCGTAGGTCAGCAGTTCGGAGACCATTTCTTCCAGCTCGCCAAGGTCGGCGTACATATCGGCGATCAGTTCGCGATTCTGAGTGGCGTCCGGCTGTTGCTTGAGCTGATCGAGTTCGAACGACAGCCGCGCAATCGGCGTGCGCAACTCGTGGGACACAGCGTTGGTCAGTTCGCGCTGATTGGCGATCAGGCTCTCGATGCGCGCCGCCATCAGGTTGAAGTGTTCCGCCAGATCGCGGATGTTCGAGCGTTTTGACAGTTGAATGCGCACCGACAAATCGTTGTCACCAAAACGCTCGGCGGCCAGGCGCAGTTTTTCCAGATCGCGCCAGTGCGGGCGCACCCAGAAGAACAGCACAATGCCGATCAGCACCGCGAGCATCGCGTAAGCCACTGCGATGTAGAACGGCATCAGGCTCGGCTCCGGCGGCAACTTGATGCTGAGCAGTTGCGAGCCTCCGTCGATGTTGCTGATGAACTGGGTGTAGTTGTCGCGGATCACCAACAGGTTCTGCGCCAATTCGGATTTTTCCTCAGGACTGAGCCCCAGTTGGTCGGCCTCGACCAGTTTCAGCGACAAACCGTAGTGCGGGCGCAACGTCTCCAGTTGCTGCTCGCGCGCCGCGCCTTGCTGATCGCGCATGTGCTCGACCAGTGACCACGCTTGCCCGCGCACCGCCTCACGGTTGTAGGCCTGCATCTGGTTGTCGAGCAACGCGTTGAAGGTGTGTTCGACAGTTTGCAGGGCCAGGACCAGGCCCACCGTCATCACCAGAAACAGCCCGAGGAATAACCGCAGCATCTACAGCTCCCACGCGAACGGATTGAACAGATAACCCTTGCCCCACACGGTCTTGATACACACCGGTTCGCGGGGATTGTCCTTGAGTTTGTTGCGCAACTTGCTGATGTACACGTCGACGCTGCGATTGAGCCCGTCGAAGGCGATACCACGCATGCGGTTGAGGATGTCATCGCGCGACAGGGTCTTGCCCGCGGCGCTGGCCAGCAGCCACAGCAGCTCGAATTCCATGGTGGTCATTTCGATGATCTCGCCGGCCAGACGCACTTCGCGACAGCTGCGATCGATGCTCAAGCGCCCGAACTCCAGCGCACTGACCACGCCGGCTTCCGGCATTTGCCGCCGCTGCAAGGCGCGTAGCCGAGCGAGCAATACCGGCGGTTTGATCGGTTTGATCACGTAGTCGTCGGCGCCGGATTCCAGGCCGAGAATATGGTCGAGGTCGTCTTCCTTGGCGGTGAGGATGACAATCGGCGTGTCCGACACGCTGCGAATTTCCCGACACACGTGCAGCCCGCTCTGCCCCGGCAACATCAGGTCGAGCACCACCACTTTGGGCTGGAACTCGAGAAACGCGGCCACTGCCAGATCACCTCGATGCACCGCGCGCACCTCGTAGCCATGCTGTTCGAGAAAGTGCGCAATCAACGTGGCCAGACGCTCATCGTCTTCGACCAGCAGGACTTTGCCAAAACCCAGGTTATCCATAACGACCGTCTGCCAACCCATATGTGAAGTGGGCGACATTATGGCGGCAATCGCTGGCGAGGCGTTGTTTCGGGCAGCAAAAACCGGCCACAGGGGCCGGTTTTCGGTGATATTTCATACTCTTAAGAGTTTTTAACAATCAAGAGCAAAGATCGCAGCCTGCGGCAGCTCCTACAGGGAAACGCATTCCCAATGTAGGAGCTGCCGAAGGCTGCGATCTTTTGATCTTCAGGCCGCGACCGGCACACCACTGTGGAAGCGGAACTCTTCATCCGGCGACTCGATCAGCTCCTGCTCGGCAGCACGCACCTTGTCGATCACCTGAGTGATGTCCTTCGCGTCGCCGTACTGGTAAGCCAGTTTCAGATAACCCTGGAAGTGCCGCGCCTCGCTTTTCAGCAGGCCGAAATAGAACTTGCCGAGTTCTTCGTCCAGATGCGGCACCAGCGCTTCGAAACGCTCGCAACTGCGCGCTTCGATGAACGCGCCTACGACCAGCGTATCCACCAGTTTCACCGGCTCATGGCTGCGCACTACTTTGCGTAGACTCGAGGCGTAGCGCCCGGCATGCAGCTGGCGCAGCTCGATCTTGCGGCGTTTCATGATGCGCATGACTTGTTCGTGGTGCACCAGCTCTTCCCGGGCCAGACGCGACATCATATTGATCAGGTCGACGTGGGAATGGTACTTGGCAATCAGGCTCAGCGCGGTGCTGGCGGCCTTGAACTCGCAATTCTTGTGGTCGATCAGCAGGGTTTCCTGATCGGCCAGTGCCGCCTGGACCCAGGCGTCGGGCGTGCGGCAGCCAAGGAATTCGTGGATTTCGGGAAGGATCATGGGGCTCACGGTAAAGGTATTGGCGCGAAGGGCGCCGATTATACCGGCCTGCCCGCAGACCACCAGTCGCAGGCGTTGATATGCATCAAGTCGCGTCCCGATGAGCAGCAACTATAGTTGTGCAACGCCGTGCCTTTTCTTTGCTGGAGACTCCGCTCATGCAAGCCATTCGCAGCATTCTGGTGGTCATCGAACCCGAACATTCGGAAAGCCTGGCGCTCAAGCGCGCCAAGTTGATCGCCGGCGTGACCCAGGCCCATCTGCACCTGCTGGTGTGCGACAAGAAGCACGACCACGCCGGCATGCTTGGCGTGCTCAAAGCTGCGCTTTTAGCAGATGGCTACAGCGTCACCACCGAACAGGCGTGGAACGAAAGCCTGCACGAAACCATCATCGATGTGCAGCAGGCCGAAGGCTGCGGGCTGGTGATCAAACAGCACTATCCCGACAGTGCGCTGAAAAAGGCTTTGCTGACCCCGGCGGACTGGAAACTGCTGCGGCACTGCCCGACTCCGGTGTTGCTGGTGAAAACCGCCACGCCGTGGAAAGACCGGGTGATTCTCGCGGCTGTCGACGTGGGCAATGCCGATGGCGACCACCGGCATCTGCACACCACAATCATCGATCACGGCTACGACATCGCCAGCCTGGCCAAGGCGCATCTGCATGTGATCAGCGCGCATCCGTCGCCGATGCTCTCGGCAGCCGATCCGACCTTACAGCTCAGCGAAACCATCGAAGCACGTTATCGGGAGCAATGCCGGGCGTTTCAGGCGGAATTCGATGTCGATGACGCGCATCTGCACATCGAGGAAGGCCCGGCCGACGTGCTGATCCCATTCATGGCGCACAAGCTGCAGGCGGCGGTGACGGTGATCGGCACTGTGGCGCGCACCGGGTTGTCAGGCGCACTGATCGGCAATACCGCCGAAGTGGTGCTGGATGCCCTGGAAAGCGACGTGCTGGTGCTCAAGCCGGAGGAGATTGAAGATCATCTGGTGGAGTTGGCGGTGAAGCATTAGGGACTGCGGCGTTTGAAAGTCAGTCTTCGCGAGCAAGCCCGCTCCCACATTTGGAATGCAATCTCCTGTGGGAGCGGGCTTGCTCGCGAAGCTTTTGATCTTCAGGCGCCAAAGGCGTCCTTGAGGAAGCCCGGGGCGATATAGCGCTGATAATGCGCTTCCGACAGCAGGAAGAATTCCCGATCAATGGCATCGCGCAACTCCGGGAGGTTCCAGTCGCGGAACTCCGGCAGCAACACCATTCCGTAGGCTTCCAGATTAATGATCACCCGCGCCCCGCGCGCAATCAGCTGATAGGCCCAGCAATATTCCGACTGATGCGGCACGAAGCGGATCTTGCGCTGTTCCAGCTGTTGGCGCAGGCGCGCCGGATCAAAGATCTCGACCTTGCTCGCCATCACTTGTGACAGCAATTGTTCCAGACGCAACCACACCGCACGCTTTTCCTCCTCGCCGTAACCATTCCAGTGGATCACTTCGTGGTGGAAACGCTTGCAGCCACGGCACACCAGATCTCCGTAAACAGTGGAGCAGAGGCCGACGCAGGGGGTCTTGATGGTCTGATTGGGCATAAATTGGCAAAACACTGAAACGCGGAACAGGTCGGCATGTTAGCCCTTTGTCGGGCATTGATCACCCCTCAAACGTCAGGGGCAAGCGCTGGCACACGGTTTGACTCACCTGCGCACAACGCCACCAAAGTCCAATAGAGCGCGACTTACCTTTAAATTTTTTTTGCCGTAGAATCAGCCAGCCTTTTAAGGCGCCAATGTCCGTTAGAAGCTGTTTTCAAAGCGTCACGAGCACAGTCGTTCCTTCAGAGCGGTGTTGGCGAAGGGTTTTTCCAGCGGGGAAAAGCCCAACGCCAACCCTCATCAGCTCCCCGTTCTGCAGGCGTAAAACTTTGAAAGCAGCTTCTGTAAGGAATTGCCGGTAATTCTGGCCAAACGACTCACAACGTCGTGCGGTGCATGAGTACGGCAATTTCGGGATGAGCGTCCCGGACACCCATTTGGGACCACTGATGAGGGTAATAACTGTGCTTGAAGCCTACCGCAAACATATCGAAGAGCGTGCAGCCCTGGGTATCGTTCCCCAGCCGCTTAACGCCGAACAAACTGCAGGCCTGGTCGAGCTGCTGAAGAATCCTCCGGCTGGCGAAGAAGCTTTCCTCGTTGACCTGATCACCAACCGCGTACCACCAGGAGTGGACGAAGCCGCTTACGTCAAAGCCGGTTTCCTGTCGGCCCTGGCCAAAGGCGAAGTCTCCTCCCCTCTGCTGGACAAGAAGCGCGCTGTAGAACTGCTCGGCACCATGCAGGGCGGCTACAACATCGTGACCCTGGTTGAACTGCTGGACAACGCCGAACTGGCGCCAGTGGCTGCCGAAGAACTCAAGCACACCCTGCTGATGTTCGATGCCTTCCACGACGTGGCTGAAAAAGCCAAGAACGGCAACGTTCACGCCAAAGCCGTGCTGCAATCCTGGGCTGACGGCGAGTGGTTCAAGAAGCGTCCTGTCCTGGCCGACAAGATCAGCCTGCGCGTATTCAAGGTCACCGGCGAAACCAACACCGACGACCTGTCCCCTGCGCCAGACGCCTGGTCGCGTCCTGACATCCCGCTGCACGCCCTGGCCATGCTGAAAATGGCCCGTGACGGCATCGTTCCGGACGAGCAAGGCAAGACCGGCCCGATGAAGCAGATCGAAGAAATGCGCGGTCAAGGCTTCCCGATCGCCTACGTCGGTGACGTGGTCGGTACCGGTTCCTCGCGTAAATCGGCGACCAACTCGGTGCTGTGGTTCTTCGGCGACGACATCCCTTATGTGCCGAACAAGCGCGCTGGCGGTTTCTGCTTCGGCAGCAAAATCGCTCCGATCTTCTACAACACCATGGAAGATGCCGGCGCCCTGCCAATCGAGTTCGACGTATCGAACATGAACATGGGCGACGTGATCGACCTGTACCCGCACGCTGGCAAAGTCTGCAAGCACGGTACCGACGAAGTCATCACCACCTTCGAAATGAAGACCCCTGTGCTGCTGGACGAAGTCCGTGCCGGCGGTCGTATTCCGCTGATCATCGGCCGTGGCCTGACCGAGAAGGCGCGCGCCGAACTGGGTCTGCCTGCATTCGACCTGTTCAAGAAGCCGGAAGCACCGGCTGAAAGCACCAAGGGCTTCACCCTGGCGCAGAAAATGGTCGGCAAGGCTTGCGGTCTGGCAGAAGGCCAAGGCGTTCGTCCTGGCACCTACTGCGAACCGAAGATGACCACCGTAGGTTCTCAGGACACCACCGGTCCGATGACCCGTGACGAACTGAAAGACCTGGCGTGCCTGGGCTTCTCCGCTGACCTGGTGATGCAGTCCTTCTGCCACACCGCGGCGTATCCGAAGCCGATCGACGTGACCACCCACCACACCCTGCCTGACTTCATCATGACCCGCGGCGGCGTTTCCCTGCGTCCGGGCGACGGCATCATCCACTCGTGGCTGAACCGCATGCTGCTGCCGGACACCGTGGGTACCGGTGGTGACTCGCACACCCGCTTCCCGATGGGCATCTCGTTCCCGGCCGGTTCCGGTCTGGTCGCATTCGCCGCTGCCACCGGCGTCATGCCGCTGGACATGCCGGAATCGATCCTGGTGCGCTTCAAAGGCAAAATGAAACCTGGCATCACCCTGCGTGACCTGGTCCATGCCATTCCTTACTTCGCCATCCAGAACGGTCTGCTGACCGTCGAGAAGAAAGGCAAGAAAAACGCCTTCTCCGGCCGCATCCTGGAGATCGAAGGCCTGGAAGGTCTGACCCTGGAGCAGGCGTTCGAACTGTCCGACGCCTCGGCCGAACGTTCGGCTGCCGGTTGCACCATCAAGCTGTCGAAAGAGTCGATCACCGAGTACCTGCAGTCCAACATCACCCTGCTGCGCTGGATGATCGGCGAAGGCTACGGCGATGCACGTACCCTGGAACGTCGCGCGCAAGCGATGGAAGCCTGGATCGCCAACCCTGAGCTGATGGAAGCCGATGCCGACGCCGAATACGCCGAAGTCATCGAAATCGATCTGGCCGACATCAACGAGCCGGTACTGTGTGCGCCGAACGATCCGGACGACGCCCGTCTGCTGTCCAGCGTTGCTGGCGAGAAGATCGACGAAGTGTTCATCGGTTCGTGCATGACCAACATCGGTCACTTCCGCGCTGCCGGTAAGCTGCTGGATCAGGTCAAGGGTCAGCTGCCAACCCGTCTGTGGCTGTCGCCGCCGACCAAGATGGACGCTCACCAACTGACCGAAGAAGGCTACTACGGCATCTACGGCAAGGCCGGCGCACGCATGGAAATGCCAGGCTGCTCGCTGTGCATGGGTAACCAGGCACGCGTTGAGCCGAACAGCACCGTGGTCTCGACGTCGACCCGTAACTTCCCGAACCGTCTGGGCGACGGCGCGAACGTCTACCTGGCCTCGGCCGAGCTGGCATCCGTGGCTTCGATCCTGGGTCGCCTGCCGACCGTCGAGGAGTACATGGAATACGCCGGCAAGATCGACAGCATGGCGGCCGATGTTTACCGCTACCTGTCCTTCGACCAGATCGCCGAGTTCCGTGAAGCGGCTGCAAACGCCAAGATTCCGGTCGTTCAAGCCTAACGTTACAAAGCACTAGAAAACGCCGCCCATCGTGAGATGGGCGGCGTTTTTTTATGCCTGGAGACCTGTAGGCGCGGGCTTGAGGGCCTGCTGTACCGCCAGTGCATCATGCTTGAGCCGCGCCAGAATCAGCGGTTTGTCCGCCCTATGCCCTCGCTGGAAAAACAGTTGGGCGCGCTCGACAATCCAACTGTCTCCAGACGAAAAAAAGCCGCTGTGCGCATTACGCACAGCGGCCACTGTCACCGAGTCTTTGGCGCTTTGGCTTACGCCGTCAGCGAATAAATCACCGCCGAAATGGCCACCAGACCGACCAAGGTTACGAACACGTTCGACGCCTGGCCGCGATAGCGCGCCATCGCCGGTACTTTACGAATCGCGTACATCGGCATCAGGAACAGGATCGCCGCGATCACCGGACCGCCGACGGCCTCGATCATCCCGAGAATGCTCGGGTTCAGGGTCGCAACGATCCAGCACACCACCAGCATGAACGCCGCGACGATGCGATCCAGCGCCTTGGCGCCCGGACGCTTGCCGCTCTTGACGATCAGGCCCTTGAGGCCTTCGCTGGCACCGATGTAGTGGCCGAGGAACGACTTGGAAATCGCCACGAAGGCAATCAACGGCGCCGCAAAGGCGATGGCCGGGTTGCTGAAGTGGTTGGCCAGGTACGACAGGATCGACAGGTTCTGCGCCTTGGCTTCCGCCAGTTGCTCTGGCGACAGGGTCAGCACGCAACTGAAGACGAAGAACAGCACCATCACCACCATCAGCAGGTGGGCGCGGCAGAGGATCTGCGAGCTGCGCTGCTCCGCATTGGCACCGTAACGACGCTTCTGATCCACCGCGAACGCCGAGATGATCGGCGAGTGGTTGAACGAGAACACCATTACCGGAATCGCCAGCCACAGCGTATGCAACAGCGCCGATGGCGCCGGCACTTGCGAGGCGGTGGTGAGGATGCCGCCGTTCCAGTGCGGAATCAGGTACACCGCAAGGAACAGCAGCGCGACGATGAACGGATAAACCATCAGGCTCATCGCCTTGACGATCGCCGTTTCGCCGCAACGCACCACGGCCAGCAGGCCGAGGATCAGCACGAACGACAGCAGCACGCGCGGTGGCGGCGTGATGTGCAGTTGGTGTTCGAGGAAGCTGGCGACCGTGTTGGTCAGGCCGACGCTGTAGATCAGCAGGATCGGGAAGATGGCGAAGAAGTACAGCAGGGTGATCAGCGCACCGGCCTTGATGCCGAAATGCTGCTCCACCACGTCAGTGATGTCGGCGCCTTCGCGACCGGAGAGCACGAAGCGGGTCAGGCCTCGGTGAGCGAAGAATGTCATCGGGAAGGCCAGCAACGCGAGGATCACCAGCGGCCAGAAGCCACCCAGACCGGCGTTGATCGGCAAAAACAGGGTGCCGGCGCCAATGGCCGTCCCGAACAGTCCCAACATCCACGTGGTGTCATGGCGATTCCAGCTCGACAGTTCAGCTGGTGCTGCCGCTTCATAGCGTGCGTCGACGCTATTGGCCTGATCATTCATCCGGTCGGATCTCCGCATTCCGGTCACTTGCCACTCGGTCAGGACGCGTCGGAAAAAACCGACAGACATGCTCCGGCCGAAACAGGGGCGGGATTCTCCGCGATAAATGAGCAGAAGCAAAGACTTAGCTGAGGAATGGTTGTGCGGAGCAGATCAGCGGGTTGTCGTTTTCGGGAAAATGGCTGTCGGCTCCAGGTACGTTAAATGTCGTTTTCAGGCAGGTTTCAGCGCCAATGCGAACGACAAGGCTTGATCAGATCGATCGAGCCAACATGAATCCGAGTGACATGCAAAACAGGCCGAACGCTAGCATTCCCCAGATTGGGTACATATCGCCCTTGTTTTTAATACGCATTCTTTCCTCCCACTCTTCGTGCTCACGTTCCAGTTCTTCCATTCTGGCTTTGCGGTCATAGGTACTCATGTGGATTTTCCTTTTTTGGTCATGGGTCCGACAGTTGTGGAACGCGAACAATCAAAACTTGAAGAAAACGCCTGCTACGGCGGTGATTGCTGTCACCACCCCAGCTATTACTGCAAGTGGATATAAATTTGTCTCTCTATTAAGCTTTTTTCCTCCGCCAATAGCTTTTTCCTTTCGGCCACAAGCTTTCTTGACTCATTCTCCAGCCTGTCGAGTTCCAGATTTTCAAAATTGTTCTTGAGCATTCGCCTTCCTTGGCTGCTGGCAGTCCCTGGCCGGGCTGCTTTGTGCCCACATGATTTCGCGTTCATCACCATTCCGCTAGCAGAAGCATCTGCCAATTTCGTAGGCAAATTCCCCGCAAATAGTAGGCAGCCTCTTACAAAATCAACGGCGAGATCATCACTCCCTACTTTCAATTTTCCCGACATAATCTGGCGTGAGACGAGTCCCCTGCCCCACGGAGTCTTTGCCCATGCTCCTCGCTCAATACGCCGGTTGACAGCCCTTCGCCGCCGCCAGCATGATCGGCGGCATGAACCCTCGCCCGCTGCACCTCACCCGTACCACCACGACCGCCATCGGCGGGTCGTGGTGTTGCTGCCTGAGGTGAATCCAGCGCAGTGAACCCAAGGCCCCGCCAGCAATGGACGGGGCCTTGTTGTTTCTCCCGTCCGTGCGGCACTTGCAGCCCTCAAGGAGAAACACCATGTCCGCAGCACTGTTGATCATCGATATGCAGGTCGGTCTGTTTCATGGACCGGAAAAACCCCACGACGGCGAACGTGTGCTCGCCAACATCCGGCAACTGATCCACCATGCACGCCTGCAACACGTGCCGATCTACGCCGTACGCCACACCGGCCCGGCAGGCTCGCCGATTGCTGCCGGCAGCCCCTTCTGGCAATTGCTGCCGGAACTCGAACTGGATGCCGAGTCCGACCATGTGTTCGACAAGTCCCGGCCCAACGCCTTCCATGACACCGATCTGGCGCAGCAGCTTAAAAACCGACATGTCGAAAACCTGTACCTGGTTGGCATGAAGACGCAGTTCTGCGTCGACGCCACCTGCCGCGTCGCTGCGGATCTTGGGTTCAAACCGCTGCTGGTGGCCGACGCACACACTTGCATGGACACGCCGGCACTGCCCGCTCAAGCCATCATCGAGCACCACAACGCCACCCTCGGCGGGGCATTCGCACGGCTGATCAACAGCGCCGACGTAAGCTTCTGACGAAGCGCCCGCGCGCTCCCCGTTTCAGCTCCTACACTGGCTGAAGCGGGGCTGCGGCCATCATTGCCAAACCGCTCTGGAATCAGCACCCTGACACGACTTTCGCGACCGAACCGCCACTGATCACAGGAGCCGCGCAATGCCCGCCACCGTTCTGGTACTGGTTGAAACCATCAATGACTATCTGCCGATTCTCGAGCATCAGGGTTTTCACCTGATTCTCGCGCCAACCCCTGCCGAACGCACGCAAGCCATCGCCACCCATGGCGCACGGATCGACGCGGTGCTGACCCGAGGCCCGCTGGGTCTGAGCGCTGAGGAAATCGACGCCCTGCCAGCGTTGAAAATCATCACCGTGATCGGCGCCGGTTACGAACACGTCGACCTGCAGGCTGCCAGCGATCGCGGGATCACCGTGACCAACGGCGCCGGGGTCAACGCCTCGTCGGTGGCCGATCATGCGATGGCGATGCTGCTGGCACTGGTGCGCGATATTCCACGCTGCGATGCCGCGGTGCGCCGGGGTGAATGGCCGAAGATCATGCGCCCGTCGCTGGCCAATAAACGCCTGGGGATTCTCGGCCTGGGCGCGGTGGGCATGGCGATTGCCAAGCGTGCCCACCTCGGTTTCGATATGGACATCAGCTATCACAACCGTCAGCTGCGCAGTGATGTGCCCTATGCGTTCTGTTCCACACCGACCGAACTGGCACGCGCCTCGGACTTTTTGATCGTCGCCACACCGGGCGGAATCGGCACCCAGCATCTGGTGACTCGCCCGGTGCTCGATGCTCTGGGACCAAAAGGTTTCATCGTCAATATCGCCCGGGCCAGTGTGATCGCCACCGCCGAGCTGATCAGCGCTCTTGAGCAACGGCGAATTGCCGGGGCTGCGCTGGATGTGTTCGATCACGAACCGCAGGTGCCGGATGCGCTGAAAGTCCTGAACAACGTGATTCTCACGCCACACGTTGCCGGCCTGTCACCCGAAGCCACCCAAGGCACGGTGGAGCTGGTCGGCAAAAACCTCGTGGCGTTTTTCTCCGGGCAACCGGTGCTGACGCCGATCGCCCTGCCCCCAAGGCTCAACAACCAGCGCGTGCACTGAAAAGAGCCGGCAGCGCCCTGCTGCCTTACCTATTCGAAACGCTGATTATCCTGCAACACGCTAACCTATAAGACCGCTGCGCGCTTGTGGCCGTCCGAGTGCGCCATTAGATTAGCCAATGATGTCTGGCCACCAAAATAAGCAGAAGGGATAAGCATGGCGCTTACTGACCAGTCCACCCGGATCCGCTCTGGCGAAGAACTCGATGCCAGCCTGATCGATCCATACTTGAAGAAGCACATTCCGGGGCTGACCGGCACGCCGCAGATCAGCCAGTTTCCCGGCGGTGCGTCGAACCTGACTTACCTTCTGGAATACCCGCAGCAGGAATTCGTGCTGCGCCGGCCGCCGTTCGGCCACAAAGCCAAATCCGCCCACGACATGGGCCGCGAATTCCGCATCCTCAATCAACTGCGCGACGGTTTCCCCTACTGCCCGAAAGCCTACGTGCACTGCACCGACGAATCGGTGATCGGTGCCGAGTTCTACGTGATGGAACGGGTCAAAGGCATCATCCTGCGCTCCGATCTTCCGCCGGAACTGGGTCTCGATGCAGCGAAAACCGAAGCGCTGTGCAAAAGCTTCATCGACCGTTTCGTCGAACTGCACCGAGTCGACTACAACGCCTGCGGCCTCGGCGATCTGGGTAAACCGCAAGGCTACGTCGCCCGTCAGATCAAAGGCTGGAGCGAACGCTACGAAAAAGCCCTGACCCCGGACGCACCGCACTGGGAAAAGGTCAAAGCTTGGCTCAACGAGAAGATGCCGGCCGATCACCCGACGTCGAGCATCGTCCACAACGACTACCGCTTCGACAACGTGATCCTCGACCCGGACAACCCGATGCAGATCATCGGCGTGCTCGACTGGGAACTGACTACCCTCGGCGATCCGCTGATGGACCTGGGCAACACCCTCGCCTACTGGATTCAGGCCGATGATCCAGCGCCCGTGCAACTGATGCGCCGCCAGCCGAGCCACGCTCCGGGCATGCTGACCCGCCGCGAGTTCGTCGATTACTACGCCGAACGCTCGGGTATCCGGATCGACAATTTCGACTTCTACTACACCTACGGCCTGTTCCGCCTGGCCGGCATCGTGCAGCAGATCTACTACCGCTTCTACCACGGCCAGACCCAGGACAAACGCTTCGCGCAGTTCATTCACATGAACAAACTGCTGGAGCACATGAGCCTGCAGGTCATTGCGAAATCGAGCCTCTGACGGCCCACACCAAGGAACCCCTATGTCCAAGACTCAGTTGTTCGACCTCGACGGCAAAATCGCATTCGTCTCCGGCGCCAGCCGTGGCATCGGCGAAGCCATCGCCAAACTGCTGGCCCAGCAAGGCGCCCACGTGATCGTTTCGAGCCGCAAGCTCGAAGGCTGCCAGCACGTGGCCGACGCGATCATCGCCGCCGGCGGCAAAGCTACCGCCGTGGCTTGCCACATTGGTGAAATGGAACAGATCAGCCAGGTCTTCGCCGGAATCAAGGAACAGTTCGGTCGCCTCGATATTCTGGTGAACAACGCTGCGACCAACCCGCAGTTCTGCAACGTGCTGGACACCGATCTGGGAGCGTTCCAGAAGACCGTCGACGTGAACATTCGCGGCTACTTCTTCATGTCGGTGGAAGCCGGCAAGCTGATGCGCGAGAACGGCGGCGGCAGCATCATCAACGTCGCGTCGATCAACGGTATTTCACCAGGGATCTTCCAGGGCATCTACTCGGTGACCAAGGCTGCCGTGATCAACATGACCAAGGTCTTTGCCAAGGAATGCGCGCAATTCGGCATCCGCTGCAACGCCCTGCTGCCGGGCCTGACCGACACCAAATTCGCCTCGGCGCTGGTGAAGAATGACGCGATCCTCAAGCAGGCGCTGACGCAGATTCCGCTCAAGCGCGTGGCCGATCCGAGTGAAATGGCCGGCGCAGTGTTGTACCTGGCCAGCGACGCGTCGAGCTACACCACCGGGGTTTCGCTGAATGTGGATGGCGGATTCTTGTCCTGATTTCTTTGACAAATGGTTAACCCGGTGGGAACGGGCTCGCTCGCGAATGCGGAGTGTCAGGCGGCATTGCCTTGAATGACACACCGCATTCGCGAGCAAGCCCGCTCCCACACGGGTTAGCTGTCAGACAATGTTCCCCACAGCACTACTGCGTGACACACCGGGTGGTGGTGATATGTCGGGTGACCTGCTCGTCAACGTACATATTGCCCGACACCTGAGTGTCTTCCAGCGTCTGACAGGTACGCACTGGCGGTGGTGGAGGTGCAGCAGGAGGCGGTGGCGGAGGACTGGCGCAGCCGCTGGACAGCGCGACTGAAAAAGCCAGTGACAACGCCAGATACACGCGTTTCCCAGGATTATTCATAGGACGACCCGCGATGAATGGAAAAGCCACTTCCGCCGTCGCGCACAACTGCAGCGAATGACAGAAGACCTGATCACTCATTCTTTATAGCCGACCACCCTGTAAGCGCCAGTGAAATGGAGGGGGATAAGGGAATTGGCTGTCGATTTTGTGGGGATCAGACCTTATTGGAGGAGTACTTCCGCAAGAAATCTGTTCACTGGAAGGCCGCCTTCGCTGGCAGGCCAGCTCACACAGGGATTGGGTATCCCTGACTGAAATGGGTCGGCTGTCAGTCCGCCTTCGCGAGCAAGCCCGCTCCCACAGTTGGATTGAGCGCATTCAGTTGGAGTTTGGTCGACTGGCAGGCCGCCTTCGCGAGCAAGCCCGCTCCCACAGTTGGAATGGGTGTGTTCAGTTGGAGTTTGGTCGGCTGTCAGGCCGCCTTCGCGAGCAAGCTCACTCCCACAGGGGGATGGGGTGTGGTCAGTTAGAGACTGGTCGGCTCGCAGGCCGCCATCGCCAGCAGGCTGGCTCCTACAGTTCAGATTGCGTGCCCCGCATGCGGCGAAGCCGCCCCACTCAACACAATGAGCGTTAGCTCGAGTACCGCTTTTGATCTGAGGGCCCGTCGGCAGGCTGAGTGGAGGGATTTATCCGAGGGTGGGAGCGCAGCGACCGTTTGGCGCAGCCAAACACAGCGAGAGGAGGTGCAGCGAAGCAAACCGTAGGCGCTGCCCCCCGGATGAATCCCGCAGCGAAGGAACCCGAGCCTAAGCGAGGGCCGAACGTCAGGGTAAAGCCTTTTTGGTTACTTTTGAGGCGTTTGTCAAAAGTGACCCGCCGTAAGGGCGGAACCCTAATCAGCAACCCCCGCAGCAACGGATATACACCCAAAAAAACCCTAAGCCATATCCGGATCCCGAGCAGCCCGCAAAGAGTTGCTCTCCAACTCATACCGCAACTCATCAATCAACGCCGCCACAGCCTCCGGCGTACGCAACGAATTGAGCTTCAACCCACTGATCACCAGATCCACCTGCCCGGTCTCCGGGTGATACAACTTCACCGTCAATGAATGATCGCCATCCACCAGACACTCACACGCCAACGGCGAAAAACTCTGCTCCAGGCGGGCGCGCAACTGCGCAAGATTCATCATGGAGGCTGTTCCTTTAGCTGCTTCGAAGGGAGACGATCCCGAGCCGACAGGCTCGTATCGCACGCCACCAGACTAAGAACTGCCCCACCCCACCAAAACCTCCATTTGCACCGTATCAACTAGTGCATTTGCACCTACCGTTGCCCCTTCCCGTTCCATTCACCGGAAAACAGACCACGCTCCCGCGCCCAGACAATCGCCTCGCTGCGACTGTGCACATCAAGCTTGGAATACACGGTCGCCACATGATTGCGCACGGTGTTCGGCGCGAGTTTCAGGCGTGCGGCGATCTCCTTGTCGGCCAGCCCTTCGCAGATCAGCCCCAATACGTCGCGCTCCCGCGCCGTCAGATCAGTAAACGACACGCTCGGCAGTTGCGGCGAGTTGACCTTCTTCACATTGGCCAGTTTTTCGATCAGCGTCCGGCTGAACCACGAAGCGTCTTTCATCACCTCTTCAATCGCCGCCACCAGCTCCAGCTCGGTGCGCTTGCGCTCGGTGATGTCCATCAGCACCAGCAAATAGCACGGCGTGTCCTGGATATTCACGGTGTCGGCCGATACCGCGCACTCCAGCAGATCCGCGTCCTTCTTGCGCACCCGCACATCGACCCGGTCCACTCGTCCGCTTTTCGCCAGTGCGGTCAGCAGTCGGGCCCGGGCGCCATCGTCGTCAATGAAATTCAGCTGGGTCACGGTTTTGCCCACGACATCATCGTTGGCGTAAGCCAGGGTGTCGAGAAACGCCTGATTGACATCGATCACCTGCTGCTCATCGGCGGTGCAGATCAGAATCGGCACCGGAGTCAGGCGGAACGCCTTGGCAAAGCGCTCTTCACTCTGACGCAGCGCGACTTCGGCCTTGTGCCGCAGCTCCATGTCGACAAAGGAAAACAGCATGCAATCCTCATCGTTGAGCAGCAGCGGCTGCCCGGCGACGATCACTTGCTTGCTGCCGCCGTCGGGCAGACGCAATTGAGCCTGCATCTGCGGAATCGTCGCCACGTCGCGCAAGCGCTGGATCGCCAGATCCCTTTGCTCGGCCTGCTCGAAAATATCAATTTCATAAGCCGAGGTGCCGATCACCTGGTCGCGGGTGTAACCGGTCATCTCCAGAAAGCCCGGATTGACTTTGATATAGCGCAGATCGCTGAGGCGGCAGATGACCGCCGGCGCCGGGTTGGCATTGAAGGTCTTTTCGAAGCGCTGCTCGGCGTTGGCCCAATCGGTGACGTCGCTCATGATCAGCACCAGTGACTCCGGCTGCCCTTCGCGGTCGGTCAGCACCATGCTGCGCACACTGTGCACCCAGACCCGTTCCGGGTCATCCACGGCATGCATCTCGATCAGTAGGTCGCTGAACACTTCACAGCGCGCGACACGGCTGATCGGATAGTTCTCGGGCGGTAACAGGTGATTGTTGCGATAACGCAGAGTGAAACGCTTGGCGTACTCATCGGCATTAATGCCCAGCTCCCCGATCCGGCTGACACCGTGCATGGCCAGCGCCGCCTCATTGGCCCAGAGGATGCTCTGATCGAGCTCGAGCAGAATCACCCCGTCGGACAGCCCGGCGATGATCTGCTGCAACTGGCGACGGTTGGTTTCGGTGGTCAGGACTTCCTGGCTCATTGGATCTCCACAGGGAATGCGCGTGTGAAGATTACGACCGCGGGCGTTCGTGATCGTGCCGACCAGTTCGACAACACCACAAAACCCTGCAGGATTCGCGACTTCAGGGGTTGTCGACTAACGTTAACTCCTCATCGGATTGAGCCCCTGCCAGCTATACCGGGCTCTTGATCAAGGAGAGACTGATGACGTCGCGTCGCAACATCGAACAGACTTATCGCACCTGGTCCAGCCCGATTCTGCTGGAGCTGAAAAAGCGCGAACACCAAATGGCGCCTGTCGAGCGTCAGGCACTGGAGAATGTCCTGGTCGAACGACGGTTGCTGGATTTGGGCAACCCCAACGGCTCCGATAGACGTCAGGGCACTGCCGGCAAAAATGACCGGCCCGGTTGATCAAACCAGACGTTCCTACAGGTGAACACTAAAAGATCGCAGCCTACCGCAGCTCCTACAGTTGGATTGCGTTCAACTTGTAGGAGCTGCCGCAGGCTGCGATCTTTTGATCTTCAGGCCGCGCGTTGCCCCTCAGCCACCATCGCCGAAGCCGCCAGCATCGCCCGCAACAACACCGCACACCCGGCCGCCAGGTCGTCCGGCGCGGCATTCTCGATTTCGTTGTGGCTGATCCCGCCCTCGCACGGCACGAAGATCATCCCGGCCGGGCCGAGTTCAGCGAGGAAGATGGCGTCGTGTCCCGCGCCGCTGACGATGTCCATGTGCGAAAGGCCCAACCCTTTTGCCGCGCCGCGCACGGCTTCGACGCAACCCTTCTCGAAATACAGCGGCGGAAAGTCGGCCGTCGGGGTCAGTTCATAGGTCAGGCCGTGTTCTTCGCAGGTGGCGTCGATGACCTGCTTCACCTCCGCGATCATCGAATCCAGCCGCTCCGGTTGCAGATGGCGGAAGTCGAGGGTCATGCGCACTTCGCCGGGGATCACGTTGCGCGAGCCGGGATAGGCTTGCAGGCAACCGACGGTGCCGCAGGCGTGGGGTTGATGACCGAGGGCCGCGCGGTTGACCGCACCGACGATTACCGAGGCGCCGACCAGCGCATCCTTGCGCAGGTGCATCGGCGTTGGCCCGGCGTGGGCTTCGACGCCGCGCAGTTTCAGGTCGAACCACTTCTGCCCGAGAGCGCCGAGCACCACGCCGATGGTTTTCTGCTCGTCTTCGAGGATCGGGCCTTGTTCGATGTGTGCTTCGAAGTAGGCGCCGACTTGATGCCCGCTGACTTTGCGTGATCCGGCGTAACCAATAGCGTTGAGCGCTTCGCCCACGGTGATGCCCTCGGCATCGACTTTGGCCAGAGTTTCTTCAAGGGTGAATTTCTCGGCGAACACCCCGGAGCCCATCATGCACGGGGCGAAGCGCGAGCCTTCTTCGTTGGTCCAGACCACGACTTCCAGCGGCGCTTCGGTTTCTACGCCGAGGTCATTGAGGGTACGCAGCACTTCGACGCCGGCGAGGACACCGAAGCAGCCGTCGAACTTGCCGCCGGTGGGCTGGGTGTCGATGTGGCTGCCGGTCATCACCGGCGGCAGGTTCGGATTGCGCCCGGGACGGCGGGCGAAGATGTTGCCGACTTCATCCACCGTGACGCTGCATCCGGCGTCCTTGCACCACTGCACGAACAGGTCACGAGCCTGACGGTCGAGGTCGGTCAGGGCCAGACGACAGACCCCGCCCTTGACCGTGGCACCGAGCTTGGCCAGTTCCATGAGCGAGGCCCAGAGGCGGTCGCGGTTGATGTGCTGATGGGTGGATTGCAGAACGTCTACGGCTGCGTTCATGTTGATCTCCTCAGGCAGTTTTTTATGAGTTTCTTCAGGCAGTTCTTGTGTGTATTTGAGGCCGTCTTCGCGAGCAAGCCCGCTCCCACATTTGGAGTGCGTTCACCCTGTGGGAGCGGGCTTGCTCGCGAAGGGGCCATTCCTCACACCGAAGATTTCACAACAGAGGGGCTGCTTCGCATCGAACACAACCCGTAATAAATCACCCCACCCAACGCCGAACCGGTAAACCAGCCATAGCTGTAAAACCAGCTGAACGCATCGCTGCCCAGCGACAGCAAGGTCAGCACCACCGGCACGCCAAACGCGACAAACCCGGCCCAGTTCCATGCCGGATATACGTCGTCGCGGTACAGCCCGGCCAGGTCCAGTTGCTGTTTCTTGATCAGGAAATAGTCCACCACCATGATCCCGGCGATCGGCCCGAGCAGGCTCGAATAGCCGAGCAGCCAGTTGGAATACACGGTTTCCAGGCTGACATCGGAAACAATCAGCCCGAGTTTTTTCAGCAGCTCGTGAGCCATCAACGCCAGCCCGACCAAGCCGGTGAGCAACACCGCTTTGGTGCGATTGATCACCTTGGGCGCGATGTTCTGGAAGTCGTTGGTCGGCGAGACGATGTTCGCCGCAGTGTTGGTCGACAGTGTGGCGACGATGATCAGCGCCATGGCCACCGCGACCCACACCGGGCTCTGGATATGGCCGATCAGGCTCACCGGATCCGACACGGTCACGCCGACCAGTTTCACCGACGCGGCGGTCATCACCACCCCCAGCGCAGCGAACAGGAACATGGTCAGCGGCAGGCCGAAAATCTGCCCGAGGATCTGGTCTTTCTGGCTCTTGGCGTAGCGGCTGAAGTCAGGAATATTCAGCGACAGCGTGGCCCAGAAACCGACCATCGCCGTCAGCCCGGCGGCGAAGTAACTGACCACGCTGGCGCCTTCAGGACGCTTGGGCGGAATCGCCAGCAACTCGGTCATCGACACATTGGGCATCGCCCACACCAGCAGACCGACGCCGACCGCTACCAGCAGCGGCGCGGACAGGGTTTCCAGCCACTTGATCGACTCGGCGCCGCGGATCACCACCCACAGGTTCAGCGCCCAGAAGATCATGAAGCCGATCACCTCCCCCGTGCCGCCGAGGGATTTCCAGCCCTCGAACACCGAGCCGAGAAACAGGTGAATCGCCAGGCCGCCGAACATCGTCTGGATGCCGAACCAGCCGCACGCCACCAGCGCGCGAATCAGGCACGGCACATTGGAACCGAGAATACCGAATGAAGAGCGCAGCAATACCGGAAACGGAATGCCGTACTTGGTGCCGGGAAAGGCGTTAAGCGTCAGGGGAATCAACACGATGATGTTGGCGAAAAGAATCGCCAGCAGCGCCTCACCAACGGTCAGGCCGAAGTACGCCGTCAGCACGCCGCCGAGGGTGTAAGTCGGCACGCAGATCGACATGCCGACCCACAGCGCGGTGATGTGCCATTTGTTCCAGGTTCGTTCGCGCACCTTGGTCGGTGCCATGTCGTGGTTGTAACGGGGACTGTCGAGGACGTCGCTGCCGGCTTCGAGTTCGAACAAGCCGTCGCGCTCGGTCACTTGCGATCTGATCTGTTGCATGGCCGCTCCACTGTTCTTCTGATTATTTTTTTGCTCATCAGGCGGCTGCACACCGGGGTGTGAGCCGGACGATGGCCGGAGGAACTGACAACTTTCGTGTACCGGCCATGGTGTCAGCGGCGGCATCAATAAACGTGCCGGGTGCCCCGCTTAACGGTAGGGCCGTGGTTCAAACACATTGCAACTTTCTGATATTGCTCGGTTTTAATTATTTACCGGAAGCGTCCGCGAAAACTTGTCTGCACGCTCAGGCCAAACGTCTGCCAAGTTGTTCGAACTGTCAGGACTCAATCTGGTGCACTGCACTTTTTTTCATCACGGGCGCTCAATCGCAGCTCAACTTCAAGCGGCTGATTTCACATAGGAAATCTTGCTCATATTTCCATCCTGTCAAGTGCGTCAAAATGGTGAACAGCCTCACCATTTTGGTGATTTACGTTTTTTATCGTTATTTTTCATATAGTTAAAACTGTCATAAGCTTATAAAAAATAATCTTGATCAATTGCATAACTGCGACTAGCTTCTATTCCTGACAGCGCTGACAGGAATACGCCGATCAGCGTTGTACATCAATAAAACATTTAGAACCGGCACAAGTCGGTCATGCCTGCGAGGAACTCGGAATGTCTCTGTTGATCCGTGGCGCCACCGTTGTTACCCATGATGAAAGTTATCGCGCCGACGTCTATTGCGCCGACGGCGTGATCAAAGCCATTGGTCAGAACCTGGATGTTCCCGCCGGTGCCGAAGTGCTCGACGGCAGCGGCCAATACCTGATGCCCGGCGGCATCGATCCACACACCCACATGCAACTACCGTTCATGGGCACCGTGGCCAGTGAAGACTTCTACAGCGGCACTGCCGCAGGTCTGGCCGGCGGCACCACGTCGATCATCGATTTCGTGATTCCCAATCCGCAGCAGTCGTTGATGGAAGCGTTTCATCAGTGGCGCGGCTGGGCAGACAAGTCGGCATCGGACTACGGCTTCCACGTCGCGATCACCTGGTGGAGCGAGCAAGTGCGTGAGGAAATGGCCGAGCTGGTCAGCCACCACGGGATCAACAGCTTCAAGCATTTCATGGCCTACAAGAATGCGATCATGGCCGCCGACGATACGCTGGTGGCGAGTTTCGAACGTTGCCTGGAACTCGGCGCCGTGCCGACCGTGCACGCGGAAAACGGCGAGCTGGTCTATCACCTGCAACGCAAGTTGATGGCCCAGGGCATCACCGGGCCGGAGGCGCATCCGCTGTCGCGGCCCTCGCAGGTGGAAGGCGAAGCGGCGAGCCGGGCGATTCGTATTGCCGAGACCATCGGCACACCGTTGTACCTGGTGCACGTTTCGACCAAGGAAGCCCTCGACGAAATCACCTATGCGCGCAGCAAAGGCCAACCGGTGTATGGCGAAGTCCTCGCCGGGCATTTGCTGCTCGACGACAGCGTCTATCAACACCCGGACTGGCAGACCGCTGCCGGTTACGTGATGAGCCCGCCGTTCCGTCCGCGCGGTCATCAAGAGGCGCTGTGGCACGGACTGCAAAACGGCAATCTGCACACCACCGCCACCGACCACTGCTGCTTCTGCGCCGAGCAAAAAGCCGCCGGGCGCGATGACTTCAGCAAGATTCCCAACGGCACGGCAGGCATCGAAGATCGTATGGCGGTGCTGTGGGATGAAGGGGTCAACAGCGGACGTTTGTCGATGCAGGACTTCGTCGCCCTCACCTCCACCAACACCGCGAAAATCTTCAACCTCTACCCGCGCAAAGGCGCGATCCGCGTCGGTGCCGATGCCGACCTGGTGCTGTGGGACCCGCACGGCACCCGCACCATTTCCGCCAAGACCCACCATCAGCAGGTGGACTTCAACATCTTCGAAGGCAAGACCGTGCGCGGCGTACCGAGCCATACCGTCAGCCAGGGCAAAGTGGTCTGGGCCGACGGCGACCTGCGCGCCGAGCGCGGGGCCGGGCGCTATATCGAACGACCGGCGTATCCGGCGGTGTTTGACTTGCTGAGCAAGCGCGCTGAGCAACATCGCCCGACTGCCGTTAAGCGCTAAAGCGAGGCCTTCGGCCTCATCGCGAGCAGGCTCACTCCTACAAATGTACGCATTCCAATTGTAGGAGTGAGCCTGCTCGCGATAGCGCCAGTTCAGACAACAAAAAAACCACTGCCCATCAGAGGCAGAGAACCTCAATAACCGTGAGGCACAAAACCGTGATCGAGACCCTGAACCATCTCCCGCATCCGCACGAAAGTGCGGCCGCCCTCGCCGGCCATTTCACTGATCTGGCGCCACCGCTCAACGCCCGGCAGGCACATCTGGAAGCGTCGCGCTGCCTGTATTGCTACGACGCGCCATGCGTCAACGCGTGCCCGAGCGAGATCGATATTCCGTCGTTCATCCGCAATATCCACCAGGACAACGTGCCCGGCGCAGCGCAGAAAATCCTTTCGGCGAATATCCTCGGCGGCAGTTGTGCCCGGGTCTGCCCGACGGAAATCCTTTGCCAGCAAGCCTGCGTGCGCAACAACGCCCAGGAATGCGCGCCGGTGCTGATCGGCCTGCTGCAACGCTACGCCGTGGACAATGCGAATTTCACCGAGCACCCGTTCCAGCGTGCGGCCAGCACCGGCAAGCGCATCGCCGTGGTCGGCGCCGGGCCAGCGGGTTTGTCCTGCGCTCACCGCAGCGCCATGCACGGGCATGACGTGGTGATTTTCGAAGCGCGGGAGAAGGCCGGCGGCCTCAATGAATACGGGATCGCCAAGTACAAACTGGTCGACGACTACGCGCAGAAGGAGCTGGATTTCCTTCTGCAGATCGGCGGCATCGAAATCCGCCATGGGCAGAAACTCGGCGAGAATCTGACCCTCAGCGAGCTGCATCAGCAGTTCGACGCGGTGTTCCTCGGCCTCGGCCTCAACGCCAGCAAACAGCTCGGCCTGCCGCACGAAGACGCCCCCGGCCTGCTCGCCGCCACCGACTACATCCGTGAACTGCGCCAGGCCGATGACCTGACGCAACTGCCACTGGCCGAACGCTGCATCGTCCTCGGCGCCGGCAACACCGCGATCGACATGGCCGTGCAAATGGCCCGCCTCGGAGCGCGTGACGTGAATCTGGTGTATCGCCGGGGTGCGGCGGACATGGGCGCCACCGGCCACGAACAAGACATCGCCAAAGCCAATCAGGTGCGCCTGTTGACTTGGGCGCAACCGGAGGAAGTGCTGCTCGACGCGCAAGGCAAGGTGCGCGGCATGCGTTTCGCCCGCACGCAACTGGTCGACGGTCGTCTGCAAACCACTGGGGAGACCTTCGAACTGGCCGCCGACGCGATCTTCAAAGCCATCGGCCAGGCCTTTGACAGCAGCGCCCTCGCCGACCCGCTGGCCCGTGAACTCAAGCGTCAGGGCGAACGGATTCAGGTCGATGACAACCTGCGCACCAGCATTCCCGGCGTGTATGCCGGCGGCGACTGCACCAGCCTCGATCAGGACCTCACCGTGCAAGCGGTACAGCACGGCAAACTCGCCGCCGAGGCGATCAACGCGCAACTGATGCTCAACGTGGAGGCTGCATAAATGGCCGATCTCTCGATAGTCTTCGCCGGCATCAAAGCGCCCAATCCGTTCTGGCTGGCCTCCGCGCCACCGACCGACAAGGCCTACAACGTGGTTCGCGCCTTCGAGGCCGGCTGGGGTGGCGTGGTCTGGAAAACCCTCGGCGAGGACCCGGCAGCGGTCAACGTCTCCTCGCGCTACTCGGCACACTACGGCAACAACCGTGAAGTGCTGGGCATCAACAACATCGAACTGATCACCGACCGCTCGCTGGAAATCAACCTGCGCGAAATCACCCAGGTCAAGAAGGACTGGCCGGATCGTGCGCTGATCGTCTCGCTGATGGTGCCGTGCGTCGAGGAATCATGGAAGCACATCCTGCCGCTGGTGGAAGCCACCGGTGCTGACGGCATCGAGCTGAATTTCGGTTGCCCGCACGGCATGCCCGAACGCGGCATGGGCGCAGCGGTGGGTCAGGTGCCGGAGTACGTCGAGCAGGTGACGCGCTGGTGCAAGACCTATTGCTCGCTACCGGTGATCGTCAAACTGACACCGAACATCACCGACATCCGTGTCGCCGCCCGCGCTGCGCATCGCGGGGGCGCCGATGCGGTGTCGCTGATCAACACCATCAACTCGATCACCAGCGTCGACCTGGAACACATGGTCGCCCTGCCCACCGTCGGCAGCAAAAGCACCCACGGCGGTTATTGCGGCTCAGCGGTGAAGCCGATCGCGTTGAACATGGTCGCCGAGATCGCCCGTGATCCGCAGACCCAGGGCTTGCCGATCTGTGGCATTGGCGGCATCGGCAGCTGGCGTGACGCGGCGGAATTCATGGCATTGGGCAGCGGCGCGGTGCAGGTGTGCACGGCGGCAATGCTCCACGGGTTCCGGATTGTCGAGGAGATGAAGGACGGACTGTCGCGCTGGATGGACAGTCAGGGCTACGCCAACATCGCCGAGTTTTCCGGGCGCGCAGTGGGCAATACCACCGACTGGAAGTACCTCGACATCAACTATCAGGTCATCGCCAGGATCGACCAGGACGCGTGCATCGGTTGCGGGCGTTGCCACATTGCTTGCGAAGACACTTCACACCAGGCGATCAGCAGCCTGAAACAGGCTGACGGCACGCACAAATATGAAGTGATCGATGAGGAGTGTGTGGGGTGTAACTTGTGCCAGATCACTTGTCCGGTGGCGGACTGTATCGAGATGGTGCCGATGGAAACCGGCAAGCCGTTTCTGGACTGGAATCATGATCCGCGCAATCCGTACCATGTCTCAGCTTAGGGCAGGTAGCGTCTGAACTGACGCCTTCGCGAGCAAGCCCGCTCCCACATTTGGAATGCATTTCAAAACGGTGGGAGCGGGCTTGCTCGCGAAGAGGCCAGCCGCTTCAACTCATATCAGGGCTCCAACCCGATCCCGCGCAAGATCACACTGGTCACCGTCTGCACCGCCCGCTCGAACTGCATGTCCGACAGCGGCTGATGCTCGTTCAAAATATTCACCTGATGATCGAAGTCGGCGTAATGCTGGGTCGAGGCCCAGATCATGTACAGCAGGCTCGACGGCTCCACCGGCAGAATCCGCTTGTCCTCGACCCACTGGCGGATCTTCGCCTCCTTCATTTTTGCCCAGTCGTACAGGCTCAGATCCAGCGCCTCACCGAGGGTCGGCGCGCCGTGGATGATTTCGTTGGCCCAGACTTTCGAACCATAAGGCCGGCTGCGCGAGTGGTTCATCTTGGCGCGGATGTAGCTGCTGAGCACCACCCGTGGGTCATCGAACATCTCGAAGCACAGTGCGTCCTGCTTCCACACTTCCAGCAGGTCGAACAGCACCGCGCTGTACAGCTCGCTCTTAGTGGAAAAGTAGTAATGCAGGTTGGAACGCGGCAGTTGCACTTCGGCGGCGATGTCGGCCATGGCGGTGCCGCCGAAGCCTTTTTCGGCGAAGACTTTTTCCGCCGCCAGCAGGATTTTCTCGACGTTACTGCGACGAATCTCGATCTTGTGATTGCCCATGAGGGCTCCCTGACAACGACGTTGCTGAAGACTAGCACCCGCTCTGGTGCGCGGGCGACCGTTGCAAACAAAACTTCGTACGAAGGTCTGCGCATGGCTAAACTGGCGCTTCTTTGTCCTGCCTCAGAGGTATCCGCGATGCTGTTCAAGAACGTCCTGACCACCACTGCCCTGCTCGCTTCGCTGTTCGCCGCATCTTCGGTTTTCGCCCACGCACACTTGAAAAGCCAGACCCCGGCCGCCGACAGCACCGTCGCCGCTCCGGCCGATCTGCGCCTGACCTTTTCTGAAGGCGTCGAAGCCAGTTTCACCAAAGTCAGCCTGACCCACGACGGCGCCCCGGTCGCGATCAAACCGCTGACCACCGAAGGCGACAAGAAAACCCTGATCGTCACCCCCGCCACACCTCTCGGCGCCGGTGAATACAAAGTCGAATGGCGCGCGGTGTCGGTCGACACACACAAGAGCGAAGGCGCCTACCAGTTCAAGGTTGGCCAGTAATTCATGAGTGAAGCGCTGGTGCTGTGCCGCTTTGTGCATTTCAGCGCGGTGTTGATGCTGTTCGGCGCCTGGCTGTTTCGGCCGCTGCTGCTCAAGGCGCCAGTGCCGACACTGGATCGGCAACAAGCGCGAATGGCGCGCTGGCTGACGGCGATTGCGCTGGTCAGCGGTGTCACCTGGGCACTGCTGATCACCGCGAGCATGGCCGGTTCGGCGGCGGCCGCGTTCGACCCGGACACGATTGGCGTGGTGCTCGGCAACACCTTTTTCGGCCAGGTCTGGCGTTGGCATCTGCTGATCAACGCGCTGTTGCTGGCGTTGCTGTTCACGCCGTGGCGTTCGAGCCTGGCGTTGCGCCTGGGCTTGAGCGCGCTGCTCCTGGCGACCCTGGCACCGGTCGGTCACGGCGCGATGCTCGACGGCCTCAGCGGGCAACTGCTGATCCTCAACCAGATCATCCACCTGACCTGCGTCGCCGCATGGCTCGGCGGCTTGTTGCTGCTGGTGTTGATGCTGCGCCAGCCAGGCGCAGCGATGGGCCGGATCCTGCAGCGCTTCAGCGGTGTCGGTTATGCGATCGTTGGCGGGCTGCTGATCACCGGGCTGATCAACGTGCGCGTGCTGACCGGGCAATGGTGGCCGACGCCGCTGTTTGCAGGGTTTGCCTTGATTCTGCTGATCAAGGCGTTGCTGGTGCTGGGCATGCTCGCGCTGGCGCTGTTCAACCGCTTGCGGATTGATGATTGCGGACAGCGGATGGGCGCGCTCAAGCGCAGTGTGGTGCTGGAGTGGTTGTTGGGGATGGGTGCTGTTGCAGCTGTCTCCCTGCTGGGCACCCTGCCGCCGATGATTGCTGGATAAACCCAATCTGAGTGTGGGAGCGGGCTTGCTCGCGAAAGCGGTGTGTCAGATACGAAAATATCGCCTGACACACCGCTTTCGCGAGCAAGCCCGCTCCCACATATTTGATCTGCGCAGATCAATGCGGTTGTGTGTCGCCCGCTGCGGTGTCGATGCTGACCACCACCGACATCCCCGGGCGCAAGCGTTCCTCTTCCTGCTGCCCCTCATCGATGGTGATCCGCACCGGCACGCGCTGGGCGATCTTGACGAAGTTGCCGGTGGCGTTGTCGGCCTGCAACAGGGCGAATTCCGAACCGGTGCCGGGCGAAATATGCTGCACATGGCCGGTGAACTTGCGGTGGTTCAGTGCATCGACGGTGAAGCGCACCGGCTGCCCGACGCGCACGTTGTTCATCTGGGTTTCCTTCATGTTGGCGATCACCCATTTCTGGTTCGGCACCAACGCCATCAACTGCGCCCCGGAGTTGACGTAAGCGCCCAGACGCACGCCGATCTGTCCGAGCTGGCCGTCACGCGGGGCGACAATGCGCGTATTCGACAAGTCGATCCGCGCCAGTTGCACCGCCGCTTCAGCGCTGGCCACTGCGGCTTCCAGCGAGCCGCGATTGACGATCACCGTTTGCAGATCCTGCCGGGCGATTTCCAGATTGGCCTTGGCCTGCGCCACCGCCGCAATGCTCTGCGCATTGGCCGCGAGCGTCACGTCCATCTCGCGTTTCGACACCGAGCCGTCACTCACCAGCTCCTTGTTACGCCGCAGATCCGCCTCGCTTTTGCGCAACTGCGCTTCGCTGTCGGCCACCACCGCCTGACGCAATTTGATCGTCGCTTCGGCGCTGTTGCGTTGCTGCACCACGTTGGCCAGCGCAGCCTTCTGCACCGCCAGTTGCGCCAGCGCCTGATCGAGGCGCTGCTGATAAATCCGGTCGTCCAGACGCACCAGCAAGTCGCCGGTCTTCACGTACTGGAAGTCCTGCACCGGCACCTCAAACACGTAGCCACTGAGCTGCGGGCCGATGA
Organism: Pseudomonas sp. Irchel s3a10; assembly: GCF_900187525.1. NCBI lineage: Bacteria > Pseudomonadati > Pseudomonadota > Gammaproteobacteria > Pseudomonadales > Pseudomonadaceae > Pseudomonas > Pseudomonas sp. Irchel s3a10. Next base: position 134,272 of record NZ_FYDR01000010.1, read on the forward strand.
TTGTCACCTGGCCGCGCACCAGGGCGTTTTCGGTGGTCTCGACCGCGCTGCTGAACGGCGGCAACTGCCAGGCGTAGAGCACGATCAGCACGCCGACGATGGCAATCGCGGCAAAGCCCAGCGACGAGATGATCCGCACCCGCAACGAGCGCGGCTCGGTGTTCGGTGAAGACGGCGGCGCCACGCCTTCCGGGGTAGCGGCGATGGCATTGGTGGTTGTGGTGGTCGGTTCGGTCATGAATTGGAAGCACCGCTAGGAGGTACGGAAGGCGCTGGGTCGACGGCTTTGGTGGTGCTCATCAGCCACAGCGCACGAATGGACAGCCAGATCATGGTCAGCACCGCAATCACGGCGATCAGCATGAATACATCGTTATAGGCCAGCACGTTGGCTTCGCGAGTCGCGGCATTCGCCAGGCTGCGAATGCCCTGCAGGTTGCGCAGGCTGGGGTCGGCCAGCACCGAGCCGACCGCCGACCCGCCGCTCTGTACGCGGGCAGCCACCAGCGGATCGGACAGCGTCAGGTGCTCGACCAGATGGCTGGAATGAAATTTCTCGCGCACGATCTGGAACGTACCCAACAACGCCGCGCCGAGCAGGCCACCGAGGTTGTTGCAGATCCCGAACAACACCGAAAAACTCACCAGATTACGCGGGTTGGTCAGCACGTTGCGGGTGCCGAAAACCATGGTTGGTCCCAGAAAAAACGTGCTGCCGAAGGCCAGCAGAAACTGACTGAAATACAGGTTTTGCGGGCGGGTCAGGTTGTTGGAAAAGCTGTCCATCACCGAACCGGTGGCCATCAGCGCCAGCGAGATGATCAGCGGCATCAGCAGGTGCTTGGGGTCGATGGTCAGGGCGCTGGTCGCCAACCCGGCGATGCTGCCGATCAGCATCACCACATACAGGCTGTGCAACTGCTCATACCCCATGTTGAGGTTCTGCATGAAACCGACGGCGCCGGTGGACTGTTCCGAGGTAACCATGCGAATCAGGGTCACCGCCAGCGCCAGGCGGATCATCGTGCCGCTACCGAGCCAGCGGGTCATCAGCATCGGGTTGCTGCGATTGTGCTCGATCGCCAGGCCGGCGAGGATCAGGGCAATCGAGGCCGCCAGCGCATAGCCGATCCAATTGGCTTCCAGCCACCAGTCGATGCGCCCCAGCGACAACACCGCGCAAAGCAGTGCCACGCCACTGGCGAGAATCGCGAAGGTCAGAAAGTCTAGCGGTTCGAAGGTTTTGAATCGGTCACCGGGCGGCAACTTGAGCAGCAGCACGCAGCCCAGCGACAGCAAGGCCATGCCCAATTCGAACAAGTACAAGCCGCGCCATTCGGCAATCTGCAGCAAGTCTTCGGAGAACAATCGCGCCAGCGGCAAAGCCAGTTGCGAGGCGCCGAGGCCCAGCACCAGCGCCTTCAGCCGCCACTTGGCCGGAAACGCCTGAACCATGTAATACAGGCCCAGCGAACTCAGTGCGGCGCCGACCATGCCGTGCGCCGCCCGCACCGCGATGGCCGAGCTCAGGTCGTTGACGAACAGATGACCGAACGTCACTAGCGCATACAGCACCAGAAACACTTCGGTGAATGCGCGCAGGCCGAACTGCTGACGAAACTTCACCAGTAGCAGGTTCATCGACACGTTGGTCATCACAAACGCAGCCGGCAGCCAGGCCATCTCCGCCGTGGTCGCACCCAGCGCACCTTGCAGGTAAGGCAGGTTGGCGACCACCAGCGAGTTGCCCAAACCACCGGTCACGGCCACCAGCAGCCCGACCAGCGCATAGGCCAGGCGCTTGGGGTTGGAGTGCAGCGGCGTCGAGGGGGAACCGGGCAGACTGGGCTTCTCGTGAGGCTGCCAGTTGCGCGGGGCGTATCGATCCATTGAAAGGCCTTGTGCTTGTGTTGCCGGGAGTTTGCCGCAAATCCTGCGGCAAACCCACAATCCTGTGGGAGCTGGCTTGCCAGCGATGACCGCAGTCGGCTCGGCAACAGGCTGACTGGCAGACCGCTATCGCGGGCAAGCCCGCTCCCACAGGGTTCGCGGTGGATTGGTAAATTCTGTTTAAAGGTCTTCTCGCCCGCAACGGATTTTTCCCGCGCCGGGCAACGAAACAGCCCTCTTCGCCGCATTTGGAGGGCTGCCACCTCGCGCAAACTCATCGCAAAAAGCCCTGTTGACTTTTGCGGAAAACCTCGCAACTATCCGCAACCATGTTGTACGACGACGTATAACAAATAATAAAAACAACAAATGCAACAGGGAGCGTCACAGTGAGCACACTCGTCTGCAATTCCGTTCGCACGTCCCGTTTTTCCATCCCCCGCCCGCGTTCCACCCTGAGTTTGATCGGCTGCAGCAGCCTCGCCCTGGTTTTGCCGATGAGTGCAGACGCCGAAGGCTTCATCGAAGACAGCAAAGCCACGCTGAACCTGCGCAACGCCTACTTCAATCGCAACTTCGTCAACCCGAACTACCCGCAGGGCAAGGCGCAAGAGTGGACGCAGAACTTCATCCTCGATGCCAAATCCGGCTTCACCCAAGGCACCGTTGGTTTCGGTCTCGATGTGCTGGGGATGTATTCGCAAAAACTCGATGGCGGCAAGGGCACCGGCGGTACGCAACTGTTGCCGATTCACGATGACGGGCGTCCGGCGGACAACTTCGGTCGCCTCGGCGTGGCGCTGAAGGCCAAGGTGTCGAAGACCGAATTGAAGGTCGGCGAATGGATGCCGGTGCTGCCGATCCTGCGCTCGGACGATGGCCGCTCCCTGCCGCAGACCTTTCGCGGTGGCCAGATCACCTCCACCGAAATCAACGGCCTGACCCTCTACGGCGGGCAGTTCCGTGGCAACAGCCCGCGCAACGATGCGAGCATGGAAGACATGTCGATGAACGGCCGCGGCGCCTTCACCTCCGACCGTTTCAACTTCGGCGGCGGCGAATACACCTTTAACGACAAGCGCACCCTGGTCGGCGTGTGGTACGCCGAACTCAGCGACATCTACCAGCAGCAGTATTTCAACCTCAGCCATAGCCAGCCACTGGGCGACTGGACGCTGGGCGCCAACCTCGGGTTCTTCACTGGCAAGGAAGACGGCAGCGCCCAGGCCGGCGACCTCGATAACAAGACTGCATTTGCCCTGCTGTCGGCCCGCTACGGCGGCAACACCTTCTATGTCGGCCTGCAAAAACTCAGCGGCGACGACGCGTGGATGCGGGTCAACGGCACCAGCGGCGGCACCTTGGCCAACGACAGCTACAACGCCAGTTATGACAACGCCAAAGAGCGCTCCTGGCAGTTGCGTCATGACTACAACTTCGTTGCCCTCGGCATTCCCGGCCTGACCCTGATGAACCGCTACATCAGCGGCGACAACGTGCACACCGGGACCATTACCGATGGCAAGGAATGGGGTCGCGAGTCGGAACTGGGATACACCGTGCAGAGCGGGCCGCTGAAAAACCTCAACGTGAGATGGCGCAACGCGACGATACGCCGGGACTTCAGCACCAATGAGTTCGATGAGAACCGGATCTTTGTCAGCTACCCGATTTCGTTGTTGTAAAGCCAGTCCTCAGACCGAGTTTCCCTGTGGGAGCGGGCTTGCTCGCGAATGCGTCGGGTCAGTCAATTCATCTTTCAATGACACACCGCTTTCGCGAGCAAGCCCGCTCCCACAGGGGGAGTTGCATCACCAGAAAGGCAATTTTGGTGGTCGAAGGCTGAACTGCCTGGCCCTTCCGTCATTTACCCCAAAAGTCGCGTTGACAAGTTCCGGAAACCCTACCGATACTTCAGCGCAGTCATACGACAACCTACAACAAACCTAATAACAACGTGTAAGGGATTGCCATGACGTCTACCTCTATTCCCCGCGCCCCGTTCAACCGTCTGCTGCTGACCGGCGCTGCTGGTGGCCTGGGCAAAGTCCTGCGCGAACGCATGCGCCCTTATGCCCATGTCCTGCGCCTGTCAGACATCGCCGCCCTCGCCCCAGCCGTTGATGATCGCGAAGAAATCGTCCCCTGCGATTTGGCCGACAAACACGCCGTGCACCAACTGGTCGAAGGCGTCGACGCAATCCTGCATTTCGGCGGTGTCTCCGTGGAGCGGCCCTTCGAAGAAATCCTCGGCGCCAACATCTGCGGTGTCTTTCACATCTACGAAGCTGCTCGCCGCCATGGTGTGAAGCGCGTGATCTTCGCCAGTTCCAACCACGTCATCGGCTTCTACAAACAGGACGAGCCGCTCGACGCCAGCTGTGCCCGCCGCCCCGACGGCTACTACGGATTGTCCAAGTCCTACGGCGAAGACATGGCCAGTTTCTACTTCGATCGCTACGGCATCGAGACCGTCAGCATCCGCATCGGCTCTTCATTTCCCGAGCCGCAAAACCGCCGAATGATGCACACCTGGCTGAGTTTCGACGACCTCACGCACTTGCTCGAGCGCGCGCTGTACACACCAAACGTTGGCCATACCGTGGTCTACGGCATGTCCGCCAACAAGGACGTCTGGTGGGACAACCGCTTCGCCAGCCACCTCGGTTTTGAAGCCAGGGACAGCTCCGAAGTGTTCCGCGAAAAAGTCGAAGCGCAGCCTATGCCCGCCGCCGATGACCCGGCGCGGATCTATCAGGGCGGCGCATTCGTCGCGGCCGGCCCCTTCGGCGACTGAACACTCTGCCAACGACGCAAAGGAATGAGTATGCAAGCCGAATTGATCGTCGATGCTCGCAACGCCGTGGGCGAAAGCCCGGTCTGGGTGCCGCAGGAAAACGCGCTGTATTGGGTCGATATTCCCAACGGCGGACTGCAACGCTGGAACGCTGACACCGGCCATGTGCATGCCTGGAAAACCCCGCAAATGCTCGCTTGTATCGCCCGTCGCAGCGGTGGCGGCTGGGTTGCCGGCATGGAGAGCGGCTTTTTTCATCTGCACCCGCACAGCGAAGGCAGCCTCGACAGCGAATTGCTCGCCACCGTCGAGCACAGCCGAGCAGACATGCGCCTCAACGATGGTCGCTGCGACCGCCAGGGCCGTTTCTGGGCTGGCAGCATGGTGCTGAACATGGGCCTGAACGCGTCCGAAGGCCGGCTCTACCGCTACGGCGTCGGGCAGTCTGGTGTGATCGAAGCGCGACTCGACGGCTTCATCGTGCCCAACGGCCTCGGCTTCAGCCCTGACGGCAAGACGATGTACCTGTCGGATTCACATCCGCACGTGCAATTGATCTGGGCCTTCGATTACGACACCGAGACCGGCACACCGTCGAATCAGCGGATCTTCGTTGACATGAACCACTTCCCCGGCCGACCGGATGGCGCTGCCGTGGATGCCGAAGGCTGCTACTGGATCTGCGCCAACGACGCCGGACTGATTCACCGTTTTACCCCGGACGGCCGCCTCGATTTCTCGCTGGAAGTGCCGGTGAAGAAACCGACGATGTGTGCCTTCGGCGGCAGCCGCCTGGACACCCTCTTCGTGACCTCGATTCGTCCCGGCGACGACCACGATCCGCAATCCCTGGCCGGCGGCGTGTTCGCCCTCAACCCCGGGGTCAAAGGCCTGGAAGAACCGCTGTTCGACGATTCCCTGTAACACCCGCCTCTGCTGCACCGCTGCGCCTTGAACACAAAAATAACAAGACTGGAGACTCACCCCCATGAACTTCAAACGCACCTTGCTGGCCGCTGCACTCCCGCTGATGTTCACCTTCACTGGCGCCGCCCAGGCCCTGCAACTCAAATTCGCTGACATCCATCCCGCCGGTTATCCCACCGTGGTGGCCGAAGAAAACATGGGCAAGACCCTGACCAGGGAAACCAACGGCGAGCTGACCTTCCAATACTTTCCCGGCGGCGTGCTGGGCTCGGAAAAGGAAGTCATCGAGCAGATGCAAGTCGGCGCGGTACAGCTGTCCCGCGTCAGCCTGGGTATCGTCGGCCCGGTAGTGCCGGATGTGAACGTGTTCAACATGCCGTTCATCTTCCGCGACCATCAACACATGCGTAACGTCATCGATGGCGCAGTGGGCGACGAGATCCTCGACAAAATCACCAACTCCGAATTCGGTCTTGTGGCCCTGGCCTGGATGGACGGCGGCACGCGCAACGTCTACACCAAGAAGCCGGTACGCACGCTTGAAGACCTCAAGGGGATGAAAATTCGTGTGCAGGGCAACCCGATGTTCATCGACATGATGAACGCCATGGGCGGTAACGGTATCGCCATGGACACCGGGGAAATCTTCAGCGCCTTGCAGACCGGCGTGATCGACGGCGCGGAAAACAACCCGCCGACCCTGCTCGAACACAATCACTTCCAGAACGCCAAGTTCTACAGCCTGACCGGTCACCTGATCCTGCCAGAGCCGATTGTGATGTCGAAAATCACTTGGGAAAAACTCACCCCGGATCAACAGGCGCTGGTCAAGACCGCCGCCAAGGCTGCCCAGGCTGAAGAGCGCGTGCTGTGGGACAAGAAGTCCGCTGCCAGCGAAGAAAAACTCAAGGCCGCTGGCGTCGAGTTCATCCAGGTTGACAAAAAACCCTTCTACGACGCCACCGCGCCGGTGCGGGAAAAGTACGGTGCGAAGTACGCCGACCTGATCAAGAAAATCGAAGCCGTTCAGTAACGCCTCCCGCTCCGTCCTCATTAACCAGGCCCGGCGCACCTGATGACACAGGCGCGCCCGGTTACGGTGGAACCCGATGAAGAATCTACTGCTGCGTATCAACGACAAGATCTACATGACGTGCATTTGGGTCGCCGGCCTTTCCGTCTTGGCGATTTCCCTGATGATTCCCTGGGGCGTGTTCGCCCGCTACGTGCTGGGCACCGGTTCGAGCTGGCCCGAGCCCACGGCGATCCTGCTGATGATGGTGTTCACCTTCATCGGTGCCGCCGCCAGTTACCGCGCCGGTGCGCACATGGCCGTGGCCATGCTCACCGACCGCATGCCACCGCACGTGAGATCCGCGGCGGCGATTTTTTCCCAACTGCTCATGGCGGCGATCTGCATTTTCATGACGATCTGGGGCGCCAAGTTGTGCATGTCCACCTGGAACCAGTTCATGGCAGCCCTGCCCGATCTGCGGGTTGGCGTGACCTATCTGCCGATTCCCGTGGGCGGCTTGCTGACGCTGGTTTTCGTCCTGGAAAAACTCTTGCTCGGTGACCAGAGCAAACGGCGGGTCGTGCAGTTCGATCTGGTTGAAGAAAGTGAAGGTGGCGCTTAATGGACGCTCTGATTCTGCTGGGCAGTTTTATCCTGTTGATCCTGATCGGCATGCCGGTCGCCTATGCGCTGGGCGCCGCCGCGCTGATCGGTGCATGGTGGATCGACATCCCGTTCCAGGCGGTGATGATCCAGGTCGCGTCGGGGGTGAACAAGTTCTCGCTGCTGGCCATTCCGTTCTTCGTCCTGGCCGGTGCGATCATGGCCGAGGGCGGCATGTCCCGGCGTTTGGTGGCGTGTGCCGGGGTGCTGGTGGGCTTCGTGCGCGGTGGTCTGTCGCTGGTCAACATCGTCGCCTCGACTTTCTTCGGCGCGATCTCCGGTTCCTCGGTGGCCGACACCGCGTCGGTGGGTTCGGTGCTGATTCCGGAAATGGAACGCAAAGGCTATCCACGGGACTTCTCCACCGCGGTGACCGTCAGCGGCTCGGTGCAAGCCCTGCTCACTCCGCCAAGCCATAACTCGGTGCTCTACTCCCTGGCCGCCGGTGGTACGGTTTCGATTGCCTCGCTGTTCATGGCGGGCATCGTGCCGGGGTTGCTGATGAGCGCCTGCCTGATGGTGCTGTGTCTGATCTTCGCGAAAAAACGCGACTACCCCAAGGGTGAAGTCATCCCGATGCGCCAGGCGTTGAAAATCGTCGGCGAAGCCCTCTGGGGCCTGATGGCGATGGTGATCATCCTCGGCGGCATCCTCTCGGGGATTTTCACCGCCACGGAATCGGCGGCCATCGCCGTGTTGTGGTCGTTCTTCGTGACCATGTTCATCTACCGCGACTATAAGTGGCGTGAACTGCCGAAGCTGATGCACCGCACGGTGCGCACGATTTCCATCGTGATGATCCTGATCGGCTTCGCCGCAAGCTTCGGCTACATCATGACCCTGATGCAGATTCCGGCGAAAATCACCACGCTGTTCCTGACCCTGTCGGACAACCGCTACGTGATCCTGATGTGCATCAACGTCATGCTGCTGTTGCTCGGCACGGTGATGGACATGGCGCCGCTGATCCTGATCCTGACGCCGATCCTGATGCCGGTGATTCTCGGCATCGGTGTCGACCCGGTGCAGTTCGGCATGATCATGCTGGTCAACCTCGGGATCGGGCTGATAACACCGCCGGTGGGCGCGGTGCTGTTTGTCGGCTCGGCGGTGGGCAAGGTCAGTATCGAGAGCACCGTGAAAGCGCTGCTGCCGTTTTATGCGGTGCTGTTTCTGGTGTTGATGCTGGTGACCTACATTCCGGCGATTTCGCTGTGGTTGCCGCATCTGGTGTTGTAAGCCGATAAAAAGATCGCAGCCCTTGATGAGCTGCGATTTCTTTTGAACCTCACGCTCGCAACAACATCTACCCCGCCACCACCAGACAGACACTGGCAAACCCCACCCGTAAAAACCCCGATACGCGCCCGGTGACTGCGCCAAGTGCAGCGAGAGCCAGCGTGCATCGGGCGGGGATTTGAAGCGTTCGGTTTCTTCATTGAGCATGCAGTTCTGGCCCTAACTGCCGTGCCCGGATCGCTGAGGCTTTCTCCCTGACGCTCACGTCGAAACATACTTCAAGCGATCTGGCCACCAGCAGGCTGAACAGTATCATTAGGAGAGTGCAAAGGGGTCGAGGGCAGCTGCGCGAACCGGGCTTATCGTGCAGTTGCCAGTTGCCAGTTGCACCGTGAGTATTGTTCCAATGAAAGGCCTTATGGCAATGGATGACCGAGGTTTGCTTCAAAACAGCATTAAACACTCATCACCGTAGAACGCACTAATCAGCTAAACACATCACGGACTGAAACTTGTGGAACCGGAAAACTTAAACAATCAAGCCGAGCGCATATAAAAAGTCATACAAGCTTTTAAATACACAATAACTACTCGAACAAATCAAATAGCCTACATAACGTCCCACCCGCTGGCGCCATAGCTTCGTCAAGCCCGATGGCGTCCTTCCTAAAAAAATGGCAATATGCCACTCAAGCGCAACGGCCAACCGCACCGATGAAATCTACGATTTTCTTTACAGGGAGTTAACATGACCGCCAACAACACCGCCCCTAAAACTGATTTAATCGGATTGAGCCGTTTGCGTGAATGCCAGGCGCAAAGCATCAAAGTAGCGTTAGAATACTTAAACGCTGCACTTATACCTAAGCATTCTAAATCATGCCTGATCAGTTTGCCTACCGGCGCCGGAAAGACTGGGGTTATTGCTATCACTGCACACTCTTCAGTTCAGAAACGAATACTGATTCTGTGTCACCGCAGAGCAGTTTGTGATCAACTAATAGAACAGGTACGCGGTCGTTTCTTTGAGAAAGTCGCCTCCACCCATGAAATATCAAAAAAAGAAATATTCGAAAACATTGAAACGACGAATTCAGACGGAATTTACATTTCTACATTTCAAAAATTGATCAGCCTTAATCAAAAGCAACTTCAAAACATCAAGAAAAACATTGATCTAATCATAATCGACGAAGGCCACTCCGAACCTTCGCCCGTCTGGAGAACGCTTGTTCGAGAGACAAATGCACACAAGATCATTTTTACTGCCACACCTTACCGAAATGATTTATTTCAATTCGACATCGATGACAATTACCATTATATTTATACGTTCGACGAAGCCCGCAAAAGTGGCATCTTGGCAGAACCGGAATTTTGCACCGCACAAAGTCAAGAAGAAATAAAGAAATCTATTCAACTATTCCTATCAGACAATCCAGATACAAAATGCATCGTAAAGTGCAAGGACTTTAAAGCAATCGAGCATTACTATGACTTGCTCAACAAAGATTTCCAAGTCCTGGCGATACACGAACAATTCGTCAACGACCCCAGAGACAATGTTAAAGCCCGAACCCCGAAACAACTCCGATCAACTCCACACAAAGTAATAATCCATCAGCATAAGCTTGATGAAGGGATTGACATCCCGGAGGCCAAACTACTAGTACTTACGTATACGGTAAGTTCAGGCAGGGAGCTTGTTCAGTGCATTGGACGAGTCGTCAGAAATCATGGTGATTCCACGCCACTCATTCTTGAAATAAAAAATGATGCCAACGAGAGAATCTGGAAGAATTATCTGATCTTTGACAAATCACTAAAGTCCGCCCCTGCCGTGCAAAAATTCATCAGCTCTCTCAACACGAACAAACTGATAGAAACTTATCTCGAGACTTTCCCTGAAGCCAGTTATCACAACAAAAACTTCCTAAAGAAATTCGACTTAAACAATTTCAAACCCGAAGGCTCATTAATAATTCCGACAGTTTCGGTATGTTTCATAAACACACATGAAAGCTTCGATATCCAGGCTGCAACGGAGCTATTATGCTCGCGGAGTAATCAAACGGGCGAGCTCGCAAAAAAATTCGTCTTGAATAACGGCATAGTTGTAATCGCCTCGATCGCATTCAACAAATCAAAGTTTCTCACAGAACATTTCTTCTTTGAACCTTCTTTAGAGATAACAATATTTAAAGCTCTAAAAAATAACGTTCTTGCCACCTTTGACAGCAGAGGTCGACGCTTCAATAACGACGCAGAGCTTTGCACAGAGCGCCCGTTATCTACCAAAGAACTGCTCAAAGTCACGACGCTGGAAGAAACCTGCAAAACCAAGGAAACAAGTAGTAAATCCATCAGCACCGCAAGAAGAAGGCCGGAAAGAGTTTCCATAAAAGGAGTTGATCTGGATCAGATGGCTAGTCTTCAGAGAAACTCATCTTATAGAATAGCCACGCTCAAATTTGACAACATTGACAGTACGCACAACTTGCAAAGCAGCTACTACATTGGCGTTGACTCAGGAAGAATTTCAGATCAAAAGAATGGAGAGTTCACGCTAAAGGAACTCAACAAGTGGCTGATCAACATGGAGAAAAACTTTTCAACAAAGAAAACAATCACTAGTAGTCTTCTACACTCGTACGCCAAGCCCATACCTGTCAACACAAACCTCAAAATTGAAAGTGTAATTTTCGACTTTAGTGACTTCTCAAATCCAATCGACATTACCGTCGATGGAGAGCAGATCAAATTATGCAACAGCTTTCTCTACCTGGAAAACAACAATGGATTGACTCTTGACCCAAAACACCCCCATCTAAAAATAAGAATATCTATTAACAATAAATCTCCGTTCATCACATTCCACACGAGTCATAACATTCTTTACAAACATCGCAACGACGAGGAATACGTCGACGCTACCGACATATTTAATAAGTATCTTCACAAGGTACTCCTTCAAAACGGAGTAAGCTTTTCCGGAGGAGAATTCTACGAAGTCAAACTCCCCACCCAAGGACAGTTCAACATAGCGTCGTCAAGCCTCCAAAATATAGTCATTGGCATGCCTGACTTATTAAACCCTAAGCTGGATGAAAAGGGGTACGTGCAAGTAAAAGCGAAGCCAGAAAAGAAAACCATAAAGGTGAACGGTGAAGAGTTCAATACAAATTCCGTATTTTATCTCGTAGACCTCATCAAGAACAATGGCTTAACCAACCCCACATCAAACCAATTAGGTCCATTTAGAAACTACATTGCGGGGGCTGACTTGGTTTTTTGCACTGACATGGACACTGAACCGGCAGACTTCATCCTGTCATCTCCCGAAAAACTAGTATATGTGCATATAAAATGCGGAGAACGTAAAAATCCAAAGTCTTCCGCTGGCGCATTAGCAGAGGTTGGCGGCCAGGCTATAAAAAATATTGAAATGCTGATCAGCGGTGAAAAAAGCCTCAAATCGGGCAACGCGACAATTTTGACAAAACCTTGGCCTACCGAAAAATCGCTTGAAACCATTACTGAAAGACTGAGGCTTTTTAACGGCAAGATCGTAAGCTGCAGGGATCAAAGTTCCAGAGACAAGGCTGTTGAAGAAGCCTGGAGCGTCATAGGCAGCAGACGTAGGTCGAGTCGTGTGAAAAAAGAGGCGTGGATAATCGCTGCAAACAGCTTTTCAGCAGAGCATTTTGAAGCCGAATTAAATAAAGGGCTAAAGGCACAACCTGAATCCTTGCAAGCTTACCAACTTATTCAAAGCTGGATTTCTACTGCCAATGACAACGATATAGAGTTAAAAATCTTTGTTTCAAAAAAACCATAACGCTCAATTTTCAGGGATCGACAGTGGTCGCGATTTATAAAAAATGATTTTCGAATAGCCCTCACTAAAGTGTGATATTCGAATAAGAAAACATATAAATCGCCACCACCAGACAAACGCTGGCAAACCCCACCTGCAACGTCCGCGCTGGCACCCGCGCGCACAGTTTGCGGCCGATGATCATGCCGACGATGCTGGCCACGATAAACGCCGTGCCCTGAGCATCAATCCGCACACCCGCGTGAAACGAGCCGATCACACCAATCGCCGAAATCAGGCTGATCACCATCAGCGACGTCGCGACAATCCCGCGCATTTGCACATCGGTCAGTTGCTTGAACGCCGGCACGATCAGGAAACCACCGCCGACGCCGAGCAAGCCCGAAACCACACCGGTCACCGCCCCCAATGCCGCCAGGGTCGCGGTGCATTTGGCGGTCCAGTCGAAACGCCCGGTCTGCTCATTGAGCATGCAGTTTTTCTGCCCCCAGCTCGCGTGGCCGTGGTCGCTCGGCCCCTCTTGCGCACGCTCGCGGCGCAGCATGCGCCAGGCCACCATGACCATCAGCAGACTGAAGAGGATCATCAGGATCTTCTCCGGCAACTGGTGCGCGAAATAAATGCCCAACGGCGAAAACACCGCGCCCAACGCCGCAATCAACAATGCCGCACGATAGCGCACCAAGCCATGACGCAGACCGTCGATTGCACCGACCGCTGCCGCACTGCCCACCGCAAACAACGCCACTGGCGCGGCCTGGGTCATGCTCCAACCCAAACCGAGCACCAACGCCGGCACCGCGAGAATCCCGCCGCCCGCCCCGGTCAGTCCGAGAATCAGCCCCATCAACACGCCAAACAGACTTGCCAGCAACATAGGGAGTTCTCAGTCGACTTTGGACAAACCGGTCAGCCACTCGCGGCCCTTGAGCATGCCGTTCCAGTAGAACCACGGCAGCAGCTTCGCCTTGAGAAACCACGCCGAGCGGCGCGGCACGGTCGCATCGAGGGCGAAAGTCGGCAGCAACTTTCCGCCGTAACCAAACTCGGCGAGGATCACCTTGCCCTTCTCCACCGTCAGCGGGCACGAACCGTAGCCGTCGTACTTCAGTGGCAGCGGTTGTTGCTTGCGCACGGCCAGCAGATTTTCCGCGACCACCACAATCTGCTTGCGCACCGCCGCAGCGGTTTTCGCATTGCTGGTGCCGCAGATATCACCGAGGCCGAACACCTCGGGGTAACGCGGATGTTGCAGGCTATGCGGATTGACTTCGCACCAGCCAGCAGCGTCGGCCAGCGCACTTTGCGCGATGAAATCCGGCGAGACCTGCGGCGGCACCACATGCAGCAGATCGAAAGTTTTCGCCTGTATGGTGAGGTTGCCGTCGGCGTCCTTGATCTCGAACCATGCGGTTTTCGCCGGGCCGTCGACCTTGACCAGATTGCTGTTGAAGGCCAGTTGCGCGTTGTATTTTTCAATGTACTTCATCAGCGGCGGGACGAAGGTCGCGACACCGAACAGCGCGGGGCCGGCCAGGTTGAACTCGACATTGATGTTGTTCAGCACAGCGGTTTTACGCCAGTGATCGCACGACAGGTACAACGCCTTCTGCGGCGCGCCGGCGCATTTGATCGGCATCGCCGGCTGGGTAAACAACGCCTTGCCGCCACGCAGTTTCTGCACTTGATCCCAGGTGTACTGCGAGTGCTGATAGCTGTAGTTGGACGTCACGCCGTGCTGGCCGAGGCTTTCCTGCAGGCCTTCGATCTTCTCCCAGGCCAGACGCAGGCCGGGGCAGACGATCAGGTTCTGGTAAGTGACGGTGCGCTGATCGTTGAGGGTCAACTGGCGCTGATCGGGATCGATGCCAGTCACCGCCGCCTGAATCCAGGTGGCCTGACGCGGCATCACTTTGCTCATCGGGCGGACGGTGTCTTTGACGTCGTAGGCGCCACCGCCAACCAGCGTCCACGCCGGTTGGTAGTAATGCTGGGCGCTTGGCTCGATCACGGTGATGTTCAGAGTGGGATCACGCTTGAGCAGACTGGCGACGAAGCCGATGCCGGCGGTGCCGCCGCCGATGACCACGATATCGGCACTGATGGATGGGCCCCAGTGTTGATCGTTCATTGCTTGTTCCTTATTGCTGCATGCAAGGATTTCTTGGCCATCCCACAAATCCATTGTAGGAGTGAGCCTGCTCGCGATAGCGGTATGTCAGTCTATGAAGATGTTGGCTGATACACCGCTATCGCGAGCAGGCTCACTCCTACAGGGATTGTGTGGTGGCTGACATTTATTGATGGCCTAGACTTTTCAGCACCGCCCCGCAATACAACCCGGACAGCGTCTTCATCACCTGAATCACTTCAGGGCTGGCCAGACCGTAAAAGATGTATTTGCCTTCGCGACGGGTCGCCACCAGGCCTTCATCGCGCAGGATGCCCAGTTGCTGGGACAGCGTCGGCTGGCGCACGCCGGTCATTTTTTCCAGTTCGCCGACATTGCGCTCGCCTTGAGTCAGCTGGCACAGGATCAACAGACGATCCTCATTGGCCAACGCCTTGAGCAGCGCGCAGGCCTTGGAGGCGGACGCCCGCAACTGGGCGACTTCACATTCGGTCAGACTGGATTGCATTTGCACGATGCCTTCAACGTCACTTAAGCTGCGAACATTATGTTTTTAGATAAAGTGTTGCAACCCATTTCCCTGGTTCAGGTTGGTGACCATGCCCGCGCAGATTGAAGCTTTCCTCGACCCCGCCTCCTCGACCTACAGCTACGTGGTCTATGAAGCCGATGGCGGGCAGTGTGCAATCGTCGATCCGGTCCTCGATTACGACGGCGCTGCCGGTCGCACCGGCACCCTGCAGGCCGACAAGCTCATCGCCTTCGTCCGTGAACACCGTTTGCAGGTGCAATGGCTGCTGGAAACCCACGCCCACGCCGATCACCTGTCCG
This sequence comes from Pseudomonas sp. Irchel s3a10, assembly GCF_900187525.1. Lineage (NCBI taxonomy): Bacteria > Pseudomonadati > Pseudomonadota > Gammaproteobacteria > Pseudomonadales > Pseudomonadaceae > Pseudomonas > Pseudomonas sp. Irchel s3a10. The sequence goes on from NZ_FYDR01000010.1 coordinate 149,603, forward strand.
CCGCGCCGTACCTGCGCCGCGAACTGGGCGGCAAGATCGCGATCGGCCAGTCGATCAGCAAGGTGCAGAACGTGTTCAAGGCGCTGTTCAACCTGGAACCGGAATTCTGCGTCGACGGCTCGCAGTTCGATCACCTGTTCGCACCGAACGAATCGTTCATGATCGGTAACCTCAAGGCCAGCGCCCTGCACGTCCCCGGCCACACCCCGGCGGACATGGCTTACCTGATCGACGGCGAACAGATTCTGGTCGGCGACACGCTGTTCATGCCCGATGTCGGCACCGCCCGCTGCGACTTCCCCGGCGGCAACGCCCACCAACTGTTCAACTCGATCCACAAACTGCTGGCCTTCCCCGCCAGCGTCAAACTCTATGTCTGCCACGACTACCCGCCCGAAGGCCGCGAGTCGCAGTGCCAGACCACCGTCGGCGAGCAGCGCCTGAGCAATATTCATGTGCATGACGGGATTGATGAAGCGGCGTTTGTCGAGATGCGCACCAAACGCGATGCCGGGCTGGGCATGCCGACGCTGTTGCTGCCGGCGATTCAGGTGAATGTGCGGGCGGGGAACATGCCGCCGGCCGAGGACAATGGTGTGGTTTATTTGAAAGTACCGATCAACAAGCTCTAGAAGCAAAAGATCGCAGCCTTCGGCAGCTCCTACAGGAACAAGGTTTATGCGTGCTCTGTGTAGGAGCTGCCGAAGGCTGCGATCTTTTGATCTTCAGGACCCGAGGGTCAACCCATTCGCCGGCAACGGCAACGCCGTCTTGTAGCGCACCTGCTTCAAGGCAAAACTCGAGCGGATATTCGCCACCCCCGGCACCTTGGTCAGAAAGTCCATCATGAACCGCTCCAGCGCCTGAATCGTCGGCACCAGCACCCGGATCAGATAGTCCGGGTCGCCGGCCATCAGGTAGCACTCCATCACCTCGGGGCGGTCGGAGATCGCCTCTTCGAAATGCTGCAACGCCTCCTCGACCTGTTTCTCCAGGCTGACGTGAATGAACACGTTCACATGCAGGCCCAGCAGGTCGGCATCCAGCAGCGTCACCTGCTCGCGAATCAGGCCTAATTCCTCCATCGCCTTGACCCGGTTGAAACACGGCGTCGGCGACAGATTCACCGAGCGCGCGAGGTCGGCGTTGGTGATGCGCGCATTCTCCTGAAGGCTGTTGAGAATGCCGATGTCGGTACGGTCCAGTTTGCGCATGAGACAAAGCCACCTGTTTTTTATGTTTATGCAGAATTTCTATCTGCAAATCGTCTCCAGCGCAACGAAACAGAGAGAAATATTCTTCTTGGCCGGGCCTATGATTGTTGTAGGACAAGATTTCTTTCACCCAAGAATGATTGCCAGCTCACTACAAGAAATTCACAAGATCGAGCGTAGAAGCCATGACCCAAGCGTATGAACCGCTGCGTCTGCACGTCCCTGAACCCTCGGGCCGCCCAGGCTGCAAAACCGACTTCTCCTACCTGCATCTGACCGATGCCGGCACGGTGCGCAAACCTTCCATCGACGTCGAACCTGCCGACACCGCCGACCTGGCGCGTGGGCTGATTCGGGTGCTCGACGATCAGGGCAACGCCCTCGGCCCTTGGGCTGAAAACGTGCCCGTCGAGATTCTGCGCAAGGGCATGCGCGCCATGCTCAAGACGCGGATCTACGACAACCGCATGGTGGTCGCCCAGCGTCAGAAGAAAATGTCGTTCTACATGCAAAGCCTTGGCGAAGAAGCCATCGGCAGCGCCCAGGCCCTGGCCTTGAACATCGACGACATGTGCTTCCCGACCTACCGCCAGCAAAGCATCCTGATGGCCCGCGAAGTGCCGCTGGTCGACCTGATCTGCCAACTGCTTTCCAACGAGCGCGATCCGCTCAAGGGCCGGCAGTTGCCGATCATGTACTCGGTCAAGGACGCCGGTTTCTTCACCATCTCCGGCAACCTCGCGACTCAATTCATTCAGGCCGTCGGCTGGGGCATGGCCTCGGCGATCAAGGGCGACACGAAAATCGCCTCGGCGTGGATCGGTGACGGCGCGACCGCCGAATCGGACTTCCACACCGCCCTCACCTTCGCTCACGTTTACCGCGCGCCGGTGATTCTCAACGTGGTCAACAACCAGTGGGCGATCTCGACCTTCCAGGCCATCGCCGGGGGTGAAGCCACCACCTTCGCCGGACGCGGCGTCGGTTGCGGAATCGCCTCGCTGCGCGTCGACGGCAACGACTTCTATGCGGTCTACGCCGCTTCCGCCTGGGCTGCCGAACGCGCCCGGCGCAACCTCGGCCCGACCATGATCGAATGGGTCACCTACCGCGCCGGCCCGCACTCGACCTCCGACGATCCGTCGAAATACCGTCCTGCCGATGACTGGAGCCACTTCCCGCTGGGCGACCCGATTGCCCGCCTGAAGCAGCACCTGATCAAGGTCGGCCACTGGTCGGAAGAAGAGCACGCCGCCGTCAGCGCCGAGCTCGAAGCCGAAGTGATTGCCGCGCAGAAACAGGCCGAACAGTACGGCACCCTCGCCGGCGGGCAGATTCCAAGCGCCGCAACCATGTTCGAAGACGTCTACAAAGAGATGCCGGAGCACTTGAAGCGCCAGCGTCAGCAGTTGGGGATCTGACATGAACGATCACAACAACAATATTCAGTTGGAAACCGCCATGACCACGACCACCATGACCATGATCCAGGCCCTGCGCTCGGCCATGGATGTGATGCTTGAGCGTGACGACAATGTGGTGGTGTTCGGTCAGGACGTCGGCTACTTCGGCGGCGTGTTCCGATGCACCGAAGGCCTGCAGACCAAGTACGGCACCTCGCGGGTATTCGACGCACCGATCTCCGAGAGCGGCATCGTCGGCGTAGCTGTGGGCATGGGTGCTTATGGTCTGCGTCCGGTAGCCGAGATTCAGTTCGCCGACTACGTCTACCCGGCTTCCGACCAGATCATTTCCGAAGCGGCGCGCCTGCGTTATCGCTCGGCTGGCGAGTTCACCGCGCCGATGACCCTGCGCATGCCATGCGGCGGCGGCATCTACGGCGGTCAGACCCACAGCCAGAGCATCGAGGCGATGTTCACCCAGGTGTGCGGCTTGCGCACGGTCATGCCGTCCAACCCGTATGACGCCAAAGGCCTGCTGATCGCCTCCATCGAAAACGATGACCCGGTGATCTTCCTTGAGCCGAAACGCCTGTACAACGGCCCGTTCGACGGCCACCACGACCGTCCGGTAACTCCGTGGTCGAAACACCCGCAAGCCCAGGTGCCGGACGGTTACTACACCGTGCCGCTGGACGTCGCCGCGATCACTCGTCCGGGCAAGGACGTGACCGTGCTGACCTACGGCACCACCGTGTACGTGTCGCAAGTTGCCGCTGAAGAAAGTGGCGTTGACGCCGAAGTCATCGACCTGCGCAGTTTGTGGCCGCTGGATCTGGAAACCATCGTCAAGTCGGTGAAGAAAACCGGTCGCTGCGTGGTGGTGCACGAAGCTACCCGTACCTGCGGTTTCGGCGCCGAGCTGGTGTCGCTGGTGCAAGAGCACTGCTTCCATCACCTGGAAGCGCCGATCGAACGCGTCACCGGTTGGGACACCCCCTACCCGCATGCGCAAGAGTGGGCGTATTTCCCAGGGCCGTCCCGAGTGGGCGCGGCGTTGAAACGGGTCATGGAGGTCTGAATGGGCACGCACGTTATCAAGATGCCGGACATCGGCGAAGGCATCGCAGAAGTCGAACTGTCGCAGTGGCACGTCAAGGTCGGCGACCTGGTGGTTGAAGACCAGGTGTTGGCGGACGTAATGACCGACAAGGCGATGGTCGATATTCCGTCGCCGGTCCACGGCAAGGTGATTGCGCTCGGCGGTCAGCCGGGTGAAGTGATGGCGGTCGGCAGTGTGCTGATCAGCATTGAAGTTGAGGGTGCCGGTAACTTGAAAGAGTCCGCCGCACCAGCGGCTGTTGCTGCGAAAGAGCCGCCTGCTGCAGCGAAAGTTGAAGCCGCAGTCGAGAGCAAACCTGCCGCTGCTGCTGCACCGCGTCCGGCGCCGGTTTGCCAGGGCCCGACGGTTGCCCGCGAGGCGGATGAACGTCCGCTGGCCTCGCCGGCCGTGCGCAAACATGCGCTGGATCTGGGCATTCAGCTGCGTCTGGTACGCGGTTCCGGCCCGGCCGGTCGAGTGCTGCACGAAGACCTCGAGGCCTATCTGGCGCAAGGTCAATCGAACGCTTCGGCACCGGCAGCCGCCGCTTACGCCCAGCGCAACGATGAAGAACAGATTCAGGTTATCGGCATGCGCCGCAAGATCGCCCAGCGCATGCAGGACGCCACCCAGCGTGCCGCGCACTTCAGCTATGTCGAGGAAATCGACGTCACCGCGATTGAAGAGCTGCGCGCGCATCTGAATGAAAAACACGGTGCCAGCCGGGGCAAGTTGACCTTGCTGCCGTTCCTCGTCCGCGCACTGGTCGTGGCCCTGCGCGACTTCCCGCAGATGAACGCCCGTTACGATGACGAAGCCCAAGTGATTACCCGCCTCGGCGCGGTGCATGTCGGCGTCGCCACACAAAGCGACGTCGGCCTGATGGTGCCGGTGGTGCGTCACGCCGAAGCGCGCAGCCTTTGGGACAGCGCCGCGGAGATCTCGCGTCTGGCCAACGCCGCGCGCAATGGCAAGGCCAGCCGCGATGAACTGTCCGGCTCGACCATTACCCTGACCAGCCTCGGCGCGCTGGGCGGCATCGTCAGCACGCCGGTGCTGAACCTGCCCGAAGTGGCAATCGTCGGCGTGAACAAAATCGTCGAACGGCCAATGGTCGTCAAAGGTCAGGTGGTGATCCGCAAGATGATGAACCTCTCCAGCTCCTTCGATCACCGCGTGGTCGACGGCATGGACGCGGCGCTCTTCATCCAGGCCATCCGTGGCTTGATCGAACAACCTGCCACTTTGTTTGTGGAGTAAGGCTCGCATGCAATCTCTGAACACTACGCTGCTGATCATCGGCGGCGGCCCCGGCGGTTATGTCACGGCGATTCGCGCGGGGCAACTGGGCATTTCGACCATTCTGGTCGAAGGCCAATCGCTCGGTGGCACTTGCCTGAATATCGGCTGCATTCCGTCCAAAGCGTTGATTCATGTGGCTGAGCAGTTCCACCAGACACAACATCACAGTCAGCATTCGGCGCTGGGTATCAGCGTTTCGGCGCCAACCCTCGACATCAGCAAGAGCGTCGAGTGGAAGGACGGCATCGTTGATCGCCTGACCACCGGCGTCGCCGCACTGCTGAAAAAGAACAAGGTCCAGGTCATCAATGGCTGGGCCAAAGTCATCGACGGCAAAACCGTGGAAGTCGGCGATACGCGCATCCAGTGCGAACATCTGGTGCTGGCCACCGGTTCGACCAGCGTCAACCTGCCGATCCTGCCAATTGGCGGGCCGATCATTTCCTCCACCGAAGCGCTGGCGCCGAAGTCCGTGCCGAAACGCCTGGTGGTGGTGGGCGGCGGTTATATCGGTCTGGAACTGGGCATTGCTTACCGCAAGCTCGGCGCCGAGGTCAGTGTGGTCGAGGCGCAGGATCGTATCCTGCCAGCCTACGATGCCGAGTTGACCCAGCCGGTGCACGAAGCGCTGAAGCAACTGGGCGTGAAGCTCTATCTCAAGCACAGCGTGCTGGGTTTTGATGGCACGTTGCAGGTGCGTGACCCGAACGGCGACACCCTCAATCTGGAAACCGATCAGGTGCTGGTGGCGGTCGGTCGCAAGCCGAACACACAGGGCTGGAACCTCGAAGCGCTGAACCTGGACATGAACGGCTCGGCGATCAAGATCGACAGCCGTTGCCAGACCAGCATGCGCAACGTCTACGCCATCGGCGACCTCAGCGGCGAACCGATGCTCGCGCACCGCGCCATGGCTCAAGGCGAAATGGTCGCCGAACTGATCAGCGGCAAATCCCGCGAATTCAACCCGACCGCCATTGCCGCCGTGTGCTTCACCGACCCGGAACTGGTGGTGGTCGGCCAGACCCCGGACGAGGCCAAGGCTGCCGGGCTGGACTGCATCGTTTCCAGCTTCCCGTTCGCCGCCAACGGCCGGGCGATGACCCTGGAATCGAAAAGCGGTTTCGTGCGGGTGGTCGCACGTCGTGACAATCATGTGATTGTCGGCTGGCAGGCGGTGGGTGTCGGGGTTTCCGAGTTGTCGACCGCGTTCGCGCAAAGCCTGGAAATGGGTGCGCGTCTGGAAGACATCGGCGGCACCATTCATGCGCATCCGACCTTGGGTGAAGCGGTGCAGGAAGCGGCGTTGCGTGCTTTGGGGCATGCGTTGCATCTGTAACGCCCCAGCTTTTGTGGCGAGGGAGCTTGCTCCCGCTGGGCTGCGAAGCGGCCCCAAACCCTGCCACTGCGGTACACCTGATGCACCGCGATGGCCGGCTTTACCAGTGCTGCGCACTGGAGCGGGAGCAAGCTCCCTCGCCACAAAAGAGCAGAAAGATAGAAGAACGATGGGAATTTAATAAGCAAGCTACGATTTTTGCCAATCCCCCCATCGTCCGGGCTGCGAAACCGCGCAAGAATGAAGTATTGTTGTGCCCATCCAAAAAAACGTCAGAAGCCTTGAACCGTTTCGACGGTTGTTCAGTGATAGAGGGTGTCATGGGTAACGAGAGCATCAATTGGGACAAGCTGGGTTTTGACTACATCAAGACCGACAAACGCTATCTGTCGTACTTTCGCAATGGCGAGTGGGACAAAGGCACCCTGACCGAAGACAACGTGCTGCACATCAGCGAAGGCTCGACTGCTCTTCACTATGGCCAGCAGTGCTTCGAAGGCCTGAAGGCCTATCGTTGCAAGGACGGCTCGATCAACCTGTTCCGTCCCGACCAGAACGCCGCGCGCATGCAGCGCAGCTGCGCCCGCCTGCTGATGCCGCACGTGTCGACCGAGCAGTTCATCGAAGCGTGCAAGGATGTGGTTCGCGCCAACGAGCGCTTCATCCCGCCATACGGCACCGGCGGCGCGCTATACCTGCGTCCGTTCGTGATCGGCGTGGGTGACAACATCGGCGTGCGTACCGCGCCGGAATTCATCTTCTCGGTATTCGCGATCCCGGTCGGCGCCTACTTCAAGGGCGGCCTGACCCCACACAACTTCCAGATCTCCAGCTTCGACCGCGCCGCCCCACAGGGCACCGGTGCGGCCAAGGTCGGTGGCAACTACGCCGCCAGCCTGATGCCGGGCTCTCAGGCCAAGAAGGCGCACTTCGCTGACGCCATCTACCTGGATCCGCTGACCCACAAGAAGATCGAGGAAGTCGGTTCGGCCAACTTCTTCGGGATCACCCACGACAACAAGTTCATCACCCCGAACTCGCCATCCGTGCTGCCAGGCATCACCCGCCTGTCGCTGATCGAACTGGCGAAAACCCGTCTGGGCATGGAAGTGATTGAAGGCGACGTGCTGATCGACAAACTGTCGGACTTCAAGGAAGCCGGCGCCTGCGGTACTGCGGCGGTGATCACCCCGATCGGCGGGATCAGCTACAACGACCACCTGCACGTGTTCCACAGCGAAACCGAAGTCGGCCCGGTCACCCAGAAGCTCTACAAAGAGCTGACTGGCGTGCAGACCGGCGACATCGAAGCGCCAGCAGGCTGGATCGTCAAGGTTTGATCTGACGGCTGCTGATGCACAAAAGCCCCCATCGAGTGATCGATAGGGGCTTTTTATTGGAAGCAAGATCAAAAGATCGCAGCCTGCGGCAGCTCCTACACAGATCTCCTATAGGAGCTGCCGCAGGCTCGGGCCGCGTTCGGACGATCTTTTGATTTTCTATTTCAGCGCAATCCGCTTACCGCCTCGCGCGGCTATCCCGCTGGCCTGACCATTCTGCTGTTTGCCCATCCGCGCCTGGGTTATCAATCCGGGGATCAACTCGCCCTCCGGCAGATTCTTCCAGAACCGCACCGGCAAGTGCCCTTGCATGACCTTCTCGTTCAACCGCGCCGGGTTGAAGATGTGGCTGTAGTACGTCAGCCATAACTCGCCGTGCGGATCATCGATGTTCTGCGCCAGTTGCTGCCACTCCATCGGGCACTGGCGCTGATGAATCAACTGTTCGCCATCGTAATAAACCCCGTCACGTGGGGTGGCGATCAACCAGCGGTGGCGGCCCATGCGCCCGATGAAATGTTCGCTGGCGCTGTGCAGGATGTCATGGGCCGGTTCGTGCCACGCGACGTATTGCGGGCCTGGCTGATTTTGCGGGCGTTCGATGAAACGCACGAACGCATGCAAATGGTGGGCTTCGCGCTGCACCTGCTTGATCCGCCGCTGCAACTCGCTGCCGAGTTTGTCGCCGGCCATCATCGCCGTGCGGTCGCCGTGACTGACGCGCCACAGCACTTCGTAGAGCAGACTCCAGCGCTGCTCGCCCCGGTAGCGTGCGGCTTGCTCCAGGGTGTCGAGCAGTGCGCGGGGGATGCGTGCCTGAAACGGCCCCTGCCCCTCGGGTACCGAGACGTCACTGGCAAACAGATCGCTCACCCCTTCCGACGCCCAACTCACCAGACTCGGGTCGATTTCATGGCTGAGCAGCCAGCGCGCCTGCTGGCGCCAGGTGTCGAACAGGTCGTCGCAATCGAGATTGATCATCCCCACAACCCCATCTGCTGCGGTTGCGGCCGGTCGCGCAGTTGCTGATAGAGCATGTGGCTGGTGACTTCGGCCTGCTGCGGGTGGTAATCGCTGGTGATAATGAACGGCTTGGCCTTGGCCAGCACACAACGCATGCGCGCCACATCTTCGTAGCGAATGCGCCGTTGCTGGCGCAATTGCACCAGACGTTCGGTTGTACGCAGGCCGATGCCGGGGATACGGGCGATCAGCGACGGCTCGGCACGATTCAGGTCCAGCGGAAACACCTCGCGATTCTGCAGCGCCCAGGCCAGCTTCGGATCGATATCCAGCGCCAGATTACCCGGGCCCTTGAGCAACTCATCGGCGCTGTAGCCGTAGCTGCGCAAGAGGAAATCGGCTTGATACAAACGGTGCTCACGCATCAGCGGTGGCGCGGCCAATGGCACGCTTTTCGGGCTGTCGGGGATCGGGCTGAAGGCCGAATAGTAGACGCGCCGCAAGCGATAGTTGCCATACAGCGACTGAGCGCTGTGCAAAATCGTGCTGTCGTCGGTGTCATCGGCGCCGACGATCATTTGCGTACTCTGCCCGGCCGGGGCGAACTTCGCCGAACGCGGTTCGTTGAGCACCGTTTGCACGCCAGTGTAGATGGTGTTCATCGCTTGCTTGATCGAACCGATCTGCTTCTCCGGCGCGAGGGTTTGCAGGCTGGCGTCGGTGGGCAGTTCGATATTGACGCTGAGGCGATCAGCGTAGCGCCCGGCCTCCTCGATCAATGCCGGATCGGCCTCGGGAATGGTTTTGAGGTGAATGTAGCCGCGAAACTCGTGCTGCTCGCGCAACAGCTTCGCCACGCGCACCAGTTGTTCCATGGTGTAGTCCGCCGAGCGGATGATCCCCGAACTGAGAAACAGCCCGCTGACGCAGTTGCGCCGGTAAAAATCCAGGGTCAGCGTGACCACTTCCTCGGGGGTGAAACGTGCACGCGGCACATCGCTGGAGCGGCGGTTGACGCAGTACTGGCAGTCGTAGAGACAGAAATTGGTCAGGAGGATTTTCAGCAGCGACACGCAACGGCCGTCCGGCGTATAGCTATGGCAGATGCCCATGCCATCGGTCGAGCCCAACCCGCTCTTGCCCTCGGAGCTGCGCTTGGGCGCACCGCTGCTGGCGCAGGAGGCGTCGTACTTGGCGGCGTCGGCGAGAATGCTGAGCTTGTCGATGATTTGCATGGCGCGGGCTCTTTACTGTGTGGATATACAGTATAGGTCCGAGCACGGGGTTACAAGGTGCAAGAAGCGCACCTCGTCGGGCAGAAGCTCAAGATCAAAGGATCGCAGCCTGCGGCAGCGCCGACAGGGATTGGGCAGGGTCGAGATTTATCGGTTGTACGCACTTACTGCAGGAGCTGCCGCAGGCTGCGATCTTTTGACCTTCGCGTCTATCGGCAACTCGAGACCAAATAGCAGGCCCATTTCCTTTCGCCCCGCCACAGTCAGCGCCAACGCCCGACTATCAAGATCCTGCGTCACCCACTTGCGTTTCAGCGCCATCTGCAACAACGCCGCGCCCAACGATCCGCCCAAATGCGGCCGACGCATGCTCCAGTCCAGGCACGGGCAGGCGAACTTGCGACGCAAGTTACTCAAATCCTGCACCTCAATCCCCAAGCCTTCGAACAGCGCCTCGCCACTTTCGCTCAAGCGATAAACCCGCTCGTCGGTTCCCACCAGCCACCCCGCCTCAAGCAAACGGTCATGCAGCAACACCGCCAGCGTGCCGGCCATGTGGTCGTAGCAAGTGCGGGCGAATTGCAGGCGATCCGGGGTGTGCGGCTTGAAGCTCGGTGCGGCGTTCTGGCCGATCACCATCAACGCTTCCAGCGCCTGGGCCACGCGCTGATCGGCGAGGCTGTAATAACGATGGCGGCCCTGCACATGCAGGCGCACCAGCGACAGATCCTTGAGTTTGGCCAGATGTGCACTGGCAGTGGAGGCGCTGACTTCCGCCACGGCCGCTAATTCAGTACTGGTGCGGGCGTGGCCGTCCATCAGTGAGCAGAGGATTTTCGTGCGTGCCGGTTCGGCGATAGCGGCCGCCACCTGCGATACGCCGACGTCTAGATGTTCTGCGTGCATATTTCGCTCCCCGACGAATCGTCGTCGCTGCGAACTGAAGATACTCGCATCACTTTCCCGACGACAAGGCTGTGCACCATGGACCCGATCATCGCTGCGACGCATGCCGATCCCTACCCCTACTACGCCAAACTGCGCGCCGAGGGCGGACTGACCTTCGATCATGGATTGAAACTGTGGGTCGCCAGCAGCGCCCGAACGGTGAGCGCAGTGCTGACGCACGCCGATTGTCGGGTGCGACCGCCGCAGGAACCGGTGCCCAAGACGATTGCCTCGGGGCTGGCTGGCAAGGTGTTCGGGCAGTTGATGCGGATGAACGATGGCGAACGTCAACGCTGTCCGCGTGCGGCAATCGAGCCGTCACTGCAGTTGATAGATGACGAGCAAGTACGCGCACTAGTGGCCGCGCGTCTGATTACAGCGGACGCCGACGGCTTATATAAGGCGATGTTTCGCGGCCCGGTGTGCGTGGTCGCGGCGCTGCTCGGCTTCACCCCGGCGCAAGGCCGGGCGATCAGCGAGCTGACCGCGGATTTCGTCACTTGCCTGTCGCCGCTGAGCAATGACCTGCAACTGGCAGCAGCGCATGCGGCGGCAGAGCAATTGCGCGGTTACTTCATCGAGTTGCTGGCCGAAGCCGATAGCGAGTTGCTCAGGGCTATCGAACAGCGATTTGCAGGAGACGAAGAAACCCTGATTGCCAACCTGATCGGTCTCTGTTCGCAGACGTTCGAGGCCAGTGCGGGATTGATCGGCAATGCGCTGATCGCGCTGCGACGTCAGCCTGAGTTGCATGACGCCTCTGTGAAAGCACTGTTGGCCGAGGTTCAGCGCTTTGATCCGCCGGTGCAGAACACCCGGCGTTTTGTCGCACAGACTTGCGAGATCGATGGCGTGCGGCTCGAGGCCGGCGAGATAATTCTGGTGCTGCTGGCCTCGGCCAACCGCGATCCTTTGTTAAATGCAGAGCCCGAGCGGTTTCTGCTGGATCGTCCTGACCGGCGCAGTTTCAGCTTTGGCAGCGGCCGGCATCAGTGTCCGGGACAGGCGCTGGCGCTGAGCATTGCCGCTGCGACTGTCAGAGAAATCCTCGATCAGGGTGTGAATCTGCAACAGCTGACGTGGCATTACCGCCCATCGCTCAATGGGCGGATCCCGCTGTTCAGCGCGGCACAGCCTTAGTCGCTGTGGCTCAGCGCTTGGGGTTGAGGCTCATGATGCGCGTGCCCTGCTCTAATCCCCTGTAGGAGCAAACTGGCGATGTCGATACCGAATATCAGATAAAGAAAATCAAGCTTGACTTATATCGGTTTCGATATAGCCTGCTGATAGGTGACCTCTGCCACTCTTTGCAACACACCGCCGCAACGCATTTTCGTCGGAGCCATTACGCTTATCCTTTCAACAAAGGAGAAGTCGATGCCAAGACACAAGGATGTGGTGTTTGTCGCAAGTGCACTCAAGGATCTGAGAGCTTTTCCTTTGGATGCTCGCAGAGCTGCGGGATTTCAATTGGATCTGTTGCAACAGGGCGACGAGCCTTTTGATTGGCGCCCCATGAAAACCGTAGGACGGGGTGTCAATGAAATCAGAATCACCGAAGACTCAGGAGCGTTTCGAGTGTTTTACGTGGTCAATCGGCCTGACGCGATTTATGTGCTGCACGCCATGCAAAAGACCACTCGCAAAACTGAAACGCGAGACATCGAACTGGCACGCGCCAGATACCAGGAAATAGGTTAAGCCATGAAGGATCATCAACACCCTTCCCAGCATTTCTCAAGCATCTGGGACGCACTGGAAGATACGCCGCAGGACGCGGCCAACATGCGCCTGCGGGCCAAACTTATGCGCACGCTTTGCGAAACGGTTCGTGCCTGGGAGCTTCCTCAGAAGGAAGCCGCCAAGCGTTTGGGAATTACTCAGCCACGCCTCAATGACGTGCTCAACGGGAAAATCGACAAATTTTCTCTGGATGCGCTGGTCAATCTATCGGCCGCAGCGAAACTGGAAGTAGACATCTGCTTTCCCCAGGCCGCACCGCTGCACTGGGCTTGAAGGCAGCTCGGATTCTTAGGCCAAGAGGCGATGTCGTTACTGCATCCGCCTCAATCCTCCCGCGTCAAAACCTCCAATAACTCAATCTCGAACACCAGATTCGAATGCGGCGGAATCTTGCCCATGGTCCGCTCGCCGTACCCCAAGTGCGCCGGCACCAGCAGTTTGCGCTTGCCGCCCACTTGCATGCCCATCAGTCCCTGATCCCAACCCTTGATTACCCGGCCCGTGCCAATCACGCACTGAAAAGGTTTGCCTCGGCTGTGGGAGGAGTCGAACTCTCTGCCGTCTTCCAGCCAGCCTGTGTAATGGGTGGTAATCAGCGCGCCTTTGACGGCAGCCTTGCCCTCGCCCACCTGAAGATCGATTACCTGCAGTTCATCAGTCATGACATTCACTCAATTGCTTAACTGGCGGCCGTTTTCCCAGAAATGGCAGCTGTTCGCAACTCATTAACCAATGATTGGCGGTTTATCGAGTGGAAACACTCAATCAGGAGGCAAGCCAAACACAACGCCATTGAAAGTATGGGTGCAACACTGGCAATGGGGTTTCATCTCCTCGGCCTTCAAGTCCGGGTTAACGATTTGAAGACGCTTTTGCTCATCGACGTACAGGCCATTGAAGTAGCTCGACTCACCCAGTCGCACAATGTCCTCGCGATCATCTTCATGGATGGACACCATCCAGAACACTGGCTCCGGACGATCAAGGCGCGCCACCGCCTCACTGTAAATCTCATCCCAGTTACCTCCGACACGAGATAAAAGAAAGCGAAATAATGGGGTGTAATCGTAGCCGTGATGCTTGATTCCATGCATCGAACCCCGCGTCGCCTCGCTACGCCTCTCGGCTTTGGTATTACGCTCATACCGATAGTGACTGCCCTGATTGTTGCGCCAGACGTTATGGGCAGTGGTATTTACTTTGCGATAAAGCGGTTTCTTTTCCAACGATTGCTCCTGACATCCAGTCACTCGAAACGCCCGTCGCGTTTTACCCGAATGGCGCCCGAATGCAATCGACCGTCCATGGCCAATTGTTGCCGAAACGCTTAGCGCTCGACAGGCTGCATCTCGACGATAGTTCCGTTGGTGATCATGACCATCACGTACTTATCATTGATCTGCACCCACTGCGCCTGATCGACCGGGGCTTTCAAGCCTTTCTGTTTCCAGTTCTTCAACGCTTTGTCGCTGCGCTGATAAATGTCTGGAGCGCGATCGTTGACCTTCAACTCGCGGTCGCTGGTCGGCGACTGGACAGTGGGTTCGCTTGAGGTTTGCGCCGCTTGAACAAGTGGGCTGATCCCGGCAATGCCGGCAACCAGGGCCAGGCTGGCGATTAGGGTTTTGCTGTTCATCGGTGAACCTCCTTCAGGTGTGTGATACCTGAACTCCGACCGCGGCGTCACGCAATCATTCCTTGTTTTTTGTCTGGGATGCCCGGGCATTGTCGTTGGCAGGCAGGCCGCCTTCGCGAGCAGGCTCACTCCCACAGGATCCGGGCTCAACTGCAGGCTTTTGCGCTAATATGCCGCGCAAAATCCCGCCGAGTGAATAAGGACATCACTGTGAACACCTATCTTGTCGTCAATCTGGTTTTGCTCGGTCTTTGCGCCCTCTACGCGGTGCACGCATTCAACTCGCTGGTCGCACGCCGCAACGAAATCAAGAATGCCTTCGCGCAAGTCGAAGTCCAGCTCAAGCGTCGCTACGACCTGATCCCCAATCTGGTTGCCATTGCCAAGGGCGCTCTGGCCCACGAGCGCGAAACCCTTGAAGCCGTGATCGCGGCACGCAATGCCGCGGTGGCCGTACTTGAGGCCGCGCAGGCACAACCGGGTAACGCGCAAAACATCGAACATCTGGGTCAGGCCGACAGCGCGCTCAATAATGCCGTGGATCGTCTGAATGTCACGCTGGAGGCTTATCCCGATCTCAAGGCCTCGCAAAACATGCTGCAGTTGAGTGAAGAATTGAGCAGTACTGAAAACAGAGTGAGTTTTGCCCGCCAGGCTTACAACGATGCGGTGATGACCTACAACACCCTCAAGCAGAGTTTTCCGACAGTGTTGCTAGCCCCCAGCTTCGGCCATCGCGATGATGCGGCACCGCTCAAATTTGCCGACACTCTGGCGATCAAGACGGCTCCCAAAGTTTCTTTCTAACCCCCCTTGCCCACGGAAGGCCCGATGAACTTCTTCGAACAACAACGCCAGGCGAAAAACCAGACCGCGCGCCTGATCAACATGATGATCCTGTCCATTGTCATGTTGATCGGTCTGACGAGCCTGCCTTTCGTCTTCAGTGGTTTTGAGGATTATCTGAGCGGAACCGGAAGTCTGCTGGATGCCTTTATGGCGCTGGGCGTTATCGCAACAATCGTCGGCGGCATCGTGGTGATCGGCGGCCTCCTGAAATACCGGGAGTTACGGGCGGGCGGCAAAGTGGTGGCCGAGAAGCTTGGCGGGCGTTGGCTCAACGGATTTGCGATGACGCCGGGCGAAAAACGGCTGATGAACGTTGTCGAGGAAATGGCTATCGCCTCTGGCAGCGTAATGCCGGCGGTGTACCTGTTACCGGATCAAAGTATCAACGCCTTCGCCGCGGGGTTTACACCTGAGGACGCAGTCATCGGCGTAACCCAGGGCGCAGTCACCCAACTGACTCGCGAAGAGCTGCAAGGGGTGATCGCCCATGAGTTCAGCCACATTTTCAATGGCGATATGCGCCTGAACACGCAACTCGTGGCAGTGGTACACGGCCTTCTGGTGCTAGGGCTTTCCGGCGGTCTGTTGATGGCAAGCCTGCTCAAGGGTGGAAAGCGCGACGTGCGCTTGATGCTGCTGGCGTTATTCGCTGGCTTTTTGCTGTGTCTGGCCGGTTGCATCGGCAATTTTTTTGGCAATCTGGTCAAGGCCGGCGTGAGCCGCCAGCGCGAGTTCCTGGCCGATGCCAGTGCGGTGCAATTCACTCGCAACCCTCAGGCACTCGTCAGCGCCCTGAAAAAAATCGGCGCTCAAGGTTCGTCAATCAGCGCTGCCCGGGCCGGTGAGTACAGTCATTTGTACTTCAGCACAGGCGTCTCGACCACGCTGAGTCGCATGTTTGCTACCCATCCCGATCTGAGCGTACGTATCCGGCGTATCGATCCACAATGGGACGGCCAGCTTACTGCGTCGTCCGCGCAGTAACCGCCAGCCCCCTGAACACGATACGACAGGCGCACCCGACATCTTCCGGACTTTACGATGAATTTCTTCCAGCAACAGCGCCAGGCCAAGCGCCGCTCGGTGCTGCTCGTTATTTTGATGGGCCTCGCTGTACTCAGTCTGATCCTCATGTCGTGCTTGCTGATGACGCTGCCGGTTTCCGACGGCGACGGCAATACGGTCATGGACCTTGAGTTGAGCTGGGAAATGTTCACCGCCGTTTCGGTGGTGGTGACAAGCATTGTGCTGGTCGGCGGCCTGGTCAAATACGGCGAATTATCGGCCGGCGGCAAAGTGGTCGCACGTCGGCTGGGCGGACGTCTGATCAATCACAGCGCGCAAACTCTGGAAGAGCAGCGCCTGGTCAATGTGGTCGAGGAAATGGCCCTGGCGTCGGGCACCGTCGTGCCTTCGGTGTACCTGCTACCGGATTTGGGCATCAACGCATTCGCCGCAGGTTTTACCGCGCAAGACGCGGTCATCGGTGTGACGCAGGGAGCGATCACCCTGCTGTCGCGTGATGAACTGCAAGGCGTAATCGCCCACGAGTTCAGTCACATCTACAACGGTGACATGCGTTTGAACACTCGCCTGGTCGCCATCGTCCACGGCATCCTGGTGATCGGCCTGACTGGCAGCTTCATTTTGCGCGGCATGGATGACGTGCGTCGCTCCCCAGTCAATCGCACTCAACCGGCCATCCTCACCGTGATGTTTGGCACCGTGCTGTGCATCGTCGGGTATGGCGGAACCGTATTCGGCAATCTCATCAAGGCGGCGGTCAGCCGGCAGCGCGAATTCCTGGCCGATGCAACAGCGGTGCAGTACACCCGCGACCCACAAAGCATTGCCGGTGCATTGAAGAAGATCGGCGGCTACGCGTTGGGCGCGAAGATCAACGCGGCGCGCGCCGCCGAGTTCAGCCATCTGTATTTCGGTTCGGGCACTTCAAGCTTTGACTTGATGTCCAGTCATCCGGATCTGAGCGAGCGTATTCGTCGCATCGATGCCAGTTGGGATGGCACATTCGTGAAAATTGCCGCGCCGCCGCAGGACTCAATGGTGGCCAGAGCCGTGTTGCCGGTCCCGGATGCCTTCAGCGGCGTGCCGGACACAGCGATGTCCGTGGTGTACAACATGAACGCCGTGCAGGCATCCGTGGCCGCTATCGGTGCACCACGCGCCGAACATCTGATCGAAGCGCGCCGGGTGCTGGAGAAAATTCCACAAAAGCTCAAACTTGCGGCACGCAGCACCGACAGCGCGCAAGCGTTGGTATACGGCCTGTTGTTGTCACGCTCCGACTCGCTGCGGGCACTGCAATTATCTCTGCTGGAGTCGAGCCTCGACCGCACGCTGTTCAACATCCTCAATGCCATGCGCGAGCATTTGTCACTACTCAATCCGGGCCTGCGCCTGCCGTTGCTGGATCTGCTGATTCCCAGCCTTAAGCGCCTTGGCAAGAAACCTTTCGCGACGATGAAGCAGAACATGAACCTGCTGATTGACGCCGATAACGAAACCGAGCTGCTGGAGTGGACACTGCTACGCATAGTCGAACGCAATGTCGAGGGCGCGCCAGCGGTTCAGTTCAAGTTCGGCTTGTTCCAGTGCGCCGAACAACTGCTGGTGCTGCTGAATGCGATGGCGCGCGCCGGTCAGCAGAATCAGCAAGTGGCGTTGCAGGCGCTGCACTTTGCCTGGGAGGGATTGCCATTCGAGCGACCCTCGGAATTACCGGTCGAACTTGAGGATCTGCAAGGGCTCGAAGCTGCAATCAAACGCCTGCGCCACTTGATGCCAGAAGAACGGCCTCCCCTGCTCAATGCGATGACCCGCTGTGTGATGCATGACGGGGTAATCACTGTGGCGGAAGCCGAGTTGTTTCGTGCGGTGGCGGATCTGCTCGACTGCCCGCTGCCACCCTTTCTGATCACAGAGCCCGACACGGGAACGAGCATGAATGGGAGTGCAGACTAACCGGGCGGCACTTCCAGCATTCGCTTTATCTGACACAACACTTTCGCGAGCAGGCTCGCTCCCACAGGGGCAGTTGGTGGGAGCAAGTTTTGCAGTCAATCCGGAAACTTGTGTGAGCGGGCTTGCTCGCGAAGGGGCCGGCACATTCAACACTTTTCCGCCTGAACCACCGCTTTCGCGAGCAAGTCCGCTCCCACAGAGCAGTTGGTGGAAGCAAGTTTTGCAGTCAATCCGGAAACTTGTGGGAGCGGGCTTGCTCGCGAAGAAGCCGGCACATTCAACACTTTTCCGCCTGAACCACCGCTTTCGCGAGCAAGCCCGCTCCCACAGGTTAAACGGTGTTTTCAGGATTGATCCGCTTTGCACATCAATCCATGCCAACAATGCAATTAACATCCTGTTACAGCTGCGCGACCATCCGCCGCAATAACAACTGTGCGCCGCTTCCACGCCGCGCACGTCATAAAAGCGGTGGAGATTTTTCTATGACAGCCTCAATCCCACACGGCGGCTCGCGGGCCGGCGCCATTTTCCGGGTCACCTCGGGCAACTTCCTCGAACAGTTCGACTTCTTTCTGTTCGGCTTCTACGCCACGCAGATCGCGGCGGTGTTTTTCCCGGCGAGCAGTGAGTTCGCTTCACTGATGATGACGTTCGCGGTGTTCGGCGCAGGCTTTCTGATGCGTCCGCTGGGGGCGATCGTGCTCGGCGCGTACATCGATGATGTCGGTCGGCGCAAAGGGTTGATCGTCACCCTGTCGATCATGGCCAGCGGCACGATTCTGATTGTGCTGGTGCCCGGATACGAGACCATCGGTCTGTTTGCGCCGGCGCTGGTGTTGATCGGAAGGCTATTGCAAGGCTTCTCCGCCGGTGCGGAATTGGGGGGTGTTTCGGTGTACTTGTCTGAAATCGCCACACCGGGTCGCAAAGGTTTCTTCACTGCCTGGCAGTCCGCCAGTCAGCAAGTGGCGATCATCGTCGCGGCAGCCTTGGGCTACGCGCTGAACGCGTGGATGGCGCCGAGCGTGGTGGCCGATTGGGGCTGGCGGATTCCGTTTTTCGTCGGCTGCCTGATCGTGCCGCTCATCTTTTTCCTGCGCCGTAATCTGGCGGAAAGCGAAGAGTTCGCCGCACGCAAACACCGTCCGAGCATGAAGGAAGTGTTCCGCACCCTCGGCCAGAACTGGGGCGTGGTGCTCGGCGGCATGCTGATGGTCGCGCTGACCACCACCGCGTTCTACCTGATCACCGTGTACGCGCCGACCTTCGGCAAGACCGTGCTGCACCTGAGCACCTCCGATGCGTTGTTGGTGACCTTGCTGGTGGGCGTGTCGAACTTTTTCTGGCTGCCGATTGGCGGCATGTTGTCCGACCGTATCGGCCGACGTCCGGTGCTGATCGCCATGTCGCTGCTGGCGCTGGCCACCACCTATCCGGCGCTGTCGTACCTGGTGCAGGCGCCGAGTTTCAGCCATATGTTGCTGTCGCTGCTGTGGCTGTCGTTCATCTACGGCATGTACAACGGCGCGATGATTCCGGCGCTGACCGAGATCATGCCGGTTGAAGTGCGAGTAGCCGGTTTCTCCCTCGCCTACAGCCTGGCGACCGCGATTTTCGGCGGTTTCACCCCGGCGATGTCGACCTTCCTGATCCAGTACACCGGCGACAAAGCGGCGCCGGGTTACTGGATGAGCGTCGGCGCACTGTGCGCGTTGTGCGCCACGCTGTACCTCTATCGCCGCGCAGGCGGCCGTTTGCAACCGGTTGCCGCATAAGGAGCAATCACCTTGAAAAAACTGATCAATCTCAGCGCCATCGCCCTCTTCGCTTTCAGCGCCCTGGCCCATGCTGAACAGCTGAACGTGATGACGTCGGGCGGCTTCACCGCCGCGTACAAAATTCTCGGCCCGAAATTCGCGGCCGCCACCGGCAACACCCTCGACACCCAACTCGGCCCGTCGATGGGCAAGGCACCGGAAGCGATCCCTAATCGCCTCGCTCGCGGTGAGCACGCCGACGTGGTGATCATGGTCGGCTACGCCCTTGATGACCTGATCAAACAAGGCAAGGTCGACCCGGCCTCGCGTGTCGAACTGGCGGATTCGCGGATCGGTCTGGTGGTGCGTGAAGGCGCGCCGAAGCCGGACATCAGCAGCGTCGAAAGCCTGAAGAAAACCCTGCTCGACGCAAAATCGGTGGCCTACTCCGACAGCGCCAGCGGCGTGTACATCGAGAAGGAGTTGTTCAGCAAACTCGGTGTCGAGGATCAGTTGAAACCGAAGGCGAAGATGATCCCGAAAGTCCCGGTCGGCTCGGTGGTTGCCACCGGCGATTATCAACTGGGCTTCCAGCAGGTCAGCGAATTGCTGCCGGTGCCGGGGGTGAGTTTTGTCGGCAAGATTCCCGAGTCGGTGCAGTCGGTGACGCGCTTCGCCGCCGGCATCCCGGTCGGCGCGCAGCATCCAAAAGAGGCCAAAGCCCTGCTCGATTACCTCGCCGCGCCTGCTGCCCAGGCTGACGTGCAGGCCACCGGGCTGGATTCGGTCAAGCGCTGAGCGTTGGCGGCTGGACTTTCATTTCCACCACCAGCCGCTCCAGTTCCAATGCCGCCGGGGTCAACGTGCGACCCCGGCGCTTGAGGATGCCGACACTGCGCATCACTTGCGGATCGGTCAACGGCACCCGCGTCAGGATCGGATGATCCGGCCCGGGCATCGCCATCAATGGCACCGCCGCCACACCTAGCCCCGCTTCCACCAGACCAATCATGGTCGTCACATGCCGCGTCTCGCAGATGCTCGGGCGCTGCGGCACCACACGGCTCAAGGCCTGATCAAGCAGAAATCGGTTGCCGGACGTCTTGTCCAGCGAGATGTAATCCTGCTGATAGAACTCGTCCCAGGTCACTCTGCTGCGCCCGGCCAACGGGTGATCGCGCCGGCAAGCGACGACATAGCACTCCTGCACAAGCGGTTCAAAGTCGACTTTGGCATCCTGCGTGCCCAGAAAACTCAAACCGAAATCCGCCTCGCCGTTGACCACTGCGCTCAACACGTCGTGGGCGCTGGAGTCGAGGACTTTGACCTTGATCCGCGGAAACTGCTGGTGATAGCGGGCGACCACTCGCGGCATGAAGTAGTACGCCGCCGAGGGTACGCAAGCCACGGTGACATGACCGAGTCGGGTCGATGCGACTTCACTGATACCCAGCAGCGCCACGTCCAGATCATCCAGCAAGCGCTCGACGCTGGGCATGAAGCCACGCCCGGCCTGGGTCAGGCTGACTTTGCGCGTAGTGCGCTCAAACAGCTTTACGCCGAGGGCGTCTTCGAGCTTTTCGATGCGTCGGCTCAGGGCCGGTTGTGACAGGCGCACGGTGTCGGCGGCCTTGCGGAAACTGCCCTGCTCGACCACGGCGCGAAAGGCTTGCAGGTCGTTGAGGTCGAAGTTGATGGCCATGGTGGACTCGAAAAGATTGATTCACGAAGGCTATCAATGTAACCAAATGATGCAAATTATTACAGATTTGATGCTATCGCCCTTGTGGGAGCGGGCTTGCTCGCGAATGCGATGTACCAGTCGCTATCAACATCGACTGAACCAGCGCTTTCGCGAGCAAGCCCGCTCCCACAGGGTTTTGTGGTGGATTGACGAGCGGCGCAGCCCTTATCCTTGTCACCCCCCGCCGTACCGCTGTCAGGAGTCAACCCATGCCCCATGAAGGCAACCTGTTACAAGCCGCTGTCGTGTTTCTCTTCGCAGCCGTGCTCACCGTGCCACTGGCCAAGCGTCTGCAACTGGGCGCGGTGCTCGGTTATCTGTTGGCGGGGGTGATCATCGGCCCGTCGGTGCTCGGTCTGATTGGCAATCCGCAGAGCGTTGCGCATATTTCCGAACTGGGCGTGGTGTTGCTGCTGTTCATCATCGGCCTTGAGCTGTCACCCCGCCGCTTGTGGGTGATGCGCAAGTCGGTGTTCGGCGTCGGTCTGGCGCAAGTGCTGCTGACCGCAGCGGTGATCGGCGTACTGGCGTTGTACGTGTTCGGTCAGCCGCTGAACAGTGCGATCGTGCTCGGTCTTGGTCTGGCGTTGTCGTCCACCGCATTCGGCCTGCAAAGCCTGGCCGAGCGCAAGGAACTGACCAGCCCCCACGGGCGGCTGGCGTTTGCGATTCTGCTGTTTCAGGACATCGCCGCGATCCCGCTGATCGCGCTGGTGCCGATGCTCGCCGGCAGCGCCCACGCCAGTAGCAACGCGGAAAGCCTGAACCACGGTCTGCAGGTGCTCGGCGGGATCGCCGTGGTGGTGGTCGGCGGGCGTTATCTGTTGCGTCCGGTGTTTCGCGTGGTGGCGAAAACCGGTCTGCCGGAGGTGTCCACCGCCACCGCCTTGCTGGTGGTGATCGGTACGGCGTGGCTGATGGATCTGGTCGGCGTGTCGATGGCCCTCGGAGCTTTCCTCGCCGGCCTGCTGCTGGCGGATTCGGAGTATCGCCATGAACTGGAAGCGCAGATCGAGCCGTTCAAAGGCTTGCTGCTCGGGCTGTTTTTCATCAGCGTCGGCATGGGCGCCAACCTGAGCCTGCTGCTCAGCGCGCCAATCACCGTGCTGGGCCTGACGCTGCTGCTGATCGGCTTGAAGTTGCCGCTGCTGTTTGTGGTCGGGCGTCTGGCCGGTGGGCTGACCAAAGTCAGTGCGATTCGCTTGGGTATCGTGCTCGCCGCCGGCGGTGAATTTGCCTTTGTGGTGTTCAAGATCGGTCGCGATCAGGGCCTGTTCGAACCGCGCCTGTATGACCTGCTGGTACTGACCATCACTCTGTCGATGGCGTTGACGCCGCTACTGCTGCTGATTTGCGCGCGGTTGGTCAGCCCTAAGGTGCAGCCGGTGGAAGTACCGGAGAAATTCCGCGAGATCGACACCGAGGCGCCGCGCGTGGTGATCGCCGGCATGGGCCGGATGGGCCAGATCGTGGCGCGGATTCTGCGGGCGCAGAACATCAAGTTCGTCGCCCTCGACACGTCGGTGGAAACCATCGAACTGTCGCGCAGTTTTGGCGGCGTGCCGGTGTTTTATGGCGACCCGATGCGCCCGGAGATCCTCAATGCGGCCAAGGTTGGCGAGGCGGAGTATTTCGTGATTGCCACGGACGATCCGGAAACCAACATCAAGACCGCCGAGATCGTGCGCAAGCTCTATCCGCACATGAAAATCATCGCCCGCGCACGTAACCGTCAGCACGTCCACCGCCTGGTCGATGTCGGCGCCGAGCCGATTCGAGAGACGTATTACTCCAGTCTGGAAATGAGCCGCCGCACCCTGGTCGGCCTCGGTCTGACCCAGGCCCAGGCGGATGCGCGGATCAAGCGCTTCAAGCATCACGACGAACAGGTGCTGGAAGCCCAGCACGCGGTTTACGACGATGCGGCCAAAGTTCTGCAAACCGCCCAGGAAGCCCGAGCGGAACTGGCGCGATTGTTCGAGTCGGATCAACTGGAAGAGGAAGCGCGCAAGGTCTGAACTCAGCACAACTCCTACACAATTGATCGGTAAATTCGACCACTGTAGGAGCTGCCGCAGGCTGCGATCTTTTGATCTTGATCTTAAAAAGCAAAATCAAAAGATTGCAGCCTGCGGCAGCTCCTACAGGGATTGTGGATTGGGTCAGGCCAGCTCTAACTCCCGCTCTTGCTTGACCGGCGCCACCTCAAACCGATCCGCGAGGAACGGTGTGATATCCAGCGGCAGCGCTTCCTGGTTGACCAGTTTGTCCAGCAGCACCCCGGTGATCGCCGAGGTCAGGATACCGGTGCGGAAGTGTCCGCAGGCATTCAGATACCCCTCCACTCCACGCATCGGCCCGAGGATCGGCAGTTCATCCGGCGAACCCGGACGCAAACCGGCCCAGGTGCGCTTGAGGTTGACGTCCTTGAGTTCCGGCAGGCAGCGCACCGCGCCCTGCACCAGTCCGGCAATTTCCGGGTAGGTGGTGGTGACGTCGAAGCCTTTGTCTTCGGTGGTGCTGCCGATCAGGATTTCGCCGTTGTCCTTCTGCGCCACATAGCAATCGCTGGTCGTCAGGCAACCGTTGAGGATTTTCGGCATGCGCTCGGTCAGCAGGATCTGGCCCTTGACCGGTTTCACCGGAATCCGCACACCGGTGGCCCACTCGCTCAAATCCGCCGCCCAGGCACCGCCGGCGTTGATCAGCGTCTTGCAGTGGAACACGCCCTCTTCGGCCGTCTGCACGCCCGTCACGCGGCTGCCGTGATGCAACACGCCAGTGACGTTGGTGTTGACGAAGATGTCGACGCCATTCTGCCGCGCGCCTTCCATGTAGGCATCAGCCAGGCGGAACGGGCTGACCTGATGATCGCAGAGAAACTCCAGCGCGCCACGGGCCTCATGGCTGACGCTCGGTTCGGCTTCACGCAGCGCGGCCTGATCGAGCCAGCGCACCTGATCAGCGAGGTGCGGAATGCAACTGACGATGTGCTCGGCGTAGAGCCGGTCTTCGTCGTCATAGATGACGAACTTCAGCCCGGTCTTTTCAAACTTGAAATCCATCCCGTGCTTATCCTTCAGCTCGCGGTGCAACGCCGGGTACAGCGCGTTGGACTGCAAGGCGAAATCGAAGAACGACTCCGGCAGGATGTGCGGCGTGCTGGCGTCCACCGCCACGGCGGCGCCCTGGGTTTCGCGCTTGCGGTTGGCCGACATCATGCGGAAGAAAATCACCCCGCAGCCCAGCCCCACCGACTCGCCGATGGCCCACAAACCACCGGCCGAAGCGCGGGTCGCGTTGCCCGGGCGTTTGGCGTCGATCACCGCCACCTTGAGGCCCTGGCGCTTGGACAATTGATAGGCGCAGGACGCCCCGATCACGCCGCCGCCGGCAATGATCACGTCATAGAACTTACTCATGGGATGCGGCCTCCGTGCCGACGGACTGGAACGCGGAAAAAGGAATCGGATCAATCGGGAAGCGCGGGCGCAGCCAGCCAACGTCCTTGCGCCCGGTGGCCTGGCGCAGACGGTCGCTGCAGTAGCCGACGCACATCCGCCCCTGACAATCGCCCATGCTGACGCGGGTGCGCATTTTCAGGCTGGCGATGTCTTGCACACCCTGCTCCAGTGCCAGATCGATATCCGCGCGGGTGGCGTGTTCGCAGCGGCAGATCACGGTGTCGGCGGCCGGCAACGCGGTCTGGCCGACACCACGTTCGGTGTAACGGTCGACGGCCGCACGGAAGCGCACGATGGATTTGAGTTTGCCCAGATAACGGTCGCGGCGTACCCGTGCCAGTTCTTCTTCGATTACCCCGCGTTGCAGCAGGATCGAGGTGGCGGCGATCTTGCCAGCGAGCATCGCCGCTTCACCGCCGCGAATTCCCCCCATGTCACCGGCCAAGTGCACATGCGGCTCGTTGCTTTGCTGCCAGTTGTTCGAATTGGCGCGCAGGTAGCCGTCGTCGCTGAAACCGTGATCGAGGCCCATCTGCTGACTGAGCTGGGTGCGCGGTATGAAGCCGTAACCGACCGCCAGGGTCTGCGCTTCGAAGCGCTCGATGCGCGTCAGATCAGGCTCCCAACTGGCCGAGTACGGCGCCACGGTGACGCTCTTCAGTTCACCTTCGCCGTGCGCTTCGACCACGCCCCAGCCGTAGTTCATCGGGATGCCGTGCAGTTTCAGGTAAGCGAGCATGCTCAAACCATCGAGGAACAGCTGCGGCTTGTTCAGCAACGCCAGGCTTTCGCGGGCGATCTTGCCGAAGGCGCAGGCTTCGTACACGCCCGCGACCTTGACGCCGGACGCGTGCAGCTGCGTTGCCACCAGTGGCAGCAGCGGCCCGGTACCGGCGATGACCACCGGCCCCTGCGGCTTGACCACGCCACTTTTGATTTGCAGTTGCAAGCCGCCGAGCATGATCACCCCCGGCAGGGTCCAGCCGGGGAACGGCACGCTGCGTTCGTGGCAACCGGCGGCCAGCAGCAATTGCGGATATTCGATCTCGTGAAGCTGCTCGTCGCCGTCGAGCACCACCAGCGCACGGGTGCCTTCGGCACCGACCACGCGATGATTGAGGCGCACGTCGATCAACCCCGACTGTTCCTGGAAATCACCGTGCAGTTTGTTGAGGGCTTCGGAATAGCGCGGCCCCAGATAATCCAGTTGCACGCCGTCGCGCAACGGCCCGCGATAGACCACCCCACCAAGGCGCGAGGCCTCTTCGAGCAAGGTGCAGCGCACACCATGACTTGCCAGCTCGATGGCCGCCGCCATCCCCGCCGGACCACCGCCGACGATCACCGGTTGCAGGCTCATACGACCTCCTGCTCGTTGATGCGGTTGACCTGGGTTTCGATCTGCATGCCGTCGCGCACCACGGTCTGACAGGCACGGCGCTTGTGGCGGCCGTTGATTTTCACCAGGCAGCACTGGCACACGCCCATGCCGCAGTAGGCGCCGCTGATCTGGCCATGGTCGTTGCGTGCGACCTGGCGCACGCCAAGGGACTGGATAACGCTCAGGACGGTTTCGCCAATGGCCGCCGTCACCGGTTGACCATTGATGTGGACGGTCATATCCGCCTGGGTCAGGGGCTGGATATCGAAAGTGCGTTCTAGGCAGTGCATTACGAAGTTCATCCGTGAAAAGGTTCAGGGGAATGTATTGCGTCAGCTCCTTGCTGCTCTACACCGTGCGGCCCGTTTAATTGTTGGATCGCGGGCGGGCTCGCGGGTACTTCGTCAGCGCAGCAAAGTGCGCGTGAAGCACTGTAGTTCAAACCTCAGCAAAGGCCTGGAACATTTACGTTAGGGGAAGTTACAAACGCGAATATTGATCCAGGCCAGTGAAAGCGGTCGGATTGTTCAACGATTCGGTTGGAGAAGACGAATGGTGCGCGCCAGAAAGCAAAAAGCCGCTTTCACCGTGAAGTGAAAGCGGCCGAGGCATGCGCCTCAATGGAGCATTTGAATCAGTGTACGAACAGGGCGATCAGGATGATGATCGGGATTGGCACACCGAGGAAAAACAGTAATAGAGAGCGCATGGTGATTCTCCTTGTTAACGGACTGGAGGCAGAGTGGTCGTGGTGGCGTAGGTCTCGACTTCAACGTACTCGACCGCATCCCGGCGGCGACCGCCGAAGGTGGCTGCGAGACTGGCGAAGAACGCACCGGCCAGCAGCGCGATGAACATCCACAGCGAGGTCCAGGCAGCGACTTTCGCGGCGGTGTCGGCAGCCTGTTGGGCTTTGACTTTGGCGTCGGCGATGGCTTTCTGAGTGCGGGCGTACACTTCATCGACACGACGCTCGGCGTCGGCCTGGCTCAGATTGGTCCGTTGTGCGACCAATTGCGCGAGGTAGGTGCGGTCTTCCGGGCTGAGTTGGCCGTTGGCCAGGCTCTGGGCGAAGATCCGCGCTACGGCGCCATGGGCGGCATCATCACTGACCGACGCAGGACGGTCATCGCGGAACAGATTGTCGATGTAGTAACCGTACTGGTTGCTGTCGGTGCTGGCCGCTGCGCTACCGGCAGCCTGGGTCGCGGCAGCCGCTGCGCCACCGGCGACACTGGCACCGGCCTGCACACCGCCACTGATCACACTGCTGACCGAGCCGACTACCAATACTGCGGTGACCAGCGTAGCCACACACCAGGCAAGGAAGCCATGGGCAGTATCACGGAAATACACTTCATCCCC
Organism: Pseudomonas sp. Irchel s3a10; assembly: GCF_900187525.1. NCBI lineage: Bacteria > Pseudomonadati > Pseudomonadota > Gammaproteobacteria > Pseudomonadales > Pseudomonadaceae > Pseudomonas > Pseudomonas sp. Irchel s3a10. The sequence continues at coordinate 177,370 of NZ_FYDR01000010.1, forward strand.
GTGCATGTTGGCCCACTTCACCCGCAGGCGACCGGCGATGTAGCCACCCAGACCGGAGGCGATGATTTGCGTCGCCGCCAGCCAGACAATCGTCGAAATCCCCAGACTCTTGGCGCTGACGCCCTCCCCGGCCCAAGGTGAAACGGCAGAGAATCCCAAACCGAAGCCAAGCAGCACCAAAATCATCGACAGTGCTGCGGCCGCCGCTGCGCCCGCGAAAATCGCGCCCCAGGACACGCCTGACACGTTGCTCGACTCTCCTTCGAAGGCAGGATAAAACCCATCAGGGGATCTATTCATTGTTGTAGTGCTCCAGGCATGAAAAATGGTGTTACAACTCGTCACGAGAGGAATTGCAGCGACCGTGCCAGTCGACAACTTTAAATAATTCTTTGAATTTCAATGATTTAAAAAGACTGAACTTCTACATTCATTGCAATTTGCAACAATGGACTGAAAGCAGCGGGTTTTATGCATTGACGCCACAGCGGCGAAGCGCCCCGGATTGACGTTTGTGACAGGCTGTACATGAAAGTTAATTTAAAGCGCGACGCGAAATACTTGGCAAAATGCAGCCATTCCGTTTGAACCGATCAAGGCCTGCCCTATGACGCGTATTTTGACCATCGAAGACGACGCCGTGACTGCCCGTGAAATCGTCGCCGAACTGAGCAGCCACGGCCTGCAAGTGGATTGGGTCGACAATGGCCGCGAAGGCCTCGACCGTGCCGTCAGCGGCAACTACGACCTGATCACCCTCGACCGCATGCTGCCGGAACTCGATGGCCTGGCGATCGTCACCACCCTGCGCACCATGGGCGTGGCCACGCCGATTCTGATGATCAGCGCCCTCTCCGATGTCGATGAGCGCGTGCGCGGCTTGCGCGCCGGCGGCGATGATTACCTGACCAAACCGTTCGCCACCGACGAGATGGCCGCGCGTGTGGAGGTCTTGCTGCGCCGGCAGAACAGCGTCGCCACCCAGGCCACCACGCTGCAGGTCGCCGACCTCGAACTGGATTTGATCAGCCACGAAGCACGCCGCGCCGGACAGGTGCTGACGCTGCTGCCGACCGAATACAAGCTGCTGGAATTCCTCATGCGCAACAGCGGGCAGATCCTCTCGCGAATGATGATTTTCGAAGAAGTCTGGGGCTATCACTTCGACCCGGGCACCAACCTGATCGACGTACACATCGGTCGTCTGCGCAAGAAGATCGACGCGGCGGGCAATGTCCCGCTGATTCGCACGGTACGGGGCTCGGGTTATGTCATTGCCGAACCCGTCTGACGGCTGGCGCTCCTCCAGCAGCCGCTTGCTGGCGCTCTACAGTTCACTGTTCGTGGCCTGGAGCGCGATCCTCATGGGGGTCATGTATTTCGAGGTGTCCAGCTACCTCGATAACCTTGCCAAGCATTCGCTGATGCAACGTCAGCATCTGTTTTCGCACTTTCGCGGTGAGCAACTGGAAGAAGCGCTCGCCGCCAGCATGACCTTCGACATCCGCGGCATCGACGCCTATGGCTTGTTCGACGCCCAGGGCATGTACCTCGGCGGCGCGTTGCAGCAACTGCCCGAAGGCCTGCCGCTGGACGGCAAGATTCATACCCTGAATGAATGCGCCGATTCCGACGATCCGACCCTGCCCGCCGACAGCTGTGACGCGGTGGCAACCCAGACCCGCGATGGTCGCTGGCTGGTGTTGCTGCGCGACAACGGCTCGCTGTTCGCGGTGACGCGGATCATTCTGCATGCGTTGTTCTGGGGGGTGTCGCTGACGATCCTGCCGGGGATTGCCGGTTGGCATTTGCTGCGCCGCCGACCGATGCGCCGCATCCGCGCGATTCAAGACAGCGCCCAGGCGATTGTCGCCGGCGACCTGACCCACCGTTTGCCGCTGTCCAATCGCCGCGATGAACTGGACATGCTCGCCGCCATCGTCAACGCCATGCTCGATCGCATCGAACGGCTGATGCACGAAGTCAAAGGCGTTTGCGACAACATCGCCCACGACCTGCGCACGCCGCTGACGCGTTTGCGCGCGCAGTTGTATCGCATGCAACAGCAGGCTGGTGAAGGTTCGCAGGAAGCGGCGCAACTGGACCTGGTGCTGGCCGAGGCGGATACGCTGATGGCGCGGTTTCGCGGGTTGCTGCGGATCTCCGAGCTGGAAGATCGTCAGCGTCGCTCAGGTTTTGTCGAGCTCGATCCGGTGCAATTGCTTGAAGAACTGCATGAGTTTTACCTGCCGCTGGCCGAGGAAGGCGAGCTGCTGTTCGTGCTGAACATGCCGGAAACCCTGCCACCACTGAATGGCGACCGGGCGTTGCTGTTCGAGGCACTGGCGAATCTGTTGAGCAATTCGATCAAGTTCACCCCGGCGGCCGGCACGGTAATTTTGCGTGGTGTGAATGATGCCGGGCACACGCGGATCGAAGTCCACGATTCCGGGCCGGGGATTCCCGAGGCCGAGCGTGAGGCGGTGTTTCAGCGTTTCTATCGGGCCGAGGGTGGGCAACCGCAGAGCGGCTTTGGCCTGGGATTGTCGATTGTCGCGGCGATTGTCAGCCTGCATGGCTTCAATCTTGAGGTGGGCAGCAGTGACCTGGGCGGTGCAAAACTGGTGCTGGATTGTCGGCAGAGTTTGATCTCGCAGTCCTGAGAATCACCGCGCTGCATTGTAGGAGTGAGCCTGCTCGCGATATCGGTGGGTCAGCCAACATAATTGTTGAATGATCGACCGCTATCGCGAGCAGGCTCACTCCTACAAGGGTTTTTGTGGTGTTCAATCAGGCTGGGTAATTGGCCCGCAGCGCCTCAAGGCCACCCTGATAGATGCCGTTGAACAACGCCACCACTTCCTCATCACTCACGCCCTTGGCGTTGAAGCGTCCCGACCACGTCACTCGAGCGCCCTGCCCCTGAGCTTCAACCTTGATCGTCGCCAGATAGTCAGTCGCCGGGAACGGTGCCTGTTCGATCGAGTAGCTGTAGGTCCTGGCGGCGTTGTCGAACGCTTGCAGACGCTCGATCACCACCGCGCCGTCGGCGGTTTGCAGGGTGCGCACGCGTCCGCCTTCGCTCAGTTCACTCTTGGGAATCAACGGCAGCCAGTCCGGCAGCGTGTTGAAGCCGCCGATCAATTGCCAGACCTGATCGGCCGAAGCCGGGATATCGATCGTTGCTGATGCAGTTGCCATAAATAAACGCTTCTCCAGAGTCTTCGCGGTTCAGATCGCCATACTGTCAACTACACCGCCATCCACGCGCAAGGCCGCGCCGGTGGTGGCGGAGGAAAACGGCGAAGCGATGTACGTGACCAGATGCGCCACCTCGGCGACGTCGGCCACACGCTGGATGATCGACGTCGGCCGCGCCCTGCGCACAAACGCATCAGCTTCTTCACGCAGATTGCGGCCGGACTCGGCGGCGTCCTTGAGCATGTGTTCAACGCCACCGGTAAAGGTCGGGCCCGGCAGGATCGCATTGACCGTCACACCGGTGCCCGCCAGACGCTTGGCCAAGCCATGGGATACCGCGAGGTTGGCGCTCTTGGTCACGCCATAGTTGAGCATGTCGGCCGGCGTCGCCACGCCGGATTCCGAAGACAGGAAAATCACCCGTCCCCAGCCCTGCTCGACCATCCCCGGCACGTAATGGCGCGACAGGCGCACGCCGGAAATCACGTTGACCTCGTAGAAACGCGTCCACTCGCTGTCCGGGGTGTCGAAGAAATCCACGGCGTCGAAGATCCCCAGATTGTTCACCAGAATGTCTGCGCGCGGTTCAGCGGCGAACAGCTTTTCCGCACCTTCGGCAGTGCCCAGATCAGCCGTCAGACCCCGCAACTGCGCACCCGGCACGTTCTGCCGAATGCTCGCCAGAGCTTGCTCGACCTTGGCCGTCTCGCGGCCGATCACCACCACCGTGGCCCCCGCGTCGGCCAGCGACTGACTGATGCCCAGACCAATGCCACCTGTACTGCCGCTGACAATGGCCAGTTTTCCACTCAAGTCGATTTTCATGGGTTCACCTCTTTGATCGGCAATACACGGAAATTGCAAGGAATGGATCAGCGTAGACCTGATATACGCCGGATGAAGGCGTTGCCGACCAAAGACCGGTCCCGACCGATCCGACGCCTTCGCGAGCAAGCCCGCTCCCACTGGGGGATTGTCGGTGGATGGAGGTGCTGCGGCTGCCCGCGATCAAGGGTGGGAGTGGGCTTGCTCACGAAGGGTCCGGTACATCCGGCATTAATGGTGACTGACCCGACGCCTTCGCGAGCAAGTCCGCTCCCACAGGGGATTGTCGGTGAATGGAGGTTCTGCGGCTTGCCGCGATCCAGGGTGGGAGTGGGCTTGCTCACGAAGAGGCCGGTACATTCGGCATCAATGGTGACTGACTCGACGCCTTCGCGAGCAAGCCCGCTCCCACAGGGGATTGTCGGTGGATGTAGGTTCTCGGGCTGGCCGTGATCAAGGGTGGGAGTGAGCTTGCTCACGAAAGGGCCGGTACATCCGGCATCAATGGTGACTGATTCGACGCCTTCGCGAGCAAGCCCGCTCCCACCGGGGGATTGTCGGTGGGTGTAGGTTCTCGGGCTGGCCGTGATCAAGGGTGGGAGTGGGCTTGCTCACGAAAGGGCCGGTACATCCGGCATCAATGGTGACTGACTCGACGCCTTCGCGAGCAAGCCCGCTCCCACCGGGGGATTGTCGGTGGATGTAGGTTCTCGGGCTGGCCGTGATCCAGGGTGGGAGTGGGCTTGCTCACGAAGGGTCCGGTACATCCGGCATTAATGGTGACTGACCCGACGCCTTCGCGAGCAAGCCCGCTCCCACTGGGGGATTGTCGGTGAATGGAGGTCCTCGGCTGGCCGTGATCAAGGGTGGGAGTGAGCTTGCTCACGAAGGGTCCGGTACATCCGGCATTAATGGTGACTGACCCGACGCCTTCGCGAGCAAGCCCGCTCCCACAGGGGATTGTCGGTGAATGGAGGTTCTGCGGCTGGCCGCGACCCAGGGTGGGAGTGGGCTTGCTCACGAAAAGGCCGGTACATCCGGCATCAATGGTGACTGACTCGACGCCTTCGCGAGCAAGCCCGCTCCCACAGAGGACTGTGTTGTGTCAGATTTTTTGCAGGCGCAGTTGGCCTTGGCTGTCGACAGTGACGCTCAGCGCCTCATAACTGTCGATAGTCGCGTGGCAGGTTTCGAGCGGATGCTGGTGCGTTGTGGTGATGATCATCAGCGCCGCTCCGGCAGCTTCAGCGGCCTGAATGCCAACAGCGGCGTCTTCGAAAATCAGGCAGTCACGAGCATCAAGCCCAAGGCGTTTCGCCGCCAGACGATATCCCGCCGGATCAGGTTTACCCGCCGTCACGTCCTCGGCCGTGATCATCAGCGCCGGCTCTGGAATCCCTGCCGCTGCCAGGCGCCGCACCGCCAGATCCCGAGGCGCCGAGGTCACCATCGCCCAGCGCTCGGCCGGCAGGCTGGCGAGAAACGCTGCCGCGCCAGGAATCTGCACAATCCCTTCGACATCATCGATTTCCGCCTGCGCGATGAACGCCGCTTGCGCTTCGGCATCGACCCCCGGCAGGTTCAGCCGGCGAATGGTGTCGATGGCGCGGGCGCCATGAATGGTCGGCAGGAAACTTTCGACATCCACGCCGTGACGTCTAGCCCAAGCAGCCCAGACGCGCTCGGCAGCAGCGATGGAATTGAGGACGGTGCCGTCCATGTCGAACAGGAACGCGCCGAACGCGCGATCGAAGACGTTATCGTGAGCAGACAAAAGGTCGCATCCTTTGACAGAACTGGGCGGATTGGCCGGGCAATGTAGCATTTTTGCCCGGCCAATCCGCCCACTGCCTTAGTGCAAACGCTGGGCCTTGGACTTGAACGCGCTGTCGACACAGTCAAGCAACTGACCGATCGCCCAGGGCTTTTTGATGAACGCCACCGGATGCTTGACCCCGGAAGTCTCCGGGGTTTCATAACCGGACATGACCATCACCGGTTTTTCCGGCCAGCGGTCGCCAACCAGATTGGCCAGCCCGGCGCCGTTGATTTCGCCGGGCATGGTGATATCGGTAAGCAGCAACGCGACATCCGACGCGTGCTTTTCCAGATACAGCTTGGCGGCATCCGCGCTGGTTTGCGGCTCGACCTTGAAACCTTCCTCCTGAAGAATTTCGCAGAGAAACTCCAGAATCAACGGGTCGTCCTCAACCACCAGAATCAACCCGACAGGAAGGGGCGCGCTCGGTGTCGATGTTGGACTCATGAACTGGCACTCCCTGAATTGCATTAACGACTTAGCGGCTCGAATCCGCTGCTTATCTGGTATGAGCAGCGCGCCCTGCATAAATTCATTTTTGATACAGGTCTTTTCTTAACAGTCGACAGTGGCCTTGGCTGACCGGCGTTCGTCAGGCGTTTTTTGTGGTTAAAATGCCGGCCCTTTTGCTTGCCGACCGTGACTGATGAACCCTGAAGCCCTCGCCACCCTCCGCGCCCATCTGCTGCCTGCACTGGCGGCCGCACCGAGCGAAACCCGTCGCCTGTTCCATGGGCGCGGGCGTTGCTGGCCGGGGCTGGAGCAAGTGACGGTGGACTGGCTGCAAGGCGTGGTGCTGGTCTCGCTGTTCAAGGAGCCGCAGCCCGAACAGCTCGAAGCGCTCAAGCAATCGCTGCTCGACCTCAGCACCTCGGCCGAGTGGCAACAGTCCGGCGCCCACACCTTGCTGGTGCAACATCGGTATTTGCCGCAGAGCACCGCCGAATGGCTGCTGGGCAATGAAATCGACGAGATGAGCATCGTCGAGGGCGGCTTGCAGTACCGCGTCGACCTGGGCCGCAAGCAAAATGCCGGGCTGTTTCTCGACATGCGCTATGGGCGCAATTGGGTGCGTGAACAGGCCGCAGGCAAACGGGTGCTGAACCTGTTCGCCTACACCTGCGGGTTCTCCGTGGCAGCGATCGAAGGCGGCGCCAGCCATGTGGTCAACCTCGACATGTCCCGCGCCGCTCTGAGCCGTGGCCGCGACAATCATCGCTTGAACGGGCATGACCTGAGCAAGGTGAGTTTCCTTGGCCACGACCTGTTCAAGTCGTGGGGCAAGGTGATCAACAGCGGCCCGTACGATCTGGTGATCATCGACCCGCCGTCGTTCCAGAAGGGCAGTTTTCTGTTGACCAAGGATTACCAGCGCGTGCTGCGCCGCCTGCCGGAACTGCTGACAGCGAACGGCACGGTGCTGGCGTGCATGAATGATCCGTCGTTTGGTTCGGACTTTTTGATCGATGGCGTGACGCAAGAGGCGCCGAGCTTGCGCTTTGAGCAGCGGCTGGAGAATCCGCCGGAGTTTCCGGATATTGATCCTGAGAGCGGCCTGAAGGCGCTCGTCTTCAAGCGCCTCGACTGACCCGACATCCCGCGAACCCCACTCATCCCTGTAGGAGTGGGCCTGCTCGCGAAGACTGACTCACCGGCAACCCATTTCTTCAGAAGGACAAAACCCGCCGCCCCGACCAACCGGGGCGGCGGGTTTTGTCGTTTCAGGCCGAGATCAAATCGTACCCGTCTTCAACGAATGATCATTGAGCACGCTGCTGATGATCGCCGCGCTGTCCTGCCCACTCGCAATCACCTCAGCGCCCCCCGACCGTTCATCGCAAATACCTCCTCACCTGTAATTTCTGACAGTAGCCAGAGCCGTCATCTTCAGCGCTGAATAACTCCATGCCCTTTGTCTCCCGACAGTTCGCACGGAGTTCCGTCCATGCTCGTTCAGCCCAAGATGAAAATCTCTGCCCCCCATTCATTGCTGGACCCGATAGTGCTCGGGCGCCTCCTGCCTTCCGGCCAGTGGGGGATCAACCGGGCGGCGGTGTTCACTTTTCCCGATCTCGGACTGCTTGTCGTCATCCCCATCTGGGCCAGCAAGGCTGTCGGCGATACCGTCAAGCTGCTGCTCAATGACCGTGAGGTCGACGGGCGTCCCATCATTGACGAAGCCGAGCTCAAGCAACCGACCCTCTTGTGGGTGGCTCCCCGTCATCTGCAGACAGGTCCTTACGAACTCACCTACGAAATCAAACAGCCCAATCAAAAAGAAGAGCGTCCGGACAACCCCCTCAACCTCTTCGTCAAACTGGAACTCCCCGGTGGCCAGGACATCGACCCGGGCCCCGGTCACTCCAACCTGTACATGTACATTCCCCCGGAGATCGTCAACGGCGGTGTGGACAAAGACGTTGCCGAAG
>NZ_FYDR01000019.1:0-15874 GCF_900187525.1 Pseudomonas sp. Irchel s3a10
CACTCCGTTCTTCAAAGGCTACCGTCCACAGTTCTACTTCCGTACTACTGACGTGACTGGTAACTGCGAGCTGCCAGAAGGCGTTGAAATGGTAATGCCAGGTGACAACATTCAGATGACTGTTACCTTGATCAAAACCATCGCGATGGAAGACGGTCTGCGTTTCGCTATCCGTGAAGGCGGTCGTACCGTCGGCGCTGGCGTCGTAGCCAAAATCATCGAATAAGCGGTTGTAATGTATTTTTCGGGCCGGCATAATGGTCGGCCTGATTTTGTTTTAGGTCAGTAGCTCAATTGGCAGAGCGACGGTCTCCAAAACCGTAGGTTGGGGGTTCGATTCCCTCCTGACCTGCCAGATTCACTCGGTGTGTCTGGCTTTCTTTTCACAGGATCTTCATAGATGACTCCTAAGGCTGAAGCTCAAGGCTCTCGCTTCGATCTGCTCAAGTGGCTTGTAGTAGCCGCTTTGGTGATTGTCGGCGTTGTTGGCAATCAGTATTACGCTGCTTCGCCGATCCTGTACCGTGTACTCGCTTTGCTCGTAATTGCTGCTGTAGCTGCCTTTGTAGGCCTGCAGACTGCAAAGGGCAAGTCGTTCTTTGTACTGGTTAAGGAAGCTCGCACCGAGATTCGTAAAGTCGTATGGCCAACTCGCCAGGAAACCACGCAGACAACGTTGATTGTTGTTGCTGTGGTTATCGTTATGGCGTTGCTGTTGTGGGGTGTTGATTCCCTGCTCGGCTGGCTTGTTTCCTTGATTGTCGGCTAAGGGTGTCCCGTGGCTAAGCGTTGGTACGTTGTGCATGCTTACTCGGGTTACGAGAAGCATGTCATGCGCTCGCTGATTGAGCGCGTAAAGCTGGCTGGCATGGAAGATGGCTTCGGCGAAATTCTGGTTCCCACTGAAGAAGTGGTTGAAATGCGTAATGGCCAGAAGCGCAAAAGCGAACGTAAGTTCTTCCCAGGCTATGTGCTGGTACAGATGGATATGAACGAGGGTACTTGGCACTTGGTCAAGGATACTCCTCGGGTGATGGGCTTCATTGGCGGTACCGCCGACAAGCCTGCTCCAATCACCGACAAAGAGGCGGAAGCCATTCTGCGTCGAGTGGCTGATGGTAGCGACAAGCCGAAGCCGAAGACTCTGTTTGAGCCGGGTGAGGTGGTTCGTGTTACTGACGGTCCATTCGCTGACTTTAACGGCACTGTCGAAGAAGTTAACTACGAAAAGAGCCGTGTCCAGGTGGCAGTGCTTATTTTCGGTCGCTCTACCCCGGTAGAGTTGGAGTTCAGTCAGGTCGAAAAGGTCTAACTGAACAAGCATCCCAACCCCGCAGCCCTAGGCTGTGGGGTTTTGTCGTCACTGGGATAAACGCGCAAGTAACCGGGGAGCCTTTCGAGGCGTTCGAACCCGTAATTGGAGTGCCTCATGGCCAAGAAGATTACCGCTTACATCAAGCTGCAAGTGAAGGCCGCTCAGGCTAACCCAAGCCCACCTGTTGGTCCTGCTCTGGGTCAGCACGGCGTGAACATCATGGAATTCTGCAAGGCTTTCAACGCCCGTACTCAGGGTCTTGAAGCAGGTCTGCCGACTCCAGTGATCATCACTGTCTACAGCGACCGTAGCTTCACTTTCGAAACCAAATCCACCCCTGCTTCGGTTCTGCTGAAGAAGGCGGCCGGTCTGACCAGCGGTTCCGCTCGTCCGAACACCGTTAAGGTTGGCACTGTTACCCGTGCTCAGCTGGAAGAAATCGCGAAAACCAAAAACGCGGATCTGACTGCAGCTGATATGGATGCAGCCGTGCGTACTATCGCCGGTTCTGCTCGTAGCATGGGCCTTAACGTGGAGGGTGTGTAATGGCTAAGCTGACCAAGCGTCAAAAGGCTATCGCCGGCAAAATCGAAGCAGGCAAGGCCTACAACATTGTAGACGCTGCTGCTCTGCTGGCTGAGCTGTCGACTGTCAAGTTCAGCGAGTCGTTCGACGTTGCTGTAAACCTGGGTGTAGACCCGCGTAAATCCGACCAGGTTGTTCGTAGCGCCACTGTGCTGCCACACGGCACTGGCAAGACCGTTCGCGTTGCTGTGTTCACCCAGGGTCCAGCTGCTGAGGCCGCTCTGGCTGCCGGCGCTGACCGTGTAGGTATGGACGACCTGGCTGCCGAAATGAAAGGCGGCGACCTGAACTATGACGTAGTGATCGCATCCCCGGATGCCATGCGCGTTGTAGGTCAACTGGGTCAGATCCTCGGTCCACGTGGCCTGATGCCTAACCCGAAAGTCGGCACCGTAACTCCAGACGTAGCTACCGCGGTTAAAAACGCCAAGGCTGGTCAGGTCCGTTATCGCACCGACAAAAACGGCATCATCCACACTTCCGTTGGCAAGATCGGTTTCGATGCCGTCAAGCTGAAGGAAAACGTTGAAGCTCTGATCGCTGATCTGAAGCGTATCAAGCCAGCTTCTTCGAAAGGTATCTACGTCAAGCGCGTTACCCTGAGCACCACTATGGGCCCAGGTCTGGTTATCGACCAGAGCTCGCTGGACGCGTAAGACAAAGGTTGGCGCGATTATTCGCGCCAATTGAAAGATTGGGGTCCCTGCCTGGCGGGGGCTATCCAAGACCGTAGGCGGCGCAAGCCTTAAACCACAAGCCTACGCAGATGGTGCTCCCGGTTCCTTACCGAATCAGACACCAAAACGACATTCGGTTTCGACCGAGTGAAACGGTAACAAGCAGGAGTTAAACCCGTGGCAATTAATCTCGAAGACAAGAAGGCCATCGTCGCTGAAGTCAACGAGGCTGCCAAAGTCGCTCTGTCCGCTGTCGTGGTTGATGCCCGTGGCGTAACAGTAGGCGCAATGACCGGACTCCGTAAAGAGGCTCGTGAAGCTGGCGTTTACGTACGTGTTGTACGTAACACCCTGCTCAAGCGCGCAGTTGCTGACACTGAATACAGTGTCCTCAACGACGTGTTCACCGGCCCGACCCTGATTGCATTCTCGAACGAACATCCGGGCGCTGCTGCCCGTATCTTCAAAGAGTTTGCCAAGGGTCAGGACAAGTTCGAGATCAAGGCAGCTGCGTTCGAGGGCAAGTTCCTCGCAGCTAATCAGATCGACGTACTGGCAACTCTGCCGACCCGTGACGAAGCAATTTCTCAGCTGATGAGCGTGATTCAAGGCGCTACCAGCAAATTGGCTCGTACTCTGGCGGCAATTCGCGACCAGAAAGAAGCTGCCGCAGCCTAAGGCTCGTCAACTTCTCGCGTTTTTTGTTTATTTCGATGGTCGCGTAGGCCGTCCCCCAATTCAGGAATTGAGTCATGTCTCTGACTAACGAACAAATCATCGAAGCAATCGGCCAGAAATCCGTAGTGGAAATCGTTGAGCTGATCAAAGCGATGGAAGAAACCTTCGGTGTTACCGCTGCTGCCGCTTCGGCTGGCCCAGCTGTAGCTACTGCTGCTGTTGAAGAGCAAACCGAGTTCAACGTTGTTCTGCTGGAAGCTGGCGAGAAGAAGGTTAACGTGATCAAGGCAGTTCGTGAACTGACCGGTCTGGGCCTGAAAGAAGCCAAAGAGAAAGTAGACGGCGCTCCTCAGGTTGTAGCTGAAGGCGTTTCGAAAGAAGCTGCTGAAGACGCTAAGAAGAAGCTGGAAGAAGCAGGCGCTAAAGTCGAGCTGAAATAAGTATCGACTTTGCTCCTCCAGCCCGAGCGTCAAGCGACAGGCTGATGGCTGGTGGCTCTTGCCACCGGCCTTTTTCCGTTATTGGCAGCCGACTGGGTCGGTGCTGATAAAGGCGCTGTAACCACCCGATGCGGTGGCGCAAACCATGGGGTTTGCACGATTTTCTGGCTGCTCCCGTCGGGAGGGGCCAAACAAGCAGGTGACCAAGCTGGGGAACGCTGATGGCTTACTCATATACTGAGAAAAAACGTATCCGCAAGGACTTTAGCAAGTTGCCGGACGTCATGGATGTGCCGTACCTCCTGGCCATCCAGCTGGATTCGTATCGTGAATTCTTGCAAGCGGGAGCGACTAAAGATCAGTTCCGCGACGTGGGCCTGCATGCGGCCTTCAAATCCGTTTTCCCGATCATCAGCTACTCCGGCAATGCTGCGCTGGAGTACGTCGGTTATCGCCTGGGCGAACCGGCATTTGATGTCAAAGAATGCGTATTGCGCGGTGTAACTTTCGCCGTACCTTTGCGGGTAAAAGTGCGCCTGATCATTTTCGACAAAGAATCGTCGAACAAAGCGATCAAGGACATCAAAGAGCAAGAAGTCTACATGGGCGAAATCCCATTGATGACTGAGAACGGTACCTTCGTAATCAACGGTACCGAGCGTGTTATCGTTTCCCAGCTGCACCGTTCCCCGGGCGTGTTCTTCGACCACGACCGCGGTAAGACGCACAGTTCCGGTAAACTGCTGTACTCCGCGCGCATCATCCCTTACCGCGGTTCGTGGCTGGACTTCGAGTTCGACCCGAAAGACTGCGTATTCGTGCGTATCGACCGTCGTCGCAAGCTGCCGGCCTCGGTACTGCTGCGCGCACTCGGCTACACCACCGAAGAAGTGCTGGACGCTTTCTACACCACCAACGTATTCCACGTTAAAGGCGAAGGCCTGAGCCTGGAACTGGTGCCTCAGCGTCTGCGCGGTGAAGTAGCTGTCCTCGATATTCAGGACGATAAAGGCAAGGTGATTGTCGAGCAGGGCCGTCGTATCACTGCCCGCCACATCAACCAGCTGGAAAAAGCCGGGATCAAAGAGCTGGACGTGCCTCTGGACTACGTCCTGGGTCGCACCACCGCCAAGGTCATCGTGCATCCGGCTACCGGCGAAATCCTGGCAGAGTGCAACACCGAGCTGTCGACCGAAGTCCTGGCGAAAATCGCCAAGGCCGGCGTTGTTCGCATCGAAACTCTGTACACCAACGACATCGACTGTGGTCCGTTCATCTCCGACACGCTGAAGATCGACTCCACCAGCAACCAATTGGAAGCGCTGGTCGAGATCTATCGCATGATGCGTCCAGGCGAGCCGCCTACCAAAGACGCTGCCGAGACCCTGTTCAACAACCTGTTCTTCAGCCCTGAGCGCTATGACCTGTCTGCGGTCGGCCGGATGAAGTTCAACCGTCGTATCGGTCGTACCGAGATCGAAGGTTCGGGCGTGCTGTGCAAGGAAGATATCGTCGCGGTACTGAAGACTCTGGTCGACATCCGTAACGGTAAAGGCATCGTCGATGACATCGACCACCTGGGTAACCGTCGTGTTCGCTGCGTAGGCGAAATGGCTGAAAACCAGTTCCGCGTTGGCCTGGTACGTGTCGAGCGTGCGGTCAAAGAGCGTCTGTCGATGGCTGAAAGCGAAGGCCTGATGCCGCAAGACCTGATCAACGCCAAGCCAGTGGCTGCGGCGGTGAAAGAGTTCTTCGGTTCCAGCCAGCTCTCGCAGTTCATGGACCAGAACAACCCGCTGTCCGAGATCACCCACAAGCGTCGTGTCTCTGCACTCGGCCCTGGCGGTCTGACTCGTGAGCGCGCAGGCTTTGAAGTCCGTGACGTACACCCGACTCACTACGGTCGTGTCTGCCCGATTGAAACGCCGGAAGGTCCGAACATCGGTCTGATCAACTCCCTGGCTGCTTACGCCCGCACCAACCAGTATGGCTTCCTGGAAAGCCCGTACCGTGTGGTGAAAGAAGGTGTGGTCACCGACGAGATCGTGTTCCTGTCCGCCATTGAAGAAGCCGATCACGTGATCGCGCAGGCTTCGGCGACCATGAACGAGCAGAAAGTCCTGATCGACGAACTGGTAGCCGTACGTCACCTGAACGAATTCACCGTCAAGGCGCCGGAAGACGTCACCCTGATGGACGTTTCGCCGAAGCAGGTAGTTTCGGTTGCAGCGTCGCTGATTCCGTTCCTCGAGCACGACGACGCCAACCGTGCGTTGATGGGTTCGAACATGCAGCGTCAAGCTGTACCAACCCTGCGCGCTGACAAGCCGCTGGTAGGTACGGGCATGGAGCGTAACGTGGCTCGCGACTCCGGCGTTTGCGTCGTGGCTCGTCGTGGCGGCGTGATTGACTCCGTTGATGCCAGCCGTATCGTGGTTCGTGTTGCTGATGACGAAGTTGAAACCGGTGAAGCTGGTGTCGACATCTACAACCTGACCAAATACACCCGCTCGAACCAGAACACCTGCATCAACCAGCGTCCGCTGGTGAGCAAGGGTGATCGCGTTCAGCGTAGCGACATCATGGCCGACGGCCCGTCCACCGACATGGGTGAACTGGCACTGGGTCAGAACATGCGCATCGCGTTCATGGCATGGAACGGCTTCAACTTCGAAGACTCCATCTGCCTGTCCGAGCGTGTGGTTCAGGAAGACCGCTTCACCACGATCCACATTCAGGAACTGACCTGTGTGGCCCGTGACACCAAGCTTGGCCCAGAGGAAATCACTGCGGACATCCCGAACGTGGGTGAAGCTGCACTGAACAAGCTGGACGAAGCCGGTATCGTTTACGTAGGTGCTGAAGTAGGCGCAGGCGACATCCTGGTGGGCAAGGTCACTCCGAAAGGCGAGACCCAACTGACTCCGGAAGAAAAACTGCTGCGTGCGATCTTCGGTGAAAAAGCCAGCGACGTTAAAGACACCTCCCTGCGTGTACCTACCGGTACCAAAGGTACTGTCATCGACGTACAGGTCTTCACCCGCGACGGCGTTGAGCGTGATGCTCGTGCTCTGTCGATCGAGAAGTCCCAGCTGGACGAGATCCGCAAGGATTTGAACGAAGAGTTCCGTATCGTTGAAGGCGCGACCTTCGAACGTCTGCGCTCCGCTCTGGTAGGCCACAAGGCTGAAGGCGGCGCCGGTCTGAAGAAAGGTCAGGACATCACCGACGAAGTTCTCGACGGTCTTGAGCATGGTCAGTGGTTCAAACTGCGCATGGCTGAAGATGCTCTGAACGAGCAGCTCGAGAAGGCTCAGGCCTACATCGTTGATCGCCGCCGTCTGCTGGACGACAAGTTCGAAGACAAGAAGCGCAAACTGCAGCAGGGCGATGACCTGGCTCCAGGCGTGCTGAAAATCGTCAAGGTTTACCTGGCAATCCGTCGTCGCATTCAGCCGGGCGACAAGATGGCCGGTCGTCACGGTAACAAAGGTGTGGTCTCCGTGATCATGCCGGTTGAAGACATGCCGCACGATGCCAATGGCACCCCGGTCGACGTCGTCCTCAACCCGTTGGGCGTACCTTCGCGTATGAACGTTGGTCAGATCCTTGAAACCCACCTGGGCCTCGCGGCCAAAGGTCTGGGCGAGAAGATCAACCGGATGGTCGAAGAGCAGCGTAAAGTCGCTGAACTGCGTACCTTCCTGGACGAGATCTACAACCAGATCGGCGGTCGTAACGAAGATCTGGACAGCTTCTCCGATCAGGAAATCCTGGATCTGGCGAAAAACCTGCGTGGCGGCGTTCCAATGGCCACTCCAGTGTTCGACGGCGCCAAGGAAAGCGAAATCAAGGCCATGCTGAAACTGGCAGACCTGCCGGAAAGCGGCCAGATGCAGCTGACTGACGGCCGTACCGGCAACAAGTTCGAGCGTCCAGTTACCGTTGGCTACATGTACATGCTGAAGCTGAACCACTTGGTAGACGACAAGATGCACGCGCGTTCTACCGGTTCGTACAGCCTGGTTACCCAGCAGCCGCTGGGTGGTAAGGCACAGTTCGGTGGTCAGCGTTTCGGGGAGATGGAGGTCTGGGCACTGGAAGCATACGGTGCCGCTTACACTCTGCAAGAAATGCTCACAGTGAAGTCGGACGATGTGAACGGCCGTACCAAGATGTACAAAAACATCGTGGATGGCGATCACCGTATGGAGCCGGGCATGCCCGAGTCCTTCAACGTGTTGATCAAGGAAATTCGTTCCCTCGGCATCGATATCGATCTGGAAACCGAATAACACGTGACGCGATCGAGAGCGGGGCAGGACTGCCCGCTCTCTGCTCCGCCAGGAGGAAAGGCCTTGAAAGACCTACTGAATTTGCTGAAAAACCAGGGTCAAGTCGAAGAGTTCGACGCCATCCGTATCGGATTGGCCTCGCCTGAGATGATCCGCTCGTGGTCGTTCGGCGAAGTTAAAAAGCCGGAAACCATCAACTACCGTACGTTCAAACCTGAGCGTGACGGTCTGTTCTGCGCCAAGATCTTTGGCCCGGTAAAGGATTACGAGTGCCTGTGCGGTAAGTACAAGCGCTTGAAGCACCGTGGTGTGATCTGCGAGAAGTGCGGCGTTGAAGTTGCACTGGCCAAGGTTCGTCGTGAGCGCATGGCGCACATCGAACTGGCTTCGCCGGTTGCCCATATCTGGTTCCTGAAATCGCTGCCGTCCCGTATCGGCTTGCTGATGGACATGACCCTGCGTGATATCGAACGCGTTCTCTACTTCGAGAGCTACGTCGTTATCGATCCAGGCATGACCACCCTTGAAAAGGGTCAGCTGCTGAACGACGAGCAGTACTTCGAAGCGCTGGAAGAATTTGGTGATGACTTCGACGCCCGCATGGGTGCAGAAGCTGTCCGTGAACTGCTGCACGCTATCGACCTGGAGCACGAGATTGGCCGTCTGCGCGAAGAAATTCCGCAAACCAACTCGGAAACCAAGATCAAGAAGCTGTCCAAGCGTCTGAAGTTGATGGAAGCCTTCCAGGGTTCCGGCAACCTGCCAGAGTGGATGGTGCTGACCGTTCTGCCGGTTCTGCCGCCAGATCTGCGTCCACTGGTCCCGCTGGATGGCGGTCGTTTCGCGACTTCCGACCTCAACGATCTGTATCGTCGAGTGATCAACCGTAACAACCGTTTGAAGCGCCTGCTGGATCTGTCCGCTCCGGACATCATCGTGCGCAACGAAAAGCGTATGTTGCAGGAAGCTGTCGATGCACTGCTCGACAACGGTCGTCGTGGCCGCGCTATCACCGGTTCGAACAAGCGTCCTCTGAAATCCCTGGCTGACATGATCAAGGGTAAGCAGGGCCGTTTCCGTCAGAACTTGCTCGGTAAGCGTGTTGACTACTCCGGTCGTTCGGTAATTACCGTAGGTCCGACCCTGCGTCTGCACCAGTGCGGTCTGCCGAAGAAGATGGCTCTCGAGCTGTTCAAACCGTTCATTTTCGGCAAGCTGGAAATGCGTGGTCTCGCGACCACCATCAAAGCGGCCAAGAAAATGGTCGAGCGCGAACTGCCAGAGGTTTGGGACGTTCTCGCTGAAGTGATTCGCGAACACCCGGTTCTTCTCAACCGTGCACCGACCCTTCACCGTCTGGGTATCCAGGCGTTTGAACCGGTACTGATCGAAGGTAAGGCTATTCAGCTGCACCCGCTGGTCTGCGCCGCGTACAACGCCGACTTCGACGGCGACCAAATGGCCGTGCACGTACCGCTGACGCTGGAAGCCCAGCTCGAAGCGCGTGCGTTGATGATGTCGACCAACAACATTCTGTCGCCAGCCAACGGTGAGCCAATCATCGTTCCGTCGCAGGACGTTGTATTGGGTCTCTACTACATGACTCGTGAAGCGATCAACGCCAAGGGCGAAGGTCGTGTGTTCGCGGATCTGCAGGAAGTTGACCGTGTGTTCCGTGCCGGCGAAGCCGCACTGCACGCCAAGGTCAAGGTCCGTATCAACGAAACCGTCAACGACCGTGACGGCAACAGCGTGAGCAACACTCGTATCGTCGACACCACTGTCGGCCGTGCGCTGCTGTTCCAGGTTGTGCCAAAAGGTCTGTCGTACGATGTCGTCAACCTGCCAATGAAGAAAAAGGCGATCTCCAAGCTTATCAACCAGTGCTACCGCGTGGTTGGTCTGAAAGAGACCGTGATCTTCGCTGACCAGTTGATGTACACCGGTTTCGCTTACTCGACCATCTCCGGCGTTTCCATCGGTGTTAACGACTTCGTTATCCCGGACGAAAAAGCCCGCATCATCGGTGCAGCCACCGACGAAGTGAAAGAGATCGAGAGCCAGTACGCCTCCGGCCTGGTAACCCAGGGCGAGAAGTACAACAAAGTGATCGACCTTTGGTCGAAGGCGAACGACGAAGTTTCCAAGGCGATGATGGCCAACCTCTCGAAAGAGAAAGTCATCGACCGTCACGGTGATGAAGTCGACCAAGAGTCCTTCAACTCGATGTACATGATGGCCGACTCGGGTGCGCGGGGTTCCGCAGCACAGATTCGTCAGCTGGCCGGTATGCGTGGTCTGATGGCCAAGCCGGACGGTTCCATCATTGAAACGCCGATTACTGCGAACTTCCGTGAAGGTCTGAGCGTACTTCAGTACTTCATCTCGACTCACGGTGCTCGTAAAGGTCTGGCGGATACCGCGTTGAAAACTGCGAACTCCGGTTACCTGACTCGTCGTCTGGTAGACGTGGCGCAGGATCTGGTTGTAACCGAGATCGATTGCGGCACCGAACACGGTCTGCTGATGACTCCGCACATTGAAGGCGGTGACGTTGTAGAACCGTTGGGTGAGCGCGTATTGGGTCGTGTTATTGCCCGTGACGTATTCAAGCCAGGCACCGAGGACGTCATCGTTCCTGCAGGTACTCTGGTAGACGAGAAGTGGGTCGAGTTCATCGAGCTGAACAGCATCGACGAAGTGATCGTGCGTTCGCCGATCAGCTGCGAAACCCGCTACGGCATTTGCGCCAAGTGCTACGGCCGTGACTTGGCTCGTGGTCACCAGGTGAACATCGGTGAAGCGGTCGGCGTTATCGCTGCCCAGTCCATCGGTGAGCCGGGTACCCAGCTGACGATGCGTACGTTCCACATCGGTGGTGCGGCAAGCCGTACTTCCGCAGCCGACAGCGTTCAGGTGAAGAATGGCGGTACCGTCCGTCTGCACAACCTGAAGCACGTTGAGCGTGTGGATGGCCACCTGGTTGCTGTGTCCCGTTCCGGTGAGCTGGCAATCGCTGATGACTTCGGTCGTGAGCGTGAGCGTTACAAGCTGCCGTACGGTGCCGTGATTTCGGTTAAAGAAGGTGACAAGGTCGACGCTGGCGCAATCGTGGCCAAGTGGGATCCGCACACTCACCCGATCGTTACCGAAATGAAAGGTACCGTGACCTACGTGGGCATGGAAGAAGGCATCACGATCAAGCGTCAGACTGACGAATTGACCGGTATGACCAACATTGAAGTACTCGACGCGAAAGATCGTCCAGCTGCCGGCAAGGAAATTCGTCCTGCAGTGAAGATGGTCGACGACAACGGCAAGGATCTGTTGCTGCCAGGCACTGACGTTATCGCTCAGTACTTCCTGCCAGCCAACGCTCTGGTCGGTGTTGCGGACGGTGCGAAGATCGCGATCGGTGATGTTATCGCTCGTATCCCGCAAGAAACTTCGAAGACCCGTGACATCACCGGTGGTCTGCCGCGTGTAGCCGACTTGTTCGAAGCTCGTCGTCCGAAAGAAGCGTCGATTCTGGCTGAAGTCAGCGGCACCATCGCGTTCGGTAAAGAGACCAAAGGCAAGCGCCGTCTGGTCATTACCCCGAACGACGGTAGCGATCCGTACGAAGAGCTGATTCCGAAGTGGCGTCACCTGAACGTGTTCGAAGGCGAACAGGTAAACCGCGGCGAAGTTATCTCCGACGGTCCAAGCGATCCGCACGACATCCTGCGTCTGCTGGGTGTGAGCGCGCTGGCCAAGTACATCGTGAACGAGATCCAGGACGTTTACCGTCTGCAAGGCGTGAAGATCAACGACAAGCACATCGAGACCATCCTGCGTCAGATGCTGCGTAAAGTTGAGATCTCCGAGTCCGGCGATTCCAGCTTCATCAAGGGCGACCAGATGGAACTGACTCACGTGCTGGTAGAGAACGAGCGTCTGAGCGCGGAAGACAAGTTTGTCTCCAAGTTCACTCGCGTTCTGCTGGGTATCACCAAGGCGTCGTTGTCCACCGAATCGTTCATCTCGGCGGCTTCCTTCCAGGAAACCACTCGCGTACTGACCGAAGCGGCAGTCACCGGCAAGCGCGACTATCTGCGCGGCCTGAAAGAAAACGTGGTTGTGGGTCGTCTGATCCCGGCCGGTACCGGTCTGGCATATCACAGCGAGCGCAAGCGTCGTCGTGATGCAGACAAGCCGTTGCGCGTAAGCGCCAGTGAAGTGGAAGCTGCACTGACCGAAGCGCTGAACTCGAGCGGTAACTGAGTTCTGCGGTAACTAAGCTGAGGCCCTGATCGCTCCGTTCGTCGAATCGAGACAAATTGTCAAGGTTCGACGGGCGGGGAGGTCGGGGCCTTGCCTTGACTGGGGACAAGATCCTCTTTAGACTCTTGATCCCCTAAATTTGGCGGGAATCCGTTCCTGTCATTTTGCTTTTCTTGCAAGACAATAGCGTCGCAAGACAACAGTGGAGCTAGTAGATGGCAACTATCAACCAGCTGGTACGTCAGCCGCGTAAGCGTATCGTCGAGAAATCCGACGTGCCTGCGCTGCAGAACTGCCCGCAACGTCGTGGCGTGTGCACCCGTGTGTACACCACTACGCCGAAAAAACCTAACTCGGCACTGCGTAAAGTATGCCGTGTGCGTCTGACCAACGGTTTCGAGGTTTCCTCGTACATCGGTGGTGAAGGCCACAACCTGCAAGAGCACAGCGTGGTACTGATCCGCGGCGGTCGTGTAAAAGACTTGCCAGGTGTTCGTTACCACACCGTTCGCGGCTCCTTGGATACTTCCGGCGTTAAAGGCCGTAACCAGGGTCGTTCGAAGTACGGTACCAAGCGTCCGAAGTAATCGGTCGTTTTGCAGATTTTCATTTTATTGAGTCGATAAGAGTAAGGTCGGGCTTGCATCCAATGGATCTGTCCCGAACTAACCTGAAGACCGCTTGAGGGCTTATCATGCCAAGACGTCGCGTAGCAGCAAAGCGTGAGATTCTGGACGATCCGAAATACGGAAGCCAGATCCTCGCCAAATTCATGAACCACGTTATGGAAAGCGGCAAGAAAGCCGTTGCCGAGCGTATCGTTTATGGTGCCCTGGAAACCGTGAAGGCTCGTAAGGCCGGCACCGATCCCCTGGAACTCTTCGAAAAAGCACTCGACGCCATCGCTCCGCTGGTCGAAGTGAAGTCGCGCCGCGTTGGTGGTGCTACTTACCAGGTTCCGGTCGAGGTTCGTCCTTCCCGCCGTAACGCTCTGGCAATGCGCTGGTTGGTAGACTTCGCCCGTAAGCGTGGCGAGAAGTCTATGGCTCTGCGTTTGGCTGGCGAACTGCTGGATGCTGCTGAAGGTAAAGGTGCTGCTGTTAAGAAGCGTGAAGACGTGCACCGTATGGCCGAAGCCAACAAAGCTTTCTCGCACTACCGCTTCTAATTTTAGCTTCACTAATTTTGCGAGGGCTTTATGGCTCGTACTACTCCGATTAGTCGCTACCGTAACATCGGTATCGTCGCTCACGTGGATGCTGGTAAAACCACCACCACCGAGCGCGTCCTTTTTTACACTGGCAAAAGTCACAAAATGGGCGAGGTGCATGACGGCGCCGCGACCACGGACTGGATGGTTCAGGAGCAGGAGCGTGGTATTACCATTACTTCTGCTGCCATTACCGCCTTCTGGAAAGGTTCCGAGAAGCAGTATCCTCACGAACACCGCTTCAACGTCATCGATACCCCGGGCCACGTAGACTTCACCATTGAAGTTGAACGTTCCCTGCGCGTACTCGACGGCGCTGTCGTTGTATTCTGCGGTACTTCGGGTGTTGAGCCGCAGTCGGAAACCGTATGGCGTCAGGCCAACAAATACGGCGTTCCACGTCTTGTTTACGTAAACAAGATGGACCGTGCCGGTGCCAACTTCCTGCGCGTGATCGGTCAGATCAAGCAGCGTCTGGGTCACACTCCGGTGCCGATTCAGCTCGCTATCGGTTCGGAAGACAACTTCCAGGGCCAGATCGACCTGATCAACATGCAGGCTGTTTACTGGAACGACTCCGACAAGGGTATGGTTCCTGTTCGCAAGGAAATCCCTGCGGACATGCTCGAGCTGGCTACTGAGTGGCGCAGCAACATGGTTGAGGCTGCGGCCGAAGCCAGTGAAGAGCTGATGAACAAGTACCTGGAAGGCGAAGAGCTGTCGATCGAAGAGATCAAGGCTGCTCTGCGTCAGCGTACTATCGCTGGCGAAATCGTTCTGGCTGTGTGCGGTTCGTCGTTCAAGAACAAGGGCGTTCCCCTGGTTCTCGACGCCGTTATCGACTTCCTGCCTGCTCCAACCGACATTCCAGCTATCAAGGGCTCGAACCCTGATAACGAGGAAGAGGAAATGGAGCGTCACGCAAGTGACGACGAGCCGTTCGCGGCACTGGCGTTCAAAATCGCTACCGACCCATTCGTGGGTACTTTGACCTTCGTCCGTGTTTACTCGGGCGTGTTGAACTCCGGCGACGGCGTGATCAACTCGGTTAAAGGCAAGAAAGAGCGCGTGGGCCGTATGGTGCAAATGCACGCAAACGCCCGTGAAGAGATCAAGGAAGTACGCGCTGGCGACATCGCGGCCCTGATCGGCATGAAGGACGTCACCACTGGTGAAACCCTCTGCAACGCTGACAAGCCAATCATCCTGGTTCGCATGGACTTCCCGGAGCCGGTTATTTCGGTTGCCGTAGAGCCTAAGACCAAGGATGACCAGGAAAAAATGGGTATCGCACTGGGCAAGCTGGCTCAGGAAGACCCGTCTTTCCGCGTTAAAACTGATGAAGAGACTGGTCAAACGATCATCTCCGGCATGGGCGAGCTGCACCTGGACATCCTGGTTGACCGGATGCGCCGTGAGTTCAACGTCGAAGCCAACATCGGCAAGCCTCAGGTTTCGTATCGTGAGCGCATCACGAAGAACTGTGAAATCGAAGGCAAGTTCGTTCGTCAGTCCGGTGGTCGCGGCCAGTTCGGTCACTGCTGGATCCGTTTTGCTCCTGCTGACGAAGGTCAGGAAGGTCTGCAATTCGTGAACGAAGTTGTAGGTGGTGTGGTTCCTAAGGAATACATCCCGGCTATCCAGAAGGGTATCGAAGAGCAGATGAAGAACGGCGTTGTTGCCGGCTATCCGCTGATCGGCCTGAAGGCTACCGTGTTCGATGGTTCTTACCACGACGTCGACTCCAACGAGATGGCGTTTAAAGTGGCTGCTTCCATGGCGACCAAGCAACTGGCCCAGAAGGGCGGTGGTGAGTTGCTCGAGCCGATCATGGCGGTAGAGGTTGTTACGCCTGAAGACTATATGGGTGATGTAATGGGCGACCTTAACCGTCGTCGCGGCATGATCCAGGGTATGGAAGACACAGTGTCCGGCAAGGTTATCCGTGCCGAGGTTCCACTGGGTGAGATGTTCGGTTATGCGACCGACGTTCGTTCCATGTCCCAGGGTCGCGCAAGCTACTCTATGGAATTCAAAAAATACGATACGGCTCCGTCGCACATCGTCGAATCCGTAACCAAAAAACAAGGCTGATTCAGCCCCTTTAGGCTAGGAGTTAATTGTCGTGGCTAAAGAAAAATTTGATCGTTCCCTACCGCACGTCAACGTTGGCACCATCGGTCACGTTGACCACGGTAAAACCACTCTGACCGCTGCTCTGACTCGCGTCTGCTCCGAAGTTTTCGGTTCGGCCGTAGTTGAATTCGACAAGATCGACAGCGCCCCAGAAGAAAAAGCTCGCGGTATCACCATCAACACCGCTCACGTTGAGTACAACTCGACTATTCGTCACTACGCTCACGTTGACTGCCCAGGTCACGCTGACTACGTGAAGAACATGATCACCGGTG
>NZ_FYDR01000006.1:0-485170 GCF_900187525.1 Pseudomonas sp. Irchel s3a10
TCCCCGAGAAAAATCGCCGCCCGCGACAGGCTGTTGTGAATCGCCGGGCGTTCAACGCTGGGCAACGGAAACCGCGTGCGGCGGTTCTCGTGATCGACCCAGACCACCGCATCGCCATCAAACTCCAGCCGATGCGCCAGCGAGTGACTCCAGCCAAACCCCAGCCCGACATCGATTTCCACCGCGCTGGTGCGGTACAACCGGGTGAATTCGAACGGCAGCAAGCCATCCAGCGTGCCGTCGGTCAGGGTCAGCAACTCTTCGCCGGTGACCATCGACACCGGACAGCCGTTGGTGCAGGTCAGCGGCGCGCAGTCGGCGCTGTCGCCGTTGGGGTTTTGCGCTTGATCGGAGGCGTCGTCACGAGATTCGTGACGCTCCATCCGCGTCGTGCCACGGGACTTGTCCCGGGCCATCGGTGCCGGATTCGGCACGGTCAACACCACGGCGTCCGCCTGACGAATGTGCAGCGGGATCGCCGACGTCGGCTTCAACGGCACGTCGCGCGCATGCACCATCAACGGCTTCAACGCGCCCGCGTGCTTGTTCAGATCCGCAGTTGAGGACAGTTCGCTCAGGCGCAGCGCCGACGCTGCCAGCCATTGCCGCGCCCGTGCCGAGTTGATCTTGCTCAGCACCTTGCTGCTCAGTCTCACGGGCACGCCAACACCGCCGCAAACGCGCATCAGCAAAAAGCTGATTAACAACTCGACCCGGACTTCTGCCACCACTTCCGCCAGGTACTGCGGCGGCAGCATCTTCAACCAACTGCTAAACGCGGCCAGATGGATAAACAGCAACGGCTCGTCACTGAGGATCAGCAAGCCATTGGTGATGGCCTCGCCGGAGGCGTCGAGCAGCGCTTGCAGCTCGACAGCGCTCAGGTACTGCAGCAGTTTTTCACTGTTGGCCTGCAGGTCGGCGAGCAGGCCAAACAGTTGTTTAACGTCATCCCAAATGTCGTGCAGGGCTTTCTCGAAACCGCGCCAGTCGGCCTGTTGCAACTGCTGGTAACGATCAGCGAAACCGGCGCCGGAAAACTCCGTCCATAGCGGTTGAAACCCGTGCCACTCCTGACGAAGCCAGACCTCCAGCCCATCCAGAATCCCTTCGTAGGAGGCGTACAGGGCTTGAATATGGGCGGCGGAAACATCAGGAAAGAAGGTGATGCGATAACGCTGGCCCCGGTCGCAGTCGCTGACTTCCAGAATGCCGCTCGGGCCGATGGTATGGCGCAGCGGTTCACCGAAACTCAATACCCCGTCGACCTCGCCGACTACTGGCTCGAGCATCACCGGTGTATCGCCGATCGGTACGAAGCGCGCCGTCTCGAACAGGTGCACCAGGGTCAACGGGCCGCTCGCGGGGCACATGACCACCGAGGTCTGGATCGGCTGGCGGGATTTAACGGGCGCGCTTAGACGGACGTGGTCACCGACCTTGAACACCTGCTCGACATCCAGCGCCGTCCCGGTCCAGAACTGCTCGGCCCAGGCCTCGTAGTTGTTCAGGCACAGGCGGAACTCGCGGATCAGCGTTTCGAAGTCCGGGTGTTGCGGGTTCAGGGCGGCAACCACCAGCAGGCCGATGCTGTTGTTCAGGGCCAGGAGCCGATCGGTTTGGAACATTCGCAAGCACTCGCGCACATGAAAGAGGTGCGCGGACTTTGCGGGGGATCAAAATCGAAAGAAGTCGGGAAAGTAAGCGTTATCTGTAGGGCATTTCGCTAAATGTCAGCGAGTCATTCCACGGCCCGTAAACATTGCCCGTTGCTCAATGTCCGCTGGCCTCGCTATGCTGCTGAACCCATTAATCAGATCCGAGTAGCGGCGCCGGTTGGGCCGCCCGGGATGTTTTTGATAACGGATCCGATGATGAATGCACCGATGAAGACGTTTGGCCCGATCAAGGCCGTGATTTTCGACATGGACGGTTTGCTGCTGGATACGGAAGGTATCTACACCGAGGTCACCTCGCTCATTGCCGAGCGTTACGGGCGGACTTTCGACTGGAGCGTTAAACAGAACATCATCGGTCGTGGCGCCAATGATCTGGCGAACTACGTGGTGCAGGCGCTGGATCTGCCGATCAGCGCCGAAGAGTTTCTGCTGATCCGCGAGCCGCTGATGCGTGAACGCTTTCCCAAGGCCCAGGCGATGCCCGGCGCGGAGGAGCTGATTCGTCACCTCAAGGCGCACAACATTCCGATCGCCGTGGGCACCAGTTCGTCGCGGCAGTCGTTCGGCCAGAAAACCACCTTGCACCGCGACTGGTTTGCGCTGTTCGATTTCATCGTCACCGCAGATGATCCGGAAGTTGGCGCGGCGAAACCGGCGCCGGACATCTTTCTCACCGCCGCCCGGCGTCTGGGTGTAGCGCCTGAAGACTGTCTGGTCTTCGAGGATTCGCCGTTTGGCGTCACCGCAGCGAAAGCGGCGGGGATGACGGCCATCGCGATTCCCGATGCAGCCATGGCCGATGAAAAATACGCGCATGCCGACGGGATTTTGCGCACGCTCAAGGCGTTCACCCCGAGTGCCTGCGGTTTGCCGGCGCTGGAGTGGGCTTGATCTGCCGATAAGCGCCGATAAAAAAACGCCGCCCTCTGCAAAAGAGGTGCGGCGTTTTTTGTACCCGGGATTCGGCGCAATCAGGCGCCAAAACCACCGTCGATGGTCAGGCTGGCACCGGTGATGTAACCGGCTTCCGGGCCGACCAGATAAGCGACGAAACCGGCGATTTCATCAGCAGTGCCGTAACGGCCCACCGCCATCAGCGGGATCAGGCTCTCGGCGAAATCGCCATGGGCCGGGTTCATATCAGTGTCGACCGGGCCGGGCTGCACGTTGTTGATGGTGATGCCGCGCGGGCCGAGATCACGAGCCAGGCCTTTGGTCAGGCCGACCAGTGCCGATTTGCTCATCGCATACACGCCGCCACCGCCGAAGGGCATACGGTCGGCGTTGGTGCTGCCGATGTTGACGATGCGCGAGCCTTCGCCCATGTGTCTGGCGGCTTCCTGAGACGCGATGAACACGCTGCGCACGTTGATCGCCAGGGTCTGGTCGAAGTCTTCCAGTTTGAAGTCTTCCAGCGGCGCGATGGCCAGAACGCCGGCGTTGTTCACCAGAATATCCAGGCGGCCAAAGGCTTCGACGGTGGCGCTGACGGCGTTGCGGATGGCTGTTTCATCGGCGCTGTCGGCCTTGATCGCCAGGGCTTTGCCGCCGTTGGCAGTGATGCTGTTCTGCAACTCTTCGGCCTTGGCGGTGGAACTGACGTAGGTGAAGGCGACAGCGGCGCCTTCTGCGGCCAGGCGTTTGACGATGGCGGCGCCGATGCCACGGGAACCGCCTTGAATCAGAGCGACTTTGCCGCTGAGGTGTTGAGTGGTCATGTTCGATCTCCAGAAAATTCAAGGCGGGGTGCCTTGTTGTTGGAGCCGAGTATCGGCCTCGTATCGACAACCGTGTAGACCATGATTGCTATAGTCTGTGTAAACCAGAAGTTTATAGTGGCGATCATGGAAACTTTCAGCAGTATCGAATGCTTCGTGCGCAGCGCCGAAGTCGGCAGCTTTGCCGAAGCCGCCCGGCGCTTGAGCCTTACCCCGGCCGCCGTTGGCAAGAGTGTGGCGAAGCTCGAGGTGCGGCTCGGTGTACGGCTGTTCCAGCGTAGTACACGCAGCTTGACCCTGACCGAGGCCGGTCAGCTGTTTTTGAGTCAGGTCAGTGGCAGCCTTACGACGATTCAGAATGCCGTGGCCAATCTGGCGAGTGTGGAAGGGCTGCCGGCGGGGACGTTGAAAGTCAGCATGGGCACGGTATTCGGGCGGCTGTATGTCGTGCCGCTGCTGCAAGAGTTTTTACGTCGGTTTCCGGCGATCAACCCTGACTGGCATTTTGATAACCGTCAGGTCGATCTGATTGGGCAGGGTTTCGATGCGGCGATTGGCGGCGGCTTTGAATTGCCCCAAGGCGTCGTTGCACGCAGATTGGCACCCGCGCACCGTGTGTTGGTCGCATCTGCTGACTATCTGCAAAGGCACGAAGCGATCGCCGAACCGGATGACCTGCAACGTCACGATGGCATTCTGATCCGCTCGCCGCAAACCGGCCGGGTACGTTCCTGGCAGTTGATCAGTAGTGGCAGTCAGCTCTGTCAGCCCTTGACCCTCAAGACGCGAATGACCATGAGCGACTCCGAAGCCGCCTGCGCTACGGCAGCACAAGGGCTGGGCATCGCGCTGGTCAGCATGCCGTTTGCCGTGGGTTATCTCGAGGCGGGCACATTGCAACGCGTGCTGCCGGACTGGTACATCGATGACGGCAACATTTCGATCTACTACGCCGAGCATAAATTGTTGCCGGGCAAGACTCGGGCGTTTGTCGATTTTGTGATTGAGCAGTTTGCCGAGCGGGGGGTGGCTCGGCGGTTCAGTGCTGTCTGAGTTTGGCTTTTGACCGAGTTGCGGCCATCGCGAGCAGGCTCACTCCTACAGGAACAGTATTGTGCCCGAAATCTGTGGGCAACACCGATCACTGTAGGAGTGAGCCTGCTCGCGAAGAACGATAACGCGGTCTACCGGGCAAACCGCTCCGCCCAGCCAATGATCTGCTTCGGCCGCGGCGTCGCATAAGTCCGCACCTTGGACGTCGACAACCCCAGCCGCACCAGCGATTCAGCAATGGTCACCGCCGCCGTCACGCCATCCACCACCGGCACCCCGGTGCGGCGACGAATCTGTTCATCCAGCCCGGCCATGCCGCCGCAACCCAGGCAAATCACCTCGGCCTTGTCCTGGGTCACCGCCAGCTCCGCTTGTTGCACGATGGCTTCCAGTGCGCGCTGCGGCTGGTGTTCCAGCTCCAGCACCGCCAGGCCACTGGCCCGCACCGACGCGCAGCGATCCCACAGGCCCGAGAGCTTCAGCCGATCCTCGATCAGCGGCACGGTGCGATCCAGCGTGGTCACCACTGAGTAGGCGTGGCCGAGGAACATCGCGGTACTGGCAGCCGCGTCGGTGATGTCCACCACCGGCACGTTGAGCAGTTCCTGCAATCCTTCGCGGCCGTGTTCGCCGTAGCCGGCCTGAATCACCGCGTCGAACGGTTGATCGTAAGACATCACCCGGTCCATCACGGCGATGGCCGCCAGGTAACTTTCGAAATTGCCTTCCACCGAGTCGGCGCCGAAGAACGGCGTCAGGCCGACGATTTCCGTGCCGGGAGACGCGACGGCCTGTGCCGAGCGGGCGATGGCTTGGGTGATGGATTCGGTGGTGTTGACGTTGACCACAAGAATACGCATGGGAAGTCCTTATTGCGGGCAGTTCAGCGGCCCAAATCCGGGCCGCGAGGAAGTTAATGGCAGACGTTGTCGACGGCGATCGATTCGCCACTGACGTCGGCGTAGTGCGGCTGACGTTTGGCGATGATCAGGTAGAGCATCGCGGCAATGCCGGCGCCCACCAGCCAGGAGAACGGCGAGATGCTGTGGAAACCCGGTACCAGCGCCAGGACGATGGCGATCAACGCAGCAGGAATGAACGCCGCCACGGCACGGAAATTCACTCCACGGCTGTAGTAATAGGCGCCGTCGGGATCTTCGCTGTACAACTGCGGGACGTTGATCCGGCCTCTGCGGATCAGCCAGTAGTCGACCATGATCACCCCGTACAACGGGCCGAGCAGGGCGCCGAGGCCGGACAGGAAGTAAACGATCACCAGCGGGCTGTTGTAGAGATTCCACGGCAGGATCAACACGGCGATGGTCGCGCTGATCAGCCCGGCGCGGCGGAAGGTCAGGTACTTCGGCGCCAGGTTGCTGAGGACGAACGCCGGGGCGACGAAGTTGGCCATGATGTTCACTGCTACGGTAACGATCAGGAATGCCAGGCAACCGAGTACCAGAAAGAACGTGTTGGGAATCGAGGCGATGATTTCGGTCGGGCTTTCGATGATCCGCCCGTTGATTTGAAATTGCGCACCGCAGAGCAGGACGGTGATGGCGGCGAACACCAGAATGTTCACCGGCAGGCCCCAGAAATTGCCGACCTTGATGGTCTTGCGGCACGGCGAGGAGCGGGCGAAGTCGCAGAAGTTGAGGATCAGCGTGCCGTAGATCGCCAGCCACAAGGCGCCGCCGGCAAAGATGTTGCGCCACATCTCGCCACCGCTCAGCGGTTCGCGGATTGACCAGGCAATCGTCGCGTTGGCCTGGGTGTACATCCACACGGCGAGGGCGGCGACGGTCAGCAGAATCACCGGCCCGGCAAACGCTTCGTAACGGCGGACCATTTCCATGCCGTAGGCGAGGATCGCCAGTTGCACGAACCAGATCGCCACGAAACACACCCAGCCCAGCGTCGACAGACCGAGGATCGAGTTGTGGTCGTAATCGGCGAAGCCAGGATGAATCGCCGTCAGCAGCACACGAAATACCACCGACGCCAGATACGTCTGAATGCCGAACCAGGCGATGGCGATCACCGCGCGAATCAACGCCGGAATCTGTGCGCCGTGGATGCCGAAACTGATCCGGCTGATCACCGGAAACGGCACCCCGGTTTTCTGCCCCATGTAGCCGGACAGGTTCATGAAGAAGTACACCAGTGCCGCGCCGATCCCCAGCGACAGCAGAATCTGCCAGCCCCCCAGGCCCAGCGCATACAGACCGATGGCGAACGAGTAGTTGGCGATGTTGTGCACATCGTTGGTCCACAGGGCAAAAATACTGTATTTGCCCCAGCGCCGACCTTCGGCCCGGGTCGGTGCCAGGTCGCTGTTGTGCAGGCGTGGGCTCAGTTGTAACGGTTCGGCCGGACCCGCGTCGGGCAATGGTTGGTCGAGGGCAGAGGCGGGCAGATTCAGCGCGATGTTGTTGGAGAGACTTGTACGCATTCCGGCAGGCTCCTGATGGGCGGGGCCGCGATGACTGTACATGAGCGGTGAGGCTCGACAAATCTTCGTCGCGGCCAGCAGACATCACTGGTTACGGGGCATCTGCAGCCTGTACGGGATAGGGCGCTTCAGGCTTGCGGATCGAAAGTGTGGATTGATGTTTTGCGGTTTTGTATACAAAACATGTATGCACCAAAGCCAGATCTGTGCCAGTCAGCGATCTATCGAGCGCTGCGCTCATTTCGAAAAATTATCGATGAGCGCTAACTGTTTGAAAATAAATGGTTATAAATTGACCGATTGAACAGGTATTTATTTTTTGCGAGGGATTTTGCGCAGGCGGCAGAGCGCAGGAGAATTCAGCAGGGATGTAACTTTTCAGGGCGTGAAAGCAAAAAGTGCACACATAAATGGCACCGATGGTGACATTCGTGTGTACACATTTTTTGAGTCGCTAGAGGCCAGTGTAGGAGTGAGCCTGCTCGCGATAGCGGCGTATTAGTCGATGAATTTTTTGCCTGATACACCGCTATCGCGAGCAGGCTCACTCCTACAAGGGGAAATCATCGTGGCAGGGGTTTACGCCTTGCTGATGATATTCCCCGCATGCAACCCGCACTCTTTCTGCGTCGCTTCTTCCCACCACCAGCGGCCTTCGCGTTCGTGCTGGTTCGGCAGCACCGGGCGGGTGCACGGTTCGCAGCCGATGCTGATGAAGCCGCGCTCGTGCAGGCTGTTGTACGGCAGTTCGAGCATGCGGATGTAGCCCCAGATCTCTTCGCTGGTCATCTGCGCCAGCGGGTTGAACTTGTACAGCGTGCGCTCGGGCGTGGAGAACGCGGTGTCGATCTCCAGCACCGCCACGGCGCTGCGGGTGCCCGGGCTCTGGTCGCGGCGCTGGCCGGTGGCCCAGGCTTTGACGCCGGACAGTTTGCGGCGCAGCGGTTCGATCTTGCGGATGCCGCAGCATTCGCCATGGCCGTCCTTGTAGAAACTGAACAGGCCTTTTTCCTTCACGAACGGTTCGAGTTTCGTGTAGTCCGGCGACACCAGTTCGATGTCGATCTTGTAGTGTTCGCGCACCTGATCGATGAAGCGATAGGTCTCCGGGTGCAGGCGGCCGGTGTCGAGGCTGAATACCTTGACGTTCTTGTTCAGCTTCCAGGCCATGTCCACCAGCACCACATCCTCGGCACCACTGAAAGAGATCCACAGCTCATCGCCGAACTCGGCGAACGCGAGTTTCAGGATGTCCTGGGCGGATTTGTTGGCATAGGTCGTGGCGAGTTCCACGACATCGAACGTTGGGCTCATCAGGGCGGCTTCCTACAGGTCGGTGGCGCTGGGCGCTCTATATGGCGGCGATGTTAACAAAAAGCGGCGGGATAGGGGGCGCCCGCTGCGTTGCGCGGTCGCGGGGGAGTCGCTAGAGTTCGGGCTCGCTCGACTCAATAATCACTACAAACGGGAGTGTCTTGTGGAAATTGCTTGCCTGGATCTTGAAGGGGTACTGGTGCCGGAAATCTGGATCGCCTTCGCCGAAAAAACCGGAATCGAATCCCTCAAGGCCACCACCCGGGACATTCCCGATTACGACGTGCTGATGACGCAGCGTCTACGCATCCTCGATGAGCACGGCCTGAAACTCTCGGACATTCAGGAAGTGATCGCCACGCTCAAGCCGCTGGACGGCGCAGTGGAGTTCGTCGACTGGCTGCGTGAGCGCTTCCAGGTGGTGATTCTCTCGGACACCTTCTACGAATTTTCCCAGCCGCTGATGCGCCAGCTGGGCTTCCCGACCTTGCTCTGCCATCGCCTGATCACTGACGACAGCGGGCGCGTGACCGGCTATCAATTGCGTCAGAAAGACCCCAAGCGTCAGTCGGTGCTGGCGTTCAAGAGCTTGTACTACCGGGTGATTGCGGCGGGGGATTCGTATAACGACACGAGCATGCTCGGCGAGGCGGACGCGGGGATTCTGTTCCATGCGCCGGACAACGTGATTCGCGAGTTCCCGCAGTTTCCCGCCGTACACACCTTTGCCGAGTTAAAGCAGGAGTTCCTCAAGGCCTCGAACCGGGATTTGAGTTAGTAATTACAACATTGTGGCGAGGGAGCTTGCTCCCGCTGGAGTGCGAAGCGCTCCCCAAAATCTTACGACTGCTGCGCAGCCGAGCGGGAGCAAGCTCCCTCGCCACAAAAAGTTATAGGTTTTGCAGGGTTTCGAGGAGGATTCTGACTTTGGTAATCGACTCCTGATATTCCGCCTGCCAGTCCGAATCCGCCACGATCCCGCCACCACCCCAGCAGCAGACCTGCCCATCCTTGACCAACAGACTGCGAATCGCGATGGAGCTGTCCATCTCGCCGCGTACGTCCAGGTACAGCAACGAACCGCAATACAACCCGCGCCGGGTCGGCTCCAGTTCGTCAATGATCTGCATCGCGCGAATCTTCGGTGCGCCGGTGATCGAGCCACCGGGGAAGCTGCCAGCGATCAGGTCGAGGGCGTCGCGATCCTCCGCCAGTTCACCGGTCACGCTGCTGACCAGGTGATGCACGTTGGGATAGCTTTCCAGGCTGAACAGCTCCGGCACCCGCACCGAGCCGATGCGGCAGGTGCGGCCGAGGTCGTTGCGCAGCAGGTCGACGATCATCAGGTTTTCCGCGCGATCCTTGGGGCTGGCCAGCAGTTCGGCGGCGTTGGCGGCGTCTTCGGCAGGCGTCAGGCCGCGGGGGCGGGTACCTTTGATCGGGCGGGTTTCCACCTGACGCCGGCTGACTTTGACGAAGCGCTCCGGCGACAGGCTCAGCACCGCGTCGCCGTCGGGCAGGCTCTGAAACCCGGAGAACGGTGTCGGGCAGGCCTCGCGCAACGCGCAATAGGCCAGCCACGGATCGCCCTGACAGGTTGCGCGGAAACGCTGGGCGAAGTTGACCTGATAGCAGTCGCCGGCCTGGATGTATTGATGAATGCGTTCCAGCGCCTGGCGATAGTCATCGGGCGACAGATCGGCGGTCATCGGCGTGTCGAGCTTGAACGGGGTCAGCGGCGCCGAGGTCGGTTGGCTAAACAGCGCGATCAGCCGTTGCCGCTCGCTGTCGGCCAGCGACGGGTGAAACACCAATTGGCTGGTGGCGGTCTGGTGATCGCTGATCAGCGCCCAATCGTAGAGGCCGAACCGTGCGTCGGGCAGTTGCAAATCGTCCCGGGCCTGGCTCGGCAGATTCTCGAGATGTCGGCCGAAGTCGTAGCTCAGATAGCCGATCAGGCCGCCAGCGAAGGGCAGGTCATATTCGCCAGGCAACTGCGCTTCGCCCAGACGGGTCAGGTTATCGCGCAGGCGTTGCAGGAAAACGCTGCCGCTTTCGTCGGGCAACACCGCCAGTTGTTCCAGCGGCCAGGCGCTGAGCAGGTCATAACGGCCACGGTCGGCACTCGGCCGGCCGCTGTCGAGCAGCACGGCGCCGGGCGCATGGCGGATGGCCGCGAAGTAATCGGCGGGGTTGGCGCGGTAGGGCAGCGGGTGTACGGAACAGGTCAACATGGGCGGGGCAGATCGGCCATTGAGGCGGGGTGGGGATTGTAGTCCTCTGCGGGAGTTGCTCCTAGAGGGGATGTCGGGGATGAACAGATTGGGGGCAGGGTTGAGTCTTGTAGTGGCGGTAAGTCCGCTATCGCGAGCAGGCTCACTCCTACAATTTGGAATGCGTTCCCCTGTAGGAGTGAGCCTGCTCGCGATAGCCGCGCCTCAGTGCTGGATCAGCCCTCAACCGCCGGAATATGCCCAAACATTTCCTGAGTAAACGCCACCCGTTCCTCAACCGACTCCGTCACCCCGCGTGCCTTCAGGTCTTCCAGATGCGCCTCGACCGCATGCGTACGCAGGGTCAGCCCGCAATCGTTGGCAATCTGGATATTCAGCCCCGGCCGCGCGTTCAGCTCGAGAATCAGCGGGCCTTTCTCCTGGTCGAGCACCATGTCCACACCGATGTAACCCAGGCCGCACAGCTCGTAGCAGCCAGCGGCGAGCTTCATGAAACCGTCCCAGTAGGGCAGTTGTACGCCGTCCACCGCGTTGGTGGTGTCGGGGTGTTTGGTGATGATGTTGTTCAGCCAGGTGCCGCGCAGGGTCAGGCCGGTGGCGAGGTCGACACCGACGCCGATGGCGCCCTGGTGCAGGTTGGCCTTGCCGCCGGACTGACGGGTCGGCAGGCGCAACATGGCCATTACCGGGTAGCCCATCAGCACGATGATGCGAATGTCCGGCACGCCTTCGTAGCTGATGCTTTTGAAGATCTGGTCGGGGGTCACCCGGTATTCGATCAGCGCGCGGTCGCGGTGACCGCCCAGCGAATACAGGCCGGTGAGGATGCTGGAAATGTGGTGCTCGAGTTCTTCATGGGCGAGGATCTTGCCCGAGACCGTTCGGTAGCGGCCCTCGAAGCGGTCGGCGATCACAATGATGCCGTCACCGCCAGCGCCCTGGGCCGGTTTGATCACGAAGTCGTTGCGCCCGCCGATGATCGCGTCGAGCTTGTCGATTTCCTTCTCCGTGGAGATCACGCCGTACAGCTCCGGCACATGAATGCCGGCCTCGATCGCGCGCTCCTTGGTGATGATCTTGTCATCGACGATCGGGTACAGGCTGCGCTTGTTGTACTTGAGCACGTAATCGGCGTTACGCCGGTTGATGCCCATGATGCCCCGCGCCTCCAGAGCCTTCCAGGTCTTCCAGAAACCGAACATCAGGCGTCAGCCTTCTTCAGGAAAGCCTTGAAACGCACCAGTTCGGTCAGGCGGTAGCCGCGATAGCGACCCATCGCCAGCATGAAGCCAACCAGAATCAGCAGGATCGCCGGGAAAGTGAACACGAAGTACACCAGCTCCGGCACGGTCATGATCAAGTGCGCCAGGGACGCCGCGAACAGCGTACCGATCGCCACTTTCATGGCATGGCTGGCACCGCGTTCTTCCCAAGTGATCGACAGGCGTTCGATGGTCATGGTCAGAATCACCATCGGGAACAGCGCCACCGACAAACCGCGCTCCAGACCAAGCTTGTGACTGAACAGACTGATGGCGGCAATCAGCACCACCACGAAGGTCAACACCACCGACAGACGCGGCAGCATTTGCAGCTTCAGATGTTCCAGATACGAGCGTAATGACAGGCCCAGCGCGGTGATCACGGTAAACAGCAGGATGCCGAAGCCCAATTGCGTTTCGCGGAAGGCGAGGGCGATCAGCACCGGGGTAAAGGTGCCGAGGGTCTGCAGGCCGATCAGGTTGCGCAGGATCAGGATCACCAGCACGCCGATCGGGATCATCACCATGATCATGAAGGTCTGCTGGGTCTGCAGCGGCAGGCCGTACAGCGAGTATTCGAGGAAGTTGGCGTCGGTGTTTTCGTCAGTCAGTTTGGCCAGACGAATTGCGTTCATCTCGCTGTTGTTCAGGCTGAAGGTCACGTTGGCTTTCTTCGCGCCGTCGACGGTGATCAGGTTTTCATCACCGGTCCACCACAGCAGGCGGTCGGTCGGCAGGCCTTGCTCGCCGGTTTCCGGGTTGAAGTACAGCCAGTCGTTACCGTTGAAGCTGCGCAGCCACAGTTCCGGGGTTTGCGGCTGGTCGGCGACGAGGCGGATGGTGTGGACTTTCTCCACCGGCACGTGGGCGATCGACAGCAGCAGTTCGACGATCTTCGCTTTGTGCGGCGTCGACGGATCGCCGGCCAGCAGCAGTTTGACGTTGTCGTCGTTGACGTTGTTGACGCGTTTGATCGCCTCGCCAATGAAGGTTTCGACGTCGGCCGAGTGCTGGCGGATCGGCGCGAGCAGGGCTTCGGCAGCGATTTTTTCCGGGCCTTCGATGGCGATGCTGTCGCGGAAGGTCGGGCCTTTGATCTTGGATTTTTCCGCGGTGTAGCGCTTGGTCAGCACCAGGCGGTAATAAAGGGTCTGATTGCCCTTGGCCCGGCGCGCGGACCAGGTGACCTTGCGGTTGCCGTCGACGCGGTTGACCGCCACGCCGTAGTTATTGGAGATAAAGCTTTCGTTGAGGCTGACGTAATCGCGGCTCAGCGGCGGCACGAACATCTGGACTTTCACCGGATCCTTGGTGCTGGCGACGAACTCGACTTTGGCGTCGATGTTCCACAGGTCGTCGGTGGCGTCTTCGGTCACCGGGATGCCGAGCACGAAAATCTGATAGGCCGTAACCGAAACGCCCAGGAGCACCAGAATGGTGATCAGGATTTTCAGGTGGAAGGTTAGAGAACGCATGGAAATTACTCGGCGGTATGAGCGGCGATGGTGCAGGCGGGTTTGCCGGCAGCGTATTTAAGACTGGGGTCGACCAGCGCGTCGAAGCGTTTCAGCGCTTCGGAGCCGATCAAAAGCGGGTATTGGAACGCACTACGGTCGGTCAGGTTCACTTCGATGCTGCGCAATGCCGAACCCATGCAGATATCCAGTTCGATCACCGGGCGCGCGGTGTACTTTTTACCTTCTTCCGGGTCGTAGTCGCCGGCACGGCGCTTGATCTTGCTGACCCGGGCCAGCGGTCGTTCGATCGGGTGTGAATGCGCGGCGTCGATTGCCAGGTAGAAACGCACCCAGGACTCACCATTGCGTTTGAAGCGTTTGATGTCGCGGGCACTCAGCGAGGCGGTTTTGGCGCCGGTGTCGAGTTTGGCCGCGACTTCCAGATTGATGCCGTCAAGCGATGCATATTCGTTGAGGCCGTACACGGTTTTTTCCCCCGCCGCGGCGAGGCCGGGCAGGCAAAACAGAGCAAAAAATGTGGGGAAGGGCTTGAGTCTCATAAATCCTGGTGCGCAGCGTTCCGTTTTCGGTTCAGGTTCCTGGCAAAACTTGCGCAAGACCCTTCGTGTGCCTATCAGCTTTTTATGACAAGCCGTACAAATGGCCAGCAAATGCGGGCGGCATTCTAGCACGGTGGGTTTATGGCGCCAGCGCTGGGGCCGGTCTATAAAAGATCAAAAGATCGCAGCCTGCGGCAGCTCCTACACTGGATTCGCGTACACCCTGTTGGAGCTGCCGAAGGCTGCGATCCTTTCGGGTTATTAGACGATTGTCGACAATGTCTATTTATCCTTTGACTGGTGCGGGTTAATTGGCTAGTTTTTGCCGCATTGGATTTAAAGGTGTCGACAATCATGCTGGATCAACTCGATCCCCCGGTCATCAGCGGCGACGATTCCGAGACGCTCTCGGAAAACGTCTTCCGGCGCATTCAGGCGGCCATCGTCAAAGGCGAGATCGCCCCGGGCAGCAAGATCTCCGAGCCGGAGCTGGCGCGCACCTACGGCATCAGTCGCGGGCCGCTGCGCGAAGCCATTCATCGGCTCGAAGGCCAACGGCTGCTGGTGCGCGTACCGCATGTCGGCGCGCGAGTGGTGTCGCTCAGCCATGCCGAATTGCTCGAACTCTACGAAGTCCGCGAATCCCTCGAAGGCATGGCCTGCCGGCTGGCGGCCGAGCGCATGAGCGTTGAAGAAATCGACGAACTGCGCCGGGTGCTGGAAACCCATGAGCGCGACGCGGCGTTCCAGGCTGGCGTCGGCTACTACCAGCAGGAAGGCGATTTCGACTTTCACTACCGGATCATCCAAGGCAGCGGCAACCGCACCCTGACCCAGATGCTCTGCGGCGAGCTTTATCAACTGGTGCGCATGTACCGCATCCAGTTTTCCACCACGCCCAACCGCCCGCGTCAGGCCTTCGCCGAACACCACCGGATTCTCGATGCCATCGCCGACCGTGACGGCGAGCTCGCGGAATTGTTGATGCGCCGTCACATCGGCGCCTCGAAACGCAACATCGCCCGTCACTACCAGGACGGCGCCGACAATAAGACAGCCACTGAACGAGGTGAGTCATGAGTTCCAAGCACAACACTCCAGGCCAGCGTTTCCGCGATGCGGTCGCCAGCGAGCATCCATTGCAGGTGGTCGGCGCGATCAACGCCAACCACGCGCTGCTGGCCAAGCGTGCCGGTTTCAAGGCGATCTACCTGTCCGGTGGCGGGGTGGCCGCAGGCTCGCTCGGCGTGCCGGATCTGGGCATCACCGGCCTGGATGACGTGCTCACCGACGTGCGGCGCATCACCGACGTTTGCGACCTGCCGTTGCTGGTGGACGTCGACACCGGTTTCGGTTCGTCGGCGTTCAACGTGGCGCGCACTGTGAAGTCGATGATCAAGTTTGGCGCGGCGGCGATTCACATCGAGGATCAGGTCGGCGCCAAGCGCTGCGGCCATCGTCCGAACAAGGAAATCGTCAGCCAGCAGGAAATGGTCGATCGCATCAAGGCCGCAGTCGATGCCCGTACCGACGACAGCTTCGTGATCATGGCGCGCACCGATGCGCTGGCGGTTGAAGGTCTGGAATCGGCACTCGATCGCGCCGCCGCGTGCATCGAGGCCGGCGCCGACATGATCTTCCCGGAAGCCATCACCGAGCTTGAGATGTACAAGCTGTTCGCCAACCGCGTGAAGGCGCCGATCCTCGCCAACATCACCGAGTTCGGCGCGACGCCGCTGTACACCACCGAGCAGCTTGCGGGGGCGGATGTGTCGCTGGTGCTGTACCCGCTGTCGGCGTTCCGCGCGATGAACAAGGCCGCGGAAAACGTCTACACCGCGATCCGCCGCGACGGCACCCAGCAGAACGTCATCGACACCATGCAGACGCGCATGGAGCTTTACGATCGCATCGACTACCACACGTTCGAGCAGAAGCTCGATGCGTTGTTTGCACAAAAGAAAGGCTGAACAAGATCCCCTGTGGGAGCGAGCCTGCTCGCGAAAGCGGTGAATCAGGCAATAAAAAAGTGACTGACACGACGCTTTCGCGAGCAAGCCCGCTCCCACACGTTTCCCCTACAAATTCAAGAAAATTGGAGACAGCAATGGCCGAAGCAAAAGTACTCAGTGGCGCCGGGCTCCGTGGCCAGGTTGCCGGGCAAACCGCTCTGTCCACCGTGGGCCAGGCCGGTGCCGGGCTGACTTATCGCGGTTACGACGTGCGTGAACTGGCGGCAGACGCGCAGTTCGAAGAAGTCGCGGACCTGCTGCTGTACGGCGAACTGCCGACCCAGGCGCAACTCGACGCTTACCAGCAGAAGCTGAGCAAGCTGCGCGACCTGCCGCAGGCACTGAAAGAAGTGCTCGAACGCATTCCCGCCGACGCCCACCCGATGGACGTGATGCGCACCGGTTGCTCGTTCCTCGGCAACATCGAGCCGGAGAAAGACTTCTCCGAACAACGCGACAAGACCGACCGCCTGCTCGCCGCGTTCCCGGCGATCATGTGCTACTGGTATCGCTTCAGCCACGACGGCAAACGCATCAACTGCGTCAGCGACGAGCCATCGATCGGCGGCCACTTCCTGCACTTGTTGCACGACAAGAAGCCGAGCGAACTGCACGTCAAAGTGATGAACGTGTCGCTGATCCTCTACGCCGAACACGAATTCAACGCCTCGACCTTCACCGCTCGCGTTTGCGCATCGACCCTGTCCGACCTGTATTCCTGCGTCACCGCAGCGATCGGTTCGTTGCGTGGCCCGCTGCATGGTGGCGCCAACGAGGCGGCAATGGAAATGATCGAGCGCTTCTCGTCGCCGCAAGAGGCGATCAAAGGCACCCTCCGCATGCTCGAGCGCAAGGACAAGATCATGGGCTTCGGCCACGCGATCTATAAGGACAGCGATCCGCGCAACGAGGTGATCAAGGGCTGGTCGAAAAAACTCGCCGACGAAGTCGGGGACAAGGTGTTGTTTGCGGTTTCCGAAGCCATCGACAAGACCATGTGGGAGCAGAAAAAACTGTTCCCCAACGCCGACTTCTACCATGCCTCGGCGTACCACTTCATGGGTATCCCGACCAAGCTGTTCACGCCGATCTTCGTCTGCTCGCGCCTGACCGGCTGGGCCGCGCACGTGTTCGAACAGCGCGCCAACAACCGCATCATCCGTCCAAGCGCCGAGTACATCGGCGTCGAACAGCGCAAGTTCGTGCCAATCGAACGTCGCTGAATGGTGGGGCTGCCACACGGGTAACTGGATAAACCGGGAGCCAATGTGGGAGCGGGCTTGCTCGCGAATGCGGTGTATCAGTCGACAAATCCGTTGAATGACACTCCGCATTCGGGAGCAAGCCCCCTCCCACAGTTGACCGAGCCCATTTCAGTACCAGTGTCGGACCCACCCTTTGAAACTACCGTGACCCGAGTCCTGACCCGATGAACACAGAATTCCGCAAAAACCTGCCCGGCAGTTCCCTGGATTATTTCGACGTCCGTGCGGCGGTCGAGGCGATTCAGCCCGGCAGCTATGACACCCTGCCGTACACCTCCCGCGTGCTGGCGGAAAACCTCGTGCGTCGCTGCGACCCGGCCACGCTCACCGATTCCCTCAAGCAACTGATCGAGCGCAAACGCGACCTCGACTTCCCGTGGTTTCCGGCGCGTGTGGTGTGCCACGACATTCTCGGCCAGACCGCACTGGTCGACCTCGCCGGCCTGCGTGACGCGATTGCGCAACAGGGCGGTGATCCGGCGCAGGTCAACCCGGTAGTGCCGACGCAACTGATCGTCGACCACTCGCTGGCGGTGGAAGCGGGCGGTTTCGACAAGCAGGCGTTCGAGAAGAACCGCGCCATCGAAGACCGGCGCAACGAAGACCGTTTCCACTTCATCAACTGGACCAAAAAGGCCTTCAAGAACGTCGACGTGATCCCGCCGGGCAACGGCATCATGCACCAGATCAACCTGGAGAAAATGTCTCCGGTGATCCAGGTGCGCGACGGCGTGGCATTCCCCGACACCTGTGTCGGCACCGACAGCCACACCCCGCACGTCGATGCGCTGGGCGTGATCGCCATCGGCGTTGGCGGTCTCGAAGCCGAGAGCGTGATGCTCGGCCGCGCCTCGTGGATGCGCCTGCCGGAAAGCGTCGGCGTCGAACTGACCGGCAAGCTGCAACCGGGCATCACCGCCACCGACATGGTGCTGGCGCTGACCGAATACCTGCGCAAACAGAAAGTCGTCGGCGCCTGGCTGGAGTTCTTCGGCGAAGGCGCCTCGGCGCTGACCCTTGGCGACCGCGCGACCATCTCCAACATGGCCCCGGAGTACGGTGCCACCGCGGCGATGTTCTACATCGACCAGCAGACCATCGACTACCTGAAACTCACCGGGCGCGAAGACCAGCAAGTGCAACTTGTCGAGCAGTACGCCCGGCTCAACGGTCTGTGGGCCGACAGCCTGAAAGGCGCGCAATACGAGCGTGGCCTGAGCTTTGATCTGTCGTCGGTGGTGCGCAACATGGCCGGCCCGAGCAACCCGCACGCCCGCGTCGCGGTAGCGGATCTGGCGGCCAAAGGCATCTCCGGGCAGTGGGATGATGTGCCGGGGCAAATGCCTGACGGCGCGGTGATCATCGCCGCCATCACCAGTTGCACCAACACCAGCAACCCGCGCAACGTGATCGCCGCCGGCCTCTTGGCACGCAATGCCAACAAGCTTGGCCTGACCCGCAAGCCGTGGGTCAAATCCTCGCTGGCACCGGGTTCGAAAACCGTGGCGCTGTACCTTGACGAAGCGGGGCTGACCACGGAGCTGGAGCAACTCGGTTTCGGCGTCGTCGCGTTTGCCTGCACCACTTGCAACGGCATGTCCGGCGCCCTCGATCCGGTGATCCAGCAAGAGATCATCGACCGCGATCTGTATGCGACTGCCGTGCTCTCCGGCAACCGCAACT
Source organism: Pseudomonas sp. Irchel s3a10 (assembly GCF_900187525.1). NCBI lineage: Bacteria > Pseudomonadati > Pseudomonadota > Gammaproteobacteria > Pseudomonadales > Pseudomonadaceae > Pseudomonas > Pseudomonas sp. Irchel s3a10. The sequence goes on from NZ_FYDR01000006.1 coordinate 18,690, forward strand.
TCGACGGCCGCATTCACCCGTACGCCAAACAGGCGTTCCTCGCGTCGCCGCCGCTGGTGGTCGCTTACGCCATCGCCGGGACCATTCGTTTCGACATCGAGAAAGATGTGCTGGGCGTGGTCGACGGCAAGGAAATCCGCCTGAAAGACATCTGGCCGAGCGACGAAGAAATCGACGCGGTGGTGAAGTCTTCGGTCAAGCCGGAGCAGTTCCGGCAGGTCTACATTCCGATGTTCGCCATCCACGAAGACACCGGCCCGAAAGTCGCGCCGCTGTACGACTGGCGCGAGATGAGCACTTACATCCGCCGTCCGCCCTACTGGGAAGGCGCACTGGCCGGCGCCCGTCCGCTGAAGGGCATGCGCCCGCTGGCGGTGCTGCCGGACAACATCACCACCGATCACCTGTCGCCCTCCAACGCGATCATGCTCGACAGCGCCGCCGGCGAATATCTGGCGAAAATGGGCCTGCCGGAAGAAGACTTCAACTCGTACGCCACGCACCGCGGCGACCACCTGACCGCGCAGCGCGCGACCTTCGCCAACCCGAAGCTGTTCAACGAAATGGTTCAGGAAAACGGCAAGGTCAAACAGGGTTCGCTGGCCCGCGTCGAGCCGGAAGGCAAAGTCATGCGCATGTGGGAAGCCATCGAAACCTACATGGAGCGCAAGCAGCCGTTGATCATCATTGCCGGTGCCGACTACGGCCAGGGTTCGTCCCGCGACTGGGCGGCGAAGGGCGTGCGTCTGGCAGGCGTCGAAGCGATCGTCGCCGAAGGTTTCGAGCGCATTCACCGCACCAACCTGGTGGGCATGGGCGTGTTGCCGCTGGAGTTCAAAGCGGGTACCGACCGTCACACCTTGGCCATCGACGGCAGCGAAACCTACGACGTGATCGGCGCCCGCACCCCGCGCGCCGACCTGACGCTGGTGATCCATCGCAAGTCCGGCGAGCGCGTTGAGGTACCGGTGACCTGCCGTCTGGATACCGCTGAAGAAGTGTCGATCTACGAGGCCGGCGGCGTGTTGCAGCGCTTCGCCCAAGACTTCCTCGAAGAGTCGGCGGTTGCCGTTTAAATCAACTGATGCAGGCATGGGGTTTCACGCCCATGCCTTCGGTAAGGAGCATCATGGCTCACGCACCACAAATCAAGATCCCCGCCACCTACATGCGCGGCGGCACCAGCAAGGGCGTGTTCTTCAGCCTCAAGGATCTGCCCGAAGCGGCGCAGATTCCCGGCCCGGCCCGCGATGCCTTGCTGCTGCGAGTGATCGGCAGCCCCGACCCGTACGACAAGCAGATCGACGGCATGGGCGGCGCCACCTCGAGCACCAGCAAAACCGTGATCCTGTCGAAAAGCATCAAGGCTGATCACGACGTCGATTACCTGTTCGGTCAGGTGTCGATCGACAAGCCGTTCGTCGACTGGAGCGGCAACTGCGGCAACCTCTCGGCAGCGGTCGGTTCATTCGCCATCAGCAACGGTCTGGTGGAGGCCAGCCGCATTCCGCACAACGGTGTCGCGGTGGTGCGCGTATGGCAGGCCAACATCGGCAAGACCATCATCGCCCACGTGCCGATCACCAACGGCGAAGTGCAGGAAACCGGTGATTTCGAACTCGACGGCGTGACCTTTCCGGCCGCCGAAGTGCAGGTCGAATTCATCGATCCGGCGGCGGAAGAAGAGGGTGGCGGCGGTTCGATGTTCCCCACCGGCAACCTGATCGATCAGCTTGAGGTACCGGGTGTCGGCACGTTCCAGGCGACCATGATCAACGCCGGGATCCCGACGATTTTCGTCAACGCCGCAGACATCGGCTACACCGGCACCGAACTGCAAGGCGCGATCAACAGCGACCCGAAAGCGTTGCAGATGTTCGAAACCATCCGCGCCTACGGTGCATTGCGCATGGGCCTGATTTCCAATCTGGACGAAGCGGCCAAGCGACAGCACACGCCGAAAGTCGCGTTCGTCGCCAAGCCTGCGGATTATGTGGCGTCCAGTGGCAAGGCGATTGCTGCCAGCGATGTGGATTTGCTGGTACGCGCATTGTCGATGGGCAAATTACACCACGCGATGATGGGCACGGCGGCGGTGGCGATTGGCACGGCGGCGGCGATTTCCGGGACTCTGGTGAATCTCGCAGCAGGCGGTGTCGAGCGCAACGCTGTGCGCTTCGGCCATCCTTCCGGAACCTTGCGCGTGGGCGCCGAAGCCAGTCTGGAAAACGGTGACTGGGTGGTGAAAAAAGCCATCATGAGCCGCAGTGCCCGCGTCCTCATGGAAGGTTTCGTTCGCATCCCCGGCGACTCTTTCTGACCCAACACCGAACAACACTGTGGGAGCGGGCTTGCTCGCGAAGGCGTAGTGTCAGTCGACATTTTCGCTGGCTGACACACCGCCTTCGCGAGCAAGCCCGCTCCCACAGGGGATTGCATTTCAACCAGGATAATCAATCCACAAAGTAATATTCCTGTGCCAGCAATACTTTCTGACACTACACCGAACAAAAACTGTGGGAGCGGGCTTGCTCGCGAAGGCGTAGTGTCAGTCGACATTTTCGCTGGCTGACACACCGTCTTCGCGAGCAAGCCCTCTCCCACAGGGGATTGCATTTCAATCAGGATAATCAATCCACAAAGTAATATTCGTATGCCCGGCGATACTTTCTGACACTACACCGAACAAAAACTGTGGGAGCGGGCTTGCTCGCGAAGGCGTAGTGTCAGTCGACATTTTCGCTGGCTGACACACCGTCTTCGCGAGCAAGCCCGCTCCCACAGGGGATTGCATTTCAAATATAAGAAATCAGCCTGAACCGAGGTCCCATCAACGAACCACTACCAGAGTGAATCGAACATGAGCGCCAACGTCGACCTGAACAACCGCCCCGACTACGACCGTGTCCTGCAGGACATCGCCGATTACGTCCTCACCTACAAGATCGAATCTGCCGAAGCCCTCGACACCGCCCGCAACTGCCTGATGGATACCCTCGGCTGTGCCCTGCTGGCGCTGCGCTTCCCCGAGTGCACCAAGCATCTTGGCCCCATCGTCGAAGGCACCATCGTGCCGTTCGGGGCGCGGGTTCCCGGCACGTCCTATCGTCTCGACCCGGTGAAAGCCGCGTGGGATATCGGCTGCATCGTGCGCTGGCTCGATTACAACGACACCTGGCTCGCCGCCGAGTGGGGGCATCCGTCGGACAACCTCGGCGGGATTCTCGCGGTGGCCGATCATCTGTCGCAGAAGCGTATCGCCAACGGCGAAGCACCGCTGACAATGCGCGACGTGCTCGAAGCGATGATCATGGCCCACGAGATTCAAGGCGTGATCGCTCTGGAAAATTCCTTCAACCGCGTCGGCCTCGATCACGTTGTGCTGGTGAAAGTCGCCTCGACTGCGGTCACAGCGAAACTGATGGGTGCCAATCGCGAGCAACTGCTGTCGGCGTTGTCCCATGCCTTCGCCGATGGTCAGGCGCTGCGCACCTATCGCCATGCGCCGAACGCCGGATCGCGCAAGTCCTGGGCGGCGGGGGATGCCACCAGTCGCGGTGTGCGTCTGGCCGACATTGCCCTGCGTGGCGAGATGGGTATTCCCGGGGTGTTGACAGCCAGACAGTGGGGTTTCTACGACGTATCGTTCAGCCATACCAATAACGATCTGGCGCTCAAGCCCGAAGGCAAACGCGCCCTCAGTTTCGCGCGGCCCTACGGCAGTTACGTCATGGAAAACGTGCTGTTCAAGATCAGCTTCCCCGCCGAATTCCACGCGCAAACGGCCTGCGAAGCGGCGGTGACCTTGCATCCGTTGGTGCGCAACCGCCTGCATGAAATCGACCGCATCGTCATCACCACCCATGAGTCGGCGATTCGTATCATCTCCAAGGTCGGGCCGCTGGCCAACGCCGCCGACCGCGACCACTGCCTCCAGTACATGACCGCCGTGCCGCTGGCATTCGGCAACCTGGTGGCTGAACAGTACGAGGACGCTTTCCACGCCGCGCACCCGATCATTGATGTGCTGCGCGAGAAGATGGTCATCGTTGAAGATCCGCGTTTCACCCGCGAATATCTGGAGGCCGACAAGCGTTCGATTGCCAATGCGGTGCAGGTGTTTTTCAAGGACGGATCGAGCACCGAGAACGTGGTGGTCGAATACCCGATCGGCCATCGTCGGCGCCGGGTCGAAGGCATTCCATTGCTGGAGGACAAGTTCAGGGCGAATCTGCTGACACGATTCACCGGGCAGCGCAGCAACGAGATCTTCGCGTTGTGCAAGGATCAGGCGCAGCTTGAGGTCACCCCCGTGAATCGTTTCATCGACCTGTTTGTCATCTGACAACGCGAGCATTGAAGACCGATTGCGGGCGTGAGCCTGCTCACGCTAGCGGTGTGTCAGGCAACATCAATGCTGGATGTGCCGCCGCCTTCGCGGGCAAGCCCGCTCCCACAAGGTTTTGTGCCTGGCACAACATGCATGAACACTCTGAAACCCTGTGGGAGCGGGCTTGCCCGCGAAGGCGCCAAAGCAGACGCCGCAAATCTATTTGAAACGCCGCTCCACGCCTTTCTCCACCAGAATCTTCGCCGAAATCTCTTCCACCGAAAAATGCGTGGAGTTGATGTGCGGGATGTTCTCGCGGCGGAACAGGTTTTCCACTTCGCGCACTTCGAATTCGCACTGGGCGTAGCTCGAATAGCGGCTGTTGGGCTTGCGCTCGTTGCGAATTGCGGTGAGGCGATCGGGGTCGATGGTCAGGCCGAACAGCTTGTGCTGATGGGCGCGCAGGGCGGTCGGCAGGGTCAGGCGCTCCATGTCGTCTTCGGTCAGCGGGTAGTTGGCCGCGCGGATACCGAACTGCATCGCCATGTACAGACACGTCGGCGTCTTACCACAACGCGACACGCCCACTAGTATCAGGTCGGCCTTGTCGTAATAGTGGGTGCGCGCGCCGTCATCGTTGTCGAGGGCGAAGTTCACCGCCTCGATACGCTCCATGTAATTGGAGTTGTGCCCGATCGAGTGAGACTTGCCGACGGTGTAGGAAGAGTGCTCGGTCAGTTCCTGCTCCAGCGGGGCGAGGAAGGTCGAGAAAATGTCGATCATGAAACCATTGGACGTTGCGAGAATCTCACGGATGTCCTGATTGACGATGGTGTCGAAGATGATCGGACGAAAGCCGTCGGTTTCAGCGGCTTTGTTGATTTGTTGTACCATGGCCCGCGCTTTGTCCGCGTTGTCGATATACGGCCGCGTGAGCTTGGTGAAGGTAATGTTTTCGAACTGCGCCAGAAGGCTTTGACCCAGGGTTTCGGCGGTGATGCCGGTGCCATCGGAGATAAAGAAAGCAGATCGTTTCATTTGCACCTTGGGCCTTAAGCTAATGAGCATTCTTGGATATGATAGGCGCGATTTGCCGGCCGCCATTGGCCCGCATTCTCACTTATTTTCCAGGTCCAGGCCATACAGCCGGCCAACGCTCCCCCGAGCCGCCGGTTTCTGAGCTTTTCCAACACAGTTAGTGGAGAGATCACCTTGGTAGAGTACGTAGTTTCCCTCGATAAGCTCGGCAAACACGATGTTGAGCATGTGGGGGGCAAGAACGCATCCCTGGGCGAGATGATCAGCAACCTGGCGGGTGCCGGTGTGTCGGTCCCCGGCGGCTTTGCCACCACCGCGCAGGCCTATCGCGACTTTCTCGAACTGAGCGGCCTCAACGATCAGATCCACAAGGCTCTCGACGCCCTGGACGTCGATGACGTCAACGCACTGGCCAAGACCGGTGCGCAGATCCGTCAATGGATCATGGACGCCGAATTCCCTGAAAAACTCAATGCCGAGATCCGCACCGCGTTCGCCGCGCTGTCGGCCGGTAACTCTGACGTGGCCGTGGCCGTGCGTTCTTCCGCCACCGCCGAAGACTTGCCGGACGCCTCCTTCGCCGGTCAGCAGGAAACCTTCCTGAACATCCGTGGCGTGGAAAACGTTATCCGCGCCGCCAAAGAAGTATTCGCTTCGCTGTTCAACGACCGGGCGATTTCCTACCGCGTGCACCAGGGCTTCGACCACAAACTGGTCGCCCTGTCGGCTGGCGTGCAGCGCATGGTGCGTTCGGAAACCGGCACCGCCGGCGTGATGTTCACCCTCGATACCGAATCCGGTTTCCGTGACGTGGTGTTCATCACCGGCGCCTACGGTCTGGGCGAAACCGTTGTTCAAGGCGCGGTGAACCCGGATGAGTTCTACGTGCACAAAGGCACGCTGGAGGCTGGTCGCCCGGCGATCCTGCGTCGCAACCTGGGCAGCAAAGCCATCAAAATGATCTACGGCGACGAGGCCAAGGCCGGTCGTTCGGTCAAGACCATCGATGTCGACAAGGCTGATCGTGCGCGTTTCTGCCTGTCTGACGCTGAAGTCAGCGAACTGGCCAAGCAAGCGATGATCATCGAGAAGCACTACGGCTGCCCGATGGATATCGAGTGGGCCAAGGACGGTGACGACGGCAAGCTGTACATCGTGCAGGCCCGTCCGGAAACCGTGAAGAGCCGCACCCAGGCCAACGTCATGGAACGTTACCTGCTGAAAGAAACCGGCACCGTGCTGGTGGAAGGTCGTGCCATCGGCCAGCGCATCGGCGCCGGTAAAGTGCGGATCATCAAGGACGTCTCGGAAATGGACAAAGTCCAGGCCGGTGACGTGCTGGTCTCGGACATGACCGACCCGGACTGGGAGCCGGTGATGAAACGCGCCAGCGCCATCGTCACCAACCGTGGTGGCCGTACCTGCCACGCGGCGATCATCGCCCGTGAATTGGGGATTCCAGCGGTCGTGGGTTGCGGCAACGCCACCCAACTGCTGAAAGATGGCCAGGGCGTGACCGTGTCCTGCGCCGAAGGCGACACCGGTTACATCTTTGAAGGCGAACTGGGCTTCGACGTCAAGAAGAACTCCGTGGACGCCATGCCGGAGCTGCCGTTCAAGATCATGATGAACGTCGGCAACCCGGACCGCGCCTTCGACTTTGCGCAGTTGCCGAATGCCGGTGTGGGCCTGGCCCGTCTGGAATTCATCATCAACCGCATGATCGGCGTGCACCCGAAAGCGCTGTTGAACTACGACGGCCTGCCGCAGGAAATCAAGGACAGCGTCGACAAGCGCATCGCCGGTTACAACGATCCGGTCGGCTTCTACGTCGAAAAACTGGTGGAAGGCATCAGCACCCTCGCTGCAGCGTTCTGGCCGAAGAAGGTCATCGTGCGTCTGTCGGACTTCAAGTCCAACGAATACGCGAACCTGATCGGCGGCAAGCTGTACGAGCCGGAAGAAGAAAACCCGATGCTCGGCTTCCGTGGCGCTTCGCGTTACATCAGCGAATCGTTCCGTGACTGCTTCGAACTCGAGTGCCGCGCGCTGAAGCGTGTGCGCAACGAAATGGGCCTGACCAACGTCGAAATCATGGTGCCGTTCGTCCGTACCCTCGGCGAAGCCAGCCAGGTGGTCGATTTGCTCGCCGAAAACGGTCTGGCCCGTGGCGACAATGGCCTGCGCGTGATCATGATGTGCGAACTGCCATCCAACGCGATTCTCGCTGAAGAGTTCCTCGAATTCTTCGACGGCTTCTCGATCGGTTCCAACGACCTGACCCAGTTGACCCTGGGCCTGGACCGTGACTCCGGGATCATCGCGCACCTGTTCGACGAGCGAAATCCGGCGGTGAAGAAGCTGCTGGCCAACGCGATTGCCGCGTGCAACAAGGCCGGCAAGTACATCGGCATCTGCGGTCAGGGCCCTTCGGACCACCCGGATCTGGCCAAGTGGCTGATGGAGCAGGGCATCGAAAGCGTGTCGCTGAACCCGGACTCCGTGCTGGAAACCTGGTTCTTCCTCGCTGAAGGTCAGGCGCAGGCGTAATCAGTATGTGAACGGCCATCCTCCTCTATGGGAGCGGGCTTGCTCGCGAAGACGGAATAAGATCCGCCACAAATGTTGGCTGATACACCGCTTTCGCGAGCAAGCCCGCTCCCACAAAGGTCGGGGGCTTTGAGATTGAAGTAGGGCGGGCTCTCCGGATGCCGCCCTTTTTTGTGCAAGAGCATTATGCAAAGCAGCAGCAACCTGTTTCCTGTCGCCCTGATCAGCGCCGAACGTCGCGGTGATCTGAGCGAAGACGTGTATCGACTCAAACCCGGCAACAGTCCCGACTGGTCCGTGGAAATCGCCGTGACCCGCTTGGGCATGGCCGATGACACGACACCACGCGGCGTGCCGGTGATTTTGCTGCACGGCAGCTTTTCCAACCGGCGCTTCTGGTTTTCCCCCAAGGGCCTCGGGCTGGGCGCGTACCTGACGCGTCTGGGCTTCGATGTGTGGATCCCGGAGATGCGCGGTCACGGTCTGTCGCAGCGCAACGAGGACTACCGGCGCAACCGTGTGGCCGACTACGCCCGGTACGATCTGCCGGCGATTGCCGCGTTCGTCCGCGAGCAGAGCGGGCAGGTGCCGCACTGGATCGGCCATTCGCTGGGCGGCATCACCCTGGCAGCTGCGTTGGGTGGCGAATACCTCGGCGAGCCTGCCGTGGCCTCGGCGGCGTTTTTCGGCACGCAGGTCAGCCGCACCTACTGGCCGTTGAAGATTCCACCGGTGGAGTGGAGCGGGCGCTTCATTCTCAAGCGTTTCGCGCAGTTGTCCGGTTCACGTCTCAAGCGCGGCCCGGAAGACGAGCCGATCGGGCTGGCGCTGGAAAGCATGCGCTGGTATGGCTTGTTCGGGCGGTTTGGCGACAAGGACAAGGATTGGTGGGCAGGGCTTGCCGACGTTCAGCTGCCAGTATTGGCCGTGACGGCGGCGGGCGATCATCAGGATCCGGCGTGGGCCTGCCGCAAACTGTTCGAGCAGATCGGCTCCGAGCACAAGCAGTTCATCAATCTGGGGCGCGATCAGGGCTTCAGCGACAACTTCGGGCATGTCGAGATGCTGGTGAGCAAAGCAGCGCAGGCCGAGGTCTGGCCGCTGGTGGCGCGCTGGCTGAACGATCAGCAGACGCCGTTGCTCGGCGGCAAGCCCGATCTTGCCGCTGCGGTCTGAGCCCGGGGCTCTGAAAAGGGCATTTCGTTCGGGTCGGCTTGCGGCTAAGATATGACGCATTGTGCGATTCTGGTCATATTAGGTGGCTGTTTAGCTATTACGTTTCAGCGTTTGTTCAGGTTCGTTCAGCGACCATTGCATGAACTAAGGTAAACAGCGACCGCCGGGACTCGTTTCAAAAGAGTGCGACATCCTTGATCGTCTTCCTTTTTACAGGAGTTTTTCGATGAACCATTACCTCACGCCTGACCTGTGCGACGCCTACCCGGAACTGGTGCAGGTGCTGGAACCGATGTTCAGCAATTTCGGCGGCCGTGATTCGTTCGGCGGCGAAATCGTGACCATTAAATGCTTCGAAGACAACTCGCTGGTCAAGGAGCAAGCCGAACTCAAGGGTAATGGCAAGGTGCTGGTGGTCGATGGCGGCGGTTCGCTGCGTCGCGCGTTGCTGGGCGACATGATCGCCGAGAAAGCCGCGAAAAACGGCTGGGAAGGGATGGTCATCTACGGTTGCATCCGTGACGTCGACGTTATTGCCCAGACCGATCTCGGCGTGCAGGCGTTGGCCAGCCATCCGATGAAGACCGAAAAGCGCGGCATCGGTGACCTCAACGTACCGGTGACTTTCGCCGGCGTGACGTTCCATCCGGGCCAATACATCTATGGGGACAACAACGGCGTGATCGTTTCGCCAAGTCCGCTGCAGATGCCTGAATAAGTTTTTCGACAAAGGGATGCGGATGTTCGAGGAAGAAAACGCGCAGTGGGGGCTGGTGCATGCCCTGGTGCTGGACGGTAAAGGCGGTGCGCGTTCGATTGCCCGGACTGAGCTCGACGATCTGCAGCTGCAGGCCCATGAGAGCCTGTGGCTGCATTGGGATCGCAGCCATCCGCAAACCCAGACCTGGCTGCGCAAATCCAGCGGCCTGAATGAATTTGCCTGCGACCTGTTGCTGGAAGAAAATACCCGGCCGCGCCTGTTGCCGTTGCCGGATGCCGAGCTGTTGCTGTTTTTGCGCGGGGTCAACCTGAATCCCGGTGCGGAGCCGGAAGACATGGTCTCGGTGCGGATTTTCGCTTCGGCGCAACGGGTCATCTCCCTGCGCTTGCGTCCGCTGCGTGCCACCGATGAACTGTTGGCGCTGTTGAGCGAAGGCAAAGGCCCGAAAACCTCTTCTGAACTGATCCTGTATCTGGCGCAATTCCTCACCAACAAGGTGCAGGATCTGGTCACATGCCTGTCGGAACTGGTCGATGAAGAGGAAGAAAAACTGGATGCCGACGAACGGTATACCCCCGAACATGGCTCGATTCTGCACATCCGCCGCCGGGCGGCCGGATTGAAGCGTTTTCTGGCACCGCAGCGGGATATTTTCGGACAGCTGACACGGATAAAACTGCCGTGGTTTGTCGACGATGACGCCGACTACTGGAACGAATTGAACAACAGCCTGACGCGCTATCTCGAAGAGCTGGAATTGACCCGAGAGCGCATGGGGCTTGTGCTGGAGGCTGAAGACCGGCGTTTGAACGTGCGCATGAATCGCACGATGTATCGCTTCGGCATCATCACCTGCATCTTTTTGCCGATGAGTTTTCTCACCGGCCTGTTGGGCATCAATGTGGGCGGCATTCCGTTCGCCAGCAGCCCTTATGGTTTCCTGATTGCCTGTCTGACGGTGCTGGCCATGGCCTTCGGTCAATGGTGGTTATTCCGTCGTTTGCGCTGGGTATGAAGATGCGACATGTGACCCGACCAAATTTGCCCGCGTCTTTCACAGACATCACGAGAGGTGCGTATGCACGATCCGTTTGAACAGTCTTTGCGCGACATGCTCAACGCCTCGCCGTCCAGCCGCGACGACGATGCCTGCCTGGGCCGCGTACTCAAAACCGCCAACCGCCAGGTCGGCGCCGGTGATCTGTTCAGCCTGCTGGGCCGCTGGCTGCCCGCGCTGATGATCGCCCTGAATAACGGATCGGCCCACGTCTCGCCGGTTTCCCGTCTTCGTAAAACCGCTGCACGCACTGCTGATAAGGCTGATTGAATATGGAACTTGATCTCTGGACTCAGAGCCTCGTCACGGCAATGACTGCGTTGTGGACCAAAGTCGCCAATTTCATCCCGAACCTGTTCGGCGCACTGGTGGTGCTGCTGTTGGGTTTCGTGGTGGCCAAGCTGCTCGATACCTTGCTGTCCAAACTGCTGGCCAAACTGGGCCTTGACCGCCTGATGGGCGGCACCGGGCTGACCAAGTTGATGTCGCGGGCCGGGCTGCAGGTGCCGATCTCGACCTTGATCGGTAAAATCGTTTATTGGTTCGTTCTGCTGATTTTCCTGGTTTCTGCAGCAGAGTCCCTTGGACTTGAGCGAGTTTCAGCTACGCTGGACATGCTGGCGCTGTATTTGCCGAAAGTTTTCGGTGCCGCGCTGGTGCTGCTGGTCGGTGTTTTGCTCGCGCAACTGGCCAACGGCTTGGTGCGCGGGGCGGCGGAAGGCGTAGGGCTGGACTACGCTTCGGGTTTGGGCCGAATCGCCCAGGGGCTGGTGATCATCATCAGCATCTCGGTCGCGATCAGCCAGCTCGAGGTCAAGACTGACCTGCTGAACCATGTGATTGTCATCGTATTGATTACCGTTGGTCTGGCTGTTGCGCTGGCCATGGGTTTGGGAAGCCGGGAAATTGCCGGTCAGATTCTTGCGGGAATCTATGTGCGTGAGTTGTATCAGGTTGGGCAACAAGTGCGTGTTGGCGAGGTCGAAGGCCAGATCGAAGAGATCGGCACGGTTAAAACCACAGTGCTGACCGATGAGGGTGAGCTAGTCTCACTCTCCAATCGGATCCTGCTGGAACAGCATGTGAGTAGCCGCTAACCCGGCAAACCCTGCTAATGTATGCCGCCGCAAAATGCCCTGAGAGGGGTGCGGCGGACATTGACCTGACTGTCGGCACGACTTGTTTTGAATAAAGCCCAAACGCTATCCACGCGCTATGACCCCCGTGAGCTCTCTGATGAGGAGTTGGTCGCGCGCGCGCATACCGAGCTGTTTCACGTGACGCGCGCCTATGAAGAGCTGATGCGGCGTTACCAGCGAACATTATTTAACGTTTGTGCGAGATATCTTGGGAACGATCGCGACGCAGACGATGTCTGTCAGGAAGTGATGCTTAAGGTGTTGTACGGCCTGAAGAACTTCGAGGGGAAATCGAAGTTCAAAACCTGGCTCTACAGCATCACGTATAACGAATGCATCACGCAGTATCGGAAGGAACGGCGTAAGCGTCGCTTGATGGACGCTCTCAGTCTGGACCCTCTTGAAGAAGCGTCTGAAGAAAAGGCGCCGAAGCCGGAGGAGAAGGGTGGGCTTGATCGCTGGCTGGTGTATGTGAATCCGATTGACCGCGAAATTCTGGTGCTACGATTTGTCGCAGAGCTGGAGTTTCAGGAGATCGCAGACATCATGCACATGGGTTTGAGTGCGACAAAAATGCGTTACAAACGCGCTCTAGATAAATTGCGTGAGAAATTTGCAGGCATTGCTGAAACTTAGTTCAGCGCAAATATCTCTTACGTGTAGGCAAGTTCTGATAGACTTGCCGCCGAGTTGTCCCCCGGTTTGCGGGACTGCTTCACAATCACCAGATGGGGATTTAACGGATGAAACTGAAAAACACCTTGGGCTTGGCCATTGGTTCTCTGATTGCCGCCACTTCGTTCGGCGCTCTGGCACAAGGCCAAGGCGCAGTTGAAATCGAAGGCTTCGCTAAGAAAGAACAATTCGACAGCGCTCGTAACTTCAAGAACAACGGCAACCTGTTCGGCGGTTCGATCGGTTACTTCCTGACCGACGACGTTGAACTGCGTCTGGGCTACGATGAAGTGCACAACGTACGTGCCGACGATGGCAAGAACGTCAAAGGCGCTAACACCGCTCTGGACGCTCTGTACCACTTCAACAACCCAGGCGACATGCTTCGTCCATACGTTTCGGCCGGTTTCTCTGACCAGAGCATCGACCAGAACGGTTCGAACGGTCGTAACCGTTCCACCTTCGCCAACATTGGCGGCGGTGCCAAGCTGTACTTCACCGAGAACTTCTACGCCCGTGCCGGCGTTGAAGCTCAGTACAACATCGACCAGGGCGACACCGAGTGGGCTCCTAGCGTCGGTATCGGTGTGAACTTCGGTGGCGGCTCCAAGCCAGCTGCTGCTCCAGTTCCAGCACCTGCTGAAGTTTGCTCCGACAGCGACAACGATGGCGTTTGCGACAACGTTGACAAGTGCCCGGACACCCCAGCCAACGTAACTGTTGACGCTGATGGCTGCCCAGCAGTTGCTGAAGTTGTTCGTGTTGAGCTGGACGTGAAATTCGACTTCGACAAGTCGGTAGTCAAGCCTAACAGCTACGGCGACATCAAAAACCTGGCTGACTTCATGAAGCAGTACCCATCCACCACCACTACTGTTGAAGGTCACACTGACTCCGTCGGTCCTGACGCTTACAACCAGAAACTGTCTGAGCGTCGTGCAAACGCCGTTAAGCAAGTTCTGACCAACCAGTACGGTGTTGAATCGTCCCGCGTTCAGTCGATCGGCTACGGCGAATCCCGCCCAGTTGCTGACAACAAAACTGAAGCTGGTCGCGCTGTTAACCGTCGCGTAGAAGCGCAGGTTGAAGCTCAAGCTAAGTAATTAGCTGCCGCTACGAGAAAAGCCCGGCTCAGGCCGGGCTTTTCTTTGCCTGCGATTTGGCTTTGAAGGTCTAGAGATCGCAGCCTGCGGCAGCTCCTACACAGTATCCGCACACATTGTGTAGCTACCGAAGGCTGCGATCCTTTGATTTTCTACAACAGCGGCCACAGTGCCAATGACCAGAATGGCCGGGCTCCTGAGTCCAAACCTGCAGGCGTCGTCACTCATGCTCATCAAATCACTGCGGCACTCGCGCTGTTCTGGCAGAGAGGCATTCTCGATCATCGCCACTGGCGTATCCGCCACCATCCCGCCCGCCAATAGCTGATCGCGAATCTCGCCAAGCTTGGCCACCCCCATGTAAATCACCAGCGTCGTCCCGCCCTGCGCCAGCGCCTGCCAGTTCAACTGGCTGTCGTCCTGGGTATGCGCGGTCACCAGCGTCACCCCGCGCGCCACGCCGCGCAACGTCAGCGGAATATCGCATTGCGTCGCGCCGGCGAGTCCTGCGGTAATCCCGTTGACCAATTCAACCTCAACCCCACGCTCGCGCAACCACTGCGCCTCTTCACCGCCACGGCCGAAAATGCATGGGTCTCCGCCCTTGAGTCGCACCACGCATTTGCCTTGGCGTGCATAACGCAGCATCAGCCGGTGGATGAACGCCTGCGGCGTCGAGCGACAGCCGCCGCGCTTGCCCACGGCAATGATTCGCGCGGTGGGGCAATGCTCCAGCACCGCGGCATTGACCAGATCGTCAATCAACACCACCTGCGCTTCATGCAATGCGCGTACCGCTTTGAGCGTCAGCAGTTCGGGATCACCGGGACCTGCACCCACCAGCCAGACTTTTGCATTCATGGTGTTTTCCTTATCAGATGACCGATACCGGCTGCAACTCAGCGGCCAGCAAACGCTTGATTTCCGGGACGCACGAGCCGCATTGCGTGCCGCATCCCAGTTGTTGTTTGAGACCCTGCAAGTCGAGGCCTTGGCGAATTCCGGCACACACCGCGCTGTGGCTGACGTTTTTGCAGTTGCACAGGGTTTTGCCCGGATTGGCCTGCAAACCGGCATTACCCGGCGGCGCGCTCATCGGCGCCAGCAGCCAGCGCCGCAATTGTTCATCGGCGCGGCCCTCCAGCCACAAGCCTTGCAGCCAGTGTTGGGCCAAGGTTTCGCCGGCCAGGCGGATCGCGGTGATACGACCGTGTTCGATACGTACCCGCTTGCCGATGGCGCGGCGTGGGTCGTCATAGGCCAGCACCGGCCCGTCGAGCAACGCCAGGCACTGGTCGATATCGCGCAGCAGTTGCGGCTCCGGCGCCGTGGCGCTGGCAGCGCGTATCAGCAGCGCCGGCCGCTCACGTCCGACAAGGCTGAAACTCACGTAGGAAAATGCCTCACAGAGCGGCCGTAGCCTCTCAAAATACCGCTGAACATCGCCTTCGATGAGTGCGAACAAGTGCCATGGCAGATTCACCGCTTCCAGACGTACGCCGCTGTGTTTGAGTTCGGGCTGCTTTGACAAAGGATCGAAGGCCGGCAAGGTCAGACTGTTGACCCCGCCCTTGAGAAACCGGTCGCCCCAGTGCATCGGCAGAAAGGCCTGACCGGGGCGCACACTGTCATCGCTGTCGACTGCGACGATGAGCGCACCGCGCCGACTCTTCAGGTTGACCAGATCCCCCGGCTGCAAACGATGGCGGCGCATTTCGTCCGGATGCAGGCTCAACAGCGCTTCGCCGACATGTCCGAACAATTGCGCCGCGGTGCCGGTGCGGCTCATGCCGTGCCATTGATCGCGCAGGCGGCCGGTGATCAGCGTCAACGGAAACCTTGCATCGCGTGGTTCTTTGGCCGCGCGATAAGGATCGGCAACGAACTGCGCACGACCGTTGGCGGTGGGGAAAATCCCGTCGCCATACAAACGCGCGGTGCCTTGTCGGGCGCCAGTGGGGAAGGGCCATTGCTGCGGGCCAAGTTCATCGATCAATGGATGGCTGATGCCTGACAGGTCCAGATCGCGTCCACGGGTCAGTTGTTTGTATTCGTCGAACAACTGCGCCGGATGCTCGAAAGCAAACAGGCTCGGTTGATGCGGGCGCAGACGTTGCTCCAGCCGTCGTGCGAAATCCACGGTGATCGCCCAGTCCGGCCGCGCTTCGCCCGGTGGGAGAATGGCCTGCCGCACGTGGGATATGCGCCGTTCGGAGTTGGTCACCGAGCCTTCCTTCTCGCCCCAACTGGCAGCGGGTAACAACAGGTCGGCGAAGGTGGCGGTTTCGGTGGTGCGGAAGGCTTCCTGCAACACCACGAACGGGCAAGCTTGCAGTGCTTCGCGAACCGCGTGTTGATCTGGCATGGACTGCGCGGGGTTGGTGCAGGCAATCCATAGCGCCTTGATCTGGCCGCTGCGCATCCGTTCGAACAGCTCGATGGCGCTCAGGCCGCTGCTTTCAGGCAGTTGATCGACCCCCCAATAGGCTGCCACTTCGGCGCGGTGCTCGGGGTTGGCTGCCTCCCGGTGACCGGGCAGCAAATTGGACAGACTGCCGGTTTCCCGGCCACCCATGGCATTCGGCTGACCGGTCAGTGAGAAAGGTCCCGCGCCTGGACGGCCGATTTGCCCGGTGGCCAGGTGCAGATTGATCAGCGCGCTGTTTTTCGCGCTGCCAGCGGTTGACTGATTCAGGCCCATGCACCACAGCGACAGGAAACTTGGCGCGGTGCCCACCCATTCCGCGCACTGCTGCAATTGCTCGACACTGATCCCGCACAGTTGCGCAACCATTTGCGGGGTGTAGTCGCGCACCAGATTTTTCAGCTCAGGCAAACCGTCGGTGTGCGCCTTGATGAAGTCGCGGTCGATCCAGTCTTCCCACAGCAGCAGATGCAAAATCCCATGAAACAGAGCGACATCGGTGCCGGGCAGAATCGCCAGATGCAGGTCCGCCAACTCACAGGTATCGGTGCGCCGGGGATCGATAACGATGACTTTCATCTGCGGTCGGCGGGATTTTGCCTCTTCAAGACGACGGAAAAGGACCGGGTGGGCGTAGGCCATGTTACTGCCGGCGATCATCACGCAATCGCTCAGCTCCAGATCCTCATAACTGCACGGTGGCGCATCGGCGCCGAGGCTGCGCTTGTAACCGACCACCGCCGACGACATGCACAGCCGGGAATTGCTGTCGATGTTGTTGGTGCCGACCAGCGCTCGGGCGAGTTTGTTGAAGGCGTAGTAGTCCTCGGTCAGCAACTGCCCGGAGATGTAAAACGCCACGCTGTCCGGGCCATGCTCGGCGATGGTCTCGGCAAAAACCTGGGTCGCGTGATCCAGCGCCGTATCCCAGTCGCAACGGCTGCGCGCCAGGTCTTTGCCCAGACGCAGCTCCGGGTACAGCGCCCGGGCGGCCAGATCGCCGGTCAGATGCAGGGTCGAGCCTTTGCTGCACAATCTGCCGAAGTTGGCCGGATGCGCCGGATCGCCGCTGACGCCGAGAATGCGCTCGCCGTCATGCTCGATCAGCACGCCGCAGCCGACCCCGCAATAACAGCAGGTCGAGGCGGTCGTCTGGCGGTTCATCAGACCGCTTCCCGCAGTGCCAGCTGCACGCGGCCGTTTTCGATCCGGGCCGGATGATGGTGCGCGCAGCCGATGTCCGGGGCCTGGGCTTCGCCGGTTTGCAGGTCGATCTGCCAGTTGTGCAGCGGGCAGGCCACGCGTTTACCGTAGATCAAACCTTGTGACAGCGGCCCGCCCTTGTGTGGGCAGCGGTCGTCGAGGGCGAAAACTTCGTCGTCGCTCGTACGAAAAATCGCGATGTCGCCTTTCGGCCCGGCAATGATCCGCGAACCGAGGGCATTGATCTCTTCCAGGGCACAGATATCGAGCCAGTTCATGCCGGTACCTCCAGGTTTTTCACGGGGATCACGTCGAATTCTTTCTTCAGTTGCGGCTGCGCCAGACGCTCTTTCCACGGGTCCTGCTCGAATGACAGGGAGAACTGCAGACGCTCGTTCAGGGCCTTGCGGCGTTCCGGGTTTTCGAGCACGGCTTGCTTGATGTGCTCCATGCCGACCCGCTGCAGGTAGTGCACGGTGCGTTCGAGGTAGAAGGCTTCTTCGCGATACAGCTGCAGGAACGCGCCGTTGTACTCGCGGACTTCCTCGGCGGTTTTCAGCTTGACGAAGAACTCGGCGACTTCGGTCTTGATCCCGCCGTTGCCGCCGATGTACATCTCCCAGCCGGAGTCGACACCGATGATTCCTACGTCCTTGATCCCCGCTTCCGAGCAGTTGCGTGGGCATCCGGAGACAGCGAGTTTCACTTTGTGCGGCGACCACATGTTGAACAGGTCGTGCTCCAGCTCGATGCCCAACTGCGTTGAATTCTGCGTGCCGAAGCGGCAGAACTCGCTGCCGACGCAGGTTTTCACGGTGCGGATGGATTTGCCGTAGGCGTGGCCGGAGGGCATATCGAGGTCTTTCCAGACGCCCGGCAAGTCCTGCTTCTTGATCCCCAGCAGGTCGATGCGCTGACCACCGGTGACCTTGACCATCGGTACGTTGTACTTGTCGGCCACGTCGGCGATGCGGCGCAATTCCGAAGGGTTGGTCACGCCGCCCCACATCCGTGGCACCACCGAATAGGTGCCGTCCTTCTGAATGTTGGCGTGGGCGCGTTCATTGATCAGGCGCGATTGCGGATCGTCCTTGGCTTCGCCCGGCCAGGTGGAAATCAGGTAGTAGTTCAGTGCCGGCCGGCAGGTGGCACAGCCGTTCGGAGTGCGCCAGTTGAGGTAGCTCATGGTGCCGGCGATGGTCAGCAGATGCTGTTCGCGAATCGCCTGGCGGATCTGCCCGTGGTTGAGGTCGCTGCAACCGCAGATGGCTTTTTCGCTTTTCGGTTTGACGTCCGCCGCGCCGCCGACGGTGTTGATCAGGATCTGCTCGACCAGCCCGGCGCAGGAGCCGCAGGAACTGGCAGCCTTGGTGTGCTTTTTCACCTCATCGACGCTGAACAGGCCGTGTTCCTGAATCGCCTTGACGATGGTGCCTTTGCACACGCCGTTGCAGCCGCAGACTTCGGCGGTGTCGGCCATGCTCATGGCTTTGTCCTGGCCCTGATGTCCTACGTCGCCGATAGAATTTTCACCAAACATCAGGTGATCGCGGATCTCGCCGATGGCGTGATTCTCACGAATCTGTCGGAAATACCAACCGCCATCTGCCGTATCGCCGTACAGACAGGCGCCGACCAGCACGTCATCCTTGATCACCAGTTTTTTATACACGCCGCCGATCGGGTCGGAGAGGGTGATGGTTTCGGTGCCTTCGCCGCCCATGAAATCACCGGCGGAAAACAGGTCGATGCCGGTGACTTTCAATTTGGTCGAGGTCACCGAGCCCTGATAGCGGGCGAAACCCAGTTGTGCGAGGTGATTGGCGCAGACCTTGGCCTGTTCAAACAGCGGCGCCACCAGGCCATAGGCGATGCCGCGATGGCTGGCGCACTCGCCGATGGCATAGATGCGCGGATCGTAGGTCTGCAGGGTGTCGTTGACCAGAATCCCGCGGTTGCAGGGGATGCCGGCGCGTTCTGCCAGTTCGGTGTTGGGGCGGATGCCGGCGGCCATCACCACCAGATCGGCGGGGATGATCTCGCCGTTCTTGAACTGCACCGAGCCGACCCGGCCATTGCCCGCGTCGTGCAGGGCCTGCGTCTGTTCGCACAGGCGAAAATGCAGGCCACGGGCTTCGAGCGCCGTTTGCAGCAGTTGGCCGCTGGTCTTGTCCAGTTGCCGTTCCAGCAGCCATTCACCGATGTGCACCACGGTGACGTGCATGCCGCGCAGCATCAGGCCGTTGGCGGCTTCGAGACCGAGCAGGCCACCGCCGATGACCACCGCGTGTTTGTGGGTTTTGGCGGTGTCGATCATCGCCTGGGTGTCGGCGATGTCGCGGTAACCGATCACGCCCTGCAAGTCGTTGCCGGGGATCGGCAGGATGAACGGCGTCGAGCCGGTGGCGATCAGCAGGCGATCATATTCAGCCTCGGTGCCGTCCTCGGCGATCACCCGGCGTTTGACTCGGTCGATCTGCACTACCTTGCGGTTGAGCAGCAACTTGATGTGGTTTTCCAGGTACCAGTCGAGGTCGTTGAGCACGATCTCTTCAAAGGTCTGCTCACCGGCCAGCACCGGCGACAGCAGGATGCGGTTGTAGTTGGTGTGCGGTTCGGCGCCGAAGACCGTGATGTCGTACAGCTCGTTGCTCAGCTTGAGCAGTTCTTCCAGGGTGCGAACCCCGGCCATGCCATTGCCGATCATCACCAGTTTGAGTTTTTTCATCAGGTTCTCCGGGGAGCGGTGGCTGGCCTCTTGTGGGCAGTCAGGCCGTGCTCGACAAATGTTGCGCAAACAAAAAAAGGCGTCCCGCTAGTTGCCTAGCGAGGACGCCTTTGTCCTGGTCCCGTTCTATCGGGAAGCGCAGCCTTCGTCGTTGAAGGTTGGGCTTTATGTATGGTGAAACGGGTAATGCAGTGGTTGTGCCAAGTGTGGCGGTGGCGGGTTTATTGCGTTTTGTCAGCGTTCATCAAGGTTTTTTTGCACCTTATCGAAGCGGGCTGCCCATTCGTGGAGCGTTCAAACAGAGGGATTTGCAGTGATTGGACGGGCGCCTTCGCGAGCAAGCCCGCTCCCACAGGGGACTTGTGAGCGACTCAGATCCCCTGTGGGAGCGGGCTTGCTCGCGAAGGGCGCGACGCGGTATCAACGATGAAACAACACCACCAGCAGCACCAGATTTCCCAGCAAAGCCAGCAATGCCACCGCCCGCCAGACCTTCAACGGCTCACGCTCCAACAACGGTCTGGGTCGCACGCTCAAACTGCGTCGCTCACCCTGTTCCAGCACCAGCAGCCATTCTTCAGCCGTTTCAAAGCGCTGTTGCGGATCGGCAGCCACGCCACGCTCCAGACTCTGCGCAATCCATTCCGGCAGGTCCGGGCGGTAGCGACCGGCACTCACCGGCAGGCCAAATCGCGGCCGCTGGAACGCTTCGACCTCACCATAGGGAAAGTGCCCGGTCAGCAGGAAATACAAGGTCACGCCCACCGCGTACAGATCCTGTTGCCCACTTGGTGGCTCGCCGCGAAAGGCTTCCGGGGCGATGAAGCTGGGCGTGCCCGGCAATGTTGACGGTGCGTCTTCGGACAGACCGGGGCAGTACGCCAGACCGAAATCCAGCAGGCGCAACTCGCCATCGTCGCCCAGATGCAGATTCTCCGGCTTGATGTCGCGATGCAGAATCTGCCGCCGATGCAGCAGGCCTACCGCCCGCAGCAAGCGCTCGGCAATGTCCTGCCACTGCGCCAACGGCAACGGGTGGCTGTGTTGAAACAGCTGCGCCAGAGTCATACCGGAATATTCGCGCATCACGTAGTACAAATGCTGACGCTGAGTGCCGCTGTGGACTTCAGGAAAATGCCGCCCGGCGACACGCTTGAGGAACCATTCTTCCGACAGCAAGGCTTGTCCGGCCTGGGGGTCATCGGCCAGTCGCGCCGGCAATGTTTTCAACAACCAGCCTCGCGCTTGGCTATCCAGCACTCGATACAGCAGCGATTGCTGGCTCTGAGCGACAACGCCTTGCACCTGCCAGCCTTCGAACGTCTGCCCGGTCTTCAGCGGCGGCGGCAGTGGCCATTGCTGCAAATGGATCAGTGCATCGCCGATGTTCGCCTCGCCGAGTGCATCGACCCGCACCAGCAACGCACTGGCGTTGTCCTGACTGCCGGCCAGATGCGCGGCGTTGACCAGCGTGTGGGCGGCGCTGTCGAGATCCGGTTGATCGCGCAGAATCGCGGCGATTGCGGTATCACCCAAGGTCGACCACACGCCATCGCTGAGCAGCACGAAGCATTCGCCCTCGCGTAATTCACCGTCGAGAAAATCCAGTACAAGATGCTGATCCAGGCCCAGCGCGCGTTTGAGCACGTGCTGCATGCCCGGCTGCTCCCAGACATGATCCTGCGAGATCCGCTGCAAACCGTCAGCCTGCCAGCGATAGACCCGGCAATCGCCGACGTGGGCCAGGGTGAAACGCCGACCGCGCAGGACCAGCGCGCTGATCGTGGTCAGCAACGGTTGCCCGCCGCCATTGGCCTGTAACCAGCGATTTTGCGCGAGCAGCAGGCGATCCAGCGCCTGCGCCACGCTCCAGGTCTGTGGCGTGGCGTAGTAGTCCAGCGCCAGTGCCTGCAGGGTCGAGCGTGCAGCCAATCCGCCATCGGCGCACTGGCTGACACCGTCAGCGATGGCGACCAGATAGCCTTTGCTGGCGGCCAGCGCGGGGGCGGGCGTCACCAGGCGCAGAGCGTCCTGGTTTTCCGCGCGCGGGCCGGTGGCGCTGGCCTGGGCAAAGCTCAGTTGCAGGGGCATCGACGCCTCAGACTCGCGCAGCGGTGACCGCCGCCGAACCCCAGGTGGTTCTCCAGCGACGTTTGACCCCGTGCAGGCCGAACCACGCCAGCACGCCGAGGCTGGCGAACAACCACAGCGCCAGTTGATAGCTGCCGGTGCTTTGCTTGATCGCGCCCATGCCGGCCGCCAGGGCAAAACCGCCGATGCCGCCGGCCATGCCGATCAGCCCGGTCATCACGCCGATCTCCAGGCGAAAACGTTGCGGCACCAACTGGAACACTGCGCCGTTGCCGGCGCCGAGACCGAGCATGGTGCAGACGAACAACGCCAATGCGGCGTAGGAACTGGGCAGGTTGAAACCGACGGCGGCGATGCAGATTGCCGCTACGGTGTACATCGCCAACAAGGTGCGGATGCCGCCGAAGCGATCCGCCAACGCGCCGCCCAGTGGACGCATCAGGCTGCCACCGAACACACAGGCAGCGGTGTAGTAACCCGCCGTGACAGGACTCAGACCGTATTGGTCGTTGAAGTAGCCGGGCAGGGCGCTGGCGAGACCAATGAAGCCGCCGAAAGTCACGCTGTAGAAAAACATGAACCACCAGCTGTCGCGGTCGCCAAGGGCCTTGAAGTAGTCGGCCATGGCTTTGGCCTTGGGCCGCTGCGGGGCGTTTTTCGCCAGCCAGGCGAACAGCACCAGCGTCAGGATCAACGGAATCAGGGCGAAACCGAACACGTTGCTCCAGCCGAACGCCGCAGCCAGCACCGGGGCAATCAGTGCGGCAAACACGGTGCCGGAGTTACCGGCGCCGGCGATACCCATGGCCTTGCCCTGATGCTGCGGCGGATACCACTGCGAAGCCAGCGGCAGGGCCACGGCAAACGAAGCACCGGCCATGCCGAGGAACAGTCCCAGGATCAGCGCCTGTTCATAACTGTGGATGCCGAGTTTCCATGCGCCGAACAGCGCGCAGATCACGATCACCTGACCGATCAGACCGGCGGTTTTCGGCGACAGACGATCGGCCAGCATGCCCATCACAAAGCGCAGCACCGCACCTGCCAGAATCGGCGTCGCCACCACCAGCCCGCGTTGTTGCGTGGTCAGGTGCAGGTCGGCGGCGATCTGCACCGCCAACGGGCCGAGCAGGTACCAGACCATGAAACTCAGGTCGAAATACAGAAAGGCTGCGAACAGGGTCGGGGTGTGGCCGGATTTCCAGAAGCTTGAATTCATCGCGCACCTCAGCTGAAAAGAGTCTCGAAAGGAGTCACAGCAGGTGGAGCGCCGCCACGGCCGCACCACCGGCCCCGAGCTGTGGGGCCAAAACGCAAAAACGCCGCCACCTGATACGCCGGTTGGGCGAACGGGTGAGCGACGTCTTTGTCGTGGGTGGGGCAACCGCCGTTGGTTACCTGTGCTGAATGCTTAGCCAGATTTGTGCCAATAAGTGAAACGGCGTCGCGGCCTTCGCGAGCAAGCCCGCTCCCACAGGGAATGCATTTCAAAGTGGAACCCCGACCTGCTTCACAGGGGAATGCATTCCAAATGTGGGAGCGGGCTTGCTCGCGAAGGGGCCCGGAAAGCCAGCGCAGGCCTTCAGCCAAGCAACTCACTCATCGCAATGATCTGCTCCGCCACCTGAATCAGTTTCTGCTGGCGGCTCATGGCCTGGCGGCGCATCAGGGTGTAGGCCTCTTCTTCATTGCAGTCCTTCATCTTCATCAGCAGCCCTTTGGCCAGTTCGATGCGTTTGCGCTCGGCCAGTTGCTGATCGCGGGCCAGCAGTTGCGCGCGCAAGGCCTGGTCGCTTTCGAAGCGCGCCATCGCCACATCGAGAATCGGCTGCAGGCGCTGGGCGTGAATGCCCTCGACGATGTAGGCACTGACCCCGGACTTGATCGCCTGACGCATCACCCCCGGGTCGTGTTCGTCGGTGAACATCACGATCGGCCGGGGCTGGTCGCGGCTGACCAGCACCACTTGCTCCATGACATCGCGGCTCGGTGACTCGGTATCGATCAGAATCACGTCCGGGCGCACCGTTTCGACGCGCGCCGGCAGATCGATGGTCAGGCCGGACTCATCGATGACCTCGAAACCGGCCTCGGTCAGCGCGGCTTTCAGGCGGCCGACTTTTTTCGCGGTGTCGTTGATCAGCAGAATGCGCAGCATATTGGCGGTCTCCTGTCAGCGGCGAGCGAGAAGAGGAGCGGCGTCGCTCAGGGCGTGCAGCTTGAAACTGCGGGCGTAAGCGGCCGGATCGCTGCCGTCCCAGACTTTGCCATCGAGCAACTGGCTGCTGCGCATCTCCTTGCCCCAGGCTGCGACACCGACGGCGGTGGCCGCTTCGCGATAGATATCCAGTTGCTGAACCTGACGCGCAACGGCGAGGTAGTCGGGATCCTCGCGCAACAGGCCCCAGCGACGGAATTGGGTCATGAACCACATGCCGTCGGACAGGTATGGCAGATTCACCTCGCCGTTGCCGTGGAAGCGCAGGGCGTGCGGGTCCTGCCAGCGATTGCCGAGGCCATCGGCGTAGTCCCCGAGAAAACGCGGCTCGATGCAGGACAGCGGGGCGTCGAGGTATTCCGGCGCGCTCAGCAACTGCGCGGTGCTGCGGCGGTTTTCCGGGTTTTGCTCAATGAACCGGCTGGCCTCGAGGATTGCCATCACCAGCGCCCGTGCGGTGTTGGGGTATTGCTCGACGAACGCGCGGGTGCAGCCGAGGACCTTTTCCGGATGATCGGGCCAGATGCTCTGGCTGGTGGCGAGGGTGAATCCCAGATCCTGTTGCACGGCGCTGGCCGCCCACGGTTCACCGACGCAGAAACCATCGATACGCCCGGCTTGCAGATGCGCAACCATTTGCGGCGGCGGCACCACCACGCTGTCGACGTCCTGCAACGGATGAATGCCCTGACTCGCCAGCCAGTAATAAAGCCACATCGCATGGGTGCCGGTGGGGAAGGTCTGGGCGAAGGTCAGTTTTGCGCGGGTTTGGTGCGCGTGCCGATCGAGTGCTTCAGGACTGGTCACGCCCAGTTGTTGCAGACCGTGGGAGAGGTTGAGGCTCTGGCCGTTCTGGTTCAGGCCCATCAGCACCGCCATGTCGCTCGGCGCTACGCCGCCGATGCCCAGGTGCACCGCGTAAATCAGCCCGTACAGGCTGTGGGCGACATCCAGTTCACCGCTGACCAGTTTGTCGCGCAACGTCGCCCAGGACGCCTGGCGCTTGAGGTTGATCGTCAGGCCGTAGGGCTGGGCGAAGCCCTGTGTCGCGGCCACGACCACTGAAGCGCAATCGCTCAGGGCCATGAAGCCGAGGTTGATCACACTTTTTTCCGGAGCATCACTGCCGTTGACCCAGGCCAGCGGCCCGACGGACGAATCACTCATATAAAGCCACCCTCAAAAAAAACGCCGTCCCAGGCTTTGCCCGAGCAAACCTGAGGACGACGCCATTGTCCGTGCCCGCACGCCGCCATTGGCCTGTGGGTTGATAACCCGGAAGGTGCAAGGCATATGCCAGTCAGGCGGATTTGCCTGTGCGCCTCGCGCCGGGGGGCGATGCCCGGCTATAATCGCCGCCTCTTTTCGCCGCCCGAGTCATCGCCGCCCATGTACACCCTGGCCCGTCAGCTGTTGTTCAAACTTTCCCCGGAAACCTCCCACGACCTGTCGCTGGATCTGATCGGCGCGGGTGGGCGTTTGGGCCTTAACGGCATGCTGTGCAAGAAACCGGCGAACGTGCCGGTGACGGTCATGGGCCTGGACTTTCCGAACCCGGTGGGTCTGGCGGCCGGTCTGGACAAGAACGGCGCGGCCATCGACGGCTTTTCGCAACTGGGTTTCGGTTTTGTCGAAATCGGCACCGTGACTCCGCGCCCGCAACCGGGCAACCCGAAACCACGGATCTTCCGCCTGCCGGAGGCCGAGGCGATCATCAATCGCATGGGTTTCAACAACCTCGGCGTGGATAACCTGCTGGCGCGGGTCGCGGCGGCCAAATACAAGGGCGTGCTGGGGATCAACATCGGCAAGAACTTCGACACTCCGGTCGAGCGCGCGGTGGACGACTACCTGATTTGCCTGGACAAGGTGTATGCCCACGCCAGCTATGTCACGGTCAACGTCAGCTCGCCGAACACCCCGGGCCTGCGCAGCCTGCAGTTCGGTGATTCGCTCAAGCAGTTGCTGGCGGATCTGGCCACGCGCCGCGCCGAACTGGCCCTGCGCCACGGCAAACATGTGCCGCTGGCGATCAAGATCGCCCCGGACATGACTGACGAGGAGACCGCGCAGGTCGCGCAGGCATTGATCGAAACCGGGATGGACGCGGTGATCGCCACCAACACCACCCTGAGTCGCGTTGGCGTCGAAGGCATGGAGCATGGTGACGAGGCGGGCGGTCTGTCCGGCGCCCCGGTGCGTGACAAGAGCACGCATACCGTGAAGGTGTTGGCGGCGGAGCTGGGTGGTCGGTTGCCGATCATTGCGGCTGGTGGCATCACCGAAGGCAAGCATGCGGCCGAGAAGATCATGGCGGGGGCGAGTCTGGTGCAGATTTACTCGGGCTTCATCTATAAGGGCCCGGCATTGATTCGTGAATCGGTCGACGCGATCGCCGCCCTGCGCTGAGGTTTTCTGAGGGCTCTGTGGCGAGGGAGCTTGCTCCCGCTGGGTTGCGAAGCAGCCCCAAGTTTGTCAGGTATAGCGAGGATTCAGGATTTACGACTGCTGCGCAGCCGAGCGGGAGCAAGCTCCCTCGCCACAGGGGATTGCATTTTCAGGCATAAAAAAGGGCTCCTCGAAGGAGCCCCTGGGCCGTAGCCCGCCGTCCGGGAAGGACGTGCATGGTAAGTCGCTAAAAATTCAGATTGTCGTGTTGCAATAAGTGCCCTGTGTCAGCCGACGGCGTGAAGTTCGTTGAGTCTGTGGATTCCCGCAGTGCCGGTCATACCGTCCCAGTTGTCGCCGCGTCCTTCTCGCCAGCCGTTGATCCAGGCTTGACGTACCGACGGTAGAGTAAATGGGCAAAGCTCGCGGGATTTGCCACCAACGCCATATTGATATCCGCGCAAAAATGCTCTTTCCAACGGATCACGCTTAAGTCTTCTCATAGGGTGTTTCCCTCACTTGTTGACTGTTTTCGTCGCGTTGACCTCAATCGAGGTCTGGCAGAAAAAACTCTGCCGTTGGGCGGCTCGCTGCCGGCGTGGCGAGCCAAGGTGTTGACGCCGTTGCGACGTCAACCTGTGGTCAGTTCTAACCAATGAGTCACACCGAGGGAATGATCGTTTTGTCATAAGGACGTAACGAAAATAGTGCTACAGCCATAAGTAACGACCGGTTTCATGAACGTTTTTTCCGCAAACCCCGGTATGATCGGCCCCGCGCTGGATGATGGGGTTAATCCTTTAGTGAGAATGACCCACGTTTACGCTCGGTTACTAAGCGACGAAGGGTCGCTTTAAGACTTTTTGTTTCATCAACTATTTTCTCTGTCCCGGCATCTAAGCTCTTTTAACCCGAGCAGCGGGGATGGAACGGCACACCTTCGTGCCACGCGGGCGCTCTTTTAGAAAAGCGCCTGATTGAAAACCGGATCGGCAATGCGTTGCCGGTTCACTAGCCAAAGGCTCTGGAAATACCATGTCCGACCGTTTCGAACTCTTCCTCACTTGCCCCAAAGGCCTTGAAGGCCTGCTCATCGAGGAAGCCGTCGGGCTTGGCCTTGAAGAAGCCCGCGAGCACACCTCCGCCGTGCGTGGCATGGCGACCATGGAAACCGCTTATCGCCTGTGCCTGTGGTCGCGTCTGGCCAACCGGGTGTTGCTGGTGCTCAAGCGCTTCCCGATGAAAGACGCTGAAGACCTGTACCACGGCGTGCTTGACGTCGAGTGGCAGGATCACATGCTCGCCGACGGCACCCTGGCCGTTGAATTCAGCGGCCACGGCTCGGGCATCGACAACACCCACTTCGGTGCGCTTAAAGTCAAAGACGCGATCGTCGACAAACTGCGTACCCCGCAAGGCGACCGTCCGTCGATCGACAAGCTCAACCCGGATCTGCGCATTCACCTGCGCCTGGATCGCGGCGAAGCGATCCTGTCCCTCGACCTTTCCGGTCACAGCCTGCACCAGCGTGGCTACCGCCTGCAGCAGGGCGCGGCACCGCTGAAGGAAAACCTCGCGGCAGCGATCCTGATCCGTTCCGGCTGGCCGCGCATTGCGGCCGAAGGCGGCGCGCTGGCTGACCCGATGTGCGGTGTCGGTACGTTCCTCGTCGAAGCCGGCATGATCGCTGCCGACATGGCGCCGAACCTGCGCCGCGAGCAGTGGGGCTTCACCGCATGGCTGGGTCACGTCCCGGCGCTGTGGAAAAAACTCCATGAAGAAGCCGTCGAGCGTGCCGCTGCCGGTCTGGCCAAGCCGCCGCTGTGGATTCGCGGTTACGAAGCCGACCCGCGCCTGATTCAACCGGGCCGCAACAACGTCGAGCGCGCCGGTCTGAGCGAGTGGATCAAGATCTATCAGGGCGAAGTCGCGACCTTCGAGCCGCGTCCGGACCAGAACCAGAAAGGTCTGGTGATCTGCAACCCGCCGTACGGCGAGCGTCTGGGCGACGAAGCCAGCCTGCTTTACCTCTACCAGAACCTCGGCGAGCGCCTGCGTCAGGCCTGCCTGAACTGGGAAGCGGCGGTGTTCACCGGCGCGCCGGATCTGGGCAAGCGCATGGGCATTCGCAGCCACAAACAGTATTCGTTCTGGAACGGCGCGCTGCCGTGCAAATTGCTGCTGATCAAGGTGCTGCCGGATCAGTTCGTCACCGGCGAACGGCGGACCCCGGAACAGCGTCAGGCCGAGCGTGAGCAAGCGGCCTACGATCAGACCCCGAACGAGCCGCAAGAGCGCAAGTTCAACAAGAACGGCAACCCGATCAAACCGACGCCAGCCCCGGCGCCAGTGGTCGAGCAGCCGCGCCTGAGCGAAGGCGGGCAGATGTTTGCCAATCGCCTGCAGAAAAACCTCAAGGCGATGAGCAAGTGGGTCAAGCGCGAAGGC
The DNA here is from genome assembly GCF_900187525.1 of Pseudomonas sp. Irchel s3a10. Taxonomy (NCBI): domain Bacteria; kingdom Pseudomonadati; phylum Pseudomonadota; class Gammaproteobacteria; order Pseudomonadales; family Pseudomonadaceae; genus Pseudomonas; species Pseudomonas sp. Irchel s3a10. The sequence continues at coordinate 47,980 of NZ_FYDR01000006.1, forward strand.
ATCGACTGCTACCGCGTCTACGATGCCGACATGCCGGAATACGCCATGGCCATCGACCTGTATCACGACTGGGTGCACGTGCAGGAATACGCCGCGCCGAAGTCGATCGATCCGGAAAAGGCCTCGGCGCGCATGTTCGACGCATTGGCGGCGATCCCGCAGGCGCTGAACGTCGACAAGAGCCGCGTGGTGGTCAAACGCCGCGAGCGTCAGAGCGGCACCAAGCAATACGAGCGTCAGGCGGCGCAGGGCAAGTTCAATGAGGTCAGCGAAGGCGGCGTCAAGCTGCTGGTGAACCTCACCGACTACCTCGACACCGGGCTGTTCCTCGACCACCGGCCGATGCGCATGCGCATTCAGAAAGAGGCGGCCGGCAAGCGCTTCCTCAATCTGTTCTGCTACACCGCGACCGCCAGTGTGCACGCGGCCAAGGGCGGAGCGCGCAGCACCACCAGCGTCGACCTGTCGAAGACTTACCTCGACTGGGCGCGGCGCAACCTGTCGCTGAATGGCTTTTCCGACAAGAACCGTCTGGAGCAGGGCGACGTGATGGCGTGGCTGGAAAGCAGCCGGGACGAGTACGACCTGATCTTCATCGACCCGCCGACCTTCTCCAACTCCAAGCGCATGGAAGGCATCTTCGACGTGCAGCGTGACCAGGTGCAGTTGATCGACCTGGCCATGGCACGCCTGGCCCCGGGTGGCGTGCTGTACTTCTCCAACAACTTCCGCAAGTTCCAGCTGGAGGAGAACCTAGCCGAGCGTTACGCGGTCGAGGAAATCAGCGCGCAGACCATCGATCCGGATTTTGCCCGTAACACCAAGATTCACCGCGCCTGGAAAATCACGGCACGTTGACGCTCGGACTGGTTGGATCCACAGAGCCTTGATTTTTAAAGGCTCTTGGATCCGATCAGCGCTAGCCAAATTAATGGCTAATAGCTATAACTCAACGCATGGCCAATGGGGTTTCCCCCCGAAACAATGGCGTCGTGAGTTGCCCCTATGTCGTTGCACCCCGTGCGCCCAAAGATTCTGGGTTTTATCAGCGAAGACGTCTCGGCCTGGCTGGTCGCGCTGCTGGTATTGCTCGCCGGCGGGATTCTCACGGGGCTGCTCGCCTGGGCCTCCCTCAATCAGTTTCACCATCAACTGCGCCAACGCTTCCAATTGCTGGCCAATGAGCGTTACAGCCGCATCGAAGAACGTTTCCAGGATCAGGAACAGCGTCTCGACGGCCTGCGCCGTTTCTTCGCCAACTCCGATTCGGTCTCGCGCAGCGAATTCGACGGCTATGCCAAGCCGCTTTTATTACGCACCCAGGCCTATTCTTACGCGCCACGGGTCAGCCGTGCCGAACGCCCGGCGGTCGAACAGGCCGTGCGTAACGAAGGCTTCAGCACCTTCACCTTTCGTGAACTGACCGCTGACGACCAGTTGCAGACCGCCGCTGATCGCCCCGAATACGTACCGGTGATCTACACCCAGAGTCAAAGCCGCTTGCCCACGCCGCTGGGTTACGACTTGCTGGCGCAACCCCTGCGCCGGGCGACGCTGGAACGCGCCGACCGCACCGGGCACATGGTGGTATCGCAACCATTGCATCTGGTGGGGATTGATCCGGCGTATGCCCGGGGCGTCTTGCTGCTGGCGCCGGTCACCCGTGAAGGCGCGCCGAACGGGCCGCCGCACGGTTATGTGATGGCGGTGATCAGCATGCAGCAGTTGCTGGCCGACGGACTGCCGGAGGAGCACCAGGACTTCCTTTCTGTACGCATTCTCGACCTGTCCACTGAGGATCAGCACGAGGTGCTCTATGAGTCGGCCAACAAAGCCGGGGCCAGTGATCTGTCTGCCACACGTCTGGTACGAATGGCCGACCATGACTATCAGGTGGACATTCAGCCCAGCGAGGCGTTTCTGCAGGCCAACCATTCGTCGATCAGCAGCCTGGTGGTGCTGGGGGCGCTGTTGAGCGTGTTGCTCAGCGCGTTGCTTTACGTATTGGTCAGTCAACGCCAGCGCGCCTTGCGCATGGTCGAACTGCGTACCCAGGAACTGCACGCCCGCGAGCAGGAATTGCGCGGCACCCACGGTCGGTTGCGCGGGGTACTGAATGCCGCGACCCAGGTGGCAATCATCGCCACCGACCTGCGCGGGGTGATCAACACCTTCAATCCCGGCGCCGAACAGATGCTCGGCTACAGCAGCGCCGATGTGGTCGGCCACATGACCCTGGAAAACCTGCATCTGCCGCGAGAACTGGCCGCGCGTTCGGCGGAGTTGAGTGCGCGTTACGGCAAGAGCATTCCGACCTGCCACGCGATGTTGGTCGAGGGCGGCGAAGTCGGCGGGCACGAGGCACGCGAGTGGACGCTGGTGCGCAGCGACGGCAGTCATCTGCCGGTAAACATGCTCGCCACCCCGGTGCTCGATGAGCAGGGGCTGTGGGTCGGGCATCTGGCGATCTGCATCGACATCACCGAGCGCAAGCGCGTACACGAAGCGCTGGCGGCGCGCGATGTGTTGCTGAAAAAGCTCAGCGCCCATGTGCCCGGCGGCATCTACCAATTCAAGATGGAATTCGACGGACGCTTCAGCGTGATTTACGCCAGCGACGGCATCCGCGAAATCTACGAGCTGGAGCCGGACGTGTTGCTGCTCAATGCCGAGGCGATTTTCACCCGCATCCATCCACAAGACGTCTCGCGAGTGCGCAGCTCGATCCGCGCTTCGGCGGACAGCCTCAGCCCATGGCGCGAGGAATACCGTGTGCAGTTGCCCGAGCGCGGCCTGCGCTGGGTGCGCGGCGAGGCGACGCCGGAGGAGCTGCCGGGCGGCGGCGTGCTGTGGCACGGCTACATCTCGGACATTTCCGATTTGAAACGGGTGGAAGAGGAACTGCGGGCGCTGTCGGTCACCGACTCGCTGACCGGCATCCACAACCGCCGCTACTTCCAGGAACGACTGACCACCGAAATGGCCCGGGTCGAACGCGGCGGCGGTGAGCTGTCGGTGATCATGCTCGACATCGACCACTTCAAACGGATCAACGACCAATACGGCCATGCCGTGGGCGACCGGGTGCTGCAAGCGGTGTGCGAGCGCATCGGCCATCGTCTGCGCCGAACTGATGTGTTCTGCCGCCTGGGCGGTGAGGAGTTCATGGTGCTCTGTCCGGACATCGACGGCGAGCACGCGCACATGCTGGCGGTGGAGTTGTGGCAAGGCCTGCGCAGTGCGCCAGTGGATGTGGTCGGGGTGGTGACGGCCAGTTTCGGCATCGCCAGCTGGCGCCCGGGGGAGGGCGCGGATGCGCTGTTGCTGCGCGCGGATTCAGGGGTGTATGCGGCGAAGCAGGGCGGGCGCGATCGGGTCGAGCAGATGAGCTGAGCCGTTACACCAATCCTCTGTGGAACCCTGTTTTGTGGCGAGGGAGCTTGCTCCCGCTTGAGTGCGTAGCGCTCACAAAATCATTTGGGGCCGCTGCGCAGCCCAGCGGGAGCAAGCTCCCTCGCCACAGAGAGTTGCGTCCACAGGTTCGACGGTGGGTTACAGAGCCGAAGCGGTCTGCGGCAGGCGCGGCTGCTTGTACAGGTCCAGCAGCACCTGATCCAGCACCGATGACGCGCCGAACGGCGCCTTGTCGTTGAGGATCGCCACCACCGCCCAGGTGTTGCCGTTGACGTCGCGGCTGAAGCCGGCGATCGCGCGCACGGTGTTCAGGGTGCCGGTCTTGACGTGGGCTTCGCCGCGCATCGCGGTGGTCTTCAGGCGTTTGCGCATGGTGCCGTCGGTGCCGGCAATCGGCATAGAGCTGATGTACTCGGCGGCGTACGGGCTATGCCAGGCGGCTTGCAGCATGTTGGCCATCTCGCGGGCGCTGACGCGTTCGGCGCGCGACAGCCCGGAGCCGTTTTCCATCACCAGGTGCGGCGCGGTGATGCCTTTCTTCGCCAGCCACTGGCGGACTACGCGTTGCGCGGCCTTGGCGTCGTCACCGTCGGCTTCGTTGCGGTACTTCTGACCGAGGCTCAGGAACAACTGCTGGGCCATGGTGTTGTTACTGTATTTGTTGATGTCGCGGATGATTTCCGCCAGATCCGGCGAGTAGGCGCGGGCCAGCAGCTTGGCGCCGCTCGGGGTCGCGGCGAGGCGATCCTTGCCCTGGATGCTGCCGCCCAGTTCTTTCCAGATCGCGCGCACGGCACCGGCGGTGTAGGTCGCGTGGTCAAGCAGCGACAGATAAGTCTGCGAGCTGCAGCCTTCGCCCAACTGACCGGCGACGGTCACGGTGACGCTGCCGTCCGCTTGGGTCACCGGGTTGTAGCGCACACCCCCGGTGCACTGTTTGGAGTTGAGCGCCTTGACCGTGTTTTCGATGCGCACGCTGGCAATCGGCGGCTCCACCGAGATCAGCACCCGGCCTCCATCATTGCGCGCGACGAAGCGCAGGGCCTTGAGGTTGACCAGCAGCGAGTCGGGTTTGACCAGGAACGGCTTGTTCTCGTCATTGCCGTCGTCGTTGAACTCGGGCAGTTGCGGCTGGATGAAGAAGCCGCGGTCGAGGATCAGGTCGCCGGTGACCTGGGTCACGCCGTTGGCGCGCAGATCGCGCATCAGCAGCCAGAGTTTTTCCATGTTCAGCTTCGGATCGCCGCCACCCTTGAGGTACAGGTTGCCATTGAGAATGCCGCCGCTCAAATCGCCGTCGGTGTAGAACTCGGTTTTCCACTGATGGTTGGGGCCGAGCATTTCCAGCGCGGCGTAGGTGGTGACCAGTTTCATGGTCGAAGCCGGGTTGACCGAGACGTCGGCGTTGTACATCGTCGGATTGCCCGGGCCGTCGAGCGGAATCATCACCAGCGACAGCGCAGTCGGCTGCAGTTTGCTGGCCTTGAGGGCTTTTTCGACGTTAGGGGTGAGGGCGGTATTGATAGTGGCAGCGGCAATCGGCAGGGCCAGAGGCAGAAGAAGGCCGGCAAGAAAGAGAGGACGCAACGATTTGATCATATGAATTAAAACCCTGCAGAAGAGGGGAAAAATAACGAGGGCATGGATGAAAAAGCCCTCAGTGGTCATGAAAGTGTCGGCATTATGCCCCAAGGTGTAACAGCTTGTGCCTTGCCCGAGGCGGCCATTTCGTTATTTTTTTTACAGGCGGTCGACCACCGCGCCCAGAGAGTCGGGCAATTGACCGCTTAAACTGGTAAAGTGCCGGCCGTTATTACTTAAGAGGATTGTTCCAATGGCGACTAACCGTTCCCAGCGTCTGCGCAAAAAACTGTGCGTTGATGAATTCCAAGAGCTGGGTTTCGAACTGAACCTGGACTTCAAAGAAGACTTGTCCGAAGAAGCCATTGACGCTTTCCTCGAAGCATTCATCAAAGAAGCCATGGAAGCCAACGGTCTGGGTTATGTTGGCGGCGATGACTTCGGTCTGGTTTGCCTGCAGAAGCGTGGCTCGGTCAACGAAGAGCAGCGCGCTGCCGTTGAAGCCTGGCTGAAAAACCGTAGCGAACTGACCGGCATGACCGTCAGCCCGCTGCTGGACGTCTGGTATCCGGAAAAGCCGATCAACGCGGCCAAGTGATACTGAAAAAAACGGCGACCCTCGGGTCGCCGTTTTTTTGCAAGATCAAAAGATCGCAGCCTTCGGCAGCTCCTACATGGGAATGGTGTACACCCTGTAGGAGCTGCCGAAGGCTGCGATCTTTTGCTTTAAGCTTTACGCCAGTTCAAAATCAGTAACGTCAAAACCCCCGCGACAATCCCCCAGAACGCCGAGCCGATGGAAAACAGCGTCAACCCCGACGCCGTGACCATGAAGGTGATCAGCGCCGCCTCGCGTTCCTTCACTTCGGTCATGGCAATGCTCAGGCCGTTGATGATCGAGCCGAACAGCGCCAGCGCGGCAATCGACAGCACCAGTTCTTTCGGCAGCGCGGCAAACAGCGCCGCCAATGTGGCGCCGAACACCCCGGCAATCCCGTAGAAAATCCCGCACCAGACCGCCGCGGTGTAGCGCTTGTTGCGATCTTCATGGGCGTGCGGCCCGGTGCAGATCGCCGCGCTGATGGCCGCGAGGTTGATGCCGTGGGAGCCGAATGGCGCCAGCAGCAGCGAGGCGATGCCGGTGCTGGTGATCAGTGGCGAGGCCGGCACGTTGTAGCCGTCGGCGCGCAGTACGGCGATGCCGGGCATGTTCTGCGAAGTCATCGCCACCACGAACAACGGAATGCCGATGCTGATGGTCGCGGCCAGCGAGAAGTGCGGCGTGGTCCAGACTGGCGTCGCCAGTTCCAGATGGAAACCGTTGAAATCCAGCAGACCCATGAAGCCCGACAGCGCGGTGCCGATCAGCAATGCGGCGAGCACCGCGTAACGCGGTGACAGACGTTTTACCAGCAGATAAGTGAAGAACATCCCCAGCACCAGCCCGGTGCGGTGTTGCGCGGCGACGAAGATTTCGCTGCCGATCTTGAACAGAATCCCCGCCAGCAGCGCTGCCGCCAGCGACGCCGGGATCTTTTTCACCAGGCGTTCGAAGCTGCCGGTCAGCCCACAAATGGTCACCAGCACCGCGCAGGTGATATAGGCACCGATAGCCTCGCCATAACTGACGCCACCGAGGCTGGTGATCAACAGGGCTGCACCCGGTGTCGACCAGGCAATCGTGATCGGTGTGCGATAGCGCAGCGACAAGCCGATCGAGCACACCGCCATGCCGATGGAAATCGCCCAGATCCACGAGGAAATCTGCCCGCTGCTCAGGCCCGCCGCTTGCCCGGCCTGGAACATCAGCACCAGCGAACTGGTGTAGCCGGTCATCATTGCGATGAAACCGGCAACGATGGCCGAGGGCGAAGTGTCGGCGAGAGGGCGCAGGCGGGTGTAGGTGGCGTCGTTCATGACGGCGGTGTTCCTTATACAGATGAAGATGTCCGCAATTACCTGAACCCTGTGGGAGCGGGCTTGCTCGCGAAAGCGGTGGGTCAGTAAAAGCAGATGTTGTCTGACACACCGCTTTCGCGAGCAAGCCCGCTCCCACAGGGGGATTTGTGTTCTGGCTGCGGATTCTGCGATCAAGCCTAAACTCAAACCTGACGGATCGTTGCAATACAGCCGTGGTCACAAACAGCCATACAGTCGTGTTGCCACCATCCATTGTGTACAATCGCGCTGTTTTTTACGCGATACTTGCCAGCGACCTACTGTGCCGTATTACAGTCACGGTCTATTCGCCGCAGTTCTCCCGACTCGAGTGCCCATGAACGAACAGTTGCAACCCCTCAAGAAACAACCGCGAGCAGGCAAAGCCGGCCGCAGCGGAACCCAGGACGATATTGTCTACGCGCATATCTTCGAGGCCATCCTCGAACAGCGTCTGGCGCCCGGTACAAAATTGAGCGAAGAAGCGCTGGGGGAAATCTTCGGGGTCAGCCGCACCATCATTCGCCGCGCACTGTCGCGTCTGGCCCATGAAGGCGTGGTGCTGTTGCGGCCGAACCGTGGCGCCGTGGTCGCCAGCCCGAGCGTTGAAGAAGCGCGTCAGGTGTTCATGGCCCGCCGTCTGGTAGAGCGCGCGATCACCGAGCTGGCCGTGCAGCACGCCACCGCCGAGCAGATCGCCGAACTGCGTCAGATGGTCAACGACGAGCGCGACAGCTTCTCCCGTGGCGATCGCGGCGCCGGTATCCGTCTGTCGGGCGAATTCCACCTGAAACTGGCCGAAGCGGCGAAGAACGCGCCACTGATCAGCTTCCAGCGCAGCCTGGTTTCGCAGACCTCGCTGATCATCGCCCAGTACGAAAGCGGCAACCGCTCGCATTGCTCCTACGACGAGCACACCCAGTTGATCGACGCCATCGAAGCTCGCAACGGTGAGTTGGCGGTGGACCTGATGATGCATCACATGGATCACATCGACAGCAAACTCAACCTCGATGAGGAAAGTGCGTCGGATGATTTGCATGCGGTGTTCTCGCATCTGTTGCAGACCAAAAAACCTGGGCGCCCTGCGGCCAAGCTTTGAGCTGACACCGAGTCGCGGCCTTCGCGAGCAAGCCCGCTCCCACATTGGATCTTCAGTGAATATAAAATTTGGCATCGACTGAGATCCCCTGTGGGAGCGGGCTTGCTCGTGAATACGGACAGATAGGCAACAAAAATCCCCCGGGGCTAACACCGCCGGGGGATTTTTTATGCCTCGGAAAAACTCAGCGCTGATGCACCAAAGCCCCCGCCGCATACGTCTGCTGCACCGTGCGGTCATCGCCCAGTGTCATCAGCACAAACAACGTTTCAGCAATGTTGTTGGCCTGTTTCAGGCGGTAGCTCAGCAGCGGCGTGGCGTTGTAATCCAGCACCAGGAAGTCCGCATCGGAACCCGGCTGCAGGTTGCCGATCTTCTCTTCCAGACGCAGTGCCCGCGCACCGCCCAACGTCGCCAGGTACAGCGACTTGAACGGACTCAGCCGCGCGCCCTGCAACTGCATGACTTTGTAGGCTTCGTTCAGGGTTTGCAGCAGCGAGAAACTGGTGCCGCCGCCGACGTCAGTACCGAGGCCGACATTCAGCTTGTGCTTCTCGGCCATCGGCAGGTTGAACAGGCCGCTGCCGAGGAAGAAGTTCGAGGTCGGGCAGAACGAGATTGCCGAGCCGGTTTCTGCCAGTCGCGCGCATTCGTCGTCGCACAGGTGCACGCCGTGGGCGAACACCGAGCGCTCGCCGAGCAGTTGGTAGTGATCGTAAACGTCCAGATAGCCCTTGCGCTCCGGGAACAGTTCCTTGACCCACTCGATTTCCTTGAGGTTTTCGCTGATGTGGGTCTGCATGTACAGATCCGGGTATTCGCTCAGCAACTGGCCGGCGAGGGTCAGTTGCTCCGGGGTGCTGGTCGGGGCGAAACGCGGGGTGACGGCGTAGTGCAGGCGGCCCTTGCCGTGCCAGCGTTCGATCAGCGCCTTGCTCTCGACGTAGCTCGATTCGGCGGTGTCGGTCAGGTAATCCGGGGCGTTGCGGTCCATCATCACCTTGCCGGCGATCATCCGCAGGTCGAGCTTCTCGGCGGCCTCGAAGAACGAGTTCACCGATTGCGGGTGCACGCTGCCGAACACCAGTGCGGTGGTGGTGCCGTTGCGCAGCAGTTCCTTGATGAAGATATCGGCTACATCGTCGGCGTGGGCCTTGTCACCGAACTGGCTTTCGCACGGGAAGGTGTAGGTGTTGAGCCAGTCCAGCAGTTGCTCGCCGTAGGCCCCGACCATGCCGGTTTGCGGCAGGTGGATGTGGGTGTCGATGAAGCCCGGGGTGATCAGCGCGTCCTGATAGTGGGTGATCTCGATGTCCGCCGGCAGGGTCGGCAGCAATTCGCTGGCGTGGCCGAGGGCGCTGATCTTGCCGCCATCGACCACCAGCAGGCCGTCCTCGAAATATTCGTAGGAGGCTTCGATCCCGACTTCGGCAGGGTCGGCGATGCTGTGCAGGATGGCGGCGCGGTAGGCTTTGCGAGTCAGAGGCATGAGGGTTCTCTAATCAGTTTGAGGCTTTGAGTTTGGCGGCCTGACTGCGCCGGGAAACCGGCAGCAGTCTGGCAATCGGTTCGGCGCTGGCGCTGTGCTGGCCGAAATTGGCGTTATAGGTGGCGATGATTTCGCCGGCGATGGAGATGGCGATTTCCACAGGCAGTTTGCCTTTGACGTCGCCGATGCCCATCGGGCAGCGCATGCGTTGCACGACGCCGCTGTCGAAACCGCGATCACGCAGGCGATGTTCGAACTTGGCCCGTTTGGTCTTCGAGCCGATCAGGCCGAAGTAGGCAAAGTCGTTGCGCTTGAGGATCGCAGCAGTGAGTTCCAGGTCGAGCTGATGGTTGTGGGTCATGACGATGCAGTAGCTGCCGGCGGGCAGGTCGTCGATTTCATCCACAGGCTCTTCGGCGACGATTTTACGCACGCCATGGGGGATCTGTTCGGGGAATTCCTCTTCCCGCGAATCGATCCAGCGCACCCGGCACGGCAGGCTGGCGAGCAACGGCACCAACGCGCGGCCGACATGCCCGGCGCCGAACACCGCGATCTGCGCTTGCACCTGGCCCATCGGTTCGAACAGCAACACGGTGGCGCCACCGCAGCACTGGCCAAGGCTGGCGCCGAGGCTGAAGCGCTCCAGATGGGTGTCCTGCTTGCCGCTGGCGAGCATCTCGCGGGCGATCTGCATGGCTTTGTATTCCAGATGCCCGCCACCGATGGTGTCGAAGGTCTGTTTCGCGCTGACGACCATTTTCGAGCCGGCATTGCGCGGGGTCGAGCCGAGTTCTTCGATGATCGTCACCAGAACACAGGGTTCGCCCTGGTTCTGCAGGTCGGCGAGGGCGTCGATCCAGTTGTACATGTTCACCTCGACATCTGTCGTTGTCTGTTCGGGCCTATTCGCGAGCAGGCTCACTCCTACATTTGGAATGCGTTCCCCTGTAGGAGTGAGCCTGCTCGCGATAGCCGCGCCTCGGTCCTAAAGCGGAGCCAACTCGGTTTCAGCTTCGACCGCTTTCACAGTCTTGAGCTGGCGCATCTGCTCACACCCCCACAGCACCCGCTCCGGGGTCGCCGGTGCATCGATCTGCGGCTGATGCTTATAGTCACCGAGGCTCGCCACCGCGTCCTTGATCGCGCACCACGCGGCAATCCCGAGCATGAACGGCGGCTCACCCACAGCCTTGGAATGGAACACCGTGTCTTCCGGGTTCTTGCGGTTTTCCACCAGCTTCACTCGCAGGTCCAGCGGCATGTCCGCCACGGCCGGGATTTTGTAGCTGGCCGGGCCGTTGGTCATCAGCTTGCCCTTGTTGTTCCAGACCAGCTCTTCCATGGTCAGCCAGCCCATGCCCTGGACGAAACCGCCCTCGACCTGACCGATGTCGATCGCCGGGTTCAACGAGGCACCGACGTCGTGGAGGATGTCGGTACGCAGCATCTTGTACTCGCCGGTGAGGGTGTCGACGATCACTTCGCAGCACGCCGCGCCGAAGGCGAAGTAGTAGAACGGCCGACCACGGGCCTGGCTGCGGTCGTAGTAGATTTTCGGGGTCTTGTAGAAGCCGGTGCTCGACAGCGAGACCTGATTGAAATACGCCAGCTGGATCAGCGCCTCGAAGGTCATGATGTGGTCACGCACGCGCACATGGCCGTTGTGGAATTCCACGTCTTCTTCGCTGACCTTGTAGTGCCGCGCGGCGAATTCCACCAGACGCTGCTTGATGATCTCGGCAGCGTTCTGCGCGGCCTTGCCGTTGAGGTCGGCGCCGCTGGAAGCCGCAGTCGGCGAGGTGTTCGGCACTTTGTCGGTGTTGGTCGCGGTGATCTGCACCCGATCCATTTCCACCTGGAACACTTCGGCCACCACCTGCGCGACTTTGGTGTTGAGGCCCTGGCCCATTTCCGTGCCGCCGTGGTTCAGGTGGATGCTGCCGTCGGTGTAGACGTGGATCAGCGCGCCGGCCTGATTGAGGAAACTGGCGGTGAAGGAGATGCCGAATTTCACCGGGGTCAGCGCCAGGCCTTTTTTCAGGATCGGGCTGTTGGCGTTGTAGCGACGGATCGCTTCGCGGCGCTCGGCGTACTGGCTGCTTTCTTCCAGTTCGGCGGTCATCTCTTCGAGCATGTTGTGCTCGACGGTCTGGTAGTAGTGAGTGACGTTGCGCTCGGTCTTGCCGTAGTAGTTGGCCTTGCGCACCGCCAGTGGATCGAGGTTGAGGTGGCGGGCAATCGCGTCCATCACTTCTTCGATGGCGACCATCCCTTGCGGCCCGCCGAAACCACGGTAGGCGGTGTTCGACGCGGTGTTGGTCTTGCAGCGGTGGCCATTGATGGTTGCGTCACCGAGGTAGTACGAGTTGTCCGAGTGGAACATCGCCCGGTCAACGATCGAGGCGGACAAATCCGGCGAGCAGCCGCAGTTGCCGGCCAGGTCCATGGCGATCCCGTGCAGGCGCCCGGTGCTGTCGAAGCCGACGTCGTACTCGACATAGAACGGGTGGCGCTTGCCGGTCATCAGCATGTCTTCGACCCGTGGCAGACGCATCTTGGTCGGCTGGCCGGTGAGGTGCGCGATCACTGCGCACAGGCATGCCGGGCTGGCGGCCTGGGTTTCCTTGCCGCCGAAACCACCGCCCATGCGGCGCATGTCGACGACGATCTTGTTCATCGACACGTCGAGCACTTCGGCCACCAGTTTCTGCACTTCGGTGGGGTTCTGCGTCGAGCAGTAGACGATCATCCCGCCGTCTTCGGTGGGCATCACCGAGGAGATCTGCGTCTCCAGATAAAAGTGTTCCTGGCCGCCGATGTGCAGCGTGCCCTGGATGCGATGTTCGGCGGTGGCCAATGCCGAAGCCGAATCGCCACGCTGGTGGGTGTGGCTGTCGAGCACGAAGTGGCGTTTGCGCAAGGCTTCGACCACGTCCAGCACCGGCTCGAGATCTTCGTACTCGATGATCGCCGCCATCGCCGCTTTGCGTGCGGTTTCCAGGTCTTTCGCGGCCACGGCCAGCACCGGTTGCCCGACGAACTGCACGTCATCGATGGCCAGCAGCGGATCGCCCGGCAGCAACGGGCCGATGTCTTTCAGGCCCGGCACGTCTTCGTGGGTGATCGCAATGCGTACGCCTTCGAAGGCGTAGCAGGGCTTGGTGTCGATGCTGATGATTTTCGCGTGGGCGCGGTCCGACAGCCGTGCGTAAACGTGCAGCTGATTGGGGAATTCCAGGCGATCATCGATGTACTGCGCTTCACCGGACACATGCTTGGCGGCGCTGTCGTGCCTGACGCTGCGGCCAACGCCGGTGGTCAGGTCCTTGGCGAACAGTTCCGCCAGTTCGGCTTGAGTCTTCTCTACGGCGTGATGGTTAGACATAAGCGGTCACCCGAGTCTCGATGTGCGGTGTTTGCAGTTCGATGAAGTATTTACGCAGCAGGTTCTGCGCGCTGAGCAGGCGATATTCCTTGCTGGCGCGGAAGTCCGAGAGCGGCGTGAAGTCTTCGGCCAGCGCAGCGCAGGCGCGTTCGATCACGGCGTTGTTGAACGGCTGGCCAAGCAGCACGGCTTCGCAATGGGCGGCGCGTTTGGGGATCGCGGCCATGCCGCCGAAAGCCATGCGCGCGTCGGTGATCACGCCGTTTTCCACGCGCAGATTGAATGCGGCGCAGACGGCGGAGATGTCATCGTCCAGACGCTTGGAGACTTTGTAAGCGCGGAAGCGCTGTTCGGCGGTGGCACGCGGGACGATGATCTTCTCGATGAACTCGCTTTCCTGACGGGCGGTGACCTTGTAGTCGATGAAGTAATCTTCCAGGTTCAGCGTGCGCCGGGTTTCACCTTTGCACAGCACCACCTGCGCGCCGAGGGCGATCAGCAGCGGAGGCGAATCACCAATCGGCGAGGCGTTGCCGATGTTGCCGCCGAGGGTGCCCTGATTGCGGATCTGCAGCGAGGCGAAGCGGTGCAGCAATTCGCCGAAGTCCGGGTATTCGGCCGTCAGCGCTTCGTAGCAGTCGGAGAGGGCGGTGGCGGCGCCGATTTCGATACGGTCAGCGAAGCTTTCGATGCGCTTCATCTCGGCGACGTTGCCGACGTAGATCATCACTGGCAGGGTGCGGTGGAACTGGGTGACTTCCAGCGCCAGATCGGTGCCGCCGGCCAGCAGCCGGGCTTGTGGGTAAGCGTCATACAGATCGGCGAGATCGGCGACGGTCAGCGGCACCAGGCAGCGCTTGTCGCCACTGTTGAGTTCGCCGATATCGGTCGGGGCGATGGCTTTGAGGCGGGCGATGGTCTCGGCTTCGCGGGCATCGAACTGGTCCGGTTGCTTGCCGCAGCAGGATTGTTCGGCGGCGGCGAGGATCGGCCGGTAGCCGGTGCAGCGGCAGAGGTTGCCGGCCAGCGCTTCGTGCGCCTTGGCCTGATCCGGTGCATCGCTGTTCTTTTGCAGGGCGAACAGCGACATGACGAAGCCGGGGGTGCAGAAGCCGCACTGCGAGCCGTGGCACTCGACCATGGCTTTCTGCACGCTGTGCAGTTCGCCCTGGTGCTTGAGGTCTTCGACGCTGATCAGTTGCTTGCCGTGCAGCGACGAAACAAAGGTCAGGCACGAATTGAGGCTGCGATAGCGTATGTGTTCGCGGCCGGCGTCATCCGTTTGCAACTCGCCGACCACCACGGTGCAGGCGCCGCAGTCGCCGCTGGCGCAGCCTTCTTTGGTGCCGGACTTGCCCACATGTTCGCGCAGGTAATTGAGCACGGTCAGATTCGGGTCCAGGGCGTGCTCGCTACGGAGTTCCTGGTTAAGTAAAAACTGGATCACGGAAGGCCTCGCAGACTCATTATTGTTGTTAACCGACTTCAACCGAATTTAGCAGGTCTGACTTTTCGGTCAATGGTTTTCTGACTTAAAGGTCAGGAAAAACGGTTTTGTCGATTAACCTGTGCTCTATTGAGTATTGACCCTGAGAGGATCCACTGCTTTTTTGCTTGAATCGTGCCAAAAAGCGCCGTGCGGGCACTCCGCCATGCACCTGCATTTGCGCTACACTGCGCCGCTTGTGCAGATCGAAGAGTTTGAAGGACAACCATGACGTTCAAGGCGCCGGACAGCCTCGCCGAGCAAATCGCTCACCACCTCGCCGAACGCATCATTCGCGGCGAAATGAAGCCGGGAGAGCGCATCCAGGAACAGAAGGTCACGCTGGCCCTCAATGTCAGCCGCGGATCGGTCCGCGAAGCCCTGCTGATCCTCGAACGCCGCCACCTGATCGCGATCCTGCCGCGACGTGGCGCCCATGTCACCGAACTCACCGCGCACAAGGTGCAGAGCCTGTGCACGCTGATGAGCGAGCTGTACATCCTGCTCGGCAATGCGGTCGCCAATGGCTGGCAGACCCAGGCCGACATGGCACCGTTCGTGCAGATTCAGCAGCGCCTGACCGCCAGCTACGAGCGTCAGGACATCCGCACCTTCGTCGACGACAGCTTCGCCGTGATGCGCGCTGCGTACCCGTTTGCCAACAACCCGTACCTGCAAGAGACCGTCGAGAACCTGCAGCCGGCCATGAGCCGTGCGTATTTCCTCGCCCTCGAACAGCGCAAGGCCGAAATGAGCGAGTTCCTCGAACTGTTCGAACGCCTGCTGGCCGCTGTGCTCGCCCGTGATTTGCCGCAGATCCGCATCGTGCTGACGGCTTACGCCCAGCGCAGCTGCGATCTGGTGGTCTCCGCCCTGACGGTTGCCTGAGCGTGCGGCTAAAGTGCATCAAACTGGCGGGGTTCAAGTCCTTCGTCGATCCGACCACGGTGAACTTCCCCAGTAACATGGCGGCGGTCGTCGGGCCGAACGGTTGCGGCAAGTCGAACATCATCGACGCCGTACGCTGGGTGATGGGCGAAAGTTCGGCGAAGAACCTGCGTGGCGAGTCGATGACCGACGTCATCTTCAACGGCTCGACCAGCCGTAAACCGGTGAGCCAGGCGAGCATCGAACTGGTGTTCGACAACTCCGACGGCACCCTGGTCGGCGAGTATGCGGCTTATGCCGAGATCTCCATCCGCCGCAAAGTCACCCGCGACAGCCAGAACAGCTATTTCCTCAACGGCGCCAAGTGCCGTCGTCGCGACATTACCGATATTTTCCTCGGCACCGGCCTCGGCCCGCGCAGCTACTCGATCATCGAGCAGGGGATGATCTCCAAGCTGATCGAAGCCAAACCCGAAGACCTGCGCAACTTCATCGAAGAAGCGGCAGGCATCTCCAAGTACAAGGAGCGCCGGCGCGAGACCGAAAACCGCATCCGCCGCACCCACGAAAACCTTGCGCGTCTGACCGACCTGCGTGAAGAGCTTGAGCGTCAGCTCGAACGTCTGCATCGTCAGGCCGAGTCCGCGAAGAAGTATCAGGAATACAAATCCGAAGAGCGCCAGCTCAAGGCGCAACTGTCGGCCCTGCGCTGGCAGGATCTCAACGATCAGGTCGGCCAGCGCGAATCGATCATCGGCAACCAGGAAGTCAGTTTCGAAGCACTGGTCGCCGAGCAGCGCAATGCTGATGCGGCTATCGAGCGGCTGCGCGACGGGCACCATGAGCTGTCCGAGCGCTTCAATCTGGTGCAGGGACGCTTCTATTCGGTCGGCGGCGACATCGCCCGGGTCGAGCAGAGCATCCAGCACGGCCAGCAGCGCTTGCGCCAGTTGCAGGACGATCTGAAAGAGGCCGAGCGCGCGCGTCTGGAAACCGAATCGCACCTGGGCCACGACCGCACGCTGCTGCTGACCCTCGGCGAAGAGCTGGACATGCTCACCCCCGAGCAGGAAGTCACCAGCGCCGCCGCCGAAGAAGCCGCCGCTGCGCTGGAAGATTCCGAAAGCGTCATGCACGGCTGGCAGGAGCAGTGGGACACCTTCAACCTGACCGCCGCCGAACCCCGGCGCCAGGCCGAAGTGCAGCAGTCGCGGATCCAGCAGCTGGAAACCAGCATGGAGCGCCTGGCCGATCGGCAAAAACGTCTCGCTGAAGAGCGCGATCTGCTTTCCGCCGACCCGGAAGACGCGGCGATCATGGCGCTTAACGAGCAGCTCGCCGAATCCGAAGCGACCCTCGAAGATTTGCAGACCAGCGAAGAAGCGCAGGTCGAAAAACTCGAACAACTGCGTCAGGAGTTGCAGCAGGCACTGACCGCGCAGCAACAGGCGCAGGGCGATTTGCAGCGCCTCAACGGGCGACTGGCCTCGCTGGAAGCCTTGCAACAAGCCGCGCTCGACCCGGGCACCGGCACCGCCGAATGGCTGAAGGAACACAACCTCGCCCAACGCCCGCGTCTGGCCGAAGGGCTGAAGGTTGAGGCTGGTTGGGAGCTGGCGGTGGAAACCGTGCTCGGCGCCGACCTGCAAGCGGTGCTGGTGGATGACTTCAGCGGTTTCGATCTGTCCGGTTTCACCCAAGGCGATCTGCGCCTGCTCAGCCCCGCCAGCGATGGCGTGCGCGTTGCGGGTAGTCTGCTGGATAAAGTCGAGGCGCAGATCGATCTGTCGCCATGGCTCGGCCAAGTCAAACCGGTCGACAGCCTTGAGCAGGCCTTGGCCCTGCGCGGCCAGTTGAGTGCCGGGCAGAGCCTGATCAGTCGCGACGGTTACTGGGTCGGCCGACACTTTCTGCGTGTACGTCGCGCCAGTGAAGCCGAGAGCGGCATGCTCGCCCGTGGCCAGGAAATCGAGACGCTGCAGGCCGAACGCGAAGAGCGCGAAGCCACGGTCGAAGCCATGGAAACCCGGCTGCAAACCCTGCGTGCGCAACAGCGGCAGCAGGAAAACGGTCGCGAACACTTGCGTCGTTTGCTGCAGGACGAGGCACGCTCACAAGGTGAATTGAAAGCCCAGTTGTCTGCCGGTAAAGCCAAGGCCGAACAACTGACGCTGCGCCGCACCCGCCTTGATGAAGAGCTGATCGAGCTCGGCGAGCAGCGCGCACTGGAACACGAGCAGATCGGCGAAGCGCGCATGCAATTGCAGGAAGCGCTCGACGCCATGGCGCTGGATACCGAGCAGCGCGAATTGCTGCTGGCCCAGCGTGACAGCCTGCGTGAACGCCTTGATCGCGTGCGTCAGGAAGCCAGACAGCATAAGGATCACGCCCACCAACTGGCGGTGCGTCTCGGTTCGTTGCGCGCACAGCACGACTCCACGCGGCAGGCGTTGGAGCGTCTGGAGATGCAGGCCGAACGCCTGACCGAAAAGCGTGAGCAGTTGAGTCTGAATCTGGAGGAGGGCGAGGCGCCGCTGGAAGAGCTGCGCCTGAAACTCGAAGAGCTGCTCGACAAACGCATGACCGTCGACGAAGAGCTGAAGACTGCGCAGATCGCGCTGGAAGACGCCGACCGCGAACTGCGCGAGGCGGAAAAACGCCGGACTCAGGCCGAGCAGCAATCGCAACTGATCCGTGGTCAGCTCGAACAACAGCGCATGGAATGGCAAGCGCTGACCGTGCGGCGCAAGGCGTTGCAGGATCAATTGCTCGAAGACGGCTACGATCTCAATGGCGTGCTTGCGACATTGACCCCCGAGGCCAGTGAACGCGCCGCCGAAGAAGAACTCGAACGGATCAATGCGCGGATTCAGCGCCTGGGCGCGATCAACCTCGCGGCCATCGACGAATACACGCAACAATCCGAGCGTAAACGTTATCTGGATGCGCAGGACGCCGATCTGGTCGAAGCACTGGAGACCCTGGAAAACGTCATTCGCAAGATCGACAAGGAAACCCGTAACCGCTTCAAAGATACCTTTGATCAGATCAATGGCGGTTTACAGGCGCTTTTCCCGAAAGTTTTCGGTGGTGGCAGCGCGTATTTGGAACTGACGGGCGAAGATCTACTCGATACAGGGGTGACGATCATGGCGCGGCCGCCAGGAAAGAAGAACAGCACCATCCATTTGCTCTCCGGCGGGGAAAAAGCCCTGACCGCACTGGCACTGGTTTTTGCGATCTTCAAATTGAATCCGGCGCCGTTCTGCATGCTCGATGAAGTTGACGCGCCACTGGATGACGCTAACGTTGGACGCTACGCACGATTGGTTAAAGAGATGTCGCAGACCGTGCAGTTCATCTATATCACCCACAACAAGATCGCCATGGAAATGGCCGATCAACTGATGGGCGTGACGATGCACGAGCCGGGTTGTTCGCGACTGGTTGCAGTGGATGTCGAGGAGGCGATGGCGATGGTGGACGCCTGAGTCAGCGTAGTGTCGGAAAAGGTATTGGGGGCTTGTAGGACTTTTTTACCGACTTCGACTTGCTGGCCAATCGACATATTCGCGCAAGCCAATGTGACAGACGGTGTAAAGTTGTCTTTGGTCGTGCTAGTTTAATGTCAATTTTTCGTATACGTGGGCAAAACGCCTGTCAGAACATAGAGTTGGCGCCACGTTTTAAAGCGGTTTGCACAATGTAAACCCCTTATTTTTCAGCATTTTTTATAGAGGCACGGGATTACATGGAAATCGGTCTGCGCGAGTGGCTGATCGTCATCGGCATCATTGTGATAGCCGGTATTCTTTTCGATGGCTGGCGCCGTATGCGCGGCGGCAAGGGAAAACTGAAGTTCCGTCTTGACCGAAGTCTGTCCAACCTGCCGGACGAGGACACCAGCGCCGAGCTGTTGGGCCCGGCCCGCGTCCTGGACACACATAAAGAGCCACAACTGGACGAACACGATCTGCCGTCGGTTAGCATGCCGGCCCGCGAAGCACGCGAGCCTCGCGAATCCGGTTCGAAACGTGGCAAGCGCGGCAGCAACGGCCCGGCCCAGGGCGACCTGAACCTCGATCTGGATCTGGACGGCGGCCCGAGCTTCAGCAGTCGTGATGATGACTTCGTCGACGACAACAAGCCTGCGCCAGCCGTGGCCGACAAGGATCAGCCGCAAGCCGAAGAAGTGCTGGTGATCAGCGTGATCTGCCGCGACGCCGCCGGCTTCAAAGGCCCGGCCCTGCTGCAGAACATTCTGGAAAGCGGTCTGCGTTTTGGCGAGATGGATATTTTCCACCGCCACGAAAGCATGGCCGGCAACGGTGAAGTGCTGTTCTCCATGGCCAACGCGGTCAAGCCGGGTATCTTCGATCTGGACGACATCGACCATTTCAGCACCCCGGCGGTGAGCTTCTTCCTCGGCCTGCCAGGCCCGCGTCATCCGAAGCAGGCCTTCGACGTGATGGTGGCGGCAGCACGCAAGCTGTCGCAGGAACTGAACGGCGAGCTGAAAGACGACCAGCGCAGCGTGCTGACCGCGCAAACCATCGAGCACTACCGTCAGCGCATCGTCGAATTCGAACGCCGCGCCCTGACCCAGAAGCGCTAAGGCCAGAGCGCAGTTGTGGCGAGGGAGCTTGCTCCCGCTCGGTGGCGAAGCCGCCGTAAATCCTGCAACCTGGTTGAGCCTGATGCAACACGGTGGATGGTATTGGGGCTGCTTCGCAGCCCAGCGGGAGCAAGCTCCCTCGCCACAATGTCCATAGCATTGAGCTTTGTGATTTAGAAGATAGAGCAGCCTCGGCTGCTCTTTTGCTTTATGAGAGAACACCCATGACCGCCGCCAAAAACCGCATTCTAGAGCTGCGCGCTGAACTCGATCAGCACAACTACCGTTATCACGTCCTCGACGAGCCGAGCATTCCGGATGCCGAGTACGACCGGTTGTTCCACGAGCTCAAGGCACTGGAAGCGGCCAATCCGGAACTGATCACCAGCGACTCGCCAACCCAGCGTGTCGGCAGTGTGGCGCTGACCGCGTTCACCCAGGTGCGTCACGAAGTGCCGATGCTCAGCCTCGGCAACGCCTTCGAAGAAACCGACATGCGCGAGTTTGATCGCCGGGTGACCGAAGGTCTGGATCTGCCGGCCGGCGATCTGTTCGGTGGCGGTGCGGCGGTGGAATACAGCTGCGAGCCGAAACTCGATGGCCTGGCGGTCAGCCTGCTGTATCAGAACGGCGTGCTGGTGCGCGGCGCCACCCGTGGCGACGGCACCACCGGTGAAGACATCAGCGTCAACGTGCGCACCGTGCGCAACATCCCGTTGAAGCTGCATGGCACAGGCTGGCCGGCGACTCTGGAAGTGCGTGGTGAAGTGTTCATGTCCAAGGCCGGTTTCGAGCGCCTCAACGCCTCGCAACTGGAAGTCGGCGGCAAGACCTTCGCCAACCCGCGCAACGCCGCTGCCGGCAGCCTGCGTCAGCTGGATTCGAAGATCACCGCCAATCGCCCGCTGGAATTCTGCTGCTACGGTATCGGTCAGGTGTCCCACGATATCTCCGACACCCACATCGGCAACCTCAAGCAATTGCAGAAGTGGGGCATGCCGATCAGTCATGAACTGAAACTGGCCAAAGGTATCGGCGAGTGCCTGGATTACTACCGTGACATCGGTGAGCGACGTAACTCGCTGGCTTATGAAATCGACGGCGTGGTGTTCAAGGTCAACAGCATCGCCGATCAGCGTGAGCTGGGCTTCCGTGCCCGCGAACCGCGCTGGGCGATCGCGCACAAATTCCCGGCCATGGAAGAACTCACCGAACTGCTCGACGTGGAGTTCCAGGTCGGTCGCACAGGCGCGGTCACTCCGGTGGCGCGGCTGAAACCGGTCAAGGTCGCGGGCGTCACCGTGGCCAACGCCACCCTGCACAACATGGATGAAGTGGCGCGCCTGGGCCTGATGATCGGCGACACGGTGATCATCCGTCGCGCCGGTGACGTGATCCCGCAGGTGGTGCAAGTGGTCACCGAGCGTCGCCCGGAGAATGCGCGTCCTGTAGCGATTCCAGAGAATTGCCCGGTCTGCGGTTCCCATGTCGAGCGCACGCAACTGGTCAAGCGCAGCAAAGGCAAGGAAACCATCAGTGAAGGTGCGGTGTACCGCTGCGTTGGCCGTCTGGCCTGTGGGGCGCAACTGAAGCAGGCGATCATTCACTTCGTCTCGCGTCGGGCGATGGACATCGAAGGCCTTGGCGACAAGAGCGTCGAGCAACTAGTCGATGAAGGTCTGGTCAGCTCGCCGGCCGATCTGTACGCGTTGAAGTTCGACGACATTGTCGATCTGGAAGGCTTCGCCGAAGTCTCCAGCAACAAGCTGTTGGCGGCCATCGAAGACAGCAAGCAGCCGGGATTGGCGCGGTTCATTTATGCGCTGGGCATTCCCGATGTCGGCGAGGAGACGGCCAAGGTGTTGGCGCGCTCGTTGGGTTCGCTGGAGCGCGTGCAGCAGGCGTTGCCGCAAGTGCTGACCTACCTGCCGGACATCGGCCTGGAAGTGGCGCATGAGATTCATAGCTTCTTTGAAGATGCACACAACCAGCAGGTGATCACCGAGTTGTTGGGGCATGGCCTGCAGATTCAGGATCAGGGCGAACTGGGTGCCGAGTTTGCCGCCAGCACCACGCTCGGCGGTCTGCTCGACAAGCTGCACATTCCGTTTGTCGGCCCGGGCGGCGCGCAGAAACTGGCAGACAAGTTCGGTTCGCTGGACGCGGTAATGAATGCCGACTGGCTGGACATGCGTCAGGCGCTGCCGGAGAAGCAGGCCAATTCGGTGCGCGAGTTTTTTGCTGTGCCCGAGCATCGGCAGATCGCCGAGGCCGCCGAGAAGCAACTGCGTGATTTCGGCATGCACTGGCTGAGCGAGAAGAAAGTCGTCGAAGGCCTGCCGCTGTCCGGCGAGACCTGGGTGCTGACCGGCAAGGTTGAGCTGATGAGCCGTGATGTGGCCAAAGAACACCTGGAAAGCCTCGGCGCCAAGGTGGCTGGCTCGGTCTCGGCGAAAACTCATTGTGTGGTCGCAGGGCCCGGTGCCGGCTCGAAACTGACCAAGGCCAATGAGCTGGGGGTGAAGGTGATGGATGAAGAGGCGTTTATCGCGTTCCTCAAAACCCACGGTATCTCGGCCTGATACCGTTTAGTTCGGCAGTCTGCTTTTGTGGCGAGGGAGCTTGATCCCGCTCGGCGACGAAGTCGTCGTAAACCCTGAAAACCCGGTATACCTGAAAGAAAGCAGGGGGAGCGCTTCGCACTCCAGCGGGAGCAAGCTTCCTCGCCACATCAACAGTGTCACTCAGCAACTGCGCTGTATTCGGGAACATTGTTGACTGCAGGATGATCTAGTCTTGGCAAGCCCCAGGGAGAGATCGCCATGTACCGCTTTTTCGAGCAGCTCAGTTCTCGCATTGTCGCGCCGTTCATGGGCGAATCTTCACGCAACAGCAAAATCTGGCCGTGCCGCTGCGGCCAGTCGCTGTTCTTTCGCAACAGTCAGTGCCTGGCTTGCAGCGCCGTGTTGGGCTATCAGCCTGAAGAAAGTCGCCTGACCTCGCTGCAACCGGGGCCGCAGGACGGCAGTTGGACACTCGATGCCGATCCCGACGCCGGTTTGTTTCGTCGCTGCTCTAACCTCGATACGCCCGCCGCGTGCAACTGGTTGCTGCCGGATAACGGCCACGACAGCCTGTGCATCGCTTGCAGCCTCAACCGCACCATCCCCGACCTGTCGGTTCCGGAAAACCCCGAACGCTGGCGCAAAGTCGAAATCGCCAAGCGCCGGCTGGTGGCGCAACTGATCACCCTCGGCCTGCCGGTCATCCCGAAAACCGTGGATGAACACACCGGTCTGGCCTTCGACTTCATCGGCGTCGACCTTGAAGGTAACGCGCCGATGACCGGCCACGCCAACGGCCTGATCACCCTCGACATCAAAGAAGCCGACGACGCCCATCGCGAGCAGGTGCGGGCGGCGATGCATGAACCCTATCGCACGCTGCTCGGGCATTTCCGGCATGAGGTCGGGCATTATTATTGGGATCGTCTGATCGCCAATGGCCCGTGGCTCGAAGCTTTTCGCAACCTGTTCGGCGACGAGCGCGCCAGTTACGCCGAAGCGCTCGACCGTCATTATCAACAGGGTGCGCCGCAGGATTGGCCGCAACACTACGTTAGCGCCTACGCGACCATGCACCCGTGGGAAGACTGGGCCGAGACCTGGGCGCATTACCTGCACATGATGGACGCGGTGGATACCGCACTGGGTTTTGGCATGAGTGCGCGGGAAATGGACTTCGACTATCAGCCGTTTCCGCCCAGTACCCTGTACGACCCTGAGCACCCCGGCGGGGCGGCGTTTCTGTCGTTCGTCAATGCGTGGATCGAACTGGCGGGCATGCTCAACGAACTGTCACGCAGCATGGGCCAACCGGATTTCTACCCGTTCGTGCTGCCGGCGGCGGCGATTGCCAAGCTGCACTTCATCCATCTGGTGATCCAGCAGGCGGGCGGCAAGGCGGACGAGGTGTTGACCCTGTAAGAGCTGCCGCAGGCTGCGATCTTTTCGGGCACAGCGCATGTCCTTGAACCCGTTCATATTTTTTATCTGAAACCAACGGTTGTAACTTCATCTCAGATAGGTACAATGGCGCGGCTCGCCGACAGGTGAGTGTCGTTATGGTGACCCCATCGGTCCCCCCGCAACGATTACCCGTGAACCTGGTCAGAGCCGGAAGGCAGCAGCCACAGCGGGAACATTGTGTGCCGGGGTGTGGCTGGTGGGGTTACCACCTTAACGAACGAAGATCGCTACAACAGAACTGCATGGGTTTCGCCCACTGCGGTTTTTTTATGCCCGCGATTTGGGCTTTCACGCCAGCTCCTGTAGGAGCGAGCCTGCTCGCAAAGGCTGCTCCCCGATGCCTGTTCAGCCACCAAGGTTGAACAGTGGCATACTCCACCGTCTTGCTGCGCGCGTCGTTGACAAGTTCGCGCCCTGGCTACGAGGTTGTATGCACCCGGAACATCACGATTTATCCACCGCCGTGTACTTGCCCGTGACGGACGAGACCTGCGCGAGTCTGTTGCAGCCCGATGGCGCGAAAACCCTTGGCGAGCTGACGGATGCGCAACTGGCCGCGGTGCTGGTCATCCAGAATCTGGCCCAGGCCGCGGAAAAGGATCTCACCGCCGCTGCGGCGGAGAAGGTGCTGGCGCGACTGATCGCCTGGGCGGTCGATGGCGGGGCAGGGCTGCTGTCCGAGGCGCAACGATTGTTCGACCCACGCCAGTTGTACTTCGGCCTGAACGCTATCAGGGGTTTGAACCTGCGTTTACTGCTGGCCGACGAGGTGTCGGCGCAGGATTACCTGCTGCCCGATGGCAAGTGGGATGACGAGTTCAAGACGCGCCACCACGCGATCAACAATCCGTTCAGCCAGCAGATGATCAGCCCGGCGCATCGCGAGCGCTGGCTCAGCGCCGCGCAAGACAAACTGGTCAGAACCTTCCGCGCCAACCTCGATGAAGACCTGCACGTGCAAGGCTACGCCGGGATCGGCAAGAGCCATCTGGTCGGTGCCTTGACCGAGTGCCTGGATCCCGGGAAAACCCTGTTGCTGGCACGTACCCCGGAAAAACTTGCGACCCTGTGTCAGCGCATGGGCGTTGCCAGTGAGCGCAAGCCCGGCATCACCTTTGAGGCGTTCGCCCGCGGGCTGATTTACGGACGCAAACCGCAGCCGCCAGGCGCCGCCGGCCGGGTCGCGAGCAAACAGAGTCTGGCCCAGGAACTGAATATCCTTGGCTTCCGCGAGCATGACGCGCAACGAACGCTGAACGTCTGCCTGGAAACCCTCGAGCGCTATTGCCAATCGCGGGACTACAGCCTGTCGGCGCATCATCTGCCGTATTTCAAGCTGTCCTTGTCCAGCCTTGAGTCGAAGGTACTGCTGGAGTATTCGAGCCGCGTCTGGACTTACCTTGAGGCCAATCCGGCGTGGGGCCGGCAGAGCGGCTTCGAAGCGTTGTTGCTGATCAAACGGGCAAGTCTGGCGGGCTGCGTGGTGCCGCCGCGTTATACCCACGTGCTGATCGACGAGAGCCAGGACATTCCCGCTTCGCTGCTGCAGATTATCGAGCGTGGCCGACAGGTGCTGATCACATTGGGCGATGAGTACCAGCACGCCGAGCGCGACCTGGTGAAAAGAAAGCGTGAAGTGCGCCAGAGCGATATCACCTACTCGGTGCGTTCGGGGCGCAATGTCGAGCGTCTGGTCAATCCGCTGATTTCCCGGCACTCGGAGAAGAGCAAGGTGCCCTTCGAAGGCGCGCGTGAGGCGGACGTCGGCATCGAGTTTTATCCGCAGGGCTTTGTCCCGCCGGAAGGCTGTGTGGTGTTGACGGCGTCACCGTGGGACACCATGAAGTGGGCCATGCAGCTGCACGATGCCAATTGCCTGTTCAGTTTTGCCGACATGAAGGCGCAGCGCGACCTCGAACACTTCATGATCACCGCCATCGAACTGTTCAAGGTCGACTTCTACAGTGCCGAACATAGCGAGAAGGGCCCGCATCGCTATTTCAGCGATCTGCCCAAGTGGCAGCAGGTGCACGATGCCAACCAGTTCGACGAGGCGTTTCTGTGGGTCGAGGCCGAGCTGGAGAAAGGCTTCAAGGTGGCTGACCTGACCCGGCTCAACCGGATGATCGGCGGCCCCGGCAAAAGCTGCCTGCTGATGCAGGCGCACGAGGCGGGTGGCATGGAGTTCGACCGCGTTCTGCTGACGCCCGAGCTGCTGACCAACGTGCAGTTCAAGGACGCCTACGCGTTCGATCAGCGGATCTGCGCCGTGTACATCGCCATCTCCCGCGCCCGGCAGCAGCTTTACCTGCCGTACGACGTGGTCGAGTGGATCGAATTTCACGACTACCAGAAATTCCGCGAGTCGCACGGCTACTGAATAGTTCTCTGTCGGAAATGCTCCCACAATGGGTTATGGGGTGACTTCAGCGGACCCTGTATACAACCGGATAATCTCATCAATCTCCCCCGACATTTTCATCCGCAGCAACGTGCGCAGGATCCGCTGCACCGGCACCTGCGGGTCATTCCTCACGTAGCAGCCGACATGCTGTTCCTGCAGCACCGCGACGCCGTGCAGTTGCTGTCCGGGCAGCAGGCGCTGATTGAACCAGTCCAGGGTCCATTGATTGCTCACCGCATAGCAGTAGCGGCCGGCCAGGAGTTTTTCCAGCACTTGTTCCTGATTACGCGCGTCCTCGCGTTGCAGGCGATCGGCGTCGAACAGCGGTTGCAGGGTCGGATAGGTATAGCCGAGCACGGTGCCGATCGATTGGCGGGGGAGGTTGGCGGGATCGACCCGGGGCGGCCGCGCTCACGCTCAGACTGATCCCCAACAAAGCTCCCAAGGCCCAACGCATAAATGCTCCGATGAGTCCCGATCACGAGCGAAATTGCCCCGCCAACAGCAGCTTGGCCAGATTAGACGAGCACACCGGATGCAATTTTGCCCTTGCTCCGCTAGCATTAGCCGCTTCAGCTTCCTTCGTTGCGACGGTTTTCGATGAGTTATCAGGTTCTTGCACGTAAATGGCGTCCGCGCTCGTTCCGCGAAATGGTCGGCCAGACCCATGTGCTCAAGGCTCTGATCAATGCCTTGGACAGCCAGCGGCTGCACCATGCGTACCTGTTCACCGGTACGCGCGGGGTCGGTAAGACCACCATTGCGCGGATCATTGCCAAATGCCTGAACTGTGAGACAGGTATCACTTCCAGCCCCTGCGGCGAGTGTTCGGTGTGCCGCGAGATCGATGAGGGGCGCTTCGTCGACCTGATCGAGATCGACGCCGCGAGCCGGACCAAGGTCGAAGACACCCGCGAACTGCTCGACAACGTGCAGTACGCGCCGAGCCGTGGACGCTTCAAGGTCTACCTGATCGACGAAGTGCACATGCTCTCCAGCCATTCCTTCAATGCGCTGCTGAAAACCCTCGAAGAGCCGCCGCCGTACGTCAAGTTCATCCTGGCGACCACCGACCCGCAGAAACTTCCGGCAACGATTTTGTCGCGTTGCCTGCAGTTCTCGCTGAAGAACATGACGCCCGAGCGTGTGGTCGAGCATCTGACCCACGTTCTCGGCGCCGAAAACGTGCCGTTCGAAGACGACGCGCTGTGGTTGCTGGGCCGTGCCGCTGACGGCTCGATGCGTGACGCCATGAGCCTGACCGACCAGGCCATCGCTTTCGGTGAAGGCAAGGTATTGGCCGCCGACGTGCGGGCGATGCTCGGCACGCTGGATCACGGCCAGGTCTTCGACGTGCTGCACGCGCTGATCGAAGGCGACGCCAAAGCGTTGCTCGAAGCCGTGCGCCATCTGGCCGAGCAAGGCCCGGACTGGAATGGCGTGCTCTCGGAAATTCTCAATGTGTTGCACCGTGTCGCCATCGCCCAGGCCTTGCCTGAAGGTGTCGACAACGGCCATGGCGACCGTGATCGGGTGTTGGCGCTGGCGCAGGCGCTACCGGCCGAAGATGTGCAGTTCTATTACCAGATGGGCCTGATCGGTCGCCGGGACTTGCCGCTGGCGCCGGATCCCCGTGGTGGTTTCGAAATGGTTCTGCTGCGGATGCTGGCCTTCCGGCCGGCGGATACGGCGGACGCCCCGAGGCAACCGCTAAAGCCAGTGGGGATCAGCCAGGCCACAGTTGATTCCGCAAACTCAGTGGCTGCCGCGCCCAAGCCTGCGCCGGTAGTCGCTGCGGCTGTTGCGCCGGCACCGGTGGTTGCGCCAGCGCCGGCCCCGGCTCCTGAGCCAGCGCCTGTGGTTGCTGCTGCACCCGCGCCAGCGCCAGAAGCAGATCCTGAGCCTGAGCCTGTCGTCGCCGAAGCGGCGGTCGACCTGCCTTGGAACGATCCGGTCGAACCCGAGCCGGAACCCGAGCCGGTGCAGCAACCAGCCGTCGAGCCGGTGCTGGAAACCGCCAGCGAGCAGCCCGAGCTGCCGCCGATGCCGCTGCCGACTCCGGACAGCGTGGTGCCGGATGCGCCGGAGTGGGCGGCCGCGCCGATTCCCGAGCCGTCGGTCGCCGACGTCGATGCCGCCACCCCGGGCATGGACCTCGACGACGAACCGCCGCTGGACGAAGACTACATCGAGCCGGACATGGATTCGGCCTACAGCTACCTCGACGATCTGGCCAGCGAACACACCGCCGAGCCGGCACCGGAACCCGAGCCGGAGCCTGCCGCCGCACCGGCCACCGGTCTGGCGTTGCAATGGCTGGAACTGTTCCCGCAACTGCCGATCTCCGGCATGACCGGCAGCATCGCTGCCAACTGCACGCTGATCGCGGTCGATGGCGACCACTGGCTGATGCACCTGGACCCGGCGCACAGCGCGCTCTTCAACGCCACGCAACAGCGGCGCCTGAACGATGCGTTGAACCAGTTCCACGGTCGCACGCTGACCCTGACCATCGAACTGATCAAGCCCGAGCAGGAAACCCCGGCGCAGGCCGCGTCCCGTCGCCGTGCCAACCGTCAGCGCGAGGCGGAGGAATCGATCCACGGTGATCCGTTCATCCAGCAGATGGTCCAGCAGTTCGGTGCAGTGGTGCGACACGATACTATTGAACCTGTCGATGCCTTGGTCGCCCAAGGCTAATAACTGAGGGCGTTCGGCGTTAAGTGCCGGGCGCTGTTTTGATCCAAGTACTTTTGAGGTGATTCCCATGATGAAAGGTGGCATGGCCGGCCTGATGAAGCAGGCGCAGCAGATGCAGGAAAAAATGGCCAAGATGCAGGAAGAACTGGCCAACGCTGAAGTCACCGGCAAGGCCGGTGGCGATATGGTCACCGTGGTGATGACCGGTCGTCACGACGTGAAAAGCGTCAGCATCGATCCAAGCCTGGTTGAAGGCCTGAGCGAAGACGACAAGGAAATGCTCGAAGCCGTGGTCGCCGCCGCCGTCAACGACGCCGTGCGCAAGATCGAAGCCAACAGCCAGGAAAAAATGGGCAGCATGACCGCCGGCATGAACCTGCCAGCAGGTATGAAACTGCCATTCTGATTCGCCTGTGCGGGTTGGATGAGCTACAAAAAATGCCAGGCATCGCGCCTGGCATTTTTGTTTCTGCCTCTCGGGCGTTCGGTATTCATTTGTGGCGAGGGAGCTTGCTCCCGCTCGGCGACGAAGTCGTCGTAAACCCTGAAAACCCGGTATACCTGAAAGAAAGCAGGGGAGCGCTTCGCACTCCAGCGGGAGCAAGCTCCCTCGCCACAGGAGTCGAGTAGAAACATCGAACGCTGTGATGTCACCAAGGTCTGCTCCCTATACCCCCTGAACTCATCATTCACAGGAGACGCTGACATGTCCGACCCTCTGACCCTCAATCAACGCTTCGTCCTCGCCTCGCGCCCGGTCGGCGCGCCGACTCCGGAAAACTTCCGTCTGGAGCGCGAAGCGTTGCCGGATCTCGAAGACGGCCAGGTGCTGCTCAAAACCCTGTACCTGTCACTGGACCCGTACATGCGCGGACGGATGAGTGACGCGCCGTCCTACGCCGCGCCGGTACAAATCGGCGAAGTGATGACCGGTGGCGCTGTCAGCCGTGTCGAGAATTCCCGTCATCCGAAATTCCACCAGGGCGATCTGGTGGTCGGCCTCACCGGCTGGCAGAGCCACAGCATCAGCGACGGCCGCAACATCATGCCGATCCCGTCCGGCCTGCCGAGCCCGTCAATGGCCCTCGGTGTGCTGGGCATGCCGGGGATGACCGCGTACATGGGCTTGATCGACATCGGTCAGCCGAAAGAGGGCGAGACCCTGGTGGTCGCTGCGGCGTCCGGTGCCGTCGGCTCGGTGGTCGGTCAGGTAGCGAAGATCAAGGGCCTGCGCGCCGTGGGTGTGGCCGGTGGCGCCGACAAATGCAAATACGTGGTCGAAGAGCTGGGGTTTGATGCCTGCATCGATCACAAGGCACCGGACTTTGCCGAACAACTGGCCAAGGCCTGCCCGAATGGCATCGACATCTATTACGAAAACGTCGGCGGGCATGTGTTCGACGCCGTGGTGCCGTTGCTCAATCCCAAGGCGCGGATCCCGCTGTGCGGGCTGATTGCCGGTTACAACGCCACTGAAGCGCCGCAAGGCCCGGATCGTCTGCCGATGTTGCAGCGTACGTTGCTGACCAAGCGCGTGCGGATTCAGGGCTTCATCGTGTTTGATGACTACGGCGACCGTCAGCCGGAATTCATCAGCCACATGGTGCCGTGGGTGCGCGACGGCAAGGTCAAATTCCGTGAAGACGTCGTGGAAGGCCTCGAGCAGGCGCCCGAGGCGTTTATCGGTCTGCTGGAGGGGCGCAACTTCGGCAAACTGGTGGTGAAGGTTGCCCAGGACTGAGCATTTGACGCTGGCCAGAGGCGCGGGTATAAACCGCGTCTCGTTGTTTTGTCGGACTTTTTACCCATGAGCTTCAGCCCTTTGATTCGCCAACTGATAGACGCCCTGCGCACCTTGCCGGGCGTGGGTCAGAAAACCGCCCAGCGCATGGCGTTGCAGTTGCTCGAACGTGACCGCAGCGGCGGCACGCGCCTGGCCCAGGCTTTGAGCCAGGCCATGGAGGGGGTGGGTCACTGCCGTCAGTGCCGCACGCTGACCGAAGACGATCTGTGCCCGCAATGCGCCGACACGCGCCGCGACGACACGCTGCTGTGCGTGGTGGAAGGGCCGATGGACGTGTATGCGGTGGAGCAAACGGGTTTCCGTGGACGCTACTTCGTGCTCAAGGGCCACCTGTCGCCGCTCGACGGTCTCGGGCCGGAAGCCATTGGCATTCCGCAGTTGATGGCGCGCATTGAAGAGGCGGGCACTTTTACTGAAGTCATCCTCGCCACCAACCCTACGGTGGAAGGTGAGGCGACCGCGCATTACATTGCTCAGCTGCTCAGCAACAAAGGCCTGATTGCCTCGCGGATTGCCCATGGCGTGCCGCTGGGTGGGGAGCTGGAGTTGGTGGACGGCGGGACGCTGGCGCATTCGTTTGCCGGGCGTAAGCCGATTTCCCTCTAAGTCCATCGGTGCCTTGACTGGCGCCTTCGCGAGCAAGCCCGCTCCCACATTGGAATGCATTCTCCTGTGGGAGCGGGCTTGCTCGCGAATGGCGCACCTCGGTCTGACTGATTCACACAAACATATTGAAAACCAAGCAAGCGCTCGGTTAACGTCGGCCAACCCTTCGATGGAGTTCGCCGATGCCTGCCTTCCAGGAATACTTCGACCCCAGCCACCAAATGGTCCGCGACAGCGTCAGACGTTTCGTCGAGCGCGAAATCCTGCCGGACATCGATGCGTGGGAAGAAGCCGAAAGCTTTCCCCGTGAGCTGTACCAGAAGGCCGGGACGGCGGGGATTCTCGGCATCGGTTATCCCGAAGAGCTGGGCGGCAGCCACGAAGGTGATGTGTTCGCCAAGGTCGCCGCCAGCGAGGAACTGATGCGCTGCGGTTCCGGTGGTCTGGTCGCCGGCCTCGGTTCGCTGGATATCGGTCTGCCACCGCTCGTCAAATGGGCCCGGCCCGAGGTGCGCGAGCGTGTCGTGCCGCAAGTGCTCAGCGGCGAGAAAATCAGCGCCCTGGCGGTCACCGAGCCCGGCGGCGGTTCCGACGTCGCCAACCTGCAAACCCGCGCCGTGCGTGACGGCGAATTCTACCGGGTCAGCGGCAGCAAAACCTTTATCACCAGCGGCGTGCGTGCCGATTTCTACACCGTCGCGGTGCGCACCGGCGCGCCGGGTTTTGGCGGCATCAGCCTGCTGTTGATCGAGAAGGGCACCCCGGGCTTCACCGTAGGCCGCCAGCTGAAGAAGATGGGCTGGTGGGCCTCGGACACCGCTGAACTGTTCTTCGACGACTGTCGGGTGCCTGTGGGCAATCTGATCGGCGCCGAGAACATGGGCTTCGCCTGCATCATGGGCAATTTCCAGAGCGAACGGCTGGCGCTGGCGCTGATGGCCAACATGACCTCGCAGCTCGCGCTCGAAGAAGCGCTGAAATGGGCGCGCGAGCGTGAGGCCTTCGGCAAACCCATCGGCAAATTTCAGGTGATCAAGCATCGGCTGGCCGAGATGGCCACGGCGCTGGAAGTATCACGCGAGTTCACCTACCGCCAGGCGGCGAAAATGGCGGCGGGGCAGAGCGTGATCAAGGAGATTTCCATGGCCAAGAACGTTGCCACGGATACTTCGGACCGGATCACCAGCGAGGCAGTGCAGATTCTTGGCGGCTTGGGTTACATGCGCGAGAGTCTGGTGGAGCGGCTGTATCGGGATAACCGCATTCTGTCGATAGGCGGCGGGACGCGGGAGGTGATGAACGAGATCATCAGCAAGCAGATGGGGCTTTGAATCTTTGGTGAGGCTACTGGCCCCTTCGCGAGCAAGCCCGCTCCCACATTGGATCTGTGGCATTCACAAATCCCCTGTGGGAGCGAGCTTGCTCGCGAAGGCGGCCTGAAGGGCGCTACTTATTTATCGGTCAACGCAAACTGCGTCAAGCAGAAGGTGGGGATGCCCATGTCCTCAAGACGCTGCGAACCCCCCAGCTCCGGCAGATCGATAATCGCCGCCGCCTCATGCACCCGCGCGCCCATGCGCCGGATCAGGTTGGCCGCAGCGATCAGCGTGCCGCCAGTGGCAATCAAATCATCGAACATCACCACCGAATCGCCTTCACACAGGCTGTCGGCGTGCACTTCGAGGAACGCTTCGCCGTACTCGGTTGCGTAACCTTCGGCCAGCACGTCCGCGGGCAGTTTGCCTTGCTTGCGGAACAGTACCAGCGGCTTGTTCAACTGGTAGGCCAGCACCGAACCGATCAGGAAGCCGCGCGCATCCATCGCGCCGATGTGGGTGAAGTCGGCTTCCACATAACGGTGGGCGAAGCTGTCCATCACCAGGCGCAGGGCCTTGGGCGACTGGAACAGCGGGGTGATGTCGCGAAAGATCACGCCCGGTTTCGGGAAGTCGATCACGGGGCGGATCAGGGATTTGATGTCGAAGGAGTCGAAGACCATCGTCGAGGTGTCCTGGCAGGGCTGCAAACGGCGCAGTATACCCGCGGCTGAAACGCTTCGCTCAACCGCGGATCGAGATCAGCCTTCGAGGGAGCCGCCGGCCAGGGCGCAGAGCTGGATCGGGTCGAGGATGTGGATCTCTTTGCCCTCGGCGGCGATCAGTTCGTTCTGCTGGAAGCGGGTGAACACCCGCGACACGGTTTCCACCGCCAGGCCCAGGTAATTGCCGATTTCATTGCGCGACATGCTCAGGCGGAACTGATTGGCCGAGAACCCGCGAGCGCGGAAGCGGGCCGACAGATTGACCAGGAACGTGGCGATGCGCTCATCGGCGGTTTTTTTCGACAACAGCAGCATCATTTGCTGGTCGTCCCGGATCTCGCGGCTCATCACCCGCATCAACTGACGACGCAGCTGCGGCAGTTGCAGGGCCAGTTCATCAAGGCGTTCGAAAGGAATTTCACAGACCGAGGTGGTTTCCAGCGCCTGAGCCGACACCGGGTGTTTCTCGGTGTCCATGCCGGACAGACCAACCAGTTCGCTCGGCAGGTGGAAACCGGTGAGCTGTTCTTCGCCGCTGTCGCTCAGGCTGAAGGTCTTCAGGGCGCCGGAGCGTACTGCATAAACGGAATCGAAGGTGTCGCCCTGGCGGAACAGGAACTCACCCTTTTTCAACGGGCGGCCACGTTTTACGATTTCGTCCAGCGCATCCATGTCTTCCAGATTCAGAGAAAGTGGCAGGCAGAGAGGGGCCAGGCTGCAATCCTTGCAATGGGCCTGGTTGTGAGCGCGCAGTTTGACTGGCTCGGACATTTCTTAAATCCTTGTGGGAAAACACACATAAGACGTAAGGGTAACCCACGGAAGGACATTCAGGCCAGCCTGTGGCGAGTTTGTCCCGCGGGCGTAAAGCCGCAGGGCCAGTGGCCGATAAAGGTGTATCACCACGCATGCAAGGAATCGCTTCGATGGCCGCCATTGACACGCTGAACCCCGGTAACAGCGGCGTTGCGTCTGCGCCGAGCACCGCCAGGACAGGGACCAGTGACGAGCAGAATGCCGCCTCTGCGCCGTTGGCAACCCCGACCTTGGTCGAGGGCGTCAAAGTGTCGCTGTCCAGCGCCTCCATCGAAAAATCCTTCAGCGTCGGTGGTGAGAACAGCGACATCGAAGACAGCGGCTTGCCCGAGAACGTCCAGCAGTTGCTGAAGATGATCCGCAAACTGCAAAAAGAGATCGCCGAGAAGAAAGCCCGGATGGCGGCGGTCATGTCCGACAGAACCCTGACCAATGAAGCCAAAGTCAATATGCTCGCCGCGCTGCGCGGTGCCATCGCCGCGCTGAATACCGGGCTGATCAGCGCCAATCTGGCCCTGTCCAAAGTCATGGATCAGTCCGGCCTCACCTCCGAGCAGAACCTCAAGCTCGGCTCACTGCTGACGAAAAACTAGATCACCCGCGAGAAGCGCTGGCGGTTCTGCTGTTCCAGATACGCGTCGAACACCATGCACACCGAGCGCACCAGCAGGCGTCCGGCAGGCAACACTTCGATGCGTTCGCGCTCCAGCTTGATCAGCCCGTCATTGGCCATTCCTTGCAGTTGCGGCCACAGCGCACCGAAGTAGCCCTGAAAGTCGATGTTGAACGCTTGCTCGATTTCGGCGAACTCCAGGCTGAAATTGCAGATCAGTTGCTGGATCACCGCACGCCGCAGGCGATCGTCGGCATTGCACACCAGGCCACGGCTGGTCGCCAGTTGCGCGGCGGCGAGGGTGTTCTGGTACTGGTTCAGATCGCTGTTGTTCTGGCAGTAGAGATCGCCGATCTGGCTGATCGCCGACACCCCCAGACCAATCAGGTCGCAATGGCCGTGGGTGGTGTAGCCCTGGAAATTGCGTTGCAGGGTCTGTTCCTCCTGGGCAATCGCCAGCTCATCGTCGGGCAGGGCGAAGTGATCCATGCCGATGTAGCGGTAGCCGGCGGCGGTCAGTTGTTCGATGGTGCGCTGGAGCATCTCGAGTTTTTGCGCAGGGCTCGGCAGCTCGTGGCTGTTGATCCGCCGCTGCGGCATGAAACGCTCCGGCAGGTGTGCATAGTTGAACACCGAGAGTCGATCAGGTTGCAGGCTGATGACTTCCTCGACGGTGCGCGCAAAGTTCTCCGGTGTCTGCTTCGGCAGACCGTAGATCAGGTCGATGTTGATCGAGCGAAATTGCAGGGTGCGCGCGGCGTCGATTACTGCGCGGGTCTCCTCAAGACTTTGCAGGCGATTGACCGCCCGTTGTACCGCCGGATCCAGATCTTGCAGGCCGATGCTGACCCGATTGAAGCCCAGCTCGCGCAACAGGCCCATGGTCGACCAGTCGGCCTCGCGTGGGTCGATCTCGATGCCGTAGTCGCCGGAATCGTCATCCAGCAGGTTGAAGTGTTTGCGCAGGTGCGCCATCAACTGACGCAGTTCGTCGTGGCTGAGAAATGTCGGGGTGCCGCCGCCGAAGTGCAGTTGCTCGACTTTCTGCGCTGGCTCCAGGTGACAGGCGATCAACTGGATTTCCTGCTCCAGCCGTTGCAGATAGGACTGTGCGCGCCCTCGATCCTTGGTGATGACCTTGTTGCAGGCGCAGTAATAGCAAATGTTCGCGCAGAACGGCACGTGCACGTACAGCGACAATGGGCGCAACGCCTTGCGGCTGTCGCGCAGGGCGTGGAACAGGTCGAAGGTGCCGACCTGACTGTTGAATTGCACGGCCGTCGGGTACGAGGTGTAGCGCGGCCCCGCCAGGTCGTAGCGGCGGATCAGATCAGTGTCCCAACGAATGGCGTCGAGCATGCGGGCATTCCCCCGGATAGGCTGGCAGTGTGGCGAGTCTATCGGGGTGCGGCGACGGGGCTTTTGATTTGCATCAACGGCGGATTGGTAGTGACTGCTTTTGTGGCGAGGGAGCTTGCTCCCGCTGGACTGCGTAGCAGGCCCCTGGTTTTGCTGTCAAATCGGGGGGGGGCGCTTCGCACCCCAGCGGGAGCAAGCTCCCTCGCCACAGAATTAGTGACCCATCAACCAATGTTGGTGAGGGCCCGGAAGCGTCCAGATCCCGAACACAATCACCAACAACCCACCGGCCATGCGCACGCTGCGTTTGCGCAACAGCGCGGTCACCCGCTCGGCCGCCAGCCCGGTCGCCAGCAGCACCGGCCATGTGCCCAACCCGAACGCGAGCATCAACAACGCACTGTCCAGCGCATTGCCCTGGCTCGCCGACCACAGCAGCGTGCTGTAAACCAGTCCACACGGCAGCCAGCCCCATAGCGCGCCGAGCAATAACGCACGGGGCAGTGTCGACACCGGCAGCAGCCGATTGGCCACTGGCTGAATGTAACGCCACAAACCACGGCCAAGACTTTCGATGCGGGTCAGGCCGCTCCACCAGCCGGCCAGATACAGGCCCATGGCGATCAGCAACATCCCGGCGAGGATGCGCATAAACATCGCCGCCGGGCTGTTCGCCACCGCCCAACCGGCGAGGCCGATCAGCAAACCTGCGGTCGCGTAACTGAGGATGCGTCCGAGGTTGTACGCCAGCAGCAGACGAAAGCGTCGGCTGCGCTGCTCCTTGGGAATCGCCAGGGTCAGCGCGCCCATCAGGCCGCCGCACATGCCCAGGCAATGCCCGCCACCGAGCAGGCCGAGGATCAGTGCCGAGACCAGCAGCGGCGCCAGCTCAAGCATGGGGTGGCGCCTTGTCCTGTGGTTTGTCGGATTTGGCTTCGTCCACGGCGGCGGTGTGGTTCGGGTCCTGATCGTCGAACAGGATGCTGTGGGCCGGACCATCAAGATCGTCGTACTGTCCGCTGTCCACCGCCCAGAAAAAGATGTACACGGCGATGGCCACGATCAGCAGGGCGGCCGGGATCATCACGTAAAGAGCTGGCATCGGTACTCCAGGCCCGCGCGGCTCAGGCCGGCAACGGGCGGGTTTCTGAACGGGTGCCTGCGACCGGCGCGCTCGGCAGGCGAGTCAGGCGCAGGGCGTTGAGCACCACGGTCAACGAACTGATCGACATGCCGACCGCCGCCCACACCGGAGTGATCCAGCCGAGGGCGGCGAACGGCAACATGAGGCCATTGTACAGCGCTGCCCACAGCAGGTTCTCGATGATTACCCGACGGGTTCTGCGCGCTAACGTGAAGGCTTGCACCAGTGCGTCAAGGCGGTTGGACAGCAGCACCGCGTCGGCACTGGTTTTCGCCAGATCGGTGGCCGAACCCATGGCCACGCTGATATCGGCAGCGGCCAGCACCGGCACGTCGTTCACGCCATCGCCGAGCATCAACACCTTGCGTCCTTCTTGATGCAGCTGCTGCAGCACCTGCAGTTTGTCATCCGGGCGCAGACCACCACGGGCCTCGTCGATACCCAGCTCGGCGGCGACACTGGCGACCATCGGCGAGCTGTCGCCGGAAAGCAGCAGCGTGCGCCAGCCACGCGCCTTGCACGCGGCGAGCAGGGCGGGCGCATCGTCGCGCAGGCGATCGTCGAGAACGAACCACGCCAGCGGCCCTTGATCGTCCCCCAACAGCAGCCATTGGCCCGGCTCATCCGGCATTGCCGGGATCGACGAGTCGCTGAGGGCGCAGACAAACTCCGCCTGTCCAATGCGCAAACGCTGCGCGCCGACCAGCCCTTCGAGGCCAAGTCCCGGCGTGCTGTGCACTTCTTCAGCCGCCAGTGGCGCGCGCCCGAAGGCACGAGCAATCGGGTGTTCCGAACGATTTTCCAATGCGGCGGCAAGGCTCAGGCACTGGTCACTGTTCAACGCGCCCAGTGGACGGATCGAACGCAAAACCAGCCGCCCCTCGGTGAGGGTGCCGGTCTTGTCGAAGATCACCGTGTCGATCTGGTTCAGGCCTTCCAGCACATGGCCGCGTGTCAGCAACAGGCCGAGTTTGTGCAGGGTGCCAGTGGCGGCGGTCAACGCCGTCGGGGTTGCCAGTGACAGCGCACAAGGGCAGGTCGCAACCAGCATTGCCAGGACGATCCAGAACGCCCGCGACGAATCCAGCTGCCACCACAACAGGCCGATCGCTGCGGCGGCAATCAGCGACAACAGCAGGAACCATTGCGCAGCGCGGTCGGCAATTTCCGCCAATCGCGGTTTCTCGGCCTGGGCGCGATCGAGCAGGCGGACGATGGCCGACAGGCGCGTGTCCTGACCCAGCGCCAGTACCTCGACGGTGAGCGCGCCTTCGACGTTCAGCGTACCGGCGGTGACCGCATCGCCAAGGGTGCGCGGTTGCGGCAGGTATTCGCCGGTCAGCAGCGATTCGTCGATGC
The DNA here is from genome assembly GCF_900187525.1 of Pseudomonas sp. Irchel s3a10. Taxonomy (NCBI): domain Bacteria; kingdom Pseudomonadati; phylum Pseudomonadota; class Gammaproteobacteria; order Pseudomonadales; family Pseudomonadaceae; genus Pseudomonas; species Pseudomonas sp. Irchel s3a10. The sequence goes on from NZ_FYDR01000006.1 coordinate 86,755, forward strand.
TCGACTGGCCGTCGAGGATCTTGCCATCCGCCGGGAGGATCGAACCCGGTTGCACCAGCACCCGGTCGCCCAGGCGCAATTCGCTGAGCAGGATGCGTTCGCTCTGGCCATTGGCGTCGAGGCGCAGGCACGAGGCGGGCAACAGGTTCACAAGCTGCGCGGTGGCAGCGGCGGTGCGTTCGCGGGCGCGGCGTTCCAGATAGCGCCCGGCGAGCAGGAACAGTGCAAACATCCCGACCGCATCGAAATACAGTTCGCCGACCCCGGTGATCGACGTCCAGATCCCGGCGATGTAGGCGCTGCCGATCGCCAGTGACACCGAGACGTCCATGGTCAGATGACGTGTGCGCAGATCGCGCATGGCGCCCTTGAAGAACGGCGCGCAGCTGTAGAACACGATCGGCGTAGTGAGAAACAGCGCGACCCAGCGAAGGATCGTGTGCAGTTCGGGGCTGAGGTCGATGTTGAATTCCGGCCAGGTGGCCATGGTCGCCATCATTGCCTGGAACCACAGCAATCCGGCGACGCCGAGCTGGCGCAGGGCGAGGCGGTTTTCGCTGGCCAGTTGTTCGCTGGCGCGGTCGGCCTGATAGGGGTGGGCGGCGTAACCGATGTGGCGCAGCTCGGCGAGGATCTGGCTCAGCGGCAATTGTGCGTCGGCCCATTGCACATGCAGGCGATGGTTGGACAGGTTCAGCCGCGCCTCGGCCACTGCCGGCAGGCTGCGCAGGTGTTTCTCGATCAGCCAGCCGCAGGCGGCGCAACTGATGCCTTCCATCAGCAGGGTGGTTTCGGCGAGTTCGCCCTCATGACGGACGAAGGGTTTTTGCACGTCGGCGCGGTCGTACAGCGCCAGTTCATCGGTCAATTGCACCGGCAAGGCTTCGGGGTTGGCCGAGGCTTCGCTGCGATGCTGGTAATAGCTATCCAGACCACCGGCGACGATGGCTTCGGCCACGGCCTGGCAGCCGGGACAGCAGAACTCGCGGGACTCCCCGAGCACGACGGCGGTGAAGCGACTGCCCGACGGGACGGGCAGGGCGCAGTGGTAGCAGGGGAGTGGGGTGGTCATTTGTGATGCCGTACAAATCTATTGTGGCGAGGGAGCTTGCTCCCGCTCGGCTGCGAAGCAGTCGTATGGCAGCGAACTCATTCTGCCTGAATGAACCGGGAAGCTGGTTATAGGGGCGCTTCGCACCCCAGCGGGAGCAAGCTCCCTCGCCACAGTGCAGATTTTTATTTATCCAGGTCTTCGGCGCCCTGCAGCGGTTCATCACCGAGCAGCAGATCCTTGTCGTGGCTGACCTGTTCCTCTTCGAACATGCGCCACACGTGGTCGTCCTGCGTGCCCAGCAATTCGACAAAACGCCGGCCTTCGACCTTGTCACCGAGCTGGCCAATGTAACGGCCGGTTTCGGTTTCGCTGCGGGTCAGGACGATCTTGCGATCCTTCTCCGGCTGCGTCGGCGAGATCAGGTTCAGTTCCAGGGCTTTCGGCTGGCTGTCGCCGCTCAGGCGCAGGTCGACTTCGCCGGTCAGGTCATCCAGATGCACGCTGGCGCGCATCTTCAGATCCTGCGCCAGCAGCTCGCGATCCAGCGAGCGGTTGATGCCCTTGCCGGCCTCGTAGTAGTTGTCGTTGACCAGGTTGTCCGGGTTGTTTACCGCAATGGTCACCATCGACAGGGTCAAGGTCACCGAACAGGCCAGAATCCCGATGATGATCCATGGCCAAAGGTGCTTGTACCAAGGGCTGGCGACGTTTGCTGCGGGCATGTTCAGTTCTCTCAACGGGTTTGTGGGCCGATGAATCGGCTCTTGGCTTCTACGTGAACGCTGTCGTCATCGGCATCCTTGAGGATGAATTTCACCTCGTTGGTGCTTGATGGCAATTGTTCCGGTGCGCTCGACAACTCCACCGGCATGCTGAAGATTTCGCCGGCCGGGACCTTGATCTCGCGTTTGCCCTGCAGGCGCAGATCCGGCAGACCGGCGGCTTCCAGCACGTAAGTATGGTCGCGCTGATCCTTGTTCATGATCTTCAGGCTGTAGACGTTTTCGATCCGGCCTTCGGCGTTCTCGCGGTACAGCACGCGATCCTTGCTGACGTCGAAGCCGACCAGCGAACGCATGAAGAACGCGGTCACCAGCAGGCTGATCATTGCCAGCAGCACCACCGCGTAGCCAATCAGGCGTGGCCGCAGTTTATGGGTTTTCTGGCCGGACAGGTTGTGTTCGGTGGTGTAGCTGATGAGGCCACGCGGGTAGTCCATCTTGTCCATGATTGCGTCGCAGGCGTCGATGCACGCGGCGCAACCGATGCACTCGATCTGCAGACCGTCACGGATGTCGATACCGGTCGGGCACACCTGAACGCACATGGTGCAATCGATGCAATCACCCAGACCCATGGCCTTGTAATCGACACCTTTCTTGCGCGGGCCACGGCTCTCGCCGCGACGCGGGTCGTAGGAAACGATCAGGGTGTCCTTGTCGAACATCACGCTCTGAAAGCGCGCATACGGACACATGTAGATGCACACCTGCTCGCGCAGCCAACCAGCGTTGCCATAGGTAGCGAGGGTGAAGAAACCGACCCAGAAATACGACCAGCCATCGGCCTGGCCGGTGAAGAACTCGATTACCAGCTCACGGATCGGCGAGAAGTAACCGACAAAGGTCATGCCGGTGACGAACCCGATCAGCAGCCACAGCGAATGCTTGGCGAGCTTGCGCAGGAATTTGTTGCCGCTCATCGGCGCTTTATCGAGCTTGATCCGCTGGTTGCGGTCGCCTTCGGTGACCTTCTCGCACCACATGAAAATCCACGTCCATACGCTTTGCGGACAGGTATAGCCGCACCAGACGCGGCCGGCGTAAACGGTGATGAAGAACAGGCCGAATGCCGCGATGATCAGCAGACCGGACAGCAGAATGAAATCCTGCGGCCAGAAGGTCGCACCAAAGATGAAGAACTTGCGTTCCGGCAGGTTCCACCACACCGCTTGATGCCCGCCCCAGTTCAGCCACACCGTACCGAAATACAACAGGAACAGCGCGGCACCGCCGATCATCCGCAGATTGCGGAACAGGCCGGTGAAGGCACGGGTGTAGATTTTTTCTCGAGAGGCGTAAAGGTCGACGCTGCTGTTCGCGTTTTGGCTCGGTGGTGTGACGTCGTGTACCGGAATCTGGTTGCTCATCATTGCATCCCACGGCAGTGGACAAATGCCTCGGTCGATACGTGCCGACCGCGGTCAGAAAGGGGTGTTGCAGTGGCGCAATGATACGCCTGTCGCTCTAACTCAAGGGTGCGACCTTTGGTCGCGTTGGGAAAAAGGCATTATTGGTGTAGCGAATGAAGCAAAGCCTGATGCAGATCAATTGACTTGTTGAGTATGGACGGTTTTGGGGTGGCGGCTAATTCAATGTTCCCATGGGTTGATCAGGGCGACGCCGCTCGAGCGGAAATCACCGACATTGCGCGTGACCACCGTGAGTCCATGCACCAGGGCCGTGGCAGCGATCAACGCATCTCTTTCATTGGCCTGGTCGGGCAATGCAGGCTGGCACAACGCAATGCCACTGCGGCATCGACCGGCAGGATTCGGGCTTCGAATGCCGGCATGACGTGACGCGTCAGCCAACTGCGCAACAGCTTTCCTTGAACAGGATCACGCCGTTCCATTCGCAGTACTCCGGTTTCCAGTTCTTTCAAAGTAATGGCGGAAATGTACAGGCGCGGGGCGATGACGCCTTTGGCCCAACTGACCACATTGGCATCGGAGGCTGATCAACCGGGAGAGGGTTTTTGCTGTCATTCAACATAGCAGCTTCATCCTTGAAGTGGCTCCGATGAGGGTCAGCGGGCTGTGGACGACCCTACAGAGCATAGCGAATCGAGTCCATCAGGCATCTGTCTCAAAGTATTAATTTCGAAGGTGGTTTTAATATTCTGGAAATATCATTAGTTAATTAATGGGTTTTGTTTTCTTGTTTTTTTCGAATAGCTTAGTGGCTGTTCTGCAGCGTGTTAGTTGCATGTTCATGTGTCGAAAATTAACGGAATAATGGAATGTTATGAAAATCAAGGAAGTTAAAAATTTTTTCGTGTGTCTGTGCCTGTTGTCACTGACTTCTCTCGCCAGTGCCAATGAAGGTGCTCCGCAACACATGGTGTTCGCCTCGGATCCGCAATACCCGTGGACGGAGAAATCGGACAGTGGTGAAGATGAATCGAGTGCAGATTTCGAGAAGCGCGCGAAATGGCTGGTGGAAACCCAGTTCGCGAGCATTGCCCAGTTTCGCAGCGAGATGGGCGGGCAGGACGCCGTGCCTTTGATGATCAACGGTGACATGACCGCATTCGGCCATGGCTGGCAGCGCTCTTACATCGGTTCGATGCTGAAGAAACACTTTGGCGATCACGTGCTCTACGGATTGGGTAATCACGATTATCAGAACAACGTGAATGACTGTTTCAGCGAAAATTGTGCAGCGGGCAGTATTGTTGATTACCGTGATCATCATGTCGATAAAGTCGATGAGTTCGATCTGGAAATTACCGGTAGTTTTTTGAACAAGCATTATCTGGGTAGTCTGGCTTATTCAAAGAATATCGGTGAAGTGCACTTGGTGCAGTTGAACAATGAGCCCACTTACACGGTGAAAATTTCCCATGCGTTGAATCCGACCACCTTCGACATCAGGGAGTCGCTGGACTGGCTGGAAAATGATTTGCGAACGGCGCGCGCGCAGGGTTACGCGATCATTATCAACATGCACAAACCCTATGAGTGGAAAGGCAGTTGGGATCAAGAGAAGCGCTTTCGCGAAATGATTGAAAAGTATCAGGTGACGGCGATGTTCGCCGGGCATTTCCACGGCGAGGGTGGCAGCCAGACCTCCATGGGGGGCGTGCCGGTGTTTCTCAGCGGTTCGGCTTCTCAGCAGACGTACCTGACCGCCAGTTTTTCCAAGGATCGCAAGCAATTGGAGGTGAGTCTGGTCGAGGACAATCAGTGGCGCAAACGTACGCCGGTGGCCACCGTGCCGGTGAAGTCGATCTGGGCCAGTGCCCCATAAAAAAATCCCCCGTCAGAGCTCTGGCGGGGGATTCTTCATTGCATCAAGCGTTGGCCTTACTGGGCCTCTGCTTCCGGGGCTTTTTCACCGTGGGACAGGCTGTAGACGTAGGCCGCCAGCAGGTGCACCTTGTCGTTGCCTTGCAGTTGTTCCTGCGCAGGCATCTGGCCCTGACGGCCGTAGCGGATGGTCTGCTGCAGTTGCGCGAAGCTCGAACCGTAGATGAACGCGCCCGGGTGGGTCAGGTCAGGCGCGCCCATGGCCGGGGTGCCTTTGCCTGCTGGACCGTGGCAGGCCACGCAGTTGGCTGCGAACAGTTTCTGGCCGTTGGCCGGGTCAGCCTTGGTGCCTTCCGGCAGTTTTCGGCCATCGAGTTGGGTCACCACGAAGGCAGCCACGTCGGCTACGCCTTGCTCGCCAATGACGTCGGCCCAGGCCGGCATCACCGCGTGACGACCGCCCATGATCGTGGTCTTGATGGTTTCCGGCTCGCCGCCCCAGCGCCAGTCAGCGTCGGTCAGGTTCGGGAAACCATAGGCGCCCTTGGCGTCGGAACCGTGGCACACCGAGCAGTTGGAGGCGAACAGACGGCCACCCATTTTCAGTGCTTGCGGATCCTTGGCGACTTCCTCGATCGGCATCGCCGCGAACTTGGCGAAGATCGGACCGAACCTGGCGTCCGAGCGGGCCATTTCCTTTTCCCACTCGTGCACGCCTGTCCAGCCGGTCTGGCCGTTGGCGAACGCGGTCTGCTTGTCGTTATCGAGATAGTTGTAGCCCGGCAGCAGGCCTTTCCAGTTGCCCAGGCCCGGGTACAGCACCAGGTAACCCAAGGCAAACACGATGGTGCCCACGAACAGCATGAACCACCATTTCGGCAGCGGGTTGTCGTACTCCTCGATCCCGTCGAAGGAGTGGCCCACCGTCTCGTCCGTCTGCTCGCTGCGCTGGCCCTTGCGGGTCGACAGCAGCAGCCAGGTCAGGGAAAAGATCGTACCGAGACTGAGGACTGTGACGTACAGACTCCAGAATGTAGTCATTCTTTGTTACTCCTAGAAGCTTGCTCGACGTGCTTGATGGCTTCGGGATCATCCGCAAAAGGCAGCAAGGTTGCGTCTTCAAACTCCGACTTGCGCTTGGGGCTGAACACCCACAACGCCAGACCGATGAAGGCCACCATCACGACAACGGTGCCCAGGCCGCGAATCATCCCGATATCCATGAAGAATCACCGTTTGCTTTTGATGATGGTGCCCAGGCCCTGAAGGTAGGCCACCAGCGCGTCCATTTCGGTTTTGCCCTTCACGGCATCTTTTGCACCGGCGATGTCTTCGTCGGTGTAAGGGACGCCGAGCGTGCGCAACACTTCCATCTTCTTGGCCGTGTCTTTGCCGTCGAGCTTGTTTTCCACGAGGAACGGGTAAGCCGGCATTTTCGACTCAGGCACCACGTTGCGCGGGTTGTACAGGTGCGCACGTTGCCAGTCATCGGAGTAACGACCGCCAACACGAGCCAGATCCGGGCCGGTACGTTTGGAACCCCACAGGAACGGGTGGTCCCAGACACTTTCACCGGCGACCGAGTAGTGGCCATAGCGTTCGGTTTCAGCGCGGAACGGACGGATCATCTGCGAGTGGCAGCCGACACAACCGTTGGCGATATAGACGTCGCGGCCTTCCAGTTCCAGTGCCGAGCGCGGCTTCATGCCTTCGACCGGTTTGTTGGTGACGTCCTGGAAGAACAGCGGAACGATCTGGGTCAGGCCGCCAATGCTGACGGCGATGACCATGAAGAAGGCCAGCAGGCCAATATTCTTCTCGACAGCTTCATGCTTCATCAGTGAGCTCCAACAACAGCGATCTGGGCGGCGGCTTCGGCTTCAGCCGCGTTCGAGGCGCGCACGGTGCGCCAGACGTTGTAAGCCATCAGGAACATGCCGCTGGCGAAGAAAGCACCGCCCAGGGCACGGACGATGTAGCCCGGGTGGCTGGCCTGCAGCGCTTCGACGAACGAGTAGGTGAGGGTGCCGTCATCGTTGATTGCACGCCACATCAAGCCTTGAGTGATGCCGTTGACCCACATAGAGGCGATATACAACACGGTACCGATGGTCGCGAGCCAGAAGTGCGCGTTGATCAGGCCGACGCTGTGCATCTGCGCACGGCCGAACAGTTTCGGGATCATGTGGTAGATCGCGCCGATCGAGATCATCGCTACCCAACCAAGAGCGCCGGCGTGAACGTGGCCGATGGTCCAGTCGGTGTAGTGCGAGAGCGAGTTGACGGTCTTGATCGCCATCATCGGACCTTCGAAGGTCGACATGCCGTAGAACGCCAGCGACACCACGAGGAAGCGCAGGATCGGGTCTGTGCGCAGCTTATGCCAGGCGCCCGACAGGGTCATCATGCCGTTGATCATGCCGCCCCAGCTTGGCGCCAGCAGGATGATCGACATCGCCATGCCCAGCGACTGTGCCCAATCCGGCAATGCGGTGTAGTGCAGGTGGTGCGGGCCGGCCCAGATGTACAGGGTGATCAGCGCCCAGAAGTGCACGATCGACAGACGATAGGAGTAGATCGGACGTTCGGCCTGTTTCGGCACGAAGTAGTACATCATCCCGAGGAAGCCGGTGGTCAGGAAGAAACCCACGGCGTTGTGGCCGTACCACCACTGGATCATCGCGTCGGTCGCGCCCGAGTAGGCGGAGTAGGACTTGAAGAAACTCACCGGCAAGGAGGCGTGGTTGACGATGTGCAGCATCGCGGTCACGACGATGAACGCGCCGTAGAACCAGTTACCGACATAGATGTGCTTGGTCTTGCGCTTGGTGATGGTGCCGAAGAACACCAGCCCGTAGGAGACCCAGACAATCGCCAGCAGAATGGCCAGCGGCCATTCCAGTTCGGCGTATTCCTTGGTGGTGGTGTAACCCAGCGGCAAGGTAATGATTGCGCCGACGATAACCGCCTGCCAGCCCCAGAAGGTGAAGGCGGCGAGGCTGTCGGAGATCAGTCGCGTCTGGCAGGTTCGCTGCACGACATAGTAGGAAGTGGCAAACAGTGCACAACCACCGAAGGCGAAAATCACCAGGTTTGTGTGCAACGGGCGCAGGCGTCCAAAGCTCGTCCACGGCAGACCGAAGTTCAACTCCGGCCAGACCAGTTGCGAGGCGATGAAGACACCGAGCCCCATGCCAAGGATCCCCCAGACCACCGTCATGATGGCGAACTGGCGGACTACCTTATAGTTATAAGCAGTCGGACTGATTGCTGTGCTCATTCTAAGGTTCCACGGTTTAGGTGTTTTATTAGGATTAAAATCGGCCGCAAGTATGCAGAGAGCAGGGGGTCATTGCAACGCGCCATGACCTGGGTCAATGCTTTCCAACGCTGATTCTGCGGCCTTTCCATACGCCGCGTAAGGTCAAAATTGGCCTCGGACAAAATGTCGCAGCGGACGAAAAAAGCGAGGGGGTCAGGTCGCTTGTAACGGGGTGTGTTCAAACGCTCAGTTCGGGTGACGGACGGTAAATGGCACGACAGCCGGTATCTACCGGCGTTTGCGGCCACATCAGTCAGCCGGTTCGCAGAACACAGCAGTCAGCGTTGACCTGGAACCAGCACAAGCCAGTCCGCATCGAGCAAGCGTAGACCCGAATCCGGGGAACCGAAAGGAGAGGGTGTGACGGGGTGCGACAATGCGTCGCAAAGGGGCGGGATGCTGCCGCACCGAGAATGGTGCGGCAGCGGTGTGTGCAATGCTTACTGTTTGCTGTCTTCAGTAATCAGTTTTTCTGTACTCAATCCATGGCTAAGGCTGTACACATAAGCGGCGAGCAATTGCACTTTATCATTGCCCAGCAGTTCGTTCTGTGCCGGCATGTGGCCCTGGCGACCGTGGCGGATGGTCTGCTCAAGCTGCGTCAGACTCGTGCCATAAATAAATCCGGCCGGGTGCGTCAGATTCGGCGCACCCATGGCTTCAGTGCCGTGGCCGGTTGCCCCATGACAGGCTACGCAGGTGGTGCTGAACGCTTGCTGTCCGGCCTGCAGGTCAGCCTTGCTGTCCGCGGGCAGCGGCAGGCCGGCCAGTTCGTGACGCACATACGCCGCGACGTTCTTCACTCCGGCCTCGCCCAGCACTTCGCCCCAGGCCGGCATCGCCGCCATCCGCCCACCCATGATGGTGGCCTTGATGGTCTCGGCGTCGCCGCCCCAGCGCCAGTCCTTGTCGGCCAGGTTGGGGAAGCCGAAAGCGCCCTTGGCGTCGGAACCGTGGCACACCGAGCAGTTGGAGGCGAATAATCGGCCACCCATTTTCAGCGCCTGCGGATCCTTCGCCACTTCTTCCACCGGCATGGCGGCGAATTTGGCGAAGATCGGCCCGAATTTGGCGTCGGCCTTGTTCATTTCCTTTTCCCACTCGTGCACGCCGGTCCAGCCGTCCTCGTAGCCGGGCAGGATGCCTTTCCAGTTGCCGAGGCCCGGATACAGGATCAGATAACCCACGGAAAACACCAGCGTGCCGGCGAACAGCATGAACCACCACTGCGGCAGCGGGTTGTCGTACTCCTCGATGCCATCGAAGCTGTGGCCCATGGTCTGGTCGACGCTGCCCTTGGTCTCGCCCCGGCGGGTGCCGATCAGCAGCCAGGTCAGGCCGATCAGGCTGCCGATGGTCAGTACGCAGATCCACGTACTCCAGAAGGTGGTCATGGCCGGGTACTCCTTGGTTCAGATACTGGTTGGGTGTCGGGTTGCGGCTCGTCGGCGAACGGCAGCAGGCGCGCTTCGGCGAACTCCGGCGTGCGCTTGCGGTTGAATACCCAGATCGTCAGGCCGACGAAGGCAACGAACACCACGACGGTGCCGAGGCCGCGAATCAGCCCTGCACTCATTTCAATGATCATCGTGCTCACCTCTTGCTCTTGATTGCAGTGCCAAGCACTTGCAGGTAGGAAACGAGGGCGTCCATTTCGGTCTTGCCCTTGAGGCTGGCGACTGCGCCGCTGATGTCGTCGTCGGTGTACGGCACGCCGAGGGTGCGCATGGTCTTGAGCTTGGTTTCGGTGTGGCTGCTGTCGACCGCTTGCGTCACCAGCCATGGGTAAGCCGGCATTTTCGATTCCGGTACGACGTTGCGCGGGTTGTACAAGTGCGCGCGGTGCCAGTCATCCGAGTAGCGCGCGCCGACTCGGGCCAGGTCCGGCCCGGTACGTTTCGAACCCCAGAGGAACGGGTGATCCCACACGCTCTCACCGGCCACCGAGTAGTGCCCGTAGCGTTCGGTTTCGGCGCGGAACGGGCGGATCATCTGCGAGTGGCAACCGACGCAGCCTTCGCGGATGTAGATGTCGCGGCCTTCCAGTTGCAGCGCGGTGTAGGGCTTCATGCCTTCCACCGGTTTGTTGGTGACGTCCTGGAAGAACAGCGGGACGATCTGGGTCAGGCCGCCGATGCTCACGGCGAACACCATCAGCAGCATCAGCAGGCCGACGTTCTTTTCAATCGTTTCGTGTTTCATGGCGGACTCCTCAGGCCATCTGCGCGGCAGCAACGACGTCAGCAGGCTGCGAGGCCCGCACGGTGCGCCAGGTGTTGTAAGCCATCAGGAACATGCCGCTGAGGAAGATCGCCCCACCCACCAGGCGCACGATGAAGCCTGGGTGGCTGGCCACCAGGGTTTCGACGAAGGAGTAAGTCAGCGTGCCGTCCTCGTTGACTGCGCGCCACATCAGGCCCTGAGCGATGCCGTTGACCCACATCGAGGCGATGTAAAGCACGGTGCCGATGGTCGCGAGCCAGAAGTGCGCGTTGATCAGGCCGATGCTGTGCATCTGCTCTTTGCCGAAGACTTTCGGGATCATGTGGTACAGCGCGCCGATCGAGATCATCGCCACCCAGCCGAGAGCGCCGGCGTGAACGTGGCCGATGGTCCAGTCGGTGTAGTGGGAGAGGGCGTTGACCGTCTTGATCGCCATCATCGGACCTTCGAAGGTCGACATGCCGTAGAACGCCAGCGACACCACGAGGAAGCGCAGGATCGGGTCGCTGCGCAACTTATGCCACGCGCCCGAGAGGGTCATCATGCCGTTGATCATGCCGCCCCAGCTCGGTGCCAGCAGAATCAGCGACATCACCATGCCCAGCGACTGTGCCCAGTCCGGCAGCGCGGTGTAGTGCAGGTGGTGCGGGCCGGCCCAGATGTACAGGGTGATCAGCGCCCAGAAGTGCACGATCGACAGGCGATACGAATACACCGGACGTTCGGCCTGTTTCGGCACGAAGTAGTACATCATCCCGAGGAAACCGGCGGTGAGGAAAAAGCCTACGGCGTTGTGGCCGTACCACCATTGCACCATCGCGTCGGTCGCACCGGCGTACACCGAGTAAGACTTGGTGAAACTCACCGGCAACTCAAGGTTGTTGACGATGTGCAGGATCGCCACGGTGATGATAAACGCGCCGAAGAACCAGTTGCCGACGTAGATGTGCTTGGTCTTGCGCTGCATGATCGTGCCGAAGAACACGATGGCGTAGGCGACCCAGACGATGGTGATCAGGATGTCGATCGGCCATTCCAGTTCGGCGTATTCCTTGGAACTGGTGTAACCCAGTGGCAGGCTGATCGCCGCCAGCAGAATCACAAGCTGCCAGCCCCAGAAGCAGAACGCGGCGATTTTCGGCGCGAACAATTGCGTCTGGCAGGTGCGTTGCACCGAGTAGAACGAACTGGCGAACAGCGCGCAGCCACCGAAGGCGAAGATCACCGCGTTGGTGTGCAGCGGGCGCAGACGGCCGAAACTGGTCCAGGGCAAATTGAAGTTGAGTTCCGGCCAGACCAATTGGGCCGCGAGAAAAACCCCGAGCCCCATGCCGACGATGCCCCACACCACCGTCATAATGGCGAATTGGCGGACCACCTTGTAGTTGTAGGCGGTACTGATAGAAGTGTTCATGGTTCCCCATCCACGGTTCAGCCGAAGTGAGCGCGCGCAGAAAACGCCGCGAATCCTTCGTCTGGAGTTATAGGCAGACTAAAAGCGAGGCAAGCATGGACAAACAGCACAAGGCCAGTATTGACGGGGATCAATGGGCGCAGTGCGTGCGGGATCGTGGGTGGCTTTGGGATGCCGCTGTTGGTGAGGCTTCGGCGACTTTGATCCTGGCGCATGGGGCAGGGGCGCCGATGGACAGTGAGTGGATGACGGATATGGCTGGGCGCATTGCTGCATCGGGCGTGAACGTGTTGCGGTTCGAGTTTCCTTACATGGCGCAGCGGCGGGTTGATGGCAGCAAACGCCCGCCGAATCCGGCGCCGAAACTGCTGGAATGCTGGCGTGAGGTGTATGGCTTGGTGCGACTTCATGTCGCTGGGGTTTTGGCGATTGGCGGGAAGTCGATGGGCGGGCGGATGGCCAGTCTCCTGGCTGATGAGTTGGGCGCTGATGCGCTTGTCTGTCTCGGTTATCCGTTTTATGCGGTTGGGAAGCCTGAGAAACCGCGGGTTGAGCATCTGGCTTCTTTGCGGACTCGGACGTTGATTGTTCAGGGGGAGCGGGATGCGCTGGGTAATCGGGAAGCTGTCGAGGCTTACGATCTATCGCCGAGTATTGAGGTGTTTTGGTTGGCCTCTGGGGATCATGATTTGAAGCCGTTGAAGGTTTCCGGGTTTACGCATTCGGACCATTTGGCTTCGGCGGTGGAGAAGGTTGCCGGGTTTCTTCGTTGAGGTTTGGTTGGGGGGGTATATCCGTTGCTGCGGTAACGGCGACTTAGGGTTTCGCCCTTACGGCGACTCACTTTTTTTACAAGCGCCTAAAAAAAGTAAGCAAAAAAACGCTTGCTCCTACGTTCGGCCCGCTCGCTGGGGCTCGGGGTTCCTTCGCTCCGGGATCCATCCGGGCGCAGCGCCTACGGTTTGCTTCGCTGCACCTCCTCTCGCTGTGTTTGGCTGCGCCAAACGGTCGCTGCGCTCCCACGCCCGGATGAACCCCTCCACTCAGCCTTCCGATGTCGCCCGTGGATCAAGATCAAGAGCTGCAGCCGAGCTTGCGCTCATCCTGTTGAGTGGTGAGGGGCAAGAGCGATGCGCGTTCTGCTCTTGCCTTTGTGTGGGGCCTGACTGCTGGCGATGGCGGCCTGACAGCCGACCATTCTCTTACTGATGTAACCCGGCCCCACTGTGGGAGCGGGCTTGCTCGCGAAGGCGGCCTGACAGCCGACCATTCTCTTACTGATGTAACCCGGCCTCACTGTGGGAGCGGGCTTGCTCGCGAAGGCGGCCTGACAGCCGACCATTCTCTTACTGATGTAACCCGGCCCCACTGTGGGAGCGAGCCCGCTCGCGAAAGCTGTCTGCCAAGCGCCATCCATTTCAAACAGGCAATAAAACCCCGGAGGCTTCGCTAACCGGTTTTTCAGGATCAAAAGATCGCAGCCTGCGGCAGCTCCTACAAGAAGTCATTCTTGCAAATTACATTGAAGGGGTACTCCTCCGGAGTTGCTGCGAGCATGCCTGCCAATGTTAGCCAGCATCCGACGGTCTCAGTCTCGTCATGGTGAAAGTCCCCTTGGGATTCAGGCGATAGCGATGACTTTTGAATACGGCCTCGAATGATCCCGTAGCGATGTCCGTTTCAGCATCATATTTAACGCTGAGGATCGCCGAGTCGGCGTCCACCGAAGCCATTCCGATAAATCCCGGTGGCGCAGGGATCCAATGGCTGTGGACAAATGTCAGCCCGTCGTCGAGGTTATAGACGCCCGTGAGTGCCTCATCGGATTGGTAGGGCAGCGTCATGGAGAATGAAAAATAGCTTTCATCGTCGAAATTTCCTGTTCCACCACTGATGGACCAATACCGCTGACCCAAGAACTCGTCCTGATAGAAAGATCTGAATTTCGCTGTTTTCTGTTTACCGCCCAATCTCCATTGAAACCTGTCATCACTGACGAGTGGTTTTTTCGGGAGAAACATAACGTGAGTGGTCATTGTTAAACCTGCCTTTTCGAGTAAGAGGAGGTGTTACAACCGACTGCAATTACGGTTTCTCTTGATACCCGCTCGGATAACGGTGCGTCTACTGTCAGATCTGACAGCTAGGCAGCCAGCCTTATATGTGTTGGTCAGCTAATAACGTTGCCGAGACTGGGTGAATATCCGTTGCCGCGGTAACGGCCAGTTAAGGTTTCGCCTTTACGACGACTCACTTTTTTGACAAACACCTCAAAAGTAAGCAAAAAAACACCCTGACGTTTGGCCCTCGCCTAGGCTCGGGTTCCTTCGCTCCGGGATCGATCCGGGGGCAGCGCCTACGGTTTGCTTCGCTGTACCTCCTCTCGATCGCCGAGGCTTGCGAATCGCTGTCGTCGGCCAAAGTCATGGCTGGCAATATCGCCAACTCAATCGGTGGCCCGCAGGGCAATCCGCTGCTGGCGCTGCAACAGCTGATCATGTTGAACGAGCTGTTGGTTAATCGATTGCTGGACAAACTGCGGTTGCCTCAATAATTCCGCTGGCCGTTATGGCCTCTTCGCGAGCAAGCTCGCTCCCACATTGGTTCTGCGTACACAGGACTAAATGTGGGAGCGAGCTTGCTCGCGAATGCGGTCTGCCAGACACCACCAGTTTCAGACTGGCAACAAAAAGCCCGGACGCTTTAGCTGTCCGGGCTTACAGGTCAAAAGATCGCAGCCTTCGGCAGCTCCTACAGGTGATCGGTGTAGGAGCTGCCGAAAGCTGCGATCTTTTGATTTACTTTGTGGTGGATAGCCTGCCAGTGATCACAAATTTATCGAACACTTTCTGACCATCACGCGCGGCTTGCCGAACATCCAGGAATGTCAGTTCATCACGAACTTTCTGTTTGTGGGGTTTTTGCGTGGGGTATGTATTCATGCTGGCCGATCTGCGTGATTGAGTAGCGACCGGCAAACGATAGAACTTGGCTGCACCAAGCACCAGTCGGCGCATTCTGGCGCAGTTGTAGGCAGTGTCCGCGTTGCTTGAGTGAGATCGTCGTTGGTAGAGAAGGCCTCTTCGCGAGCAGGCTCGCTCCCACATTTGGAATGCATTTCCCTGTGGGAGTGAGCCTGCTCGCGAATGCGGTCTGCCAAGCACCATCACTTTCAGACTTGGCAATAAAAAGCCCGGACGCTTTCGCTGTCCGGGCTTTTAAGATTAAAAGATCGCAGCCTGCGGCAGCTCCTACAGGTGATCGGTGTAGGAGCTGCCGCAGGCTGCGATCTTTTGCTTTTAGCGGTTAAACCGCTCCACCAACGAATACTGCGTATTAGCCGTCTTCGTCAGCTCTTCACTCAGCAACGCAGAGTTATGCGCCTGTTCCGAGGTCTGATCCGCCAGTTCCGAAATGTTGCTGATGTTGCGGCTGATTTCTTCAGCCACGGCACTTTGCTCTTCGGTCGCTGCAGCGATCTGGGTGGTCATGTCGGTGATGTTGGCCACGGCTTCGCTGATGCCGACCAGTGCCTGATCCGCTTCCAGCACTCGTGCCACACCTTCTTCCGCCTGGCGATGGCCGGCTTCCATGGTCTGCACGGCACTCGAAGCCGTCTGCTGCAGCTTGGCGATCAAGGCATGGATCTGCCCGGTGGATTCGCTGGTGCGTTGCGCCAGTTGGCGGACTTCATCAGCGACTACGGCAAAACCACGGCCCATCTCGCCGGCACGTGCCGCTTCGATGGCGGCGTTGAGGGCGAGCAGGTTGGTCTGGTCAGCGATGCCTTTGATCACGTCGACCACGCCGCCGATTTCGTCGCTGTCCTTGGCCAGTTGGGTGACGGTCAGGCCGGTTTCGCCGACCACCACCGACAAGCGCTGGATGGCTTCGCGGGTTTCGCCGGCGATGTCACGGCCGCGACCGGTCAGACGGTTGGCTTCCTGCGTCGCGTCAGCCGTACGCTGGACGTGGCTGGCTACTTCTTGCGTGGTGGCAGCCATCTGGTTGACGGCGGTGGCGACCTGTTCGGTTTCCACGCGCTGACGTTCCAGACCGCTGGAGCTGTTGTGCGCCAGGGCGTCGGACTGTTTCGCCTGATCGGTCAGGTGCTCGGCAGTGTCCTGCAGACGGGTCAGGCAGGTTTTCAGGCGGGCTTCCTGGCTGAGGATCGACATTTCCAGACGCGCCTGCGCGCCACGGCTGTCGGTGTACATCTGCGCGATCAGCGGGTCGGAGGTAGTCTGTTCGGCCAGGCGCAGCAGGCGCTTGAGCCCGCGTTGCTGCCATTGCAGGCCCATCAGACCCAACGGTACCGACAGACCCGCAGCGAGGGCGAAGCCCCATTGCGAGTTCAGGGTCGCGCCGATCACGAAGCTCAACTGGCTGACCAGAATGAACGGCAGCCAGTCCTGCAGCACCGGCAGCCATTTGTCACTGGAAGGAATTGCCGACTTGCCCTGGTTGATGCGTTGGTAGAGCGCTTCGGCACGGCGGATCTGTTCGGCGGTGGGTTTGATCCGCACCGACTCGTAACCGATCACCTGATTGCCGTCGAACACCGGTGTCACGTAGGCGTTCACCCAGTAGTGGTCACCGGATTTGCAGCGATTCTTGACAATGCCCATCCATGGCAAGCCTTGTTTCAGTGTGCCCCACATGTGCGAAAACACCGCAGCCGGGACGTCAGGGTGACGAACCAGGTTGTGCGGCGCACGGATCAGCTCTTCACGCGAAAACCCGCTGATTTCGACGAAAGCGTCGTTGCAGTAGGTGATCACGCCTTTGGCGTCGGTTGTGGAAATCAACCGCTGCTGAGCCGGGAAAGTCCGTTCGCGTTGTGTAATGGGCTGGTTATTACGCATGGTTTTTCAATCCGCAAGGCTTTGAAAGGTTGTCGGCGCTGTCAGGAAATTATTGAAGTTTTTTTTCAGATATAAGTACGGCGTCGCAAAACCGCTCTTGCTTCAACCGGCCAGCATCGGATAGGTGAACAGCGCAAAATGCAGCAGGTTCAGCCCGAAATGTGTGGCGATCGCCGCAGCAAGGCCACCAAAACGGTAGGCCAGACCATAGCCGACACCTGCCAGACCCGCCAGCAACACCCAGTGCCATCCCGCGCCCAGATGCGCCAGGGCAAAGATCAGCGACGCCAGCAGCAGGGCGAGGTTGTCGCCGTGGGGCAGGTGCTTGAACAGGCGGCTCAAACCGCCCTGTATATAGCCGCGAAACAGCGCCTCCTCGACCAGCGTCACCAGCAGCAGATTGTTCAGCAGCCACAGCCACGCCTGATCGGGCCACTTCGGCGCCCAGGCAATCATGCCGAACAACAGCGCACCGCCCAGCGCCAGCACGGCGCTCAATGTCAGGGCGAGGACGCTGGCGTACACCGTCGGACGCAGCGAGCGTGCCGCGACAATCCACGGGCAGGCGAGCAACAGCCAGAAGCCGATCAAGGGTTTGTCCAGATTCAGGTACATCGCGAACGGCACGGCGTCGTCGGTGAAACGCAGCGGGGCGATGGCCCGGCCGTTGGCGAACCCCGGCAACCAGTGCAGCGCCAGTGACAGGGCGAGGAAGATAAACAGCGCGTGCCCCAGCAGACGCGCCACCGGCACTTGCTGTTGGCGTACGGCGAAACCGGTCACCAGCAATAGTCCCACGGAGATCAGCGCGAGCCAGCCGAGTTGGCCAAAGCTCAACGCCAATCCATAACCGAGGCTGAGAAGTGCCAGATACAGCCATGGCAACGCCTTCATCGAAAGTCCTTGTGCAGAATTTTGTGGAAGGGCTTTCTACACGGGTGAGGGCGTTGGGACAAGTAAAGCTGTGGCGGGATGCGGGGACAGGCTCCAAACCTGAGGCCATCCACAAAACCCATTGTGGGAGCGGGCTTGCTCGCGAATGCGGTGTGTCAGGCGATAAAAATCTCGACGGATACACCGCATTCGCGAGCAAGCCCGCTCCCACAGTAGATCTGTGTGTGGCTGAGGAATCAGCGCAGATCGAGCTTCGCTGCGGCGCGCTCGGTGATTTCCGTGCGCAGTTTCAACGAAGGCGCCGCGCGGTACCGAGCCTCATCGACGACAGCACTCGGCGCCGTCTGCGGGCTGCCCGATTCAAACGGCGGTGCCGGCGCATATTCCAACTGCAGTTGAATCAACTGCGCCGCCTCGGCACCCACCAGTTCAGCCGCGAGCACCAGCGCAAAGTCGATGCCTGCGGTAATTCCGCCACCGGTAAACAGATTGCCGTCGCGTACCACCCGGTCCTGCACCGCAATCGCGCCGAGTTTCGGCAGCAGTTCGTGATAGGCCCAGTGGGTGGTCGCGCGTTTGCCTTTCAGCAGTCCCGCCGCGCCCAGCACCAGCGAACCGGTGCACACCGACGTCACATACCTGGCCTGCGCCGCCTGGCGTTTGATGAACCCCAGCGTCTGCTCATCTTCCATCAGCGGCCCGACCCCGGCGCCGCCGGGAATACAGATCACATCCAGATTCGGGCAGTCCTCGAAGGTGGTGGTCGGTTTCAACAGCAGGCCGGTGCTGGCGGTGACCGGCACCAGATCTTTCCAGATCAGATGCACCTGCACGTCCGGCAGCGAGGCCAGTACGTCATAGGGACCGGTCAGGTCGAGTTGCTGCACCTGCGGAAACAACAGAAAACCGATCTGCAACGTCATGGGGTTTTTCTCCATTTGAGGGGTGGACGGCTTCACTGTAGGCGGGTAGGTTCTGGCGTATACGCCAATAACCCCACGAATTACGCCAAATGCCCAAAGCCATTCACGTACTTGCGTTCGCCAACATGCAGATCCTCGATGTCACCGGCCCGCTGCAAGTGTTCGCCTCGGCCAACGACATCGCTCGCCAGCGCGGCTTGCCGGTGCCGTATGCGCCGTCGGTGATTGCCAGTGAGGGCGGGGCGGTGATGTCGTCGGCGGGGTTGGCGGTGCTGGCCGAACCGTTGCCGCAGCAGGCCAGCGATACCTTGATCATCGCCGGTGGCTGGGGTATTTACCCGGCGGCGGAGGACGTGCCGCTGGTGGAATGGGTGCGTGAGCATGCGGCGAAATGCCGACGCGTGGCCTCGGTCTGCACCGGCGCTTTCCTCTTGGCGGCCAGTGGCTGGCTCGACGGACGTCGCGTGGTCACCCACTGGACCCGTTGCGAACAACTGGCGCAGCAGCACCCGAAGCTGCAGGTCGAAGCCAATCCGATCTTCATCAACGACGGCCCGGTCTGGACCTCGGCCGGCGTTACCGCCGGCATCGATCTGGCGTTGGCGATGGTCGAGGAAGATCTGGGCCGCGACATCGCCCTCGACGTCGCCCGGCATCTGGTGGTGTTCCTCAAACGTCCGGGTGGGCAGTCGCAATTCAGCGTGACCCTGGCCCTGCAGAATCAGGGCAATCGCTTTGATGAACTGCACGCCTGGATTGCCGAAAACCTCACCTGCGACCTCGGCGTCCCGACCCTGGCCGAACAGGCCGGCATGAGCGAACGCAGCTTCGTCCGCCACTACCGCGCCGACACCGGCCAGACCCCGGCCCGCGCCATCGAACTGATCCGCGTCGAAACCGCCCGCCGCCTGCTCAGTGATACAGGGCTGCCGGTGAAACGGATTGCGGCCAATTGCGGGTTTGGCAGTGAGGAGACGTTGCGCCGCAGTTTTCTGCGCGCGATTGGCGTGACGCCGCAGGCGTATCGGGAGCGGTTTTCGGTCAGTGCTGGCGAAGCAGATTCAGCGATGCCCTTCGGGGCAATTACCCGAACAGAACCTTCTGCCAATGATCTTCGCTGATGATCGCAATCGGCACGCCGCTGCCTCTCAGTTCAACGGCCTTCTTGATCTTGGTGCCGTAAGAGCTGTGAAGCCACTGATCATTGCCAATGCTGCCCACTACCAAATAGTGAATCTTTTTGCTGACGGAACCACCAATAAGGCCGCCGCGTTCAAGGATCTGCGACTCACATTCTTTACGTGGCCCGTAGGCCATGACGCCTGTAAACAGGAAGACCCGATCAACCAGGCATAACTGTGGGGCAGGGTTGTCGAGAGGAAGGCTGGTCGGAGCGGCAAACGTTGTTGTTTGTGTTGGTGCGGTTGGCAGACCGGTGAACTGATGCAGCATTTCCAGCAGCTCCGCAGACTCGTCGGCGTCCAGAACTCCGTCGCTGAGCATGTCGGCAAGACGTCTGTAAAGGATGTTCACAACCGGATCGTCCAGGTGCACCAAATGGGTTTCAATCCAGGTTCTGAGAAACTCGGCTTCTTGCTGGTTGATCGTGCCGTCAGCGGCAAGCCCGGCTGCAATGCCGATGAGAGCATCGACCGAGCGCCGCTCGATTCTTGCTTGGTGAAAGAACACGCTGCTGTGAAATTCCTGATGCAAATCGACCATCGTTGCTTCTCCTTAAGCCTCGGCTTCCGCCACCTGATTGAAGTACTTCGTCCGATCCGGGGTGAACGTCACCCGCATCTTCGTCCGCGAGCAGGTCAGCGAGCGCTCTTCACCCAGAGCAATATCCAGATCCTCGCCACGCAAGCCCTGCCACTGCGCCAGGTATTTCAGCGAGCCGTATTTCTCGTTTTTCTTCAGGCTTCGGCTCACGCCACCTTTCCAGCCGAGCACCGGCAGTTCGCCGGCGAGGCACTGGTGGGCGAGGTCGGGGAAGCGGGTGGCGCGCTGGCGGCCGATTTCCCAGCACTTGATCAGGCCTTTGTCGGCGGCTTCCCAGAGTTGGGTGCGGGTCAGGCCGGTGCGCAGGGGCGTGGCGATGGGGCGGTGGACGTGCTGGGTCATTCTGCTTCCTTGAATTCGGGTTTTATTGGACAGCTCCGCTGTGCCCGTTGCGGTGGATGGTAGGGGGGGATGTAACAGCTGGCAACAGGGTATTTCAGGGTGTAAGTGCAGGTTGCGGGGGAGGGATTTGCCTGGGTGTTGTTTAGAAGAAGCAGGAACAAACCACGCAAACTGTGGCGAGGGGATTCATCCCCGATCGGCTGCGCAGCAGTCGCAAACCCAGGCAACGCGGCGTTGTTGACGAAATGCACAGGCAAAATCAGGAGCTGCTGCGCAGCCCATCGGGGATAAATCCCCTCACCACAGGAGATCTGATTCTGTTTATTTCTGTGTAGGGGTTAGCCCGGCGAAGCGCGCTGATGCGGCATATTTCCTACAGACACTGGCGAATATTACGGCTGCCACTCACCCTTCTCCCCACTCAAACGCCGATCAAGAAAACTCGCCGCACTGATCAGCGCCAGATGCGTCAGCGCCTGCGGGGTGTTGCCCAGATGCCGGCCATGGCTATCAAACTCTTCGGCGTACAGCCCCAGCGGGTTCGCATAACGCAGCAATTGCTCGAATTCCAGATGCGCCTTTTCCACCTGACCGGCCCGGGCCAGGCATTCGACGTACCAGAACGAGCAAGCGGCGAAGGCGCCTTCGGTGCCGGCCAAACCGTCGATGTTGGCGTCATCGTTACGGTAGCGGTAGACCATGCCGTCGCGCACCAGAGACTTTTCGATCGCTTCCAGAGTCGATAACCAGCGTGGGTCCTTGGCGCTGACGAAACGCACCAGCGGCATCAGCAGCATCGAGCCGTCGAGCGCGGTGCCGCCCTTGTACTGAACGAAATGCCCGCGCTCTTCGTCCCAGAAGTTGTCCCAGATGTCGGCGTAGATCGCCTGCCGGGTCTGATCCCACTGGGCGAACGGTGCTGGCAGTGAGCGTTTCGAGGCCAGGCGAATCGCCCGGTCCAGGGCCACCCAGCACATCAGTCGCGAGTGCAGGAAGTGATGCTGCTCACCGCGCATTTCCCAAATGCCTACGTCGGTTGTCTGCCAGGTCTCACACACCTGATCGACCACTTCGCGCACATGGTTCCAGCCCTGGTGGGAAATCGCATCGCCGTATTTATTGACCAGGTACACTGCGTCCATCAGTTCGCCAAAGATGTCGAGCTGAATCTGGTCGTACGCGCCATTGCCGATGCGCACCGGTTGCGCGCCGCCATGACCGGAGAGGTGAGAGAGTTCGGTTTCCGGCAGTTCCTGACGACCGTCGATGGCATACAGAATGTTCAGTTTCGTTGGCTGGCCGCAGCAATCGCTGACCCGCCCGCGCAGCCAGCCCATATAGGCGTTGGCCTCATCGACGAAGCCCAGACGCATGAACGCGTAGACGGTGAACGAGGCGTCGCGGATCCAGGTGTAGCGATAGTCCCAGTTGCGCTCGCCGCCGGGGGTTTCCGGCAGGCCGAAGGTGGCGGCGGCGAGGATCGCGCCGTGCTTGCGCGAGGTCAGCAACTTCAGCGCCAGTGCCGAACGATTGACCATCTCCCGCCAGCGCCCGCGGTAGTTGGACTGGCCGATCCAGTCGCGCCAGAACTTCAGCGTACGCTCCAGGCACATTTTTGCGCCGTCATCCCTGAAGCGTGGATCGTCGGCACCACCGAGGACGAATTCGGCGTGCTGATCCTGTTTCAAGCTGAAGGAAGCAACGGCCGCTTCGCCATCGATGTGCAGCGCCTGATCCGCCACCAGCCGCATTGACGGCTGACCCTCCGCACTGAAAATCACCGATTGTTGATCCATCTGCGCCCGGGTGTTGGCGCGGGCATAGTCATGGCGCACCGCGCAGCGCATGTGAAAGGTCGCTTCACCGCTGACCACCCGCACCCGGCGCATCAGCAGCGGCAGGTCATCGACACTGTCGCCGATCGGCAGCAGGTCGGTGATTTCCACCACCGCATACTCGCTGAGCCAGCGCGTCTGCAGCACATTGGTGTCGGGCAGGTAGATCTGCTCGCGCCGGGCATCGGGCAAGTCCGGGGCGAGCTGGAAAATCCCTGCCTCGGGCGTGTCGAGCAGCGAACAGAAGATCGACGGGCTGTCGAATTCCGGCCAGCAGAAAAAATCCACGCTGCCCTTGTCGTTGACCAGTGCGGCACTGCGCATGTCGCCGATGATGCCGTGGGCGTCGATCGGGCTTTGTCGTTCAGGATGATGCTCAGCCATTGCCACGAAACTCCGGATAAAGACTCATGCCGCCGTCGATGAACAGGGTGGTGCCGACGATGTAGTCGGCGGCGTCGGAGGCGAGAAACACCACCGCGTTGGCGATGTCCTCGACGTCGCCGATGCGCCCGTAAGGGATCAGCTCCAGCAGTTTTTCACCGGCAGCGCCTTCGGTGGCTTGCTGATTGATTGCCGTGCGAATCGCCCCCGGCGCGATGCCGTTGATGCGGATGCGCTGATGGCTGACTTCCTGGGCGAGGGTCTGCATCAACTGATCGACGCCGCCCTTGGACGCCGCATAGTTGACGTGCCCGGCCCACGGAATGCGTTGATGCACCGAACTCATGTGAATGATCTTGCCGGCGGCACGGGACACGCCTTCGCGCACCCCTTGGTGGTTGAAAATCCGCAGTGCGGCGCGGGCGCAGAGGAACTGGCCGGTGAGGTTGACGCCAATCACCGTGTTCCAGTCTTCGAGCGTCATGTCGACCGCCGGCGCATCCTTTTGCAGGCCGGAATTGGCCACTAGAATATCCAGCGAGCCAAAGGCCTCAAGGGTCTCGGCGAATAGCCGTTCGACCTCGTCTTCCTTTGAAATATCGGCGCCGATGGCCAGCGCCTGACCGCCGTCGGCGATGATTTGTCGCGCCAGCGCTTCGGCAGGTTCCGCCTGACGGTTGTAATTGATCACGACAGCTGCGCCGGCAGCGGCCAGCGCTTTGGCGGCGGCGTGGCCGATGCCGGAGCTGGCGCCGGTGACCAGTGCCACTTGGCGGGCGAGGGATATTTGCATGCGAAGTCGTGCCTTGATTGAGGGCTTATTTAGCTGACTGGTCGCAAGCGGGGAGAGTTCAGAGCAAAGATCAAAAGATCGCAGCGTGCCGCAGCTCCTACAGGGAATGTAAGCACCTGTAGGAGCTGCCGAAGGCTGCGATCTTTTGCTCTTCAAGGCCTTCACATTCCACCAACAATTGTGCGCTTCCACGCTCATCAACCTTTATGGCAACTTGGCGGCCCCTGATGAGGCTGTCCCCATGGCAAACCCCTACCGCGAATTATTCACCGCCCCCGGCGCCCGGGCTTTTGTACTGGCCGGGATGATCGCGCGCATGCCGATTTCCATGACCGGCATCGGCGTGATCACTATGCTCTCGCAGCTCAAGGGCGGGTACGCGCTGGCCGGTGCGGTGGCGGCGACGTTTGCTCTGGCCACGGCGTTTTGTGCGCCGCAGGTCTCGCGTCTGGTGGATCGTTTCGGCCAGGGCAAAGTGCTGCCGCTGTCGGCATTTATCGGTGGCGGGGCGCTGCTGATGTTGCTGCTGTGTACGCGTTTGCAGGCGCCGACCTGGACGCTATTCATCTTCGCCGCGCTGGCCGGCTGCATGCCGAGCATGTCGGCGATGGTGCGTGCGCGCTGGACCGAGATCTATCGCGGCCAGCCGCAATTGCAGACTGCCTATGCGCTGGAATCGGTGCTCGATGAAGTCTGTTTCATCGTCGGCCCGCCGCTGTCGGTGGGCTTGTGCGTGGTGGCGTTTCCCGAAGCCGGGCCGTTGGCCGCGCTGTTGGCACTGGCGATCGGGGTGACCGCGTTTGTTGCTCAGCGCAGTACCGAGCCGGCGGTGCACCCGCAGGAATCACAGCATCAGGGTTCGATCATTCGCTCGACCGACGTGCAATGGCTGCTGGCATTGATGCTCGCGATGGGCATTATCGTGGGTGTGGTCGATGTGGTCAGTGTCGCCTTCGCCCAGCAGCAGGGCCAGCCGGCGGCGGCGAGCATCGTGTTGTCGGTGTACGCCATCGGCTCGTGTCTGGCTGGTATCGCGTTCGGCGCGATGCGTTCGAAACTGCCGTTGCCGCGTCTGTTTCTGTACGGCGGCGTGGCGACGGCGGTGACCACATTGCCGCTGTTGCTGGCGAGCAATATTGTCGGCTTGTCGCTGGCGGTATTTGTCGCCGGGCTGTTCTTCTCGCCGACGCTGATCGTGGCGATGGCGCTGATCGAGCGCATCGTGCCGCCGGCCAAACTGACTGAAGGCCTGACCTGGCTGGTGACGGGCTTGAGCATCGGCGTGGCGATTGGCGCCGCCGGCTCGGGCGCTCTGGTGGATGCTTTCGGTGCACGCAGCGGATTCTGGCTGGCGATTGCGGCGGGGGCGGTGGTCCTCATGTCGGCAGTACAAAGCTTCCGCCATTTGAAATGAGCTCACCATTGTGGGAGCGGGCTTGCTCGCGAAGGCGTCAGATCAGTCGACATCGATGTTGAATGAACGACCGCTTTCGCGAGCAAGCCCGCTCCCACAGGATTTACGGGGTTACCAGCCTCTGCCCGAATTCACCCAGAAATTCACTGACAGCGACGTCGACACCGATTCCACCTGATGGAACCAGCCCTCCGGCAAAAACAGCAGATCCCCGGCCTCCAGCGTCACGCGCAGGAACGTCACATCGCGTGCCGCAGGAAAGCGCTCGTAGTCCGGCGCGTCGGGGTTGAAGTCGCAGCCGTCCAGGCCACCCTTTGGCGCCGTCGACCAGGTGCCCAGTGCTTCGCGGTGATGCGGGGCGGCGAGGGTGAACTGCTTCTGGCCCCAGACCTGCGCGAACAAGTTGTCGGTGTCGTCGCGGTGCAGCGGCGTCAGCGTGCCTTTGGGGCCGATCCAGATCCGTGGCGGGATGAACAGCGAGGCATCGAAGTAGGGCGGGTACTTGATCTGCTGCAGCAATTGCGCCGGCAGGATGTTGTTGCCCATGTAGGCCGGCGGTTCGCCGTCAGTCCGTTTGACCGCCGGTTGGTCCAGCGAGGCAATGAACTCGGCCATCGACGTCGAACGGAAATCACGTTCAGTGGAAAAGGTTTTCTTCACGTAATCACCGTGGCGAGTGATGCCCTGCAGTTCGGCGAAATGCACCAGCGATTCTTCGCGACTGAGCTTGAACAGCGGCCAGTCCTGCAGGGCATTGCTGATCACCACCGGGATGCCGTTGGGCAAATACTTGCTTTTGAACTCGTTGACCGACAAATCATTGCGCGCACGGCGCTCGATGCGGGTCTGAGTCGGCAGGCCGACGGTGAGTTTTTCGCTGAAGCGTGGCGGGGTCGGGTAGCGCTTGTTCATGTCGACTTTTTCCACCACGGCGCCACCGTGCATCGCATGCTCGATGATCTGCGGCAGCAGCGTCGCCAGGCCCATGTTGCCGCCGATTTTCAGGCGACCGCTGGCGAACAGTTCTTCGACATTGACCCGGCCGCCCATGATCCCGAGAAAATCGCTCTCGGCCACTTCAATGGTCACGTCGGGGCTGGGGTGGCGTCCGGGCGCGGTGCGGCTGCTGGCCTTGACCTCCGACCAGTAGGCCTGCTGCGGGCCAAACACGAATTGGAAAACGCCTTCGATGCCGACGGCACCGGCGTTGGCGAACAACTTGCCCAGGATGCTCTGCAGGTCCACGGTGAATCCTCATTATTGGTTTTGGCCTGAACAGTTAACGAGCGCCTGTTGGTGCAATTTACCGGTGCACGACTAATTTGCCGGGCGCGTAATCCGTTTCTCTCTACAGACAATTTTTTCGAGGAAAGCCGGGTGAACAAGCTGACCCTGCTGTGCCTGCCGTACTCCGGCGCCAGTGCCATGGTCTACAGCCGCTGGCGGCCAAAACTGCCGCAATGGCTGCAATTGCAACCGGTGGAACTGCCGGGGCGCGGCGCGCGTTTTGACGAGCCGCTGCACACGGATATGCGTGTGCTGGCGATGCAACTGGCCAAGGAATTGCGGCCGAATCTCAAGGCGCCATATGCGTTGTTCGGCCATAGTCTGGGCGCATTGCTGGCCTGCGAAATCGCTCATGCGTTGCGCCTGTTGGGCTGTCCGGAACCGGTGGCGCTGTTTGCCTCGGGCACGGCGGCGCCGACGATGCGCGCCGATTACGATCGCGGTTTTGCCGAGCCGAAAACCGACGCCGAGCTGATCGATCAGTTGCGCACGCTCAACGGCACCAGCGAAGAAGTGCTGGCCAATGCGGAGCTGATGAGCCTGACCCTGCCGATCCTGCGCGCGGATTTTCTGCTCTGCGGCAAATTCGAGCCGTTGCAGCGGCCGTTGCTCAACTGCCCGGTGCACGTGCTGGGCGGCAAGGCGGATCGCGCGACCACCGAACAACTGATCGGCTGGAGCAAGGAAACCCGTGGCAGCTTTTCGGTGGACATGCTCGCCGGCGGGCACTTCTTCATTCATGAGCATGAGGCCAAAGTGCTCAAGGTGATCAAGGATCAGCTTGAAGGCCATCATCGTCGGCATGCCATGGCCGCTACCGCCTGAACAGCGCATCACTCAATGTGGGAGCGGGCTTGCTCGCGAAAGCGGTATTTCAGTTATTGCATCGTTGACTGACACACCGCATTCGCGAGCAAGCCCGCTCCCACATTGCCAGGGCTGTGAGCCAATGACTCTGACAACACGCGATTAAAACTGTGGGAGCGGGCTTGCTCGCGAAGAGGCCGTGTCAGGCACTTGATGTGTTGACTGACACACCGCTTTCGCGAGCAAGCCCGCTCCCACATTTGATTTGTGTGCATGAAAAAAGCCGCTCAACCGCCCGCCTGACAGTTGTTCTCATTCGCTAATTTTTCCGGTCTGCATTCGTTTTATAGGGACGACGTGCCTTTGTGCTTCCTGCCTACTGATCCGGATGCTGAGAAATGAATGCTGAAGACTCCTTGAAACTTGCTCGCCGGTTTATCGGGTTGCCCCTGGAAAAGCGCCAGATGTTCCTCGCGGCCCTGCACAAGGAGGGCGTGGACTTCGCGCGGTTCCCGATACCGGCCGGCATCGCAGCCGAGGATCGTCAGGCGCTGTCTTACGCGCAGCGCCGCATGTGGTTCCTGTGGCAACTCGATCCGCAGAGCGGCGCCTACAACCTGCCCGGTGCGGTGCGACTCAATGGTCGACTGAACCAGTCGGCGCTGGAGCAAGCCTTCACCAGCCTCGTGGAGCGTCACGAAACCCTGCGTACGGTGTTCCAGCGCCAGGCCGATGACAGTCTGCTGCAAGTGCCAGCCACCGCGCCGCTGCTGATTAACCGGGAAGACTTCAGCGCATTGCCGGCCAGCGAGCGCGAGCAGGCGGTGATCCGCGCCGCCGAACAGCAGTCGGTGCTGCCATTTGATCTGGCGGTCGGCCCGTTGCTGCGAGTGACCTTGCTCAAGCTCGCCGAGCAGGAACACGTGCTGCTGCTGACCCTGCACCACATCGTCTCCGATGGCTGGTCGATGAACGTGTTGATCGACGAATTCATCCGTTGCTACGACGCGTTCGACGCCGGTGAGGCGCCGCAATTGCCGCCACTGCCGATCCAGTACAGCGACTATGCGCTGTGGCAACGCCGCTGGCTGGAGGCCGGTGAGCAGGCGCGCCAGCTCGACTATTGGCAGGCGCAACTGGGCGACGAGCACCCGGTGCTGGAGCTGCCGCTGGATCATTCGCGCCCGGCGATGCCGAGTTATCGCGGTACCCGTTACGAATTCGCGGTCGACGGCCAATTGGCCGAGCAACTGCGCAGCACCGCGCAACAGCATCAGGTCACCGTGTTCATGTTCCTGCTCGGCGCTTTCAATACGCTGCTGCACCGTTACACCGGGCAGACCGACCTGCGCGTCGGTGTGCCGATCGCCAACCGTAATCGCGGCGAGATCGAAGGCCTGATCGGCTTCTTCGTCAATACCCAGGTGCTGCGCACGCAGCTGCACGGACAGACTCGGGTCGATGAACTGCTGCGGGCGGTCAAGGAAACCGCGCTCGGTGCCCAGGCGCATCAGGATCTGCCGTTCGAGCAACTGGTCGAAGCGCTGAAGCTGGAACGCAGCCTCAGCCACACACCGCTGTTCCAGGTGATGTACAACCATCAGCCGCACGTGGCCGATATCGCCACCATCAGCACCGCATCCGGCCTGCAACTCGACAGCCTCGACTGGCAGAGCCGCACCACCCAGTTCGACCTGACGCTGGACACCTGGGAGAAGGGCGGCAAGCTGCACGCCGCGCTGACCTACGCCAGCGACCTGTTCGATGCACCGACCATCGAGCGCATGGCGCGGCACTGGCTGCGCCTGCTGACGGCGATGGTCGCTGATCCGTCGCAGCGCATTGGTGAGTTGCCGCTGCTGGAGGCTGACGAGCAGCGCACGCTGGTGCACGACTGGAACAACGTCCATGCGCAGTACCCGAGCGACACGCCGATTCATCATCTGATCGAAGCGCAGGTCGCGCGTACGCCGCAGGCACCGGCACTGGTGTTCGGCGAGCAGACCCTGAGTTACGCCGAACTGGATGCCCGGGCCAATCGCCTGGCGCATCTGCTGCGCGAACAAGGTGTGCAAGCGGACAGTCTGGTTGGCGTGTGCGCTCTGCGTTCGGTGGAAATGGTCGTCGCGCTGCTGGCGATTCTCAAGGCCGGCGGCGCCTACGTGCCGCTGGATCCGGAGTACCCGCAGGAGCGTCTGGCCTACATGATCGAGGACAGCGGCATCACCTTGCTGCTGACGCAACAGGCGCTGCTGGCAGCGCTGCCGACTGACGGCGTAAACGTCATCACCCTGGATCAGCCGGGGCTGCTCGACCATTACCGCGATAGCCGTCCGGAGGTCAGCGTCGATCCGTTGAACCTGGCGTACGTGATTTACACCTCCGGTTCCACCGGCAAGCCGAAGGGCGCTGGCAACAGCCACGCGGCGCTGGTCAACCGTTTGTGCTGGATGCAGGAAGCGTATGCGCTGGACGCCAGTGATTCGGTGCTGCAGAAAACTCCGTTCAGTTTCGACGTGTCGGTGTGGGAGTTCTTCTGGCCGCTGCTGACCGGCGCGCGGCTGGTGGTAGCTGCGCCGGGTGCGCACCGTGATCCGCTGCAACTGATCGATAGCATCAACCGCTATGGCATCAGCACGCTGCACTTTGTGCCGTCGATGTTGCAGGCGTTTATTCACGAGACCGGCGTGGAAAGCTGCAGCGGTCTCAAGCGGATTGTCTGCAGCGGTGAAGCGTTGCCGCTGGATGCGCAGCTGCAAGTCTTCGCCAAGCTGCCGAACGCCAGCCTCTACAACTTGTATGGCCCGACCGAAGCGGCCATCGACGTCACCCACTGGACCTGTGTCGATGAAGGCGCGGACAGCGTGCCGATCGGCCGGCCGATCGCCAACCTGCGCACCCACGTCCTCGATGCCGAATTGCTGCCGGTGCCGAGCGGTGTCGCCGGTGAACTGTATCTGGGCGGCGCCGGGCTGGCGCGCAGTTAT
This sequence comes from Pseudomonas sp. Irchel s3a10, assembly GCF_900187525.1. NCBI lineage: Bacteria > Pseudomonadati > Pseudomonadota > Gammaproteobacteria > Pseudomonadales > Pseudomonadaceae > Pseudomonas > Pseudomonas sp. Irchel s3a10. Next base: position 117,111 of record NZ_FYDR01000006.1, read on the forward strand.
CACCAGCGCCCGGCGCTGACGGCGGAGCGTTTTGTGCCGTGCCCGTTCCATGACGGCGCGCGCCTGTACCGCACCGGCGACCGTGTGCGGCAGCGTGCCGACGGGGTGATCGAATACCTCGGGCGTCTCGACCACCAGGTTAAGTTGCGCGGTTTGCGCATCGAACTGGGTGAAATCGAAACCCGCCTGATGCAGCACTCGCTGGTGCGTGAGGCGGTGGTGCTGGTGCAGGGCGGCAAGCATCTGGTGGCGTATCTTGTGCTGGAAAAGGCGCAAGTGGACGAACAGTGGCAGCAAGACGTCAAGGCGTGGCTGCTCGGTAGTCTGCCGGAATTCATGGTGCCGACCTACCTGATCACCCTCGACAAATTGCCGGTCACCGCCAACGGCAAGCTCGACCGCAAGGCCTTGCCACAACCGGATGCCGCACCGCAACAGGCGTTCGTGGCGCCACAGGACGCCATGCAGAAAGCCCTCGCGGCGATCTGGGAAGCTGTGCTCGGCCTCGAACGCGTCGGCCTCGAAGACAACTTCTTCGAGCTGGGCGGCGATTCGATCATCTCGATTCAAGTGGTCAGCCGTGCGCGGCAGGCCGGGATCCGTATCAGTCCGCGTGACCTGTTCCAGTACCAGACCGTGCGCAGTCTGGCGCTGGTCGCGAGCCACGATAATCTGTCCTCGGTGGATCAGGGGCCGGTGACCGGCGACGCCGTGCTCGGGCCGATCCAGCAGGATTTCTTCAGTCGGGCGATGCCGGTGCGCGAGCACTGGAACCAGTCGTTGCTGCTGACCCCGCGTGAGGCATTGAACGCGCAATGGCTCGATGCGGCGCTGACGCACCTGATCAATCACCACGACGCCTTGCGCCTGCGTTTTGTCGAAAGCACCGAAGGCTGGCAGCAAAGCCACGGCCCGCTGCTGAGCAGCGCTGAGCTGTGGCAACGCGATGCCGAATCTGCCGAACAGTTGCAGGCACTGTGCAACGAAGCTCAGCGCAGCCTCGACTTGCAAAACGGCCCGCTGCTGCGCGCGTTGCTGGTGACGATGGCCGACGGCTCGCAACGACTGGCGCTGATCATTCATCACCTGGCGGTCGATGGCGTTTCCTGGCGGGTGCTGCTGGAAGATCTGCAGCAGGCTTACGAGCAACTGGCGGCGGGTGGCGGCATTCAGTTGCCGGCCAAGACCAGCGCGTTCCAGAGCTGGACGGCGCGTCTGGCGCAGGAAGCGTCGCTTTTCGATGAGCAATTGAGTTATTGGAAAGCCCAGCATCAGGGCGCCGAAGATCTGCCGTGCGACCGCCCGGATGGCAGCCTGCAAAATTTGCATGGCGAGAAAATCGAATGGCGCCTCGACGCCGAGCGCACCCGCCAGTTGCTGCAACAGGCGCCCGCCGCCTATCGCACCCAAGTCAACGATCTCTTGCTCACCGCACTGGCGCGCACCATCAGCCGCTGGAGCCAGCAGCCGGGCACGCTGATCGAACTGGAAGGCCACGGCCGCGAAGACCTGTTCGATGACATTGACCTGACCCGCACCGTGGGCTGGTTCACCAGCCTGTTCGCGGTCAACCTGACCGCCAGCGCTGATCTCGACGGCTCGATCAAGGCGATCAAGGAGCAACTGCGCGCGGTGCCGGACAAAGGTCTGGGTTACGGCGTGCTACGGCATCTGGCCGCGCCGGCGGTACGCGCCGAACTGGCCGCGCTGCCGCAGCCGCGTATCACCTTCAACTACCTCGGCCAGTTCGATCGCCAGTTCGACGAGACGGCGCTGTTCGTGCCGTCGGTTGAAACCAGCGGCGTGGCGCAGGATCCTTCGGCGCCTCTGGGCAACTGGCTGACCGTGGAAGGTCAGGTGTATGGCGGCGAACTGTCGATGAGCTGGGGCTTCAGCCGCGAGATGTTCGACAGCGCCACGGTGCAGCACCTGGTCGATCAATACGCCAGCGAATTGCAGGCGCTGATCGAACATTGCTGCACGCTACCCATTGCGCAAGCGACGCCATCGGACTTCCCGCTGGCTCGGGTGACCCAGGCGCAACTGGATGCGCTGCCGGTGCCGGCCGGACAGCTCGATGATGTCTACCCACTGTCGCCGATGCAGCAGGGTTTGCTGTTCCACACCCTCTACGAGCAAGCGGCGGGGGAATACATCAACCAGTTGCGCGTGGATGTGCAAGGTCTTGACCCTGAGCGCTTCCACGCCGCATGGCAGGCTACCGTCGATGCGCAGGACATTCTGCGCAGCGGTTTCGTCTGGCAGGGCGAACTGGCGCAACCGCTGCAGATCGTCCACAAACAGGTGCAGTTACCGTTCAGCGTTCTCGACTGGCGTCAGCGCGACGATCAGCCGGCAGCCCTCGCGGCGCTCGCCGATGCCGAGCGTCAGCAAGGATTTGATCTGAGCCATGCACCGTTGCTGCGTCTGGTGCTGGTGCAGACCGCTGCCGAGCAATGGCACCTGATCTACACCCATCACCACATCCTGATGGACGGCTGGAGCAACTCGCAGTTGCTCGGCGAAGTCTTGCAGCGCTACAGCGGTCGCACCCCGGCCCATGGCGGCGGGCGCTATCGCGATTACATCGCCTGGCTGCAACGTCAGGACGGCCAGCTCAGTCAGGACTTCTGGAGCGCTCAGTTGGCCGCGCTGCAAGAGCCGACCCGACTGGCCCGCGCCGCTACTGGCGGCGAGCGCGACAGTGGCCACGGCGACCATTACCTGACGCTGGACGTGCCGCGCACCCAGGCGCTGGAAGCGTTTGCCCGCCAGCAGAAAGTCACCGTCAACACCCTGGTGCAAGCTGCGTGGCTGCTGTTGCTGCAACGCTACACCGGTCACGAAGCCGTGGCGTTCGGTGCGACCGTGGCCGGGCGTCCGGCGGATTTGCCGGGCATCGAGCAACAGGTCGGCCTGTTCATCAACACCCTGCCGGTGATTGGCGCGCCGCGTCCGGATCAAGGCGTTGGCCAATGGCTGCAAGCGGTGCAGGCACAAAACCTCAGCCTGCGCGACTTCGAACACACGCCGCTGGCGGATATCCAGCGCTGGGCCGGGCAGGGCGGGGAAGCGCTGTTCGACAACATTCTGGTGTTTGAAAACTACCCGGTCGCCCAGGCGCTGGGTCAGGCCGGGCAGGGCCTGCAGTTCGGTGATGTCGGCAACCTGGAGCAGACCCACTACGCCCTGAGCGTGGCGGTCACCCTCGGTCAGCAACTGGCGCTGCACTACAGCTTCGACCGCAGCCAGTTTGCCGGTGAGGTGATCGAAGGCATCAGTGCGCATCTGCTGCAATTGCTTGAGCAATTCGCCGTGTCGGCCGAGCGCAACCTTGGCGAAATCGCTCTGGCCAGCGCGCAAGAGCATGCCCGCCAGCAAGCCGAAAACCAGCCGCAGCCGTACCCGGTGGACATCGCTGTGCATCAGCGCATTGCTGCGCTGGCGGTCGAGCGTCCGCAGCGCACCGCGGTGATCTTCAACGGTCAGCACTTCAGTTATGGCGAGATCGAGCAGCGTGCCAATCAACTGGCCCACGCGCTGATCGCCCGTGGTGTCGGCGCCGAGACCCGGGTCGGCGTGGCCCTGCCACGCAGCGAGGCGGTGATCGTCGCGCTGCTGGCGGTGCTCAAGGCCGGCGGTGCCTATGTGCCGCTGGACACCAGTTATCCGCGTGAACGCCTGGCCTATCTGATCGAGGATTCAGGGCTGGCGCTGCTGATCAGCGATTCGTCGGTGTCGGCGCAATTGCCGGTGGCCGAATCGGTGCCATTGCTGGAGCTGGATCGTCTCGACCTGCGCCAGTTGCCGATCACGGCGCCACAGGTGGCAGTCGATCCGCATAACCTCGCGTACGTGATCTACACCTCCGGTTCCACCGGCAATCCGAAAGGCGTCAGCGTTGCCCACGGCCCATTGGCGATGCATTGCCAGGCCATCGGTCAGCGCTACGAAATGCGCGACAGCGACTGCGAATTCCACTTCATGTCGTTCGCCTTCGACGGTGCCCACGAACGCTGGCTGACCAGCCTGACTCACGGTGCTTCGCTGCTGATCCGCGACGACACATTGTGGACGCCGGAGCAGACCTACAACGCGATGATCGAACACGGCGTGAGCGTGGTCGCGTTCCCGCCGGTGTACCTGCAACAACTGGCCGAACACGCCGAGCGTGTCGGCCACCCGCCGAAAGTGCGGATCTATTGCTTCGGCGGCGATGCGGTGCCGAACGCCAGTTTCGAGCGGGTCAAACGCGCGCTCGATCCGGACTACATCATCAACGGCTACGGCCCGACCGAAACCGTGGTCACGCCGTTGATCTGGAAGGCTGGCCGTGAAGAGCCATGCGGTGCCGCTTACGCGCCGATCGGCAGCCGGATCGGCGACCGCAGCGCCTATGTGCTCGACGCCGATCTGAACCTGTTGCCACAAGGTATGGCCGGTGAGCTGTACCTTGGTGGTACCGGGTTGGCGCGGGGTTATCTGAACCGTCCGGGGCTGACCGCCGAGCGTTTTGTCGCCGACCCGTTCAGCGCAAATGGCGGCTTGCTCTATCGCACCGGTGACCTGGTGCGCCAGCGTGTCGACGGCACGTTCGACTATCTGGATCGCATCGACAATCAGGTGAAGATTCGCGGTTTCCGTATTGAACTGGGCGAAGTCGAAGCGGCGCTGCAAGCCCTCGACGGCGTGCGTGAAGCGGTGGTCGTGGCGCAGGAAGGCAGCGCCGGCAGTGGCAAGCGGCTGGTGGCCTACGTGGTCGGTGATTCGGCTCGTGCCGAGTTCACCGAAGACCTGCGCGCGCAGCTCAAGGCCAGCCTGCCGGCGCACATGGTGCCGGCGTATGTCCTGCGTCTTGAGCGCATGCCGCTGACGCCGAATGGCAAGCTCGATCGCAAGAACCTGCCAAAACCGGACGTCAGCCAACTGCAGCAAACCTATGTCGCCCCCCAGAGCGCGCTGGAGCAGCAACTGGCGGCCATCTGGCAGGACGTACTCAAGCTTGAGCAAGTCGGTGTCAGCGACAACTTCTTCGAACTGGGTGGCGATTCGATCATCTCGATTCAAGTGGTCAGCCGGGCGCGGCAGGCCGGGATCCGCTTCAGTCCCAAAGACCTGTTCCAGCACCAGACCATTCAGGCCCTGGCCGCCGTCGCGCAGACCGGCGAAGTCGTGCAGCCCATCGATCAGCGCGCGCAAACCGGCGAAACCGCGCTGCTGCCGATTCATCAGACATTCTTTGCCGAAGCGATTCCCGACCGTCACCACTGGAACCAGTCAGTGATGCTCAAGCCGACGCAGGCGTTGGACGCTCAGGTACTGGAGCAAGCGCTGGATGCGTTGGTCGTGCAGCACGACAGTTTGCGTCTGGACTTTGTCGAGCAGGCTGCGGGTTGGTCGGCGCATTACCGCGACGTCGCCACGCAAGCGGGGGAAACCATTCTCTGGCAAGTCGAGGTCGCTGATCTCGACGCCCTTGAGGCACTGGGCGACAAGGCCCAGCGCAGCCTGCAACTGAGCGGCGGTTCGCTGATCCGCGCGGTGCTGGCGAACCTGGCTGATGGCAGTCAGCGCCTGCTGCTGATCGTCCATCACCTGGTGGTCGATGGCGTGTCGTGGCGGATTCTGTTCGAAGATCTGCAAAACGCCTATCGCCAGCTCCTCGCAGGTAAGCCCGTGCAATTGCCGGCGAAATCCAGTGCGCTCAAAGCCTGGGCAGCGGCGTTGAAGGACTACGCCCAAACCCCGGCGTTGCAGGCCGAACTGGGCTTCTGGCAGCAGCAGTTGCAGGGCGCTTCGGCGGCTTTGCCTTACGACCATCCGAACGGTGGGCAGCAACACGATCAGGCGCTGACCCTGCGCAGCAAACTCGATCAGACCCTGACCCGTCAGCTGTTGCAGGAAGCTCCGGCAGCCTATCGCACCCAGGTCAACGACCTGTTGCTGACCGCGCTGGCGCGGGTGCTGGTGCGCTGGACCGGGGACGACAATGCGTTGGTGTTGCTTGAGGGGCATGGTCGCGAAGACCTGTTCGAACACATCGATCTGACCCGCACCGTGGGCTGGTTTACCAGCGTATTCCCGGCACGCCTGGCACCGGCTGCGGAACTCGGCGCGTCGCTCAAGCAGATCAAGGAACAGCTGCGGGCGATCCCCCACAAAGGCATCGGCTTCGGCGCACTCGCGCACCTTGGTGATGAGCCGGCGCGTGCCACCCTGCAAGCCTTGCCGGCGCCGCGCCTGACTTTCAACTACCTCGGCCAGTTCGACGGCAGCTTCGACGCTGCCAGCGATGCCCTGTTCGTGCCGACCAGCGAGTCCGGCGGCGCAGAGGTCAATCTGCAAGGGCCGCTGGGCAATCCGCTGGCGCTCAACAGCAAGGTGTTCGGCGGCGAGCTGGACCTGAGCTGGACCTACAGCGGCGCGATGTTCGACACCGCCACCATCCAGCGTCTGGCCGACGACTATGTGCAGGAACTGACCACGCTGATCGGCCACTGCTGCGACACTGGCAACCGTGGCGTGACGCCGTCGGACTTCCCGCTGGCGCAACTGTCGCAAGCGCAACTGGATGCGCTGGTGCTGGAGCCGCAAGGCATCGACGACATCTATCCGCTGTCGCCGATGCAGCAGGGCATGCTGTTCCACACCTTGCTCGAACACGGCAATGGCGACTACATCAACCAGATGCGCCTGGACGTCGACGGCGTCGATCCGCAACGCTTCCGCGCGGCGTGGCAGGCGGCGGTAGATGCCCACGACATCCTGCGCAGCGGCTTCTTCTGGCAAGGCGATCTGCCGCAACCGGTGCAAGTGGTGCAGCGTCAGGTCGAGGTGCCGTTCAGCGTGCTCGACTGGCACGGCAGAACTGATCTGGAGGCAGCGCTGCAAACCCTCGCCGATGAGGAGCGCGCCCTGGGTCTGGACCTGAGCTGTGCGCCGCTGATGCGCCTGGTGCTGGTGCGCACTGCAGCCGAGCGTTATCACCTGATCTACACCAACCATCACATCCTGATGGACGGCTGGAGCAGTTCGCAGTTGCTCGGCGAAGTGTTGCAGCACTACAGCGGCGAAGCGGTCGCCCGTGGCGCAGGTCGCTACCGCGATTACATCGCCTGGCTACAACGTCAGGATGGCGCGGCGGCGCAAGCCTACTGGCGGGCGACGCTGGGCAATCTGCAGGAACCGACGCGCCTGGCCAATGCCATCGCACGGCCGCAGGCCGGTTTGCCGAGCGTGGGTTACGGCGATCATTACCAGGTGCTGGACGCTGAGCTGAGCCAGCGTCTGGGCGAGTTTGCCCGGGCCGCGAAAGTCACCGTCAACACCGTGGTGCAAGCGGCGTGGCTGCTGCTGTTGCAGCGCTACACCGGCAAGGATTGCGTGGCGTTCGGCGCCACCGTCGCCGGGCGCCCGGCGGATCTGCCGGGAGCCGAAGCGCAGATCGGCCTGTTCATCAACACGTTGCCGGTGATCGCCGCACCGCCCGCGCAGCAGAGCGTGATCGCCTGGCTGCAAGCGGTGCAGGCGCAGAACCTCGCCTCGCGCGAGTTCGAACACACGCCGCTGGCGGATATTCAGCGCTGGGCCGGGCAGGGCGGTGACGCGCTGTTCGACAGCCTGATGGTGTTCGAGAACTACCCGATCGGCGAAGCACTGGAACGCGGTGCGCCGCAAGGTCTGCGCTTCGGCGCGGTGGCCAATCAGGAGCAGACCAACTATCCGCTGACCCTGCTGGTGAACATGGGCGTGCAACTGTCGGTGCATTTCAGTTATCAGCGCGACAGCTTCGCTGCGGCCAGCGTGGCGCAGTTGGGCGCGCATCTGCAGCGTCTGCTGAGCCAGATGGCGGATGGCGGGGAACGTTCGCTCAGTGAACTGAACCTGATTGAACACGGCTCGCAAGTGAACAGCGATTTCGTTACCGAGCAGTGCATCCATCAAGCCATCGCCAATCAGGTGGCGACGACCCCGGATGCCTTGGCGGTGACCTTTGCCCATACGCAACTGACCTACGCCGAACTGGATGCCCACGCCAACCGTCTGGCGCATAAACTGGTCGAGCTGGGTGTCGGCCCGGAAGTGCGCGTGGGCGTGGCGATGCCGCGTTCCGAGCAGTTGCTGATTGCCTTGCTTGCGGTGCTCAAGGCCGGTGGTGCCTATGTGCCGCTGGACCCGGATTACCCGGCGGATCGCGTTGCCTACATGCTGGAGGACAGCCGGGCGCGGGTGTTGCTGACCGAACAGGCGGTTGCCGCGACCCTGAGCGTGCCAAGCGAAACCCAAGTGCTGCTGTTGGATCAGCTGTCGCTGATTGGTTATTCGGCCGTTGCGCCACAGACCACAGTGCAACCGGACAACCTTGCCTACGTGATCTACACCTCAGGCTCCACCGGCAAACCGAAAGGCGTGGCGATTGCCCATCGCAACGTCATGGCGCTGATCGACTGGTCGGCCAAGGTCTACAGCCGCGAGGACATTCAAGGCGTGCTGGCCTCGACGTCGGTGTGCTTCGACCTGTCGGTCTGGGAGCTGTTTGTCACCCTCGCCAACGGCGGCTCGCTGATCATCGCCCGTAATGCCTTGGAGCTGCCGCAACTGCCGGCCCGCGATCAGGTGCGCCTGATCAACACTGTGCCGTCGGCGATTGCCGCACTGCACCGCGCGGGGCAGATTCCGCCGAGCGTGCGCATCATCAATCTGGCGGGTGAACCGCTGAAACAAGCCTTGGTCGACGCGCTGTATCAGCAATCGACGGTCGAGCACGTCTACGACCTGTACGGCCCGTCGGAAGACACCACTTACTCGACTTGGACCCGTCGCAGTGCTGGCGGTCAGGCGCGGATCGGTCGCGCGCTCGAGCACAGCGCCAGCCATCTGCTCGACGCCGATCTGCACGCGGTGCCGCAAGGCGTTTCGGCCGAGCTGTACCTGTCCGGCGCCGGCATCACTCGCGGTTATCTGGGGCGTGCGGCGATGACCGCCGAGCGCTTCGTACCGAATCCTTTCGTCGGCAGCGGCGAGCGCATGTACCGCACCGGCGACCTGACTCGAGAGCGCGAGGATGGCGAGCTGGAGTACATGGGCCGGATCGACCATCAGGTGAAAATTCGTGGATTCCGCATCGAACTGGGGGAGATCGAGGCGCGATTGCTCGCGCAACCGGCAGTCACCGAGGCGGCGGTGCTGGCCGTCGAGAGCGACACCGGCGCGCAACTGGTGGCGTATGTGGTTGCCCCGTCACTGGAGATGCACGACGGGGACGCGCAGCGGCAACTGCGCGAGGGACTAAAGACTGGCCTCAAGTCTTCGTTACCTGACTACATGATTCCCGCGCACCTGCTGTTCCTTGAGCAGTTGCCACTGACCCCCAACGGCAAACTCGACCGCAAGGCCCTGCCGGCGGTCGATGCCAGCCAGATGCAGGCCGCGTATGTCGCGCCGCACAGTGAGCTTGAGCAGCAGGTCGCGGCGATCTGGCAGCAAGTGCTCGAAGTGCAACGCATCGGTCTGAACGATCACTTCTTCGAACTCGGCGGGCACTCGCTGCTGGCGGTCAACGTGGTGTCGCGCATGGCCCTTGAACTGGGCCTGACGCTGACCCCGCAACTGTTATTCCAGCACCCCGTCCTGAGCGATTTTGTTGCTCGACTCGATACAGGAGGCGGGGCAATCAACGAACAGAAACTGAGCAAGCTGGAAGCCCTGCTTGACGATATGGAGGAAGTCTGATGGACAAGAGTGTTGCTTTGAGGGTAGCCAAGCGCTTTATCACTCTGCCGCTGGACAAACGTAAGCTGTACCTGGAAAAGATGCTCGAAGAGGGCGTCTCTCCGGCCAACCTGCCGATCCCGGAAACACGTTCCGGGTTTGCGGCGATTCCTCTGTCGTACGCTCAGGAACGTCAACTGTTCCTCTGGCAAATGGACCCGCACAGCACCGCGTATCACATCCCCAGCGCCCTGCGCCTCAAGGGGGGGCTGGATGTGGCGGCGCTGGAGCGCAGCTTCAACGCCTTGGCGGCACGCCACGAAAGCCTGCGCACCACTTTCGCCGAGCAGGGTGAAAGCTTTTGCCAGGTGATTCACCCGCAGTTGCCGCTGAGCATCAGCCTGACGCCATTGCCGGAGGGCCTCGATGCCGCCGGGGAAGACGCGGCGATCAAGGCCTTTGTCGAGAGCGAAACCGCACGCCCGTTCAATTTGCAGCAGGGCCCGCTGTTGCGGGTGGCGCTGCTCGAAGTGGCACCGGACGATCATGTACTGGTGCTGATCCAGCACCACATCATCTCCGATGGCTGGTCGATCAAAGTCCTGGTCAACGAGTTGATTCAGCATTACGCCGCCGACACCGCCGGGCAGCCGCTGAGCCTGCCGGAGCTGGAAGTGCAATACGCCGACTACGCGATCTGGCAGCGCCACTGGCTGGAAGCGGGCGAGCGCGAGCGCCAGTTGGCCTACTGGGTCAAGACCCTGGGCGGCGAGCAGCCGGTGCTGGAGCTGCCGATCGATTTCCCGCGTCCGGCCGTGCAAAGCCTGCGCGGTGCGCGGCTGGAACTGAACCTGCCGGCTGACCTCGGTGACGCCCTCAAACAGCTGGCGCAGCGCGAAGGCGCGAGCCTGTTCATGCTGCTGCTGGCGTCGTTCCAGGCGTTGCTGCATCGCTACAGCGGACAGGCGCAGATTCGCGTCGGGGTGCCGACCGCCAACCGCAACCGGGTCGAGACCGAAGGCCTGATCGGCTTCTTCGTCAACACGCAGGTGCTGAATGCCGAGGTCAGCGGGCAGTTGCCGTTCAACCAGTTGCTGGCTCAGGTCAAGCAGGCGGCGATGGCCGCGCAGGCGCATCAGGATCTGCCGTTCGAGCAACTGATCGAAGCTTTGCAACCGGAGCGCAGCCTGAGCCACAGCCCGGTATTCCAGGTGATGTTCAACCACCAGACCAGCCGTGATCAGGGGCGTAGCGCCGCGCAGTTACCGCAGCTGAGTGTCGAGGACGTGCAGTGGGAAGGGCGCACCGCGCAGTTCGACCTGACGCTGAATACCTACGAGTCCAGCGATGGCTTTGCCGCCGAGCTGACCTACGCCACCGATCTGTTCAAAGCTGAAACCGTCGAGCGTCTGGCGCGTCACTGGCAGAACCTGCTGCGCGGTATCGTCGCCGCACCGAGCCAGCGCGTCGGCGAATTGCCGTTGCTGGAAAGCGCCGAGCACGGCGTGCTGTTGCAGGACTGGTTGCGCAGCGCCGACCGCAGCGCGCAAGCCGAATGCGTGCAGCGGGATTTCTCCCGGCGTGCGCAGCAAACGCCGCAGGCCACTGCCCTGATCATCGGCGAAGACGTGCTGAGCTACGGCGAGCTGGATGCCCGCTCCAGTCAACTGGCGCACAAGCTGATCGAGGCCGGTGTCGGCCCGGATCAACTGGTCGGCATCGCCGTCGAACGCAGCGCGGAAATGATCGTCGGCCTGCTGGCGATCCTCAAGGCCGGCGGTGCTTATGTGCCGCTGGATCCGGCGTATCCACAGGATCGCCTGGCCTACATGATCGAGGACAGCGGCCTGCAATTGCTGCTGACCCAAAGCCATCTGCAGGCGCAGTTGCCGATCCCGCCGGGCGTGCAAAGCCTGTTGCTGGATCAGCCAAACGACTGGCTGGCGGCTTATCCACAGACCGCGCCGGAATTGGCAGTCAATGGCGAGCATCTGGCCTACACGATCTACACCTCCGGTTCCACCGGCAAACCGAAAGGCGTGATGGTGCGCCACGCGGCGCTGAGCAATTTTGTCGCGAGCATGATCAAGCAGCCGGGTATCGTGGCCGCCGATCGCATGCTGTCGCTGACCACCTTTTCGTTCGATATTTTCGGCCTGGAAATCTACGGCCCATTGCTGGCCGGCGCCTGTGTGGTGCTGACCGGCAAGGACGTGCATCAAGACCCGCAAGCGGTGCTCGAACTGATCGGGCGTCATGGCGTGACGGCGCTGCAAGCCACGCCCTCGACCTGGCGCATGCTGCTGGACAATGAACAGGCGCCAATCCTGGCGGGCCGCACGTTCCTCTGTGGCGGTGAAGCGCTGCCGCAGGAACTGGCGCAACGCATGCTCGTACTGACGCCGAGGGTGTGGAACCTCTACGGCCCGACCGAAACCACTATCTGGTCGGCGCAGCATGCCTTGAGTGCGGACAACAGCCGTCCATTCCTCGGCACTCCGATCGACAACACCGCGTTGTACATCCTCGGCAGCGACCTTGAGCTCAATCCGCTCGGCGCCCCGGGGGAATTGCTGATCGGCGGCGACGGCCTCGCTCGTGGTTACTTCCAGCGCCCGAGCCTGACCGCCGAACGTTTTGTCCCGGATCCCTTTTCGAAAACCGGCGCGCGCCTGTACCGCACCGGCGACCTGACCCGTTACCGCGCCGAGGGCGTGATCGAGTACATCGGGCGGATCGACCACCAGGTGAAAATCCGTGGTTTCCGGATTGAACTCGGCGAGATCGAAGCGCGTTTGCTCGCCCTCGATAGCGTGCGCGAAACCGTGGTAGTCGCTCAGGACGGCCCGAACGGCCCGCAACTGGTCGGCTATGTGGTGCCGACCGCCGACGCTTTTGATGAAGGCGAACTGCGCGCCGCATTGAAAGCCAGCCTCAAGGCCGAGCTGCCGGAATACATGGTGCCGGCGCACCTGTTGTTCCTCGCGCAACTGCCACTGACGCCGAACGGCAAAGTCGACCGCAAAGCCTTGCCGGCACCTGACGCCAGCCAGTTGCAATCAACTTACATCGCCCCGCAAACCGCCACGCAACACAGCGTTGCCGAGATCTGGCAAGCGGTGCTCAAGCTTGATCGCGTGGGCCTGAGTGACAACTTCTTTGAACTGGGCGGCCACTCGTTGCTGGTCACGCAAGTGGTCTCGCGGGTGCGTCAGGCGCTGAACGTGCAGGTGCCGCTGCGCACGTTGTTCGAACACAGCACGCTGGAAGACTTCGTCGCCGCGCTGGGTGTCGATCAGGCGCACCGGGAGCCGCCGATTGTTGCCTTGCCACGCCAGCAGCCGCTGGCGCTGTCCTATGCCCAGGAGCGTCAATGGTTCCTCTGGCAACTGGAACCGACCAGCACCGCTTATCACGTGCCGGCGGCGCTGCGTCTGCGCGGTGAGCTGGATCTGCCGGCGTTGCAGCGCAGCTTCGACGCGCTGATCGAGCGCCATGAATCCCTGCGCACCTGCTTCGTCGAACAGCAGGGCCAGACCCTGCAAGTGATCCAGGCTCACGGCACGCTCGATCTGCAGGTGCAGGACGTGGCGGCGGATCTCGACGAGGCGGCGCTGCAAGCGCTGGTCGCAGCCGAAACCCTGCACCTGTTCAATCTGCAGCAAGGCCCGTTGCTGCGGGTCAAACTGCTGCGTCTGGCCGCCGACGACCACGCACTGGTCATCACCCTGCATCACATCGTCTCCGATGGCTGGTCGATGAATGTCATGGTTGATGAACTGGTGGCGTTGTATGCCGCCTACAGCCAGGGCCAGAACGTGCAATTGCCGGCGCTGCCGGTGCAATACGCCGACTACGCCGTGTGGCAGAAACAGTGGATGGACGCCGGTGAACGCGAGCGTCAATTGAGCTACTGGACCGCACAACTCGGTGATGGTGATCAACCGCTGCTGGAGTTGCCGACCGACCGTCCGCGTCCAGCCGAGCAGAGCTATCGTGGCGCCCGTCGCGATATCCCGCTGAGCCTCGAACTGGCCACCGCGCTCAAGCACCTGGCGCAACGCGAAAACGTCACGCTGTTTGCGCTGTTGCTGGCGTCGTTCCAGACCCTGCTGCATCGCTACAGCGGTCAGGCCGATATCCGCGTCGGGGTGCCGGTGGCCAACCGCAACCGGGTCGAGACCGAAGGCCTGATCGGCTTCTTCGTCAACACCCAAGTATTGAAGGCCGAGTTCGACAGTCAGCAGACGTTCCGCAGCCTGCTGCAGCAAGTGAAAAACACCGTGCTGGGTGCGCAGGCGCATCAGGATCTGCCGTTCGAACAACTGGTCGACGCGCTGCAACCGGAACGCAGCCTCAGCCACAGCCCATTGTTCCAGGTGATGCACAACCACCAAAGCCAGGTGCGTCAGGCGCAGGGCGCCACGCGTCTGCCAAAACTGGCGATTGAAGGCTTGCCTTGGGCGTCCAGTACCGCGCAGTTCGACCTGACCCTGAACACTTTTGAATCGAGCGCCAACGTCTGGGCCGAGCTGACCTATGCCACTGACCTGTTCGACGTCGAAACCATCGAACGCCTGGCGCAACACTGGACCCGTCTGCTGCAAGGCATCGTCGCCGACAGCGCTCAGCGCATCGCCGAACTGCCGCTGCATGACGCCGCCGAACGCGCGGCGACCTTGCAGCAGTGGAACCCGGCCCTCCGCGATTTCCCGAGCGAGCAGTGCCTGCATCAACGGATCGAACAACAAGCCGCCCGCGCCCCGCAAGCGATTGCCGTGAGCTGTGCCGGGCAGTCCCTGAGCTACGGCGAACTGAACAGTCGCGCCAACCAGTTGGCCCACAAGCTGATTGCCAGCGGAGTCGGCCCTGACGTGCGCGTCGGTCTGGCGGTGGAGCGCAGCCTCGACATGCTGGTCGGCCTGCTGGCGATTCTCAAGGCCGGCGGCGCCTATGTGCCGCTGGACCCGACGTACCCGGAAGAACGCCTGAGCTACATGATCGGCGACAGCGGCATCGCCTTGCTGCTGACCCAGAGTCATCTGCTGGGGCGTCTGCCGGTGCCGGATTCGCTGCGCAGCCTGATGCTCGATCAGGAACGTGACGGTCTGGAAGGCTACAGCGACAGCAATCCGCAGGTACGCATGAGCCCGGACAACCTGGCTTACGTGATCTACACCTCCGGTTCCACCGGTCAGCCGAAGGGTACGTTGCTGGCCCATCGCAACGTGCTGCGCCTGTTTGAGGCCACTGATGCGTGGTTCGATTTCGGCGCCACGGATGTCTGGAGCCTGTTCCATTCCTACGCGTTCGACTTCTCGGTGTGGGAGATTTTCGGGGCGCTGCTGTACGGCGGCAAACTGCTGGTGGTGCCTTATGAGGTCAGCCGCTCGCCGGAAGATTTCTTCGCCTTGCTTTGCCGCGAAGGCGTCACCGTGCTCAACCAGACGCCGTCGGCGTTCAAGCAATTGATGCAAGTGGCCTGCGCCCCGCAGCATACGGCGCAAGCACTGGCGCTGCGTTACGTGGTGTTCGGCGGCGAGGCGCTGGAGGTCAAGAGCCTGCGTCCGTGGTTCGAGCGTTTCGGCGATCAGGCACCGCAACTGATCAACATGTACGGCATCACCGAAACCACCGTGCACGTGACCTACCGGCCGATTTCGCTGGCCGACTTGCAGCGTGATGCCAGCAGCCCGATCGGCGAACCGATTCCCGATCTGTCCTGGTACTTGCTCGACGGTGATCTGAACCCGGTCGCCAAAGGTTGCATCGGTGAGCTGTACGTCGGTCGTGCCGGCCTGGCTCGCGGTTACCTGAACCGCGCCGATCTGACCTGCCTGCGCTTTATTCCCGACCCGTTCGCCGCCGATGGCGGGCGTCTGTACCGTACCGGTGACCTGGCGCGCTATCGCGCCGACGGCGTGATCGAATACATCGGCCGGATCGACCATCAGGTGAAAATTCGCGGTTTCCGTATCGAACTCGGCGAGATCGAAGCGCAACTGCTGGAACAGGCTGCCGTGCGCCAGGCCGTGGTGCTGGCGCAGCCGGGCCTCAGCGGTCAGCAACTGGTGGCGTATCTGGTGCCAGGCGACGCCGCGCTGCTCGACGCAAGCCCGGCCGAACAGGCGCTGTGGCGCGACAGCGTGCGCGCCGAACTCAAGGCCAATCTGCCGGATCACATGGTCCCGGCGCACCTGTTGCTGTTGGCGCAATTGCCGTTGACCGCCAACGGCAAACTCAATCGCAACGCCTTGCCGTCACCGGACGCCAGTCAGGCGCAGCAGACCTATCAGGCGCCGCAAGGCGCGATGGAGCAGGGGCTGGCCACGATCTGGCAAGACGTGTTGAAGCTGCCGCAAGTCGGCATCCACGACAACTTCTTCGAATTGGGCGGCGACTCGATCATCTCGATTCAGGTGGTCAGCCGCGCACGTCAGGCCGGCATTCGCCTCAATCCCAAAGACCTGTTCCAGCACCAGACCGTGCAGCGTCTGGCGCTGGTCGCGCAGTGGGGCGGCGACGAATCGACGATTGATCAGCAAGCCGCGAGTGGTACGGCGTTGCTGCTGCCGATCCAGCAGCAATTCTTCGCCGACGAGATTCCGCAGCGTCATCACTGGAACCAGTCGGTGCTGCTGCAACCGCGGCAGGCGCTGGACGCTGAAAAGCTCGAGCAAGTGTTGCGCGCACTGGTCGCTCATCACGATGCCTTGCGCCTGAGCTTCACCCAGCGCGATGGCGTGTGGCAGGCCGAGCATCGCGCGGTCGAAGCGCTGCCGCAGAACCTGCTCTGGCAGGAACAGGTCGCGGATGCCGCCGCCCTTGAAGCCTTGGGTAATCGCGCCCAGCGCAGCCTCGATCTGCAACACGGGCCGTTGCTGCGTGCGGTGCTGGCAAATCTGGCCGATGGCACTCAGCGTTTGCAGTTGGTGATTCATCACCTGGCGGTGGACGGCGTGTCGTGGCGGATTCTGCTGGAAGACCTGCAGAACGCTTATCAGCAACTGCTCAACGATCAGCCGTTGAGCCTGCCGTCCCGGACCAGTGCCTTCAAGGACTGGGGCGAGCACTTGCAGCGCTACGCCAACAGCCCGGCGTTGCAGGCAGAGCTGGCTTGGTGGCAGGCCTGCCTGAGCGATGTGAGTACCGATCTGCCGTGCAAACGCGTTGACGCCAGTCAGGACAATCGTCTGGCCCAGACCGTACAAACCCGCCTCGGCGCCGAGCTGACACGGCAACTGCTGCAAGAGGCCCCGGCGGCGTACCGCACCCAGGTCAATGACCTGTTGCTGACGGCACTGGCGCGGGTCATCGGCCGTTGGAGCGGGCAGGCGTCGACGCTGATCCAGCTCGAAGGCCATGGCCGCGAAGAACTGTTCGACGGTGTCGATCTGACGCGCACGGTGGGCTGGTTCACCAGCCTGTTCCCGGTGCGCCTGACGCCGGCAGACACGCTTGACGAGTCGATCAAGCAGATCAAGGAACAACTGCGCTCGATCCCCAACAAGGGCATCGGTTTCGGCGCTTTGCGTTACCTCGGTGATGCCCGCGCGCAGCAGAGCCTGCAGGCCTTGCCGAGCCCGCGCATCACCTTCAACTACCTCGGGCAGTTCGACGGCAGTTTCGCCGGCGACGAGGCTGCGCTGTTCGTGCCGTCGCCGGACAACGCCGGCCTCGATCAGAGCCCGGAGGCGCCGCTGGGCAACTGGTTGACCCTCAA
This sequence comes from Pseudomonas sp. Irchel s3a10, assembly GCF_900187525.1. Taxonomy (NCBI): domain Bacteria; kingdom Pseudomonadati; phylum Pseudomonadota; class Gammaproteobacteria; order Pseudomonadales; family Pseudomonadaceae; genus Pseudomonas; species Pseudomonas sp. Irchel s3a10. The sequence continues at coordinate 134,545 of NZ_FYDR01000006.1, forward strand.
CGGTCAAGTGTATGGCGGCGAGCTGCGGGTGGGCTGGACGTTCAGCAGTGAGCGTTTCGACAGCGCGGTGATCGAAGCCCTGGCCGCAGATTACGCCGCAGAACTCGCAGCATTGATCGGCCATTGCCTGACCCCGGGCGTCGAAGGCCTGACCCCGTCGGACTTCCCGTTGGCCGGCCTGACACAGGCGCAGCTCGACCAGTTCCCGCTGGCACCGCGCCAGGTCGCCGATGTGTATCCGCTGTCGGCGATGCAGCAGGGCATGTTGTTCCACAGCCTCTACGAGCAGGCCACCGGCGATTACATCAACCAGGTCCGGCTCGATGTCGAAGGCCTCGATCCGCAACGCTTCCAGCAAGCCTGGCAAGCAGCAGTGGACAACCACGACATCCTGCGCAGCAGCTTTGTCTGGCAGGGTGAGCTGGCGCGTCCGGTGCAGGTGGTGCACAAGCAACTGGACATGCCGTTCCGCGTGCTCGACTGGCGTGATCGTGACGATTGCCAGAGTGATCTGAATGCACTGGCCGCAGCCGAACAGGCGCAAGGTTTCGACCTGAGCCAGGGGCCGCTGTTGCGCATGGTCGTGGTGCGTCTGGACGAGCAGCGCTGCCACTTGATCTACACCAACCACCACATCCTGATGGACGGCTGGAGCAACTCGCAGTTGCTTGGTGAAGTCCTGCAGCGTTACAGCGGGGTTGCCCAGCCGCCACTGGCCGGGCATTACCGCGATTACATCGAATGGCTGCAGCGCCAGGACGTGCAGGCCAGCGAGCGTTACTGGACCGCGCAACTGGCTGACCTGCAAGCGCCGACCTTGCTCGCGCAAGCGTTGCAGGCGCAGCGCGGCGATGCACCGCGCGACGGCCACGGCGAACATTTCTGCGTGCTCGACGCTGAGCAGACGCGGAGTCTGGGCGAGTTCGCGCGCCAGCAGAAAGTCACCCTCAACACGCTGATTCAGGCGGCATGGCTGCTGCTCTTGCAGCGCCTGACCGGCCAGCCGTGTGTGGCGTTCGGCGCCACGGTGGCGGGGCGTCCGGCCGAGCTCAAAGGCGTCGAGCAGCAGATCGGTCTGTTCATCAACACCTTGCCGGTCATCGCCAGCCCGCAGTCGCCATCGAGCGTTGGCGAATGGTTGCAGAGCGTGCAGGCGCAGAACCTGGCCTTGCGTGAGCATGAGCACACCCCGTTGTTCGATATTCAGCGCTGGGCCGAGCGCAACGGTGAGGCGCTGTTCGACAACATTCTGGTGTTCGAGAACTACCCGGTGTCCGAGGCGCTGGCGCAGGGCGCACCACAAGAACTGCGCTTCGGTGAAATTCACAATCATGAGCAGACCAACTACCCGCTGACGCTGCTGGTGCACTTGAGCGACGAATTGTCGATGCACTTCAGCTACCAGTGCGAAAGCTTTGCGGCGCACAGCGTGGTGCAACTGGCTGGGTATCTGCAGCGCTTGCTCGGGCAAATGAGCGAGTCGGGGGAGCGCACGCTCAGCGAGCTGAACCTGATCGAACACCGCCCGCTAGTGAGCACCGACTTCTCCACCGATCTGTGCATCCATCAAGCCATCGCCTATCAAGTGGCGGCGACTCCGGATGCCTTGGCGGTGACCTTCGCCCATACGCAACTGACCTACGCCGAACTGGACGCGCAGGCCAACCGTCTGGCGCACAAACTGGTCGAGCTGGGTGTCGGCCCGGAAGTGCGCGTGGGCGTGGCGATGCCGCGTTCCGAGCAATTGCTGATTGCCTTGCTGGCGGTGCTCAAGGCTGGTGGTGCCTATGTGCCGCTGGATCCGGACTATCCGGCGGATCGCGTTGCCTACATGCTGGAGGACAGCCGGGCGCGGGTGTTGCTGACCGAACAGGCGGTTGCCTTGACCCTGAGCGTGCCGGGCGATACGCAAGTGCTGCTGATGGATCAGGTTTCGATGAGCGATTATTCGGCTGTTGCACCACAGACTGCGGTGCAACCGGACAACCTTGCCTACGTGATCTACACCTCCGGCTCCACCGGCAAACCGAAAGGCGTGGCGATTGCCCATCGCAACGTCATGGCGCTGATCGACTGGTCGGCCAAGGTCTACAGCCGCGACGACATCCAAGGCGTGCTGGCCTCGACGTCGGTGTGCTTCGACCTGTCGGTCTGGGAGCTGTTTGTCACTCTCGCCAACGGCGGTTCGCTGATCATCGCGCGTAATGCCTTGGAGCTGGCGCAACTGCCGGCCCGCGATCAGGTGCGCCTGATCAACACTGTGCCTTCGGCGATTGCCGCGCTGCAGCGAGCCGGGCAGATTCCGCCGAGCGTGCGCATCATCAACCTGGCGGGTGAACCGCTGAAACAAGCGCTGGTGGAGGCGTTGTATCAGCAGTCGACGGTCGAGCACGTTTACGACCTGTACGGCCCGTCGGAAGACACCACTTACTCGACCTGGACCCGCCGCAGCGCCGGTGGTCAGGCGCGGATCGGGCGTGCGCTCGATCACAGCGCCAGCCATCTGCTGGATGCTGATCTGCACGCAGTGCCGCAGGGCGTTTCGGCCGAGCTGTACCTGTCCGGCGCCGGCATCACTCGCGGTTATCTGGGGCGTGCGGCGATGACCGCCGAGCGCTTCGTACCGAATCCTTTCGTCGGCAGCGGCGAGCGTATGTACCGCACCGGCGACCTGATTCGTGAGCGCGAGGAGGGCGAACTGGAGTACATGGGCCGGATCGACCATCAGGTGAAAATTCGCGGCTTGCGTATCGAGCTGGGCGAAATTGAAGCGCGTCTGCTGGCGCATGCCGCCGTGCGTGAAGCGGTGGTCGTGGCCAGCGAAGTGTCGGGCAGTCAGCAATTGATTGCTTATCTGGTGCCGAGCGATCCGGCGATCATCGAAGCCAGCGCCGAGCAACAGGCCGCACTGCAGCAAACCCTCGGCAACTGGCTGAGCGCAACCCTGCCGGACTACATGGTGCCGACCCACCGCCTGTGGCTGGCGCAACTGCCGCTGACCCCCAACGGCAAGATCGACCGCAAGCGCCTGCCAGCACTGGAACTGAGTGCCGCGCAGTTGCATGTCGAACCGGTGAACGCCACCGAGCAGGCGCTGGTGGAGATCTGGAAAGAGGTATTGGGCCTTGAGCAGGTCAGCACCCACGACAGTTTCTTTGCCTTGGGCGGCGACTCGATCATCTCGATTCAGGTGGTCAGTCGCGCCCGTCAGCAAGGGCTGGAGCTGAGCCCGAAAGATCTGTTCCAGCAACCGACCATTCAGCAACTGGCCCTGTGTGTGCAGGCTGCCGAAGGGCGTGAGACGCCGGAGCCGGCGCTGATCGATCTGCCACTGCACGGCTTGAGCGAGGCGCAGGTGGCGCAACTGCCACTGCCGGCCGGGCAACTGGACGGGCTCTATCGCTTGTCGCCAATGCAGCAGGGCATGCTGTTCCTTGGCCTGAATTCGCCGGAAGCGGATCTCTACGTCAACCAGTTGAGCGTTCCGGTGCAGGGCCTTGAGCCGCTGCGTCTGCAAGCCGCGTGGGAAACCGTCAGCCGTCGCCACGACATTCTGCGCACCGGTTTCCTCTGGCAGGATATGGCCGAGCCGCTGCAATTTGTGCTCGCCGATCCGCAGTTGCCGTTCAATCTGCTCGACTGGCGTGAGCAGGATCATTGCGCCGAGGCCTTGCAAGGCCTGGCGGATGCCGAGCGGGCCAAGGGCTTCGACCTTGACCAGCCACCGCTGCAACGGCTGACGCTGGTGCAAGTCGGCGAGCACAGCTATCAACTGATCTGGACCTACCACCACATTCTGATCGACGGCTGGAGCAGTTCGCAGTTGATCGGCGAAGTGCTGAGTCAGTATTCCGGACGACCACTGGCCGACGCGGTGCCGTACCGCGGTTACATCAACTGGCTGCAGCAGCAGGACGCGAATGCCAGCGAAGGTTTCTGGCGTCAGCACCTGAGCCTGCTCGACGAGCCGACCTATCTGGCGGACGCGGTGACGCGCACCGGCAGTGGTCGCGGTCACCAGGCGCTGTACAGCCGTTTGGGCGCAACCCGCACCGAGCAGTTGAAAGCCTTTGCCCAGTCGCAGCAGGTCACCCTCAACACCTTGGTGCAGGGCGCGTGGCTGGTGCTGCTGAGCCGGTACAGTGGGCAGCGTTGCGTGGCGTTCGGCGCCACGGTGGCGGGGCGTCCGGCGAGTCTGCCGGCCTCGGAATCAATCCTCGGCCTGTTCATCAACACCTTGCCGGTGATCAAGGACGTGCCGGCCGAGCAGGCCGTGGGCGCCTGGTTGCGCGAGTTGCAGGATTTCAACCTGGAGATGCGCGAGCGCGAATACACCCCGCTGACCGACGTCCAGCGTTGGGGCGGACGTGCCGGGCAATCGTTGTTCGACAGCATCATCGTGTTCGAAAACCACCCGATCGATCAGGCGCTGCGCGAGTGGCGCGATGATTCGCTGAAGTTTGGCGAGATCAATAACTCGGGCCTGACCAACTTCCCGATGGACCTGATGGTCACCCTCGAAGACGGGTTGGTGATCGAGTACATGACCCTGCGCGAACATTTTGATCTGGCGACTGTGGAAGGCATCCGCAGCAACATGGAAGGCCTGCTCACCGCACTGGTTCAGGACGCCGGGCAGGCGCTGGGACGCATCGGTCTGCCGACCGGGCAAGTCGCGCCCGCGCCGGACGTTGTCGCGCAACCGCAGACCACGCTGGTGCACCAGCGCATTGCCGGGTGGGCCGCGCAGTCTGCCGAACAAACCGCAGTGATCTTCAATGAGCAGGCCTTCAGCTACGGCCAGATCGAAGCGCGGGCCAATCGTCTGGCGCATGCGCTGATCGCCGAAGGTGTCGGGCCGGAAGTGCGGGTCGGTGTGGCCCTGCCACGCAGCGAAAACATGATCGTCGCGCTGTTGGCGGTGCTCAAGGCCGGGGGTGCCTACGTGCCGCTGGACGCGACCTATCCGCGCGAACGCTTGAGTTATCTGATGCACGATTCGGGCATCGCCTTGCTGCTCAGCGATTCGAGTCTGCGTCAGGTGCTGCCGACCCAGGCCAACCTGCATGTGCTGGAACTCGATCAGCTGGATCTGCGCACTCAGCCGGATTCGGCGCCGCAGGTCGCGGTGCAGCCGGGCAACCTGGCCTACGTGATCTACACCTCCGGCTCCACCGGTCAGCCGAAAGGTGTCGGCGTGGCGCACGGGCCGCTGGCGATGCACTGCCAGGCGATCGGTCAGCGTTACGAAATGAGCGCGGCCGATTGCGAGTTGCACTTCATGTCGTTCGCCTTCGACGGCGCGCATGAGCGCTGGCTGACCACCCTGACGCATGGCGCGCGTTTGCTGATTCGTGACGACAGCCTGTGGACGGCCGAACAGACCTACGACGCCCTGCATCAGCACGGCGTGACCGTGGCCGCGTTCCCGCCGGTGTACCTGCAGCAACTGGCCGAACACGCTGAGCAGCACGGCAATCCGCCGCCGGTACGGATCTACTGCTTCGGCGGGGATGCGGTGCCGGTGGCGAGTTTCGAACTGGCCAAACGCGCACTGCAACCGCAGTACATCATCAACGGCTACGGCCCTACCGAGACGGTGGTCACGCCGCTGATCTGGAAGGCCGCTGTAGACGATCAATGCGGAGCGGCCTATGCGCCGATCGGCAGCGTGGTCGGCGAGCGCAGCGGTTATGTGCTCGACAGCGATCTCAACCCGCTGCCGGCCGGCATTGCCGGTGAGTTGTACTTGGGTGGCGCGTTGGCGCGCGGTTATCTGGGGAGTGCCGGTGGCACCGCCGAACGTTTCGTCGCCAACCCGTTCAGCGCCGATGGCAGTCGCCTGTACCGCACCGGCGACCTGGTGCGCCAGCGTGCCGACGGCACTGTCGACTATCTCGGGCGGATCGACCATCAGGTGAAAATCCGTGGTTTCCGCATCGAGCTGGGTGAAATCGAAGCGCGCCTCAAGCAGCAGCCGGGCGTGCGTGACGCCGCCGTGGTGGCCCGCGAGGGCGTCAGCGGCAAGCAACTGCTCGGCTATGTACTGGCCGCTGCCGAGACGCCGGCCGACGGTTTGGGCGAGCGTCTGCGCGAGCAACTCAAGGCCAGCCTGCCGGATTACATGGTGCCGGTACACCTGATGGTGCTTGAGCGCATGCCGCTGACGCCGAACGGCAAACTTGACCGCAAGGCCCTGCCGAATCCGGACGCCGAACAGCGGCTGGCCTACGTCGAGCCGCGCACCGAGCTGGAAAAAGCCCTGGCGAAGATCTGGCAGGAGGTGCTGAAAATCGAACGGGTCGGGCTCACCGACAACTTCTTCGAACTGGGTGGCGACTCGATCCTCAGCCTGCAAGTGGTGGCTCGCAGCCGTGTGCTCAAGGCTCAGGGCCTGAGCCTGAAACTGCGCGATCTGATGCAGAAACCGAGCATCGGTGAGCTGGTTGCCAGTGTTCAGGGCGCGGCGGAAAAAGCCTCCGGGTTGCTGGCGATGAACGCCGAGGTCAAGGGCGTGGCGCCGCTGTTCTGCCTCCACGCCGGCTTCGGCACGGTGTTCGACTACGAGCCGCTGGCGCGGCGCTTGAGCGGTCAACGCCAGGTGTTGGCGATTCAGTCGCGGATGCTGCTGGATCCGGCTTTCAACGACACCTCGCTGCAGGAGATGGCCAGTGATTACCTGGCGCAGATTCGTCAGAAACAGCCGCAGGGGCCTTACCACCTGTTGGGCTGGTCGCTGGGCGGTACGCTGGCGATGTTGATCGCCGCGCAACTGGAGCAGGCCGGGCAACAGGTCAAGTTTGTCGGGCTGGTCGACAGCTTCGTGCCTTCGGCGGCGGTCGACGCCGGGGCGGTCGATGACTGGCAAGCCGACCTGCGCGACTTCCTGCAGGTGACGCTGCCGGGCGCCGCACCGGGCCTGTCCATCGACGGTGAAGAAACGCCACACAACCTGCGTGCGCTGTTCAAGCGTGCCATCAGCGCCGAGCGCGGAGCGTCGACCTATGTGGCGCTGGGCGCCGAAGAACTGGCGCATGTGTTCAGCGTGGCGCGCCGGCTCAAGCAGCTGTCGCTCAAGCTTGAGCGCTGTGCGCCGCTGACCGTCAACCCGGTTTGCTGGTGGACCCTGGGGCGCGAAGCCGAGGCACTGGAGCTGGCGGCGCAACTCGACCAGCCGGGCATGGGCGGCGAATGGCTGGATTGCGGGCACTTCCAGATCCCGCGCGATGAAACTTTCCTGTCTGAGGCTGAAGAAATGCTTGGCCAGATCGTTGAATCAGTAGTCATGTCCTGAAACCTGCTGTGAAACCCAAGTAAAACCGATCGGGCGCTGCTGGCGCCCGATCGCTTTGGAGATTTGAATGTCATTGAATCCTGATATCGCCGCATTTCTGCAACTGGTCGGCAACGGCCGGGCCAGTGGCAAACGCGTCGGCATGCACGAGTTGAGCCCGACCGAGGCCCGTGAACAATTCGATCAGTCATCGTTGCTGATGGACGCCGGCGGTGAAGAACTGGCCGTAGTCGATGAGCTGCAATTGCCGGTGCGTGACGGTGCACTGTTGAACGCACGGATCTACAGCAATCATCCATTGCAGGCGGGCGCCAGACGTCCGGCACTGTTGTATTTTCATGGCGGCGGCTATGTGGTCGGCAGCCTCGACTCGCATGATTCGTTGTGCCGTGCGCTGGCCTCGCTGGCCGATTGTGTGGTGCTGTCGGTGGCGTATCGACTGGCGCCGGAACATCTTTTCCCGACGGCGGCCGACGACGCCCGCGATGCCTGGGACTGGCTGGTGGCGAGTGCTGCTGATCTGGGCATCAATGCCGCGCGCCTGGCGATTGCCGGTGACAGCGTCGGTGGCAGCCTGGCCACGGTGCTGGCTGCGCAACTGACGGATGCTGCTGTGCAGCCGCGTTTGCAGGTGCTGATTTATCCGGTCACCGATGCCAGTCGCGAAACACCTTCGATCGAGCGTTTTGCCGAAGGCTATCTGCTGGAAAAGGCTTCGCTGCAGTGGTTCTACGCGCACTATCAGCGTGATGCCAGTGATCGTCTTGATCCGCGTTTCTCGCCGTTGCTCGGCGAAGTCCCGGCCAATGTCGCGCCGGTGTTGATGGTGTTGGCCGAGTGTGATCCGTTGCACGATGAGGGGGTGGCTTATGCCCGGCATTTGCGGGCGGCGGGGGTTGCGGTCGACTTGCAGGTTTACGTGGGCATGACCCATGACTTCATGCGCATGGGGGCGATTGTTGATGAGGCTGAAGAGGCGCTGGGGTTGATTGCTGGGCGCTTGGTGGAGGTGTTTGATTTGGCTTGATGGGGTGGGGGGGTGAATATCCGTTGCTGCGGTAACGGCCGCCTAGGGTTCCGCCCTTACGGCGGGTCACTTTTTCCAGACGCCGAAAAAGTAACCAAAAAGGCTTTACCCTGACGTTCGGCCCTCGCCTAGGCTCGGGTTCCTTCGCTGCGGGATTCATCCGGGGGGCAGCGCCTACGGTTTGCTTCGCTGCACCTCCTCTCGCTGTGTTTGGCTGCGCCAAACGGTCGCTGCGCTCCCACCCCCGGATAAATCCCTCCGCTCAGCCTGCCGACGGGCCCTGAGATCAAAAGCTTTACTCGAGCTAACACTCATCGTGTTGAGTGGGGCGGCTTCGCCGCATGCGGGGCACGCAATCTGAACTGTAGGAGCCAGCCTGCTGGCGATGGCGGCCTGCGAGCCGACCAGTCTCTAACTGACCACACCCCATCCCCCTGTAGGGGTGAGCTTGCTCGCGAAGGCGGCCTGACAGCCGACCAAACTCCAACTGAATGCACTCAATCCAACTGTGGGAGCGGGCTTGCTCGCGAAGGCGGCCTGCCAGTCGACCAAACTCCAACTGAATGCACTCCGTCCAACTGTGGGAGCGGGCTTGCTCGCGAAGGCGGCCTGACAGCCGACCAAACTCCAACTGAACACACCCAATCCCATGTAGGAGCTGCCGAAGGCTGCGATCTTTTGATCTGCTTTGGCTTTGGCTTTGGCTTTGGCTTTGGCTTTGGCTTTGGCTTTGGCTTTGGCTTTGGCTTTGGCTTTGGCTCTTGATGTGGCTCTTGATGTGGCTCTTGATGTGGCTCTTGATGTGGCTCTTGATGTGGCTCTTGATGTGGCTTTTGATCTTTTGCCCCTTCGGCAGGCCGAGCGTAGGTGTCCATCCGGGGGATAGGCGCGCAGCGCCATGCGGCGGAGCCGCATACATCGAGAGGAGGTGCAGCGAAGCAAACCGTAGGCGATGCCCCCGGATGGACACCGTAGCGAGGGAACACTGAGCCTCAGCGAAGTGCCGTACGCCGGGGGAAGCCTTTTTGGTTACTTTTTCGGCGTTTGGAAAAAGTGACCCGCCGTAAGGGCGGAACCATAGGAGGCCGTTACCGAAGCAACGGATATTCACCCAAAACCCCAAGAGCCTGGTCGGCCCAAAGGCCGCCAAGCCCCAATCAGCCCCCCAAAAAAAACGCCAGCAAATGCCGGCGTTTCAGTGAGCGCTAAACGTATTACCAGTTATAGGTCACGTCAGCAGTCATGGTCCGGCCTTCGCCGTAATAGCAGTCGAGGGTACCGTTGCACGCGGCCACGTATTTCTCGTCAGTGAGGTTTTGCAGGTTGGCTTGCAGCTTCACGCCTTTGACATGCAGCGGCGATTTTTCCAGGTCGTAGGAGACCATGGCGTCATACACGGTGTAGGACGGAATCTGGAACGAGTCCGACTCATAATCCGAACCGTAGCTGCTGCGCACGTAGCGGGCGCCCAGGCCCATGCCGAAACCGGCGAGGGCGGTGGAAATGTCGAAGTCGTAGTTGACCCACGCGGAGGCGGTCAGCGGTGGACGCATGGCCAGGGTGCGACCTTCGCGCCCGTCGTTGTCCTTCTCCCACTTGGTCTGGTTACGCGACACCGCCGCCAGCACGCGCAGGTTGCGGGTGACGTTGACCTTGCCTTCCAGCTCGATACCGCGCGAACGCACGGAGCCGCTCTGGGTGCTGAAGCCCGGGTTGTTGAGGTCGGTGGTCAGCATGTTGTCCTGGTCGATCTGGTACGCCGACAGCTGAATGAAGCCGTCGATCGACTTCGGCTCGTACTTGACGCCGACTTCGTACTGCTTGCCGGTGGTCGGTTCGAAGGCGCCGCCGCTCATGTCGGTACCGGTCTGCGGCAGGAACGATTCGGCGTAGCTGACGTACGGCGTGATGCCGTTGTCGAACTCGTAGCCGAGGCCGGCACGACCGGTGAACTTCTCGTCCTTCTGGTTGCTGTGGCCGCCGCTCAGCGGTTGCTTGTTGTCGGTTTCGGCGAAGTCATAACGACCGCCGAGGGTCAGGAACCACTGGTTCCAGCGCAGTTGATCCTGAGCGTACAGGCCGGTCTGAGTAATGGTGTTGTCCCATTTGTACGGCTGACGGAAATTGATCTGGCTGCCATACACCGGGTTGTACAGATCCAGACCTGGAGCGGTGCGGTCGTACAGGCCGAGGAATTTCGAATTGTAGTGGTAGTAGTCCACGCCCAGCAGCACGGTGTGCTCGACGTCGGCGGTGTGGAACTTGGCCTGGGCGATGTTATCGATCCCGTAGACCTTGTTGTGCTGCGACCAGTCCACGCCGTAACGGGTCTGGTAGCTGCCGTCGTTGAGACCGGTGACCGGGTTGGTCGGGAACGCATAACCGTGCAGCGGCGCCACGTACTGGTCGTTGATGTCGGCGTAACGCGCGTTCTGCTTCAGGGTCCAGACGTCGTTGAGTTCGTGGGCGATCTCGTAACCGACCACGAACTGCTCGCGATGGTACTTGTTCACGTCCGGCTCGCCGAGGAACAGGCTGCGGCTGATGCGCCCGGCCTGGCTGCGATGCACCGTGCCGTTGGCCGGCAGGCCCTGGGCTTCCGGTACGTCGTGGTCTTTCTGGTACTGACCGAACACGGTGATGGTGGTCTGGTCGTTGGGCAGCCAGGTCAGGCTTGGCGCCAGCAGCATGCGGTTCTGGCTGGCGTAGTCGATGGCCGAGCCGCTGTCGTTGACCACACCGGTCAGGCGATAGAGGAATTCGCCCTGATCGTCGATCGGGCCGCCGAGGTCGAAGGCACCGTACTTGCGGTCATAGCTGCCGCCACCGAGCTTCACTTCGTGCAGCGGGGTCGCGGTCGGACGCTTGCTGACCATGTTGACGATACCGCCCGGCTGGTTCTGGCCGTACAGCACCGAGGCCGGGCCCTTGAGCACTTCGACGCGCTCCAGGGTGTACGGGTCGATCTGCAGCGAACCGCCGGTGCTGCCGCCGCCGTAAGGCATGTGCAGGCCGTCGAGGTACAGCGGAGTAGGGGAGAAGCCACGGGAGGTCGGTTCGTCGAAGATCTTCACCCGGTCCGAGAAACCGCCGCCGGTCATGCCCGGCGTGTATTGCAGGGCCTCGGTGACGGTCTTCGAGCCGCGCATCTTGATTTCGTCTTGAGTGACGACGTTGATGGTCTGCGGGATTTCCTTGAGCGACGAATCGGTCTTCGAACCGGTGGCGCTGCGCTTGGCGACGATCCCGTCTACCGGGCCCCAGGATGATTCGGCGGTGGCGGAAATGCTGGTCGGGGCCAGATCGAGGCTGGCACCGCCGGTGCTGCGCGAACGCAAGGCGACGTTGTTGCCTTCGACGCTGTAGGCGATGTTGGTGCCTTGCAGCAGTTGCGCGATGGCGGCGGTCGGTTCCAGGTTGCCACTGACGGCGCTGCTGCGCAGGCCGCTGACTTCATCCGGGCTGTAAAGCACCTGGAGGTTGGTCTGGCGACCGAATTCCTGCAACGCGCTCCCCAGCGACTGTGCAGGAATATTGATCGCCACGGCGGCGGCCTGGGCCTGGCCGATCATCGGCACAGTCAGGGCCATGGCGCAGAACGCTGGCAAGGTGCAACGGAAGGAGCGGCGGATCAGCAGGGCCTTGGCGAGCGGGTGGAGTCCGTGCGGTGCGGGCATTGTTCTTCTACTCTTCAAAGTGTTGACTGAGAACTATTTCTATTAACTGTTAGTAAGACGTTGAGCCTTCCGAAAACCGGAAAGCTCAACGCAATTTTTTTACAAATTTTTCACAGTCAGGCGGGTTGCAACTCAGTGACCACTTTGCCGGCGCTCATGCGCACCAGTTGGTCGGCGACATCGAAGTAACGATCGTCGTGGGAAATGACGATGATGGTCTTGCCCAGGCGCTTCAGGTCCGGCAGCAGCTCGGTGTAGAAAATCCGCCGGAAGGTCGGGTCCTGATCGGCGGCCCACTCGTCGAACACCAGCACCGGACGCTCTTCCAGCCAGGCATTGATCAGGGCCAGACGCTTGCGCTGGCCGGTGGACAGGTCGGTGGTGGTGAACGAGCCGTCACGCACGCTGACCTTGTGCGCAATTTCCAGACGCTCCAGGTATTGGTTGGCGTCTTCCGGGATATGCGTATCGCCCTGGACCACGTCGTCGAACAGGTAGTAGTCGGCGAAGATCGTGGTGAACAACTGGCGATAATCGTCGCGGTTGCTGGCGTCGACGAGCTGCTGGTTGAGGCGGATTTCGCCTTGCTGTGGCGCGTACAGGCCCAGCAGCAACTTGATCAGGGTGGTCTTGCCGCAGCCGTTTTCGCCGACGATGAAAATGATGTCGCCCTGTTCGATTTTCAGGTTCACCGGCCCCAGCCGGAACGGCTTGGCGCCTTCTACCGTCGGGAAGCTGTACGAGACATCGGTCAGTTCCAGGCTGTGCACCGGGGTCTTTTGGTGGCCCTGATCGCTGAGCAGCAGGTGCGGCTCTGGCGAGGAAAACTGCTCGGACAGATCGGCGATCCGGCGGAACGCGATTTGCGCGCGACTGACGATCGGCAGGGTGCCGATGATGTGTTCCAGCGGCCCTTTCATGTACAGCAGCACCAGCACAAAACCGCTCATCACCGCTTTGTCGGCACTCGGCCACAGCGATTGCAGGCCCAGCGCCAGGCCGATCACCACGAAGAACAGCATCGAACCCAAGGTCTTGGCGACCACGAAAATGTTCACCGAACGCACCTGCGTGTTGCAGATCTTGTCGGCCGTGCCTTCGATGCCCGAGACGAACATGCGATGCCGGCGCGGGCGGTGGATGCGCAGCTCCTTGGCGCCCTCAGCGACTGCGTGATAGTGCTTTTGCAACTCGTCTTCGTAGTCACGGGCCTTGAGGAAACCCTGCATGCCGCGCCCGCGTGCGATGTATTGAATGACCGTGCCGATCAGGATCGCCACCGCCATCATCAGGAACATCGGCCACGACAGCATCGCCAGGTAGCCCATGCAACCGAGGGTAACAGTCAGGGAAATCGCCAGCGGCGCAAAGGCGAAAGCGAAGTCGCTGATGGTGTCGACGTCGTGGGTCAGCACCGGAATCAGCCGATGGCTGCGATAGCGCTCGATCTGCTCGATCGGCGCCGAAAGGACTTTCTCGCCCAGCTCTTTGCGCAATTTGGCGATGATGTGCTGGCCGACGAAATTGGTGCCGATGTCGGAAAAGATCGAGCTGGTCAGCGCCAGCAGGCACAGGCCGGCGAACACCGCGACCATGGTGCTGGTCAGTGCGCCCTCGGCGTGCAGCACGTTGTTGATGGTCGCCAGCAGTGCGGTGACGCTCAGGCCACCGACCATGCCGAGCAGGATCGACACGCTGACGATCAGTCGAAAGGGTTTGAGCAGGGCGAACAATTCATTGATCACCCCGCGTGTTGGTTTGCTCATGGAGGTTCCCTGCTTGAAGGAGCGGCGAACACCGGCACTGCTCGTGGGGTTCGCCTGGATGACGTAGAGGGCGGTGGGCGCGCCATGGAGGATCGCGCCCACCTGTAGAACGACTGGCAGGACGGCTAATTTAGCCGGGCGATGGCGTTACAGATCGCGGGCGACCCGGAAGCCGATCCAGTCGCCACGGGTGTCGGTGTAGGTGGCGTTGCGATTGCCCGAACGCGAGAACACCGGCGCTTCGCCCCAGTCGTTGCCACGGATGCGCCGCACTTCGCACTTGCCGCTCAGCCAGGCACTGCCATCGCCTGGCGCGCCGACGTAGTTCTCGTTGTAGCAATCGGCGGTCCACTCATAAATATTGCCGTGCATGTCGTAGACGCCGAAGGCGTTGGCCGGGAAGCTGCCGGCCGGGGCGGTGAAGTTGTAGCCATCGGCGGCGCCATAGGTGTTGGCGTGTTTGGCGATGCTGTATTCCTTGCCTTCATCGAACGGGAAGGGGAAGGGCCCCGTGCTGCCGGCGCGGGCGGCGTATTCACGCAGCGACTCGCTGACCAGCCGGTATTGCTGGCCGGTCTTCTTCGACAGCCAGGCCACGTAAGCTTCGACCTCCGGGAAATCCATGCACACCGCCGGGTGCTTGTCGGTGTACTGCTTGCGCGGGTCGCTGCCCTGATAATCCGGGATCCCGGCCTTGCACGCGCGACCGGGGCGCGTGTCGCCGTCGGGCATTTTGTAGCCGCTGTCCTTGAGGTAGGCGTCCCACTCGCCGCGCAGAATCTGGAAACGGCTGATCGCCAGCGGTTTGGCAAACGTCACCGGGTGCAGCGGTCCTTCGTCCGGCTCGCGGCCGACCTCATCTTCCGGAGTGCCCATGGTGAACGTGCCGGTGGGCAGCACGACCATTTCCGGGCAGTCCTTGCAGTCCTTGAACACCTTGCCCGGCGCAGGCGGGGTGGCGGCCTGCGCGGCGCCCGGCAGCAGGCCGACGGCGAGGGCGGTGAGCATCAGCGCCGGCAGCGCCTTCAAGGAAAATCGACGCAGTTCACTGTTCATTGCGAGTCTCGCTAAAAGGAAAAAGGGATCGTTCGGATCAGAGGGCCTGATCGAGCACGGCCAGCAAACGATCGATTTGCTTTTCGTCGTTGAGCAGCCCAGGCGCGGTGCGAATCACCGGGCCGACATCGCGGTGCACGGCATCGGCCACCACGCGGTTGGCCATCAGGTGCGCCGCGATCTTGTCGCTGTCCTTGCCCTTGACCCGGAAGAAGGTGAAACCGGCGGACAGTTCGGGACTCAGTGGCGTGACCAGTTCGATCTGCGGACGCTGCTGCAGACGTTGTTTCAGGTAGCTGTTGAGCGCGTGAATACGCGCCTCGACCTCGGCCTTGCCCAGCTCAAGATGCAATTTGAACGCTTCGTCCAATGCCCAGCGGTGCTCGAACGAGTGGTAGCCGCCGGGCGTCATGGTGGTGGAAAACGCCGTGGCTTCGGAGAACGTCGGAATGATCGGGGTGACGTATCTGACTTCGGCGAAGCGACTGCAGACGATGCCGGTGCCGCGCGGGCCGAACATCCACTTGTGGGTGCCGGCGATGAAGAAGTCGCAGTTCATTTGCGCGAAGTTCAGGTTGTCCACGCCGAAGCCATGCACCCCGTCGACCACGTAAACGATGCGGTCAGCGTCGCTGCGGCCCCGGTTGTGCCGGTCGACGATGGCGCCGATCTCACCGATGGGCAGTTTCATGCCGCTGCCCGAATGCACCCAGCACATGCCCAGCACCCGGGTTTCGGGGCGGATGGCGCCGTCGATGGCAGCAAGGATTTCCGCTTTGGTGGCGCTATACGAATCCTTGAACAGACGAATCTTGCGCACCCGGGTGCTGTCGCGTTCGCTACGCAGGGCGAGGATGGTGTGGGTCGCGTAGTGCTCGTGCTCGGTGGTGAGGATTTCCTGATCGGGGCGCACGCGCACGCCGCCGTAAATCATCGCCAGACCTTCGGTGGTGCTGCCGGTCAGGGCGATCTGTTTGGCATCGGCTTGCAGGTAGCGTCCGGCCCAGACGCGGACGTTCTCTTCGCGCTGTTCGATCACGCCGAGGTCCCAATCCATGGCCAGTCCGGGATTTTTGTCGAGGGCGGCGCGGTGCCGCTCAATCGCGTCGCGCACAGGTTTCGGGTGCGAGGTGATCAGGAAATTGGAGAAGTGCAGATACGCCGGATCCTGATCGAACAGCTGCTGCAACCGCGTCCACTTGTTGCCGGTTGCGGGCGCGGCGTTCGCGGCACCGGCGACATTCGGCAGGCTCGCGCCCAGTGGCAGCGCCGCCGCGAGAATCCCCGCCTGCTTCAAGAACTCACGACGATTGCTCATGGCTTGGCAGTTCCCGGCGCTGCGGCCAGTGCCGGTTTCGCGGCTTTCTCGACCTGATCCCAGACCCGCAGGAAGTTGCCGCCCCAGAGCTTGGCGATGTCCGCTTCGGAGTAACCGCGCGAGATCAGCTCGGCGGTGACGTTGCGGATTTCGCCGACGTTCTCGAAGCCTTTGACGCCACCACCTTCGTTGAAGTCGGAGCTGATGCCGACATGGTCGATGCCGATCTTGCGCACCGCGTAATCGATGGCGTCACCCAGATCCTTGAGGCTGGCTTTCGGTTCTTCTTCGAGGATGCCGTAGAGGCGACTGGCGTACTGGCCGAACTTCTGCTCGGACCACGCCGCAATGATCGGGTCGCCGGGCATCAGCGCCATCGCGAGGTTCGGTAGCGGCGGCAGGTCGAAGTCCTTGCGCATCTCGTTGAGCTTGTCCTGGGTCTGCTGGGTGAGCGGACGCAGGTACTGCGAGAACGCGACGATCTGCACCACGCCGCCGCTGTTTTTGATCAGTTGCATTTCCTTGTCGCTGAGGTTGCGCGGAATGTCGACCATCGCACGCGGTGCCGAATGCGAGGCCACCAGCGGCGTGCGGCTCAGTTGCGCGACTTGCTCGAGGGCCTTGGTCGACATTTGCGAGACGTCGATGATCACGCCCAGATCGTTGAGGCGCTTGACCGCTTGCTTGCCCAGATCCGAGAGGCCGTCGAGGGCGTCCGGCGAATCGTTGAGAAATGGCAGCGGCCGCGACGAATCCGCCCAGTCGTTGTTGCCGATGTAGCTGAAACCGAACATGCGCATGCCGCGCGCCGTCCACAGGTCCAGCAGGTTCAGATCGTGGCCCAGTGGATAGGCGTTGAGCATGCTGATGAAAATCGCGAATTTGCCTTCGCCGTGCAAGCGCCGGAAGTCGTCGGGGGTGTAGGCGATGGCCACCTGATTGGGGTAGTCGCGAACCATCCCGGAGATGATCTTGAAACGGATTTCCTGCTGGTTGCGCGCCTCGTCGACGAAGCCGGGTGTCGGCTTGTGCGGAGCGTTCGGGCCGTTCCACATTTCCGGCCAGCCGAAGATGGTCAGGGCGGCGCCGGACAGGCGCCCGCGGTTGGCCTTGGCGAGGTCGAACTGGCCGTCGCCGTCCTTGTCGGCTTCGTGACCGGCGGTGCCGAAATTTTGTGTCAGGCTGACATGACTGTCGAAGGAGAGCATGCGTTCGTGCAGCTCATCGGCCTGCTTCATGACTTTGACCGGATAGCCGAGGTCGTCCTTGAACCAGTGGTGCCACACGGCAAAGCCTGCGCCGGCGCTGATCGCCAGGGCCAACGGCAGGCCGATGAATAGAGCCTTTTTCGAACGTGGTTTTGTCATTGCCATCTCAGTCAGGTTCGCCATCGAGGTGCAGGCGCGGGGGCCTTCGCTATCTGGGAAGAACGAGTGGTTGGCCGTGGAATTTAGGTTGCCAGGTTAAAAGATCGCAGCCTTCGGCAGCTCCTACATTGGAACGCGATCACTGTAGGAGCTGCCGCAGGCTGCGATCTTTTCAGGTACCCCCATAAATTTGTGCATGGAGCAAACGTTCTAGCTTGGATAAAGCCTGCTTCATGGCTGACACAGGTAGGGCAATGAAGATTTCTCGACGATGGTTCATGGCGGGTCTGGCGCTGACCGGCGCTGCCGTGCCTGCGGCGTATTTCGGGCATCGTGAATGGACGAAGCCGGACCCGACGATCACCCCGGGCGAAGCGTCTTTCGACGTCGCCGACATGGCCGGACAGCGCCTGGCGAATGCATTGCGCGGGGTGTGGGATATCCGTTTCGAAGGTACCGATGCCGGCCTCGAAGGCTTGCCGCTCAAGGGCCTGCAAGTGTTTCTCGACATCGGCCAGAAGGGGCGCGGCGTGTGCGGTTTTCTCGACACGCCCGAGCGCCTGCGTTCCGCTGAAACACCGCGTTATCGAATTCTTGGCGACCTCGCGAAAGCCGATGCGGCGAAGCTGAGCTGGCGCCTGATCGGCGCCGATGGCCAGATCAGTTACGAGCTGGAGATGATCCTCGATGAGGTCTGGGCCGACTTCGGCAATGCCGGCAGTGGCACCCTCAGCGGCAAGGCTTTGCGTCTGGACCGGTCGCTGGCCTTGCCGGCGCAGGACAATCGCTTCGTCGCCGTCAAGCGGCTGTTTCCCGAAGCGCGCGAGCGCACGCCGCTCAACCCGACGTTGCTGGCGTGGTTGATCTCTCCCGAGCATCGCCTGTTTCACCAGTTGTGGCATGCGACCCGGGACAAGTGGCACAAATTGCCCGAGGACAAACGCGAGGCCTTGCGCGGCATCGGTTGGCAGCCTGGCCCGCGCGACAAGGAGCGTGATGCCCGTGGCCCGCGCAAGGATCGCAATGGCTCGGGCGTGGACTTTTTCTTCATGCACCGGCACATGCTCGGGACGGCGCGCTCGATGCAGGATCTGCCGTCCTGGGCGTTTTTCCCGCTGCCGCAACCGGAGCTGATCCGCGACCGCGTCGGCTTCGCCCGCTATTTCGATAACCACGACGGCACGGCCTTGCCGCCGACCTGGACGGCGGCGGGCGATGACGAATTCAGCCAGTGGGTCAGCGACATCAAGACTGCCGAAACCTACGAAAGCAACTTCCAGGTCTGGGAGTCGCAGTACCGCGATCCGGCGTATCTGGCCCGGCTCACCCTCGGCCAGTTCGGCTCCGAAGTCGAGTTGGGCCTGCATGACTGGCTGCACATGCGTTGGGCCTCCGTGCCGCGCGATCCGTCCAACGGTCAGCCGGTGCCGTTTGCCCGCGATCCGGCGGACTTCGCGGCCCGCTGGTACAACGCCGAAAATGATTTCCTCGGCGATCCGTTTTCTTCCCACGTCAACCCGACGTTCTGGCATTTCCATGGCTGGATCGATGATCGCATCGAGGACTGGTTCCGCGCCCACGAGCGTTTCCATCCGGGTGAGGTCACGCGCCTGCAAGTCAATGGCGTGCCATGGTTTGCTCCGGGGCGCTGGGTGGAAGTCGACGACCCGTGGCTCGGGCCGATCACCCATGGCTGCAGCACCACGCCGGGATTGCAGGTGGGCAAGTCAGTGGAGATGGATCCGGAAACCATGAAGCTGGCGCTGCGCATCACCTTCATCACCGACGAGGAAAAACTCGCCGGCCTGTTCCGCCGCGTGCCGCAACGGCCATGGTATGCGCGCAATCTGAAGGCTAAAACCAGCCCGGCTTGAGCACCGCGTTATCGTTATTCGCGAGCAAGCCCGCTCCCACAGGGTTATGTGTCAGACAATAATGTCCGGGCTGACTCCTGTATGAGAACGCATTCTTACTGATGGAACGCGTTCAAATGTGGGAGCGGGCTTGCTCGCGAAAGCAATCTGTCAAACGCTGCAATTACCGAGCCTGCCAACCCCCACCCAGCGCCTTGTACAGCGCAATGCTCGCCTGCATTCGCGCCAGGCGCAGTTGCACGCTCTGGTCCTGCGCGGCATACAAGGTGCGCTGGGTTTCGAGCACAGTCAGCAAGTCTTCGGCGCCGGCCTGGTAACGGCTCTGGGCGATGTCGAATGCGGTCTGCGCCTGATTCAGTTCTTCGCTTTGCCACTGCCGCTGGCGATCCAGCCCGCGAATGCTGTTCAGGGCCTTTTCCACGTCGGCGAAACCATTGATGATCGCGCCACGATAGGTTTCCAGCAGTTCCTCCTGACGCGCCCTGGCCTTGTCGCGTTCGGCGCTCAAGCGACCGTTGTTGAAGACCGGTGCGACCAGTCCAGCCGTGAGGTTGTAGAACGGGTTGCGCAGCAGATCATCGAACTGATTGGCGCCCGAGCCGAGCTGGGCGGTCAGGGTCAGCTTCGGCAGCATGGCGGCGCGAGCGACCTTGACGTCCGCTTCGGCGGCGGCCAGTTGCGCCTCGGCGCGGGCGATGTCCGGCCGACGGTTGAGCAATTCACTGGGCACTCCGGCATCAATCTGTGGCCATTGCAGTTGCGCGAAGGACGCCTGCGGTGCCACCTGCTGCACCGGTCGGCCGAGCAGGGCGGCGAGGCCGATCAGCGCGTCCTCGGCCTGTTGTTGCACCCGTGGCAGTTGCCATTGCTGGGCGGCGACCAGGCTTTTCTGCTGGGCCAGTTCCAGCGCAGTAGCGGAGCCTGCATCGAAGCGGGTCTGCACCAGTTTCAACACGCTCTGCGCGTTGGCCAGGTTCAATTCGGCGATGCGGCTTTGTTCGCGCAGGGACAAGGTTTGCGCATAGCTGTTGGCGACGCCGCTGAGCAGCGTCAGCTCAACCGTCGCCCGATCGAACTCGCTGGCCTGCAGGCTGAACTGCGCACTGTCGCGCGCGGCGCGATTGCCGCCCCAGAAATCCACTTCGTAAGTGGCGCTGAGGTTGCTGTCGAAATAGTCCACGGCGTTGTTGCTGCTGTTGGTATCGAGTTGGCTATAGCCGCTGCCGCGCAGCAGTTTCTGCCGGTTGGCATTGAGGCCGGCCTTGACCTCGGGCAGCAGTGAACCACCGGCAATCACCGTCTCGGCCTGGGCCTGACGCACGCGAGCGACAGCCGCCGCGAGGTCGAAGCTGCCGACTTGCGCCTGTTCGATCAAGCGGTCGAGTTCGGGGCTGCCGAACTGTGTCCACCATTGCGGATCGATGCGTGCGACGCTGGCGGCATGAGGCGATTGCCAGACAGCAGGCGCCTGCACACCGCTGTCGGGGCGTTGAACGGGACTGCCGCAGGCACTGAGGATCAGGCACACGGTCAACAGGCTGAGGCGCGGTTTCATAGATCGATCATTCACTGGTAAGGGCCGTGACCGGGTCGAGCCGGGCAGCTTTGCGGGCAGGCATGAAGCCGAAGACAACACCGGTGACCAGGGCGCAGCCGAACGCGCCGAGTACCGCCATCAAGGAAAAGGCCACGGCCACTTCGCTGAGGATCAGCACGCCACCGACGATCAGCGCCAGGGCGATCCCGGCAATGCCGCCGACCACCGAGAGCATCACCGCTTCGGTGAGGAACTGGCGGAGGATGTCGCGCTGGCGGGCGCCGGTGGCCATGCGAATGCCGATCTCGCGAGTCCGCTCGCGCACGGTCATGAGCATGATGTTCATCACGCCGATGCCGCCGACCAGCAGCGAAATCGCCGCAATCGAACCGAGCATCAGCGACAGGGTGTTCTGGGTGCGCGCCTCGGCCTGAATCATCGCGGCATTGTTGGTCAGTTCGAAATCCTTCTTGCCGTTGTGCAGGCGCAGCATTAGTTGCTCGATGGCCTGCTCGGTGTCCTTGACCTTGCGCGCGTCGGCGGCGGCGATGGCCACGTATTCCGGATTGCGCGTGCCGAACAGCCGAACGCTGGCCGCCGAATAGGGGATGGCGATGCGATTGTCGCTGTCGGAGTCGCCGGAGCTGGCGCCCTTTTCGGCGAGCACGCCGACCACCTGGAACGGTACATTCTCGATCAGGATGAATTGGCCGATCGGGTTCGGCACATCCTCGAGCAGTTTGCTGCGCACCTTGTGGCCGATCACCGCAACGGCTGCAGCGTTCTGCTCATCGGCTTCGGTGAAGTAGCTGCCTTGCACCACCGGCCAATTGAAGATCGCCGGGAAGTTGGTGTCGTTGCCGCCGACGTAACTCAGGTGGTCGGCATTGCCGTAACGCACGCCGGCCTCGGCACCGTTGACCGGCATGATCCGCTGCACTTGCGGCAGGCTGGCCAGCGCGTGCACATCGTCGAGGGTGATGATCCCCGGCGGCGTGCGTGGGTTGGGCGCCGAGCCGCTGAGGTAAATAATATTCGAACCGAAGGCGCCCATCTGCGCCATCACCTGGCGTTTGCTGCCTTCACCGACCGCCAGCATGACCACCACCGACGCCACGCCGATGATGATCCCG
This sequence comes from Pseudomonas sp. Irchel s3a10, assembly GCF_900187525.1. Taxonomy (NCBI): domain Bacteria; kingdom Pseudomonadati; phylum Pseudomonadota; class Gammaproteobacteria; order Pseudomonadales; family Pseudomonadaceae; genus Pseudomonas; species Pseudomonas sp. Irchel s3a10. The sequence continues at coordinate 156,594 of NZ_FYDR01000006.1, forward strand.
AGCAGGGTCAGTGCGGTGCGAAAGCGGTTGATCCACATCACCCGCCACGCGGCATGCAGAGCGTCCACCAGTTCACCTTTCCACGCGCCAGTGGCTTCGGCGCCTTCGATCAGGCGTTTGCGCAGATCCACCGCTTGCAGGGCGCCGGGGTTGGCGCTGGGCTGGGCTTCTGGGTTGTCGCGGGCGCTGTCGCTGATGATCAGGCCGTCGCGGATTTCGATGATGCGTTTGGCTCGGGCCGCGACTTCGCGGTCGTGGGTGATGAGGATCACCACGTGGCCCTGGCTCGCCAGTTCGTCGAGCAGCGCCATCACCTCTTTGCCGCTGTGGCTGTCGAGGGCGCCGGTGGGTTCGTCGGCGAGGATGATGTGGCCGCCGTTCATCAACGCCCGGGCAATCGACACCCGTTGCTGTTGGCCACCGGACAACTGATGCGGGCGGTTGCCGGTGCGCGAGGCCAGGCCGAGTCGGTCGAGCAGGGCGGCGGCGCGGGCGTGACGCTCGGCGGCCGGGGTACCGGCATAGATCGCTGGCATCTCGACGTTTTCCTGGGCCGAGCCGGACGGAATCAGGTGATAGCCCTGGAACACAAATCCAAAGGCTTCGCGGCGCAGCCAGGCCAGCTCGTCGCTGTCGAGGCCGGCGACGTTTTCCCCGGCAAAGCGGTACTCGCCGGAGGTCGGCCGGTCGAGGCAGCCGAGGATATTCATCAGGGTCGATTTGCCGGAGCCGGATGCGCCGACAATCGCCACGAATTCACCAGCGTGAATCGACAGGTCGATGCCGCGCAACACGTGAACTTCAGGCGCGTCACCGCCGCCGTAGGATTTGCGAATGTCCTGCAGGTCGATCAGAGGCGTTTGCATTCAGCCTCCGCTGCCGTCGACCGGGCCGATCAACAGGTGATCGCCTTCGTTGAGGCCGTCGACGATCTGCACCTTGAGCCGGTCGCTGATGCCGGTGCGCACCTCACGCTGCTGAATTTCGCCGTTGGCCGCCACCACCTGAGCGGTTTGCAGGTTGGCGCTGGTGCTGCCGTGCAGCGCGGCGACCGGCGCGGTGAGCACGCCTTTGGCCTGATTGGCGACGAAAAACACCTGGGTGGTCATCTCGGCCATCAAGGCGTTGTCGGCGTTATCGACGTCGAGCAAAACCGTGTACAGCACAACGCGGGCGCTGCCGCTTTTGCTGGTGCTGGCCGGGCTGCCGCCGCCCTGGCTGGTCTGATCCAGTGGCTTGGGCGGCACTGGCAGAATCTGCCGCACGGTGCTGCTCCAGCGCCGCTGGCCGCCGCTGAGGGTGGTGAAGTAGGCGGTCATGCCCGGTTTGACGTGACCGATGTCAGCCTCGGAGACTTCGGCCCACACGGTCATCGGTGACAGTTTGGCGATGCGCAGGATCAGCGGCGTCTGCTGTTGCGCGTTGAGGGTCTGGCCTTCGCGGGCGTCGAGGGCAACCACGGTGCCGGCCATCGGCGCGTAGATCCGCGTGTAGCCGAGTTCGGCCTGATCGCTGCGCAGGCTGGCCTCGGCCTGGCGGATCTGCGCCTGGAACATGTCGATGCGCGCCTGAGTGGCTTTCAGTTCGGCGCGGGCGGTCTGCACGTCTTCTTCACGGGTGGCGCCGCCGGCGACGAGATTCTGCTGCCGCTGATACTTTTGCCGCGCCAGTTCATGCTGGGCGCGCTGCTCCTGCAATTGCGCCTTGAGGTTTTCGATCGAGAAGCGCCCGGCGTCGAGTTTGGCCTTCTGCGTGGACGGATCAATCTCCACCAGCAGTTGACCTTCCTTGACCACGTCGCCGACTTCGACATGGATTTTCTGGATCTGCCCGGAGGCCTGCGCACCGACATCGACATATCGGCGCGGTTGCAGGGTGCCCAGTGCGGTGACGCTGCTTTCGATGTCACCACGGCTGACTTGCACGGTGGCGAAGCGGTCGCGACCCGGCGGCATGATTTGCCACGCGGCGTAGGCAACAACGGGAATCAGACAAAGGACTGCGAGCAGGGCGCGTCGAGCGGGGCGGGGACGTTTCATGCAGGGTTCCGGCCAGTGGAATTCGGCCCGTCGTCCGGCTGCACGCCACAGCGCGCAGCCGCAGAACGCTGTCGCAGGACGCGACAGACACGGGGAGCTGTCCTGTAAACGATGAATGCACAGGGGAATTTAAGCGAAGACACAGGATGTTACAGGTATAGAACGGCACTATTTAGCGGGCAACGACAAACGCCACTTTAAATCTATATGAGAATTACTATAAATTACGCACCTCAGTTGCCACTATCTTGCTACCCGTGTTCGCGGGCCGTCGATCAGTGTGCTCAAGGATCGAATCCGCATCGATGCGGCCGGGAGTCATGTTGGAAAACTACTATCGCGAGCTGGTGTGTTTCCTGAACGCCAAGCTCGGCAACCGTCAGGTCGCCGAAGATGTGGTGCATGACGCTTATGTGCGCGTACTGGAACGCTCCAGCGACACGCCCATCGAGCAGCCGCGGGCGTTTCTTTATCGCACGGCGCTAAATCTGGTGATCGACGATCATCGGCGCAACGCCTTGCGTCAGGTCGAACCGCTGGAAGTGCTCGACAACGAAGAGCGCTATTTCACCCCGTCGCCCCACGGCACCCTCGATCACGGCCAGCGTCTGGAGATGCTCCAGCGCGCACTGGCGGAATTGTCGCCGCTGTGTCGCGACAGTTTTCTGCTGCGCAAGATCGAAGGCCTGTCGCACCCGCAGATCGCCGAACATCTGGGGATTTCCAAGGCACTGGTGGAAAAACACATCGTCAACGCGATGAAGCATTGCCGCCTGCGCATCAAGCAATGGGATGCCCATTGAGCCGCCATCGCTAAATTTTATTTCACTGTCCTCGTTCCTACTCAACAGACGACCTGCTGTCCTGCTCAAGGCCAGTCGGGTCACTTAGGCTCTCCTTTCCCCTTGTTGAGGGGTTCATCCAGAGGACACTGGAAATGACTCAGGCAATTGCATCGCCCATCGTTCACGACCTGATCGGCGTCGGTTTCGGCCCTTCGAACCTGGCGCTGGCCATCGCTCTGCAAGAGCGCGGCCCGACCCACGGCGAGCTGGATGTGCTGTTCCTCGACAAGCAGGCCGACTACAGCTGGCACGGCAACACTCTTTCGACCCAAAGCGAATTGCAGATTTCCTTCCTCAAGGATCTGGTGACCCTGCGCAACCCGACCAGCCCGTACTCGTTCGTCAATTACCTGAAGGCCCACGGCCGTCTGGTCGACTTCATCAACCTCGGCACCTTCTACCCGTGCCGCATGGAGTACAACGACTACTTGCGCTGGGTCGCCGGGCAGTTCACCGAGCAGAGCCGCTATGGCGAAGAAGTGCTGACCATCGAACCGGTGCTGCACAACCATCAAGTTGAAGCGCTGCGCGTGATCTCCCGCGACAGCGAAGGCCAGCAGTTCGTGCGCACTGCGCGTTCGGTGGTGGTCAGTGCCGGTGGCACGCCGCGTATTCCTGAAGCGTTCAAGGCACTGAAGGGCGACAGCCGCGTGTTCCACCACTCGCAGTACCTGTCGCAGATGGCCAAGCAGCCGTGCGTGAACAATCAACCGATGAGCATCGCAATCATCGGCGGCGGGCAGAGCGCGGCGGAAGCCTTTATCGATCTGAACGATTCGTTCCCGTCGGTGCAGGTCGACATGATCCTGCGCGGCTCGGCCCTCAAGCCTGCGGACGACAGCCCGTTCGTCAACGAAGTGTTCTCGCCGGAGTTCACCGATCTGGTGTTCCAGCAAAACAGCGCCGAACGTGAGCGGCTGGTCAACGAGTACCACAACACCAACTACTCGGTGGTCGACATCGACCTGATCGAGCGCATCTACGGCATCTTCTATCGGCAGAAAGTCTCGGGCATTGCCCGTCATGCGTTCCGTACCCTGACCACCGTCGAGAGCGCCACCGCCACCGAACGCGGCATCGAACTGGCGGTGCGCAACAACGCCACCGGCGAAGTCACCGTTCGCACCTACGACGCCGTGGTTCTGGCCACCGGTTACGAGCGGCAGATGCACCGCAAACTGCTGGCGCCACTGGAAGAATACCTTGGTGATTTCGAGGTCGATCGCAACTACAAACTGATCACCGACGAACGCTGCAAGGCCGGCCTGTACATGCAGGGCTTCTGCCAAGCCAGCCATGGTCTGAGCGATACGCTGCTCTCGGTGTTGCCGGTGCGTGCCGACGAGATTGCCGGGTCGCTGTATGAGCATGGCAAGAACCGTGGGCACAGCCGTTCGATGGCGGATCTGTTGTTGGCGACTGCCAGCTGATTTTGTAGCGCCTCACATACCGCTTTCGCGAGCAAGCTCGCTCCCACATTGGATCTCTGTCGACCACAAAATCTGTGTTCAATGAAGATCCCCTGTGGGAGCGGGCTTGCTCGCGAAGGGGCCCTTCAGCAATACCGCAAAACTCATTCCTGAACCCTTCCTGAACATCCCCGACACACCTTCTTTCACGGGTTTACTCTCAAATCATCGAGGCGTAAGCTTCGCGCGTTTTCATCAATAGCGGAGACCCACAGTGGGTACTTGTTCGAGTGACAGTTGTCGGCCGGTCTCGGTAACCGGCAGATTCTCGGCAAGATAACGCGCAGCCTTTCTCTGCCGTTGTCTCGCCGTAAAGCGAGCAGCGGCATCCCGATCATGGTCAGTTGAGACCATGTCCCGACGTCCTTCTCATCGACACTGAACGTATGTGATTTCGACCGTGTGGTCGCGATCGCAAACCTATCGACACGCCTGTCTTTTCTGACCGGCGCGCCAAGCCTTGCCGTGCCGGATTTTCCGGTGAACGAGGCATGGTCGTACCTGCTCGACGGTTTCCCGGCTGACCATAGGGGCAACAGCCATGAAACTTACGCTCAAGGAATTTTTCGCAGGCTTTCTGCGCACACGCCACATCGCCCGGCACTTCCGTCGTCTGGCGCTGCTGGAATCGATCACCGACACCACGGTCAGCCGTGAAGTGCCGCCAACCCTGGCCAATACCCTGGTTGATGCGGCCCAGCGCGACAGCGGCGAACTGCTGTCGTCACTGGGTACCCACGCCGATGGCCTGACCGACTTTGAGGTCGATGCACTGCGCGCGCAGCACGGCCTCAACGAAGTCGAACACGAGCAGCCGCTGCCGTGGTGGACTCACCTGTGGCACTGCTACAAAAACCCGTTCAACCTGCTGCTGACGTTGTTGGCGGTGATCTCGTGGCTGACCGAAGACCTGAAAGCCGCCACGGTGATTTTCTCCATGGTGGTGCTGTCGACGCTGCTGCGCTTCTGGCAGGAAAGCAAATCCAACCAGGCCGCCGACGCGCTCAAGGCGATGGTCAGCAACACCGCCACGGTGATGCGCCGCGACGAGCCGCGCATCGAACTGCCGATCAAGCAACTGGTGCCGGGCGATCTGATCGTGCTGTCCGCTGGCGACATGATTCCCGCCGACTGCCGGGTGCTCAGCGCCAAGGATTTGTTCGTCAGCCAGGCGGCGATGACCGGAGAATCGATGCCGGTGGAAAAATTCGCCCGGCAGGCCGACCGCGACACGCGCAACCCGCTGGAGCTGGAGAACATCCTGTTCATGGGCACCAACGTGGTGTCCGGCACGGCGGTGGCAGTGATTCTCACCACGGGCAACAGCACCTATTTCGGCGCGTTGGCGCAGCGGGTCGGTGCCACTGACCGCGCAGTGACCTCGTTCCAGCTGGGCGTGAACAAAGTCAGCTGGCTGCTGATCCGTTTCATGTTCGTGATGGCGCCGCTGGTGCTGTTCATCAACGGTTTCACCAAGGGCGACTGGACCGAAGCGCTGCTGTTCGCGCTGTCGATTGCCGTGGGCCTGACCCCGGAAATGCTGCCGATGATCGTCACCTCGACGCTGGCCAAAGGTGCGGTGTTCCTGTCGCGCAAGAAGGTCATCGTCAAACGTCTGGACGCGATCCAGAACTTCGGCGCCATGGACGTGCTGTGCACGGACAAGACCGGCACCCTGACCCAGGACAAGATCTTCCTCGCGCGCAATGTCGATGTCTGGGGTGAAGACTCCGACGATGTGCTGGAAAAGGCCTACCTCAACAGCTACTACCAGACCGGGCTGAAAAACCTGCTCGACGTGGCGGTGCTGGAACACGTGGAAATCCATCGTGAACTGAAGGTCGGCACGGCATTTCGCAAGGTCGATGAGATCCCGTTCGACTTCAACCGCCGGCGCATGTCGGTGGTAGTGGAGGGGCGTGGCGAACCGCATCTGCTGATCTGCAAAGGCGCGGTGGAAGAAGTGTTGGCGGTGTGCACCCGCGTGCAGCACGGCGAAGTCGAAGAAGCCTTGAGCGATGAATTGCTGACCCGGATTCGTCAGGTCACCGCAGCATTCAACGCTGAGGGCTTGCGCGTGGTGGCGGTGGCTGCCCGCTCGATGCCGGAAGGTCGCGACACTTACAGCCTGGCGGATGAACAGGAACTGACGCTGATCGGTTACGTGGCATTCCTCGATCCACCGAAGGAAAGCACCGCGCCGGCGCTCAAGGCTCTGGCCGAACACGGCGTGGCGGTCAAAGTGCTGACCGGTGACAACGAACTGGTGACCGCGAAGATCTGCCGCGAAGTCGGTCTGGCACAACAGGGCTTGCTGCTGGGCAACGACATCGAGCGCATGAGCGACGCCGAGCTGGCGGTGGCGGTGGAGAAAACCAACGTGTTCGCCAAGCTGACGCCGTCGCACAAGGAGCGCATCGTGCGCATCCTCAAAGGCAACGGGCATGTGGTCGGCTTCATGGGCGACGGCATCAACGACGCGCCGGCGCTGCGCACTGCCGACATCGGGATCTCGGTAGACAGCGCGGTGGACATCGCCAAGGAAGCCGCAGACATCATCCTCCTGGAAAAGAGCCTGATGGTGCTGGAGGAGGGCGTACTCGAAGGGCGCCGCACCTTCGCCAACATGCTCAAGTACATCAAGATGACCGCCAGCTCGAACTTCGGCAACGTGTTCTCGGTGCTGGTCGCCAGTGCGTTCATTCCGTTCCTGCCGATGCTGCCGATGCACCTGCTGGTACAGAACCTGCTCTACGACATTTCGCAGATCGCGATTCCGTTCGACAACGTCGATGACGAGATGCTGAAAAAGCCGCAACGCTGGCAGCCGGCGGATGTCGGACGCTTCATGCTGTTCTTCGGGCCGATCAGTTCGATCTTTGACATCACCACGTTCGCCTTGATGTGGTACGTGTTCGATGCCAACACCCCGGATCACCAGACGCTGTTCCAGTCCGGCTGGTTCGTGGTGGGCTTGCTGACCCAGACGTTGATCGTGCACATGATCCGCACGCCGAAGATTCCGTTCCTGCAAAGCCGTGCAGCCATGCCGCTGCTGGTGATGACCGGAATCATCATGGCGGTCGGGATCTTCCTGCCGATGGGGCCGCTGGCCAACTACTTCAAACTGCAGGCACTGCCGTCGCTGTACTTCGTGTTCCTGCCGATGATCCTGCTGGCGTACATGGCGCTGACCCAGGCGGTGAAAGGCTTCTACATCCGCCGGTTCGGCTGGCAATAACAGCAGGATAACGCTGTTCCCTCTGTAGGAGTGAGCCTGCTCGCGATGGCAATCCGTCAGTCAAAATTTCAACGACTGACACACCGCTATCGCGAGCAGGCTCACTCCTACAGGGGATTCGGATGTTTTCAAGGACAAGACTATGCAAGCCATCAACAACCTCAACCTGACCTCACTGCTCGACACGCTGGTCAGCCTCAGCGCAGCGTTCATCCTCGGTGGCCTGATCGGTTTCGAGCGCCAGTACCGGCAACGCACCGCCGGCCTGCGCACCAACGTGCTGGTGGCGGTCGGCGCGGCGATTTTTGTCGACATGGCCAACCGTCTCGGCGGTGCTGAAGGCGCGGTGCGGGTGGTCGCCTACGTGGTTTCCGGCATCGGCTTTCTCGGCGCCGGGGTGATCATGCGCGAAGAAGGCAACGTGCGCGGCCTCAACACCGCCGCGACCCTGTGGACGTCAGCTGCCGTTGGCGCCTGCGCCGGTGCCGACCTGCTGGCCGAAGCGCTGCTCGGCACGCTGTTCATCCTCGCCGCCAACACCTTGCTGCGGCCGATCGTCAACAACATCAACCGCCAGCCACTGGACGTGGTCTCGGCCGAAGTCACCAACATTGTCTATGTCATCGCCCGGCGCTCACAGCAGAAAGCCGTGTTCGCCCTGCTCGAAGCCGAGCTGGAACGCAGCAACTACCCGGCCAGCGACGTCGATGTACACGCCTTCGGTGCCGACGAAATCGAGATCGAAGCCACACTTGCAACCACCTCGGTGGACGGTGACGAGCTGGATGCCCTGGTGGCACGGATCTCGACTTCAGCGTTGGTGGTGCAGGCGTTCTGGAGTCCGAGTACCACCGAATAAGGCAACAACGTCGGGCAGCCATTCGGCATGGCTCATGAGTGCGGATGAATGACCGGTTTTTTAAGAAAAGTCCTACAGAACTGCTCCTGAGGCTTGCGTAGTCTTGGCGCACCCATCCACCTCATGAGATCGAGCATGATCAATAAAGCCCTGCGTATCCTGATTGCCGATTCGCAGCATTTTCACCGGATGAAAATCGAGCGCCTGTTCAATGGTCTCGAATACTTCCGGGTTGCTCCGGTACAGAGTCTGTTTGAGCTGCTGACCCTGGTGGACTACGGCTGTGCACCGTTCGACGTCGTGGTCATCAACGCCGAGCTGGCGGCCGGATCGCTGGACCTGCCGGGGTTTTTCCTCAACAACCCGCAGGTGCGCCACGCCCTGATCTATAACGAGCCCTCGGCACCTGCGCTGACACCCGCAGGCTTCGCTCAGGAAAACCTGCAGATCAGCCATGTCGGCCTGCCCAATGCGGCCGCGATCAAGCACCTGATGGCGCGGGTCGACGTTGCCCCGGTGTGTGCTGCCAATGCCTGGAACCCGGCGCCAGCCTTGCAACGCCGGGCTTGAGCACGAATTACACTTTTGCGCAACTGTCAGATCTGACAGGTAGATACGGCTGGCTTCCCGTGTAACAGTTCTTGCGCAGCCACCCCGGCCGGAACAGCCGATACCGGTGGCGCCATCGTCTTGTTTTTGCCCTGGGAGCGGTCATGAAGTCAGCGCTGATCGTCGACGATCATCCGGTGGTGCGGGCTGCCGTGAAACTTGTGCTCGAAGCCGAAAGGTTCAGGGTGATTCATGAAGCGTCGAGCGCCAGCGAAGCCCTGGAGCTTAGCCGTGAGCAAAAACCGGAACTGGTGATACTCGATCTCAAGTTGCCGGGGGTGGGTGGACTGGAAGCGCTGGAGCGGCTCAAGGCCAACGACCCCGACTGCAGAGTGCTGATCTTTACTTCTCAGGATCCGCTGCACTACCAGGATCGCTGTCTGCGTGGCGGCGCCATGGGTTACGTGGCTAAAACCAACCAGTTGCTGCAATTGCACAAGGCTGTCCAGGCCCTGATGTCGGGCTACTCCTATTTTGCTGCGCTGACGGGTGACGGCCTTGTGTCGACCCCGTCGCACCGCAGCGAAAAACAGCTGATCGACGAGCTCTCCAACCGAGAACTGAACATTCTCGTGCAGTTGGCTCTGGGCAAGCCCAACAAGAAAATCGCCGCTGAAATGTTCCTCAGCCACAAAACCGTCAGCACCTACAAAACCCGCTTGATAAAAAAGCTGGGGCTGCACTCAAAGTCAGCGGTGTACTTGCGCGAATTCGCCAAGCGCAACCATCTGATGTGATTAGAAAATTGAACCTGCGACGCTGGTGGTGCGTGCTGTGGTTGAGCCTCACGGCCACCTGCTGGGCTGGTGAACCGCCACAGCCACTGGAGTTGTTGAGCCAGGCGGCACTGGAAAATATCCGGGTTCCGCTCGACGAGCAGGATCGCCAATGGCTGCGCGAGCACCCACGGTTGCGCATGGGCATTTCCGGCGCCGATTACCCACCGTTTGAAACCACCCGCAATCGGTTGGAGCTGGAAGGTCTGACCGCCGATTACGCGGAGCTGCTGGCGCAACTGCTCGGGGTGCGGATCGAGGTGCAACGCTACGCCAACCGCGACGCGGTGATGAGCGCACTCAAGCGCGGCGAACTCGATCTGCTGGGCACCTCGAACAATTTCGAGCTGGCCGACCCGGATTTCATCCTGTCGCGCCCTTATGCCGAAGACCAACCGATGCTGGTGACCCGGCTCGACGAAACGTTGCCGGCCGACCTGGCAGGCAAACGCATCGCCATGGTCGAGGACTATCTGCCGCTGGCCAGTGTGCAAGCGTTGTATCCCGAGGCGAACGTGCAGCGTTACTCCTCGGCAATGGATGCGCTGGGTGCGGTGGCATTCGGAGTCGATGACGGCTATCTCGGCGACCTGATCAGCGCCAACTACCTGATCAACACCAATTACCGCAATGACCTGCAACTGGCCGGGCCATCGGGCCTGGATGCCAATCCCTTCGGTTTCGCCCTGCTGCGCAGTGAGGTGCGCCTCAAACGCATCATCGACAAGGCGCTGGCGGCCATTCCCATGGAGCGCCGACAGCTTATCGAGCAGCGCTGGAGTGCGGGGGGCGCGCACATGGCCGCGCAGTCACGGGTACGCCTCAGTGTCAGCGAGCAGCAGTGGCTGGAGCAACATCCTCGGGTGCGGGTCGGGGTGATCGAGGATTTCGCCCCGCTGACATTTTTTGATGCCGACGGGCGATTCAACGGGTTGTCGGCGCAATTGCTCAACCTGATCAGTCAGCGTAGCGGGCTGCAATTCGAAGTGGTTCGGGGGCGTTCGCTGGACCGCCAGATCGAGCAGCTCAAGGCCGGTGAACTCGACGTGTTGCCGGTGGTGACCCCGAGCAGCGAACGGGAAACCGAGCTGCAATTCACCCGTGCCTACCTGAACAATCCGTTTGTGCTGGTCAGCGCGACGACGGCCGGCAGCCCGCGCAGCCTCGCCGATCTGCCGGGCAAACGGCTGGCGATTTATCGCGGTCATCCATTGCGCGACTTTATTCTGCAGCAGGTGCCCGGGATCCGTCTGGTGGAGGTGCGCAGCCCGGCCGAGGGCATGGAGCAGATCGCCAAAGGCCAGGCCGACGTGACCGTCAGCTCGCTGCTGGTGGCGCGGTTTCTGATTGCCCGTCATTACCGCGAGCGCCTGCGCATCACCAATACCATCGGCGATCAGCCGGCACGTATTGCCCTGGCCACCGCAGCGCAGGATACGGCGCTGCACACGATTCTGAACAAGGCGCTGCTGAGCATCGCGCCACAACAGATGGACGAACTGGTCGAGCGCTGGAGCCATGACGTGGTCGTGGAAGAGAGCTATTGGCAGCGTCATCGCCGCGAAATCCTGCTGGCGTTTGCCGCTGCGACAGGGTTGCTGTTGCTGGCCTTGGCCTGGATCGGTTTTCAGCGCTCGCAACTGCGCCAGCGTCAGCAGTGGCTGCAGCAGTTGCAGCAAGCCAAGGATGCCGCCGACGACGCCAATCGGGCCAAGACTACGTTTCTGGCGACCATGAGCCATGAAATCCGCACGCCCATGAATGCCCTGATCGGCATGCTCGAAATGGCCCACAAACGTGCCGAGGAGGGCGTCATCGACAAGCTGGCAATCGAGGTCGCGTCCGCTGCCGGCCAGCAATTACTGGCGTTGATCGGTGACATTCTCGATATCGCACGCATCGAGTCCGGGCATTTGTCCCTCGCGCCGGAGCGGGCCAATCTGCGCGAACAAGTGATCGCGGTGTGCCGCGTATTCGAGGGGTTGGCGCGGGAGAAACGCCTGCTGTGGCAGGTCGAACTGGATGCGCACAGTGACGTTGAGGTTCTGCTCGATCCGACACGCTTCAAGCAAGTGCTGTCAAACCTGTTGAGCAACGCTATCAAGTTCACCGAGCACGGGCAGGTCAGTCTGCAACTGGCGGTAACCAGGGCGGCGCTTGGCCAGCTGGCCGTGAAACTAGCGATTGCAGACAGCGGAATCGGCATCAGTGCCGATGACCGCAAACGCCTGTTCAGTCCGTTCGTCCAGGCCGCTAATCAAGGCCAGTCAGCGCGTAGCGGTTCGGGGCTGGGCCTGGTGATCAGCCGTAACCTCTGCGAAATGATGGGTGGCACTCTGCGCCTGGACAGCGAGCCGGGGCATGGAACGCGGGTTGAGGTAAATCTGCAACTGCCGCTGTTGACCGCGCTCGAACCCGAGACGGCAGGCCCGCAAGTGGCGGATACGCCAGCGCGTTCGCTGAGCGTGCTGGTGGTGGACGATCATCCGGTCAACCGCTTGCTCCTGTGCCGGCAATTGAGTGAACTGGGCCACTCCACGGTCGATGTCGAGGATGGTGAACTGGGCTTGCAGCGCTGGCGAACACAGGCTTTCGATGTGCTGATCACCGATTGCAACATGCCCAGGCGCAACGGTTACGAACTCGCTCGGACACTTCGTGAAGAAGAGGCGGCGAGCGGTCGGGCACGCTGCGTGATCCTCGGCTTTACCGCCAACGCGCAGGTCGAGGAGAAAATCCGTTGTCTTGAGGCCGGCATGGACGATTGTCTGTTGAAGCCGATTCGCTTGCACGATCTGCAACAGGCATTGAAGTCGGCCAGCCGCGGCGACAGAGATCACCTCTCGAACCCGACACCGCCGCTGCCCGAGATCGACCTGAGCGCGCTTGAGCAGATGGCCGGGGACAATCCTGTAGTGATGCAACGCCTGCGCGAACAAGTGCTGCGCAGTCTGCACGAGGATCTGCAACGGCTGGACGCTGCGCGCCAGCCACAGGATCTGAGCGAATTAACCACCCTGGCGCACCACATCAAGGGTGGTGCGCAAATGGTCGGTGCCGCGCGGGTGGCGGCGGCGTGTGCGGAGCTCGAACAGGCGTGTCGCGACGCCGAAACCCTGGCGGTCCACCGCTCGGCGGATGCGCTGCGCAGGGCCATGCTCTGCCTCGCGCAGCGGCTTCAGGACTGAGCGATCAATCCCACTGCGGCGCAATGCCTTTCGGGCTGGTCAGGCGCTGGCCGCGCTCCAGACCGGCGATCAGCGCCATGTCGGACTCGCTCAGGGTCAGCGCGGTGGCGCCGAGGTTGCTCTGCAGGTTGGCGCGTTTGGTCGACGATGGAATCACGGCGTACCCCGACTGCATCGCCCAGGCCAGAGTGACCTGCGCCGGGGTCGCTTGCAGGCGTTCCGCGATCTGCTGGATCACCGGATCCTTCAGCACTTCGCCATAGGCGAGGGTCATGTAGGAGGTGATCTGGATGCCCTGGCTGCGGGCGAACTCGACCACTTTGCGGTTTTGCAGGTACGGGTGCAGTTCGATCTGGTTGGTGGCGATGTTGTCTGCGCCAACCGCTGCGATGGCCTGTTGCATCAGCTCGATGGTGAAGTTCGACACCCCGATCTGCCGGGTCAGGCCCAGACGCCTGGCTTCGAGCAGCGCGCCCATGAATTCGGCGACTGGCACCTGATCTTCCGGCGACGGCCAGTGGATCAGCGTCAGGTCGAGGTAGTCGGTCTGCAGCTTCTGCAGGCTTTCCTTGAGGCTCTCGATCAGACGATCCTTGGCGAAGTTGGCGATCCAGATCTTGCTGGTGATGAACAACTCTTCGCGAGCAATGCCGCTGGCGGCGATGGCCTGGCCGACCTCGGCTTCGTTCTCGTAGATCTGCGCGGTGTCGATGGCGCGGTAACCGAGTTCAAGGCCGGTGCGCACCGAATCGATGACCACCTGACCTTTCAGGCGAAACGTACCCAGACCAAAAGCGGGAACAGACATTGATGACTCCAGGGTTGCAGTGGGAATGGGCAGTAGTATCCGCGTCTGTGTCCTTGGGAAAAACCGCTGGTGGGGCAAAGCACTGTTGAGCAGAAGTCATGAATCTTTCCCGATAGTTGTGTTGTCCGGACTGGCACCTTCGCGAGCAAGCCCGCTCCCACAAGGGATCGAGATTCAAAAGTGGGACTGTTCTAAATATGGAACACTAAAGCCGGTTTTTGCCGGCTAGTCCTCCAGCCGTCATGGATTTAAGCTCAATCCATTGCGTCACCCACCTTTTGGAGGCAACCATGAAAAACATCATCGGTATCTACACCAGCCCTCGCGGCCATTGGGTCGGCGATGGCTTCCCGGTTCGCACCCTGTTTTCCTACGACAACCTGGGCAAACACATCAGCCCGTTTCTGCTGCTCGATCACGCAGGACCTGCCGAATTCACTCCGACCACCGAGCGCCGTGGCGTCGGCCAGCACCCGCACCGTGGTTTTGAAACGGTGACCATCGTCTACGACGGCGAAGTGCAGCACCGCGACTCCACCGGCAGCGGCGGCACCATCGGCCCCGGCGATGTGCAGTGGATGACCGCCGCGTCCGGGATCCTTCACGAGGAGTTCCACTCGGATGATTTCGCCAGAACCGGCGGCAAGCTGGAAATGGTGCAGCTGTGGGTCAACCTGCCGGCCAAGGACAAAATGGCTGCGCCCGGCTACCAGACCATTCTCGACGGCGATATTCCGAATATCGCGCTGAAGGACGATGCCGGCCGGCTGCGGCTGATCGCTGGTGAGTTCGATGGGCATAAAGGCCCGTCGCACACTTTCACGCCGATCGACGTCTGGGATCTGCGGCTCAATGCCGGCAAGTTGCTGACGCTCGATCTGCACGAAGGGCGCAACACCGCGCTGGTGCTGTTGAAAGGTTCGGTGCAGATCAACGGTGTGGAAACTGCGTGTGTCGGGCAGTTGGTGCTGTTCGAGCGCGACGGTCGTCAGTTGACCCTTGAGGCCAGTGAAGATGCAGTGGTGCTGCTGCTCAGCGGCGAGCCGATTGACGAACCGATTGTCGGCCACGGCCCGTTCGTGATGAACACCGAGCAGGAGATTCATCAGGCATTCGCCGACTTCCAGTCCGGGCGTTTTGGCCAAATGCGCGGGTAAATTCTCACCCCTGTGGGAGCGGGCTTGCTCGCGAAGGCGGAGGGTCAGTCAATGCATGTTTGACTGACCCTCCGCCTTCGCGAGCAAGCCCGCTCCCACATTGGTTTCCGGATGTTTTTGCGCGGGCGTTGTTCCTCTGAAATCAATTACTCCTACACTTGCCCAATCTGTGCGATCTTCTCGCGATTGGGCCCTGTCGGAGTGCGTTGATGTTGTCTTTTTTGACCGAACATCCGTTGTTTTGCGCGTTGATCCTGATCCTCCTCGATTTGGGGCTGTGGCGCTTGATCAGCTCCCGTGGCAGCGAGTGGAAGCTGCTGGTGCGGGTGCTGATTTTCATCCTGTTCAGTGCGGTATTGTTCAACGAAGGCCTCAACCCGATGGAGCCGGCGCCGTGGGCTGACAACGTGCCGCTGCACCTGGCGGCGACGGGGTTGCAGATCGGCTGGTGGCTGTTTGGCGCGCGCACCCTGACGGTGCTGATCGGCGCAGTGATGATGCAGCGCGTCGGGCACACCGGGCGGCTGTTGCAGGATCTGCTCGGTGCGGTGATTTTCCTGATCGCGATTATCGCGGCGCTGGCCTATGTGCTGGATCTGCCGGTCAAAGGTGTGCTGGCGACGTCCGGCGCCTTGGCGATCATCGTCGGTCTGGCGTTGCAGAGTACTCTGAGCGACGTGTTCTCCGGGATCGTGCTCAACACCACCAAGCCGTATCAGATCGATGACTGGATCTCGATCGATGGCACCGAAGGCCGGGTCATCGACATCGACTGGCGCGCCACGCGTCTGCAGACCAGTCAGGGCAGCATGGCGGTGATTCCCAACTCGCTGGCGGCCAAGGCCAAGATCATCAACTTCAGCCGACCGAGCAACATGTTCGGGGTGGCCGTCAGTGTGCAGGTCAGCCCGCATGCGCGACCGACCACCGTGATCGACGCATTGGAGCGGGCAATGCAGGGCTGCCGCCCGCTGCTGGACAATCCCTCGCCAAGCGTCGCGCTCAAGAGCTCCAGCAGCGCCGGCGCGGAATATGAGATCAGCGGTTTTGTCTCGTCGATGGATCAGAAACGCTCGGTGCGCAATCAGCTGTTCGATCTGGCTTACCGGCACTTGCAGGCGTCCGGGGTCAATCTGTTGTCGAGCGTGGAACCGAATGCGCCAAGCGGCCTGTCGCGGCCACGGGCGCTGCTCGACAGTTCGCCGATTTTCTCCACCCTGCGCCAGGAAGAGAAAGACACCTTCAGCCAGAACATGACCCTGCAAACCTTCCGCGCCGGGGAAACGATCCTGGAGGCCGGGGAGGTCAGCGATCATTTGTTCATCATCGAGTCGGGTGTGGTCAGCGTGACCTTGACCCGCCATGGCAGCCCGTTTGAATCCGGGCGCATGGGGCCAGGAGAGGTGATCGGCGAGGCCGGGATCCTCTCCGATTCGTCGGTGCCGGCGACCTTCGCGGCGAAAACCTTCTGTGCGCTGTACCGCATCGAGAAGACCTACCTGAAGCCGTGCCTGGATGCCCGCCACGACATCAATGAGGCGATGAAAGCCTTGCTCGATTATCGCCTGCACAAGGCTCAGACCCTGACCCAGGACGTGCCGCCCGTGGTGGCGAAAACCGGGTTTCTGCAGTGGTTGCGCAATCGCGTGTGATGCGGTGGTCTACTCGTCTTCCGGGAGATTGGCTATTTGTGCGGAGCGGGGGTGGGACTACCTTAGTCACACATTCACTGGCCCCGGAAACTCACCATGCAAACTCGTACCGATTTCTACACCGCTTCCCCTGACGCCATGAAAGCGATGATGGCCCTGGAAACCGCGGTCTCGAAACTGCCGCTGGAAAAGACCCTGATTGAACTGGTCAAGCTGCGCGCTTCGCAGATCAACGGCTGCGCCTTCTGCATCGACATGCACACCGCTGACGCGATCAAGGGCGGCGAAACCCCGCGCCGGCTGTTCGCCGTCACCGCGTGGCGTGAAGCGCCATTCTTCACCGAGCGTGAGCGCGCTGCGCTGCTGTGGACCGAATCGCTGACCCAACTGAGCCTGACCCACGCCCCGGACGAAGACTACGACATCGTCGCGGCGCAATTCACGCCCAAGGAAATGGTCGACCTGAGCGTGGCGATCAACACCATCAACAGCTGGAACCGTCTGGCGGTGGGCTTCCGCAAAATCCCGCAGCTCTAAGCCCCAGACACAATCTTTTGTAGGAGTGAGCCTGCTCGCGATAGCGATTATCCGTTCAACATTAATGTTGAATGAACTGGCGCCATCGCGAGCAGGCTCACTCCTACAGGGGGCATGCATTGCAGATCTGGATCAATGCCCATCCGCACTCGGCGCGGCCGGTGGTTGTACCTTGCGCATCAAGGGCACCATCGCCGTGGCGATGATGAAGCACAGCATGATCATCAAAAAGGTGTCGCCATAGGTCTGGGTCTGCGCCTCGCGGTAGGTCAGCAGCCACAGTTGACGCAGGCTGGCGGTGACCCCTACGTCACCGCTCTGACCCAGCGTCGCCAGGTTGCCACCGACCTGCGCCAGCCACTGATTCATCGCCTCGTTACTGCTGTTCAAATGCTCGGCCAGACGGGTGAAGTGCAGGTTGGTGCGGTCATTGAGAATGGTCGCGCACGCAGCAATGCCGATCGCCCCGCCCAGATTGCGCATCAGGTTGAACAGCCCCGAAGCGTGCTTCAAGCGTGCCGGTGCCAAACCTCCCAATGTCAGTGTCACTGCCGGCGGCACCGCCAGTTGCTGGGCGATTCCGCGCAGCGCTTGCGGTAGCATCAACTCAGCGGAACCCCAGTCGTGGGTGATCGGACTGAACTCCCACATCGACACCGCAAACAAGCCCAGGCCGATCATCATGATCCAGCGCAGATCCATGCGATTGGCGAGAAAGGCATACAGCGGAATCGCCATGATCTGGAACACCCCGGTGGAAAAAACCGCCAGACCAATGTCTAGCGCGCTATAGCCACGCACCCGTCCAAGAAACAGCGGAGTCAGGTAAATCGTTGCGAACAGGCCGATCCCGGTGACAAAGGAAAAGAAACAACCCAAGGCAAAGTTGCGATCCTTGAGCGCGCGTAGATCGACGATCGGGTTGGCCACGTGCAAGGTGCGTCCGATGAAGGCCAGACCCGCCAGACCGCTGATCCATGCCGTGGTCAGAATCGTTTGATCGCTGAACCAGTTCCAGCGCGGGCCTTCTTCGAGGGTGTATTCCAGGCAGCCGAGAAACAGCGCAAGAAACACCATGCTCAGGTAGTCCGCACCCTTGAGCAGCGACAGCTCCGGCTGGTCGATCTTCACCAGCATCGGCACTGCCACCGCGACGAAAATCCCCGGCACCAGATTGATGTAGAACAGCCAGTGCCACGATGAAATGTCGGTGATCCAGCCACCGATCACCGGCCCCAACGTCGGCGCCAGCGACGCTACGGCACCGATGGTCGCGGCGGCAATCACCCGTTGTTTACCGCTGAAGAAAAAGAACGCGGTGGTGAACACCAGCGGGATCATCGAACCGCCGAGAAAGCCTTGCAGCGCGCGAAAGGCGATCATGCTCTGGATATTCCAGGCCACGCCGCAGAGCAGGCTGGCCAGAGTAAAACCGACCGCCGAGGCGCAGAACAGCCAGCGTGTGGAGAACACCCGCGACAGCCAGCCCGACAGCGGGATCACGATGATTTCGGCGATCAGGTAACTGGTCTGCACCCACGCGGTTTCGTCGGTGCCGGCCGAGAGTCCGCCGCCGATGTCACGCAGCGACGCCGAGACGATCTGGATGTCCAGCAGCGCGATGAACATGCCGATGCACATCGTGGCGAAGGCGAACACTTTGGTCGCGGTGGCCATGTCGGCGGCGTTGAACGGTTGCGCCGGGGCGGTGAGGGCGGTGCTCATGGAGCGACGGCCACGGCGCTGGTTTCGGCTTGTGCGCGGGTGTCGACTTCAGCGGTGACCGACAGCCCCGGCCGCAGATGGCCGAGCACGCCATCAGCCGGATCGAGGAGGATTCGCACCGGCACCCGCTGGACGATTTTGGTGAAGTTGCCGGTGGCGTTCTCCGGCGGCAGCACGCTGAATTGCGAGCCGGTGGCCGGGGCGAGGCTGTCGAGGCGGCCGTGGAACTCCTGGCCGGAGAGCACGTCGGCACGGATGCTCACCCGTTGCCCGGGTTTCATCCGCGCCAGTTGGTCCTCCTTGAAATTGGCATCCACCCACAGACCGCTGGCCGGCACCACCGACAGCTGTTGCGAACCGGCCTGGGCATAGGCGCCGACCCGCGCGCGGCGGTTGCCGATCACGCCATCAACCGGCGCGCGCAGTTCGGTGTAGCCGAGATTCAACTGCGCCAGATCACGCTCGGCGCGGGCCTGTTGCAGGGCGGCGCGGGCCTGTTGTTTCTGAGTGTCGATCACCGCCAGTTGGCGCTGTGCGGCGAGCAGTTCTGCCTGGGCGCGGGCACTCAGGGCCTGGGCGGTCTTGAAGGTGGCGTCGGCGCGCTGGGCACTTTCCACCGACACGGCATTGGTGCTGACCAGGCGTTTGTAGCGCGCATTGTCATCCCGCGAGCGTGCGGTTTCGGCACCGGCGGCATCGATGCCGGCGCGGGCCTGGCCGATCACCGCATGCTGCAGTTGCTCAGTGGCGTCGAGGTTGGCCAACAGCGCTTCTTCGGCGGCGACTGCGCCTTCGGCTTTGGCGAGGTTGGCGCGATAGTCACGTGCGTCGAGGCGGATCAGCACGTCGCCGGCCTTCACCGACTGGTTGTCGCTGACCAGCACTTCTTCGATGTACCCGGCAACCTTCGGCCCGATCACCGTGACGTCGCCACCGATGTAGGCATCGTCGGTCTCTTCGAGAAAACGCCCGGTGCCCCACCAATAACTGGCGTACACGCCGACCACGATCAGCGCGATCAGGCCAGAGCCGGTCAGCAGCAGGCGCTTGCGCAGTGGCGGCTTGGCGGGGGAGACCGGGGCAGACAGGTCTGGCTCAAGGGTGGGCATGCTGGTCATTGCGTAATACCTGCGGAAACGGGCTGTTATTACGGCTGTAATATGACGCGAGTAATATTTTGTGGCAATTGAATTTTTGTGCCGGCCGTCAGTTGCTTGCCAGGACTCGGGGTTTGGAGCGGTTTCGATAAACGACAGCGTCGTTAATACGGGACAGGTCTTCGAGAACCCAATGAAAAGCTTCGGGGAAACCCTGATGGAGTGGCGTTGAACACAGCAAAATCAATTGTTTAAGAAATGTAAGCACTGTAGGAAGCGTCTTGCATTTGTGTTGGAAGGCTCTGACTATCACCAGCATTGATGAAGTGGCATTACGCCATTTTATGATTGCAAGGATGTTGCGTGCCGTATTCGCTTCGCGTTGTTTCTCGTCGTCGTTCCACGCTTTGCCCGCTGTTGTCGGCCTTTGTGTTGAGTGTGTGTGCCTCCTCGATTCAAGCGGCTGACCCTGTTGCGCCGGGCCAGGAAGTGCTGCGCCAGCAGCAACAGCAACAGCGCGATCTGCAACAACTGCAAATGGAACAACGCAAGCGCCAACTGGAGCGCGGTGCGTTCGGCCCGGCGCCGGCCACACCAGCGCTCCCGCAGACAGTCGCCCCCGATGAACGTTGCTGGCCGCTAAGTGGCACGCGCATCGGCGGTGTCACGCTGATCGACAGCGACAAACTCAACGCCCGGATCAAACCGCTGCTGGCACCGTGCATGGGCGTCGGCCAGATCAACCATTTGCTGGCGACCATCACCGCGATCTACGTCGAGCAAGGCTACATCGCCAGCCGCCCGTACCTGTTGAGCGCGCCGGCGGCGGGGCAGTCGCTGGACATCATGATCGACGAGGGCTACATCGAGTCCATCGAACTGGCCGATCAGAGCCTGCCCGTTTCGCTGGGCGGCGCGTTCCCGCACATGCTCGGCCAGCCGCTGAACCTGCGCGATCTGGAGCAGGGCCTGGATCAGTTGAACCGCTTGCGCTCGATTGACCTGACCGCCGACATCGCCCCCGGCAGCCAGCCCGGCGCGTCGCGAATCATCCTGCGTTCGCGCACGGCCGGGCAGTCGCGCTGGGCGTTGGGCCTGGGCATGGACAACCTCGGCAGCGCCAGCACCGGGCGTGATCGCGATACCGTCAGCCTGAGCTTCGACAGCCCGTTGCAACTCAACGATCTGTTGAGCCTCAGTGCCAGCGACACGTTGAATCAGGGCGACCGCTACAGTCGCAACGCCAGCCTGTATTACGCGATTCCCTACGGCTACTGGACCTACAGCGCGTTCGCCAGCCACGCCGAATATCGCGCGCCGTTCAAACTGCCCAGCGCGACCTTGTACAGCACCGGCATCACCGATCAACTGAGCCTGCGCGCCGACCGCGTGTTGTGGCGCGACCAGAGTCGCCAGCTCAGCGCCAACCTGCAACTGGCGCACAAAGACGTCGACAGCTATCTGGAAAATGTCCGTCTGGGCATTCAAAGCCCGACCCTGACCGTGGCCGAAGCCGGACTCAATCTGTTCTGGCTCGACCGTGCGGTGTGGAACCTCGACTTCACCTATTCGCAAGGCCTGCGCTGGCTGGGCGCCGATGACGACGCCAATCACTCGGTCAGCAACCTGCCCAAAGCGCAGTTTCGCAAGTACCGCGCCGGCCTCAGCCAGTGGCGCAACGGCCAGTTCGGCGCGCAAGCGTGGCAGTGGCAGAGTCAGCTCAATCTGCAATACAGCCCCGACCCGTTACCGGCTATCGAACAGTTGCTCGGCACCGACGATTCGGCGGTGCGCGGTTATCGGGTCAGCAGCGCATCAGGTGCCAGCGGCGCGATCTGGCGTAACACCTTGCGTCTGCCGCTGCGCAGCGATTGGCCAGTGCAGATCACCCCGCGCGTGGGCCTGGACAATGGCTGGCTGAAGGCCGATCACGGCGCTCCCGGCCAACGCCTGAGCGGTGCCAGCGTCGGGCTGAATCTGGGCTGGAAGAATCTGCAAGTGGACGTCGATTACCAACGCGCCCTCAACACCCCCAAAGGTTTGCAGCACGAGCCAGAGACCTGGCTGATGCGCGTGGGGTTGCAGATATGAGCACCACCGAAACTCATCATGCAGTGAACAAACAGCCGTCGGATCTGAGCGCGACAGCCACGGCCAAGACTAAATCGCGCGCCGTGATGCCGTACTTACATGGAGACGTTTTTATGCCAGCACACACCTTTGCATTCCATCTTTCTCCTCGGGGCAAACTGCGCTGGGCGATCGCCAGCCTGTTCTTCGCCGTGCACCTGCCCAGCGCCATCGCCGGCGGTGTGGTGGTGGCTCCCGGCCCCGGCGGCACCGCGCAATTGCAGACCCAGGGCGGCGTGCCCATCGTCAACATCGTCGCGCCCAACGGTGCGGGCCTGTCGCACAACCAGTTCCTCGACTACAACGTCGACCGTCAGGGTCTGGTGCTGAACAACGCCTTGCAGGCCGGGCAGTCGCAGCTCGCCGGGCAACTGGCGGCCAACCCGCAACTGCAGGGGCAGGCCGCGAGCGTGATCCTCAACGAGGTGATCAGCCGCAACCCTTCAGCCATCAACGGCGCCCAGGAAATCTTCGGCCGCGCGGCCGATTATGTGCTGGCCAACCCCAACGGCATCTCGGTGAACGGCGGCAGTTTCATCAACACGCCTAACGCCAGTCTGCTGGTCGGTCGTCCGGAGTTGAACGACGGCAAACTGCAAGCCTTGAACACCCGCGACGCCAGCGGTCAGTTGCAGATTCAGAGTGGCGGCCTGCGTAA
The DNA here is from genome assembly GCF_900187525.1 of Pseudomonas sp. Irchel s3a10. Taxonomy (NCBI): domain Bacteria; kingdom Pseudomonadati; phylum Pseudomonadota; class Gammaproteobacteria; order Pseudomonadales; family Pseudomonadaceae; genus Pseudomonas; species Pseudomonas sp. Irchel s3a10. Next base: position 179,384 of record NZ_FYDR01000006.1, read on the forward strand.
CGCCGAGGGTTCGGTCAACCTGATCGCCCCGCGTATCGACAGCCAGGGCCGCATCGATGCCCGCGATCAACTGAACCTCACGGTCGGACGCAATCAGGTCGATTACGCCAGCGGGCAGGTCAAAGCTGTGGATCCGGCTGGCAGCACTAAAGATCAACGCATCGACGCAAGCCTGTTCGGCGCGATGCAGGCCGGGCGCATCAACATCGTCAGCACCGCCGAAGGCGCGGGCGTGCGCGTGGGTGCGGTACAAGTGGCCGGGCGGGACGGCGTGCAGATCCGTTCGGCTGGCGACCTCAGCGTCAGCGGTGAAACCATCCCCAACAGCCTCGAAGTGATCCGTGCCGGCATTCGCAGCAGTCAGGGCGATGTCGGCCTGCACAGCGGCAACGACCTGACGCTGGCCGCCACCGACGTCAGTGCTCGCGACGTCAGCGTCAATGCCAAGCGCAATCTGACCCTGAGCAGCGTCGAAAGCCGCAAGCTCCAGGAGCAGCGTGAAAACTGGAGCAACAGCACCATCGGCATCACCTGGGAAACCTACGACCGCACCCAGACCGACAGTGAAACTCGCCAGCACGGCAGCCAGATCGTCGCCAGCCGCGACGTCAAGCTGAATTCCGGCAAAGACACCGAACTCAAAGCCGCCAAGGTTGAAGCGGCGAAAAATCTCGATGTGCAGAGTGGCGGCGATCTGCGCCTGAGCGCGGCCAGCGAAAGCCATATCCAGACCGATCAGGGCAACCATCGCAAGCATCTGTGGAAAGCTGACTGGAACAACAGCAGCGAAGAACAGCGCAGCATCGGCAGCCAGTTGAAGGGCGGCAATATCGCGCTGCAGACCGCCGCGTTGTTGCGCGCCGAAGGTGCCGAACTGAACAGCGCCGGCGATGTGAAACTGGCGGGCAAGCAAGTGGACGTCACCACGGCCACGCGCACCAGTCGCAGCAATAACAACAGTTACTCCGGCGACCTGGTGGGTGGCGGTTTCTTCGGCAAGACCGGTGATGTCGACAAGGGCCAGACCCGGCATCAGGGCAGCAAAATCAATGCGGCGGGCAAACTGATCGTCAAGGCTGACGACGTGCGCATCAGCGGCAGCCAGGTCCGTGGCGGCACCGAGGCCAGCGTGATCAGCGATCAGGGTTCGCTGGTGATCGACGGCGTGCAGGACACTTCGCACAGCAACAACCACGACAAGGACAGCAAGTTCTTCGGCATCACCAAGGACGAGTCACGGCAGAACTCTAGGGACAGCACCACGCTGCGCAGCGAGCTGGTGTCCGACAGCAACCTCAAGCTCAAAAGCGCCAAGGACATTGAAGTGGCTGGCTCCACGGTCAAGGCCGGTGGTGCGCTGACGGCGGACGCCGCCGGTGATGTGAACGTGCATTCCACGCAGAACACTCACGACAGCAGCTCGACCACTGAGACCCGTGGCTTCGATGCCTACGCCAAAGAGCAAACGCCGGAGCAATACCGCGCCGGGGTGCACTACGAAGACAAGCAGCAGACCGTCACCCGTAACGACGTCAACCAGCAGGGCTCGAGCCTCAGCGGTGGCAGCGTGCAAGTGAAGGCCGGCGGCGATCTGACGATCAAGGGCGGTGAAGTCAAATCCACGGCCGGCGACACCACGCTGGGCGGCAAAAATGTGTCGTTGCTGGCCGAACAGGACAGCCACAAAACCTCATCCGACACCTCCAGTACTGGCGGCGGTTTCTACTACACCGGCGGCCTCGACCGCGCCGGCAGTGGCGTCGATTTTGCCCACAGCACCACGCAAGACAGCAGCAGCAAAACCACCGCGCAAACCACCAATGTGCAGAGCAGCGGCAGCCTGAACATCAATGCCGACAAACTGCTGACCGAAGGCGCGCAGGTCAAGGCTGGCAACGGCCTGAACGTCGCGGCCAACGAGATCGACAACCGCGCGGCGAGCAACACCGAAAGCAGCAGCCACAACCAGAGCAACTGGTCGGCGGACATCGGCGCCAACGTCGAGTACAAGGACATCGCCCGGCCGATTGCCGGTGCAGTCAAGGATGTGCTCAACGGCAAGGTGCCGGACAAGGAAGCCCTGAGCAATCTTGGCCAGCCGAACGTCGGTATCGACGTGGCGATCGGTCACGGCAGCGCCGACAAGACCGAGCACAACAGCAACGCCGTGGTCAGCCGTTTCGACGGCGGCAGCGTCGAGGTGAAAACTGCCGGCACCCTGCACGACCAGGGCACCCAGTACAGCGCGAGCAAGGGCAAGGTCAACATCAGCGCCGATAAACTGGTGGCCGATGCCGCGAGCAACACCCACAGCAGCACCGATAACTCAGTGGACGCCAAGGTCGACGTGCGGGTCTACACCAAGACCGGCGAAGACGTGAACGTCGCCGGCAGCGGTGCCGGTGGTAACAGCTATAGCAGCAAGGACAGCAGCACCGCAGTGGTTGGCGGTTTTGCCGGCAGTCAGGGCGTGAACATCAATGTTGGCGCTGACGCGCAGTTCGCCGGCAGCCGTTTCGACGGCGGCCAGGGCGGTGTGAGCATCAAGACCGGCGGCGATCTGGCGCTGAATCAGGCCAGTGACCGCCAGAGCAGCAGCGACTCCAGCCTGCGCGGCAACGGCTCGCTGACGGTCGGCACCTTGCCGGGCACCGACGGCACCAACGTCGACCTCGGCGCCGGGTTCCAGCTCGATCACACCGGCAAGCAGACCACTGACACTCAGGCCCATGTGGCGAGCATCAGCGCCAACGGTCCGGTGCAACTGAGCAGCGGCGGCAATCAGGTTCAGCAAGGCACGAAGATCGACAGCGTCGGCGCTATCGATCTGCACGCTGATGGCAAGCTTGATCTGCAAGCGGCCGTTGATACGCACACCGCGACTGGCAGCAATCTCGGCGGCGGTTTGAAGGGTGGCGGCAGCAAATCCAGCAGCGAGAAGAGTCGTGATCAGGGCGGTAACCTGAACGGCAACTTCAACATCGGCCGGATCAACGAAAGCTCGCAGACGTTGACCGGTGGCCAGCTCAACAGCCAGAGCGGGGTCGCGCTGAGCGGTGACGCGGTGCACCTGCAAGGCTCGCAAGTCAGTGCGCCGAACGTCAGCATCGATGCGCAGAAGGGCGGTTTGATTCAGGAGTCGGCGCAGTCCACCGAGAGCCGCAACAACTGGAACGTCGCACTGAATGCCGGCGGAAACCTCAGCAGCAAGACCCCGACCGCAGCCGATGAAAAGGCCAGCAGTGACCACGGCTTCAACGCCGGGGCCAAGGTCGGCGTCGATTACCTGCAAGGCACCACCCAGCAGAACAGCCAGATCAAGGCTGACAGCGTGGTGCTCAACAGCGCTGGCGATGCACAGATGTCAGGTGCGCGGATCGACGCGAAAAATGTCAGTGGCAAGGTCGCTGGTGATCTGACCGTCGAAAGCCGCCAGGACTCGACGATCCAAGCCAAGGTCGATGTCGATCTGGGCCTGACGGCGAAGAAGAACCCACCAAGCGACAAGGAAAAACTCGCCGGCACCGACTACAAACCGACGCTGAAAGCGCAAGGCGAATACGCGCATAAGGACAGTGTGGCGCAGGCGTCCGCCATCAGTGGCAATCAGGTTGTGAAGTTGAACGTTGGTGGTGGCACGCAGCTGACCGGCGCGCGGATCTCGGCGACTGAGGGCAAAGTGGATCTGGGTGCTTCGAAAGTGGGTAGCAGCGATCTGGTCAGTCGTGAATACGGAGTGAAAGCCGGGCTGGATCTGCCGCAGAAAACCGAGGAGAACGCACCCAAGGTGTCGTTCGATAACGGCAGTCTGAAAGTCGGCCCGGTGACCCTGAGCGGCAATCTGGACAGCCAGACCCTACAGGCCGGGATCGACGAAAAAGGCTGAGCAGCACCGCTGTAAAAACTGTGGGAGCGGGCTTGCTCGCGAAGGCGGTGGTTCAGTCGATAAATTAGCTGACTGAATTGACGCTTTCGCGAGCAAGCCCGCTCCCACATTGGTTTTCTGTCTCGACCCGATCTGGCGGTCAGCTCGAAGCCTTCGCTTTACCCGCATTCATCAGCACGACCACCGCCAGCAGCGCCGACAGGATCGAACCCAGCAACACGCCGACCTTCACCGAATCGACCAGATGCGGCGCGCCCGGGAAGGCCAGTGCGCCAATGAACAGGCTCATGGTGAAGCCGATCCCGCAGAGCAGGGCGACGCCGTACAGTTGCAGCCAGCTCGCGCCTTGCGGCAGTTGCGCCAGGCCGCTGCGAATCGCCAGGGCGCCGAGGCCGAGGATGCCGATCTGCTTGCCGAACAACAACCCCAGCGCCACGCCCAGTGGCACCGGCTCAAGCAGATTGCTTGGGGAAATGCCAGTCAGCGACACCCCTGCGTTGGCGAAGCCGAAAATCGGCACCACAGCGAACGCCACCCACGGATGCATTTTTTCTTCGAGGTACAGCAGTGGCGAATTGCGCTCGTCTTCCGGGTTACCCAGCGGAATGCACAGGGCCAGAATCACCCCGGCGAGGGTCGCGTGAATCCCCGATTGCAGCATGAAGAACCACAGCAGGGCGCCGGCGAACAGGTACGGCCAAAGCTTTCTGACGCCGCAGCGGTTGAGGATCACCAGCAATGCGATCACCGCCAACGAGGCCAGCAGCATGCTTATCGACAGGCCGCTGGTGTAGAAAATCGCGATGATCACCACGGCGCCCAGATCATCAAGGATGGCCAGCGCGGAGAGGAAGATTTTCAGCGACACTGGCACCCGTTTGCCCAGCAACGACAGCACGCCCAAGGCGAACGCAATGTCGGTGGCCGCGGGGATCGCCCAACCGCTTAGGGTCTGTGGATTGCCCCAATTGATCGCAACGTAGATCAGGGCCGGGACCAGCATCCCGCCCAGTGCGGCGAAGCCCGGCAGGGCGCGCTGACCCCAGGTCGACAATTGACCGGCGAGCATTTCGCGCTTGATCTCCAGGCCCACCAGCATGAAGAAGATCGCCATCAGGCCATCGTTCACCCAGTGCTCGATCGACAAGCCGGCGACTTTGATATGCAGGGTAGAGAAATACGTGGCCGCCCACGGCGAGTTGGCAACCAACAGTGCGGCAAGGGCCGCGGCCATCAGGATCAGACCACCGGCGGACTCGGCGGCGAAGAATCGGGTGAGAAAGGCCAGGGCAGACGGCGACTGCTGACGGGCAGGGGCAGCATGCGGGCGTGACGGATCGTGGCTCATAGGCACGGCGACTCCGCGCGGCGGCCCGACCTGCGCTGAATTAAACCTGCCCTGCCGCGTTGTTGCGGTGGCACCCGGGCGGCATTTTACACAATAGGTGGGGGAAGGCGCGGTTTTACTGACGGTTGCCCTTGAATCGAGCGTTTCCAAGGAATGAATTGCCGGCCTTAATAGGAAGCATTACTATTCACGCCCTTTCCACAGCACGCCGTTATGAACCCCATGCTGCCCCGCAGACCCGGCTTTTTCGAGCATTACGAAGAGTTGATCGGCACCTGGACCCGGCGTCTGCGCAATCGCGCGCAGGCCGAGGATCTGGCGCACGACACCTTTGTGCGGGTGCTCGAATCCGATTCGGCAGCGGTGCAGCAGCCACGGGCGTATCTGCACCAGACCGCACGCAATATTGCGGTCGACGGTTATCGGCGTGAGGATCGGCGGGAAGCCATGGAGTCGCAGGCGATCGATCACAGTGTGTCGTCCACCGGCGACCCGGAGCATTACATGCAGGCGATCCAGCTGGTCGACTCCATCGAACGGGCGCTGCAGGAACTGCCGCTCAACTGCCGGAAGATTTTCGTCTGGCAGAAGATCGAAGGCCTGACCCAGGCGGAAATCGCTGAACGTCTGGGGCTGTCGAGGAACATGGTCGAAAAGTATATGATCCGCACCCTGCGCCACTTGCGCGATCGCCTCGACGGCATGCAGTCATGAGCGGCCGCCGCTTTTCATCCCCAGCCCGACAGGACATTCCATGATGGATACCCGTGATTGCGCGTGCGGGCAAACAACGGTGCGCGATGAAGCGGCACGCTGGTTTGTGCGTTTGCAGGAACCGCTGATCAGCGCCGACGAACAGCAGCGCTTCGACGTCTGGCTCAATCAGCATCCGCAACACCGTGACGAATTCCAGTTGCTGCAAGGCCTGTGGACAGCGGCCGATCTGCTGCCGGCGCCACGTCTCAAGGCCCTGGTCGAAACCCAGCCAACCCGCCGCGAACGTCGCCCGCTGCTGCGCTATGCGGTGGCGGCCAGTGTGCTGGCGGTGGCGCTCGGCCTCGGTTTGTTCAGTGGTCTGAATCACCCGGACGGCTATAGCGCCGAGTTCGCGACGGCGTTGGGTGAGCGCAAGCATGTGGCGCTGCCGGACGGATCGGTGATCGACCTGAACAGCCGCAGCCGTCTGCAGGTGCGTTATGAGAAAGATCGACGGCTGATCGAGTTGAGTGAAGGCGAGGCACTGTTCAGCGTTCAGCACGACACCGCGCGGCCGTTCGTGGTCGAGGCCGGTAGTGGCAAGGTCACGGTCACCGGCACGCGTTTCGATGTGCGCCGCGATGTCACGCAAACCCGGGTCGCGGTGGAGCAGGGCACCGTCAAGGTGCAGGGGCGCAATGCGCCGGACGACCAATTCATCAATCTGACCGCCGGCCTCGGCACCCATGTCGATGCCGAAGGCAAAGTCGCTGCCGCCTACGCGGTCAACCCCGCCGAACTGACGGCCTGGCGCAGCGGCAAACTGGTGTTCAACAACGCCAGCCTCAGCGAAGTGGTGGCGGAGGTTTCGCGTTATCGCGACAAGCCGCTGACGGTCAGCAACCCGGCCGTGGCCAGTCTGCGCCTGACCAGCGTGTTCAAATCCGACAACACCGACGCCTTGCTCAAGGCCCTGCCAGACATCCTGCCGGTGGCCGTTCGCACCTTGGCCGATGGCAGTCAGGAAATAATTTCAAAATAAAATTCAGGTTTTTTTCGAGTTCATCGTCTTCCTGTTCAACTGCAACTGGTTTGCATTAACAGACGCACACTCTTGCGCTCCACAGGACTACGTTCGACGTGAAAAACACCTCAGCCAACAACAAAAAATCCCCTTGGTTGCCGCTGGCTCTGGCGCTGGCGGTCAACGCCGCCGTGCCGCTGGCCTTCGCCGCTGAAGCCATTCACATCCGCGCCCAGCCGCTGGGCCAGGCTCTGAGCGAACTGGCCCAGCAAACTTCGCTGCAAGTGTTTTTCAGCCCGGATCTGGTCGCCGGCAAACAGGCGCCGGCGGTTGACGGCAATCTTTCCCCCGAGCAGGCGTTGCGCCAATTGCTTCAGGGCAGCGGCCTCGACTATCAGATCAACGAAGGCTCGGTGACTCTGGCGCCAGTCGCAACCGCCGCCAGCAATGGCCCGCTGGAACTGGGCGTGACCGACATCAAAGTGGTCGGCGACTGGCTCGGTGACGCTGACGCCGCCGTGGTGCAGAACCACCCGGGCGCACGCACGGTGATCCGTCGCGAAGCCATGGTCGAGCAGGGCGCGATGAACGTCAGTGATGTGCTCAAGCGTGTGCCCGGCGTGCAGGTGCAGGACTCCAACGGCACCGGCGGCAGCGACATTGCGCTGAACGTCGGCGTGCGTGGCCTGACTTCGCGCCTGTCGCCACGCTCCACCGTGCTGATCGACGGCGTGCCGGCCGCGTTCGCACCGTACGGCCAGCCGCAACTGTCGATGGCGCCGATCTCCTCGGGCAACCTCGACAGCATCGACGTGGTACGCGGTGCCGGTTCCGTGCGTTATGGGCCACAGAACGTCGGCGGGGTGATCAATTTCGTCACCCGCGCCATTCCGGAAAAAGCCACCGGGGAAATCGGCACTACCCTGGAAACCACCCGTTACGGCGGCTGGAAGCACATCGACACGGCGTTTCTCGGCGGCACCGCCGACAACGGCATGGGCGTGGCGCTGTTGTATTCCGGGGTCAATGGCAACGGTTACCGCGAGCGCAACAACGGTAACGATATCGACGACGTGCTGCTCAAGACCCACTGGGCGCCGACCGATCAGGACGACTTCAGCCTCAATTTCCATTACTACGATGCCAGCGCCGACATGCCCGGTGGCCTGACGCAGAAGCAGTACGACGACAAGCCGTACGACTCGGTGCGCGATTACGACAACTTCAGCGGTCGGCGCAAAGACGTGTCGTTCAAGTGGATTCGGCAGATCGACGAGCGCACTCAGGCAGAAATCCTCACCTACTACACCGACAGCTTTCGCGGCAGCACCATCGCCGCCCGCGACCAGAAAACCCTCAGCTCGTACCCGCGTTCCTACTACACCCTCGGTGTCGAGCCGCGGGTGTCGCGGGTGTTTGACGTCGGCCCGACCACCCAGGAAGTCAGCGTTGGTTATCGCTACCTGAAAGAGGCGATGCACGAGCAGTCGAGCCGTCTGGCGCTGGTCAACAATCAGCCGGTGGTCACGCCGACGTCCGACGGCCATGTATTCCAGGACCGCACCGGCGGCACCGAGGCCAACTCGGTGTATGTCGACAACAAGATCGACGTCGGCAACTGGACCATCACCCCGGGCATTCGCTTCGAACACATCAGCACTGACTGGCATGACCGCGCCGTGCTCGACACCGCAGGCAAACGCGTGCCGGAGAAAAACCGCAGCATCGAAAGCAACGAACCGCTACCAGCGCTGAGCGTGATGTATCACCTGTCGGACGCGTGGAAACTGTTCGCCAACTACGAAACCTCGTTCGGCAGTCTGCAGTATTTCCAGCTCGGCCAGGGCGGCGCGGGTGACCAGACCGCCAACGGCCTGGAGCCGGAAAAGGCCAAGACCTACGAGATCGGTACGCGCTACAACAATGACGTGTGGGGCGGGGAAGTGACGCTGTTCTACATCGACTTCGATGACGAGCTGCAATACATCAGCAACGATGTCGGCTGGACCAACCTCGGCGCGACCAAGCACCAGGGCATCGAAGCCTCGGTGCACTACGACATGGCCGCGCTGGATCCGCGTCTCGACGGTCTGACCGCCAACGCAGGTTTCACCTACACCCGTGCGACTTACGAAGGTGAAATTCCGGGCTTCAAGGGACGTGATCTGCCGTTCTATTCGCGGCAGGTGGCGACTGTGGGCTTGCGCTACGACGTCAACCGCTGGACCTACAACATCGACGGTTTCGCCCAATCGAAACAGCGCTCACCGGGCACCGGGGTCAACGCCGATGGCAGCTTCAACGGCAACTACATCACCGAAGGCACGGCCGACGGGCAATACGGCGACATCCCGGGTTATGTGACCTGGAACGTGCGCGGCGGGTATGACTTCGGGCCGCAGGTGTCGAACCTGAAGCTCGGCGCCGGGGTGAAAAACGTCTTCGACAAGCAGTACTTCACCCGGTCCAGCGACAACAATTCGGGGATGTATGTCGGTGCGCCAAGGACGTTCTTTGTGCAGGCCAGCGTCGGTTTCTGATAACGCCTGACCCTGTGGCGAGGGAGCTTGCTCCCGCTGGACTGCGCAGCAGGCCCGATTTTTTGGGGTCGCTTCGCAACCCGGCGGGAGCAAGCTCCCTCGCCACAATGATGCTGTTCAGACTTTGAGTGTTTTGCCGCCAATCGCCACCGCCACCAACAGCACCGCCATCAACCCGAACGCAAAACTCAAACTGCTGGCATGCGCGACAAAGCCGATCACCGCCGGCCCCGCCAGAATTCCTGCGTAACCCAGCGTGGTGATCGCCGGCACCGCGATGCTTTCCGGCATCACCGTCTGCTTGCCCACCGCCGTGTACAGCACCGGCACGATGTTCGAGCAGCCGGCGCCGACCAGCGCGTAACCGAGCAGCGCGGCTTCCCAGCTCGGGGCGAAGGTCGCCAGAAACAGACCTGCCGCTGCCAGCAGCCCGCCGAACAGAATGATCCGCGTGGCACCGACACTGCGCACGATCCGGTCGCCCAGCAAGCGTCCCGCCGTCATGGTCAGGGCAAACGCGGCGTAACCCAATCCTGCATACGCCGTGTCGATCCCGCGTTCCTGGGCGAGAAACACCGCGCTCCAGTCCAGCGCCGCGCCTTCGGTGAGGAACACGATGAAGCACATCCCGCCGATGAACAGCACGATGCCGTGGGGAATGGCGAATGCCGGGCCGGAACTTTCGCTGCCGTACGGCAGCATGTGCGGCACCGCTTTGAACAGCGCGCCGATCAACACCGCCACCACCACCAGCATCGCCGCCAGCGGCGTCAGCCCGAGGCCGAGCAGGGCGCTGACACCGGCCGCGCCGACAATCCCGCCGAGGCTGAACAGGCCATGAAACCCCGACATCATATTTTTGCCGCTGGCTCGCTCGACGATCACCGCTTGCAGGTTGACGGTCGAATCCACCGTGCCCAACCCGGCGCCGAACATGAACAGCGTGGCGATCAGCGCCGGTATCGACGACACCGTCGCCAGCAACGGCAGTGCCGCGCAAATCAGCAGGGTACCGCCGGTGGCGACTTTGCGGCAGCCGAAGCGCGTGGCGAGAATCCCCGCCAGCGGCATCGCCAGAATCGAGCCGACCCCCAGGCACAGCAACAGCAGACCCAACGTACCCTCATCGAGCCCGGCGCGGGCCTTGGCGTACGGCACCAGCGGCGCCCACGCGGCAATGCCGAGGCCGGCGATGAAAAAAGCGATGCGCGTCGACATCTGTTGCAGGCGTCCGGGGACGAAGGTGTCTTGGGGGTTGAGGCTGGTCATATCGGTCCTTGGCAAAAAACGTCGCGTCCCCGAATGACAGTGATAGCGCGTCGAGGTTCGATCGCAGGTCTCGGGGCGGTGCAACCGATATCCTAACCTGTAGGGATGAGTCTGCTCGCGATAGTGGTGTGTCAGCCAAAAAATATAGTGAATGACACACCGCCTTCGCGAGCAAGCCCGCTCCCACAGTGATCTGCGCATGACAGCAGATTTGTGAGCGCCCGCCATTTAATGTGGGAGCGGGCTTGCTCGCGAAGGCGGTGGCTCCGGCAATGAATAGGGCGCCTGACACCCCGCTATCGCGAGCAGGCTCACTCCTACAGGGGATCGCGGTTTACAGTAGGTGCTTCGACTAGGTGAGTGAGGCTAGTGATGACGCAGTTCTACGATGCACGGGGCAATATCTACGGGGTGGTTTCGCCTCAGGCACTTCGTGAGGCGGGGATCGATTTGCCTGTCGGTGCCGCGCAGTGTGCCTTGTCGAGAAAGGCATGGAGTCAGGCAGCCATTGCGCTGTGCTGCGACTGGCCTGAGGGGCGGCGTCCGGCGGGGAGCAAATCGCACCGCAGCGATGGCCTGCTGATCGGCCCGTTTCAGTCGGCAGCGCCGTTCGACGTGCTGATCGTCAACACCGACGGCACCTTGGCCGAGCGCAGTGGCAACGGTCTGACGATCTTTTCCCAAGCGTTGCTGGAGCAGGGGCTGATGCCGGAAGAAGGCGCGTTGCTGAAGGTGCATCACGACAAGGGTGATGCTGTGCAAACCGTGGTGAAACCGGCCGCAGTCGAAGACGCTAACGGCTTCTGGCTGGACCTCGGTCAACCGGGCTTCGGGCCTTCAGCGGTGACCGCCCGGAATGTTGAAAGCCGCGAATTCAATGGTCATGAAGTGAGCCATGTAAAACCCTTGGCGCAGCTCGATCCCGCGTGGCAGCACAGCCAGTTTGTGCGCATCGGCAACCCGCATTGTGTGACGTTGTTGAGCGACGTCGCCGAGCTGCCGAGCAACTCACAAATGCGCGAATCGCCCTTGGCTGAAGGCCTGACCGGAATCGCCTACGCCATGCCGACTGGCGCCGGATTGCCATGCCCGGCGGGCGTCAATCTGCAATGGGCCGCGCTTGAGTCCGCGCAGCGCATCGTCGCCCGAGTATTCGAGCGTGGCGAAGGGCCGACGGCGTCTTCCGGCACCAGTGCCAGTGCGGTGGCGTGTGCGGCATGGCGAGTGAATTGGGTGACGGCGGGGGAGGTGGAAGTGATCATGCCCGGCGGCACCGCGCCGATTCTGCTCGAAGAAGTGCACGGAGAGCTGGTGCGGGTCAGGTTGTTCGGTGCGGCGCGGTTGATGGGCTGAGTTCTGAATCGTCATCGCTGGCAAGCCCGGCGCCCACATTGGATTCAGGTGGACACGAATAATGTTTCCACACAAAACCCTGTGGGAGCCTGGCTTGCCAGCGATGAGGCCCGCAGAGTTACCCTGTCAAATGAGCCTTGAACAACGTCACCGACACTACATGATCATCCTGCACCGCCAACCAGAGCAGTGCACGTGGCGAAAGCTCATCCTCGAAACATTCAACAATCACCGTGTGCGCCGAACTGGCCTGTAGCGCCAGCCTTTGCGCATGTTTCAACTGGCGCTTTACCGCGCCACTCACAGGAATCGGTGCATGCCCAGCGCGCACTTTTTCACAGAAGGCCTGTGCGACTTCACGGGGTGTCGGTGGGGGCGGTGAGGTCAGGCCGGCTTCGTCGAACAGCCGATTGAGTTGCTCCGCTGCGCTGACCGCCCGAGGAAAACCGGCAAATGCCGAGGCCTGCAACAACACTTCGGTCATTTCGCCGGGCGCCAGCCCCGAGGCCATTCCCGTCTTGAGGTGCACACTCAGCGGCGGACCGACCATCCCCGAGGCGACAATTGCAGCAAACGATACGGCTTCACGCAAACGCGGGTCGAGGCCGGGGCGCGCATGCAAATGCCCGTAAACCACACCCACCGCCAACTCGCCCAACGCGGGCACGGTGTGAAACAGTGCATCGAGACGAGCGCCTCCATCGGGTACAAGTCCGGTAAAGGTATGACGGCCTTCTTGGTACAGCGTGGCCATGGGAGAAGGTTTGTGATTCATGGAGAAATCCTCAAGCCAATGAGGATGGCGGTTGATCAACTACGCACGAACTTCAGCATGAAAAAGCGTCCATCGAGGTGGGGGGAAATCGGCGTCATCGCGACGCCGATATGATTATCCTAGACGAACTCCACCACCGGCATCTGCCGCTGCATCAGCACCTTGCCGCCGCGAATCGAATACAGCGGCAGGCCCTGGCTGCGAATAACCTCGTAATCGCTGTCCGCCGACAGAATCAGCAGGTTCGCCGGGCGCCCCTCTACCAGCCCATATCGCTCGCCCAGGTGCATGGCCTTGGCGCTGTTGTCGGTGACCAGATCCAGCGCGTTCTGCAGGTTGCGATAGCCGAGCATGTGGCAGATGTGCAACCCGGCTTCCAGCACGCGCAGGATGTTGCCGTTGCCCAGCGGATACCACGGATCGACGATCGAGTCCTGGCCAAAACACACGTTCATCCCGGCCTCCAGCAATTCATTCACGCGGGTCACGCCACGGCGTTTCGGGAAGTTGTCGAAGCGCCCCTGCAGGTGAATGCTTTCGGTCGGGCACGAGACGAAGCTGATCCCGGAATGCCCGAGCAGGCGAAACAGTTTGGCGCAGTAGGCGTTGTCGTAAGAGCCCATTGCCGTGGTGTGGCTGGCGGTGACCCGCGCACCCATGTCGCGGCTGCGCGCCTCTTCGGCGAGCACCTCAAGAAAGCGCGAGTGCGGGTCGTCGGTCTCGTCGCAATGCACGTCAACCAGGCAGCCGGTGCGTTCGGCCAGGTCCATCAGAAACTTCACCGAACTGACGCCCTGATCACGGGTGTACTCGAAATGCGGAATGCCGCCGACCACATCGGCGCCCATGCGAATCGCTTCCTCCATCAGCTCGCGACCGTTGCGGAACGACTCGATGCCCTCTTGCGGGAACGCAACGATTTGCAGGTCGATCAGCTGCCGGGTTTCTTCGCGCACTTCGAGCATCGCCTTGAGCGCGGTGAGTTGCGGATCGGTGACGTCGACGTGGGTGCGCACGTGCTGGATGCCGTGGGCGGCCAGCGCCTGGATGGTTTTCTTGGCGCGGGTTTTGGTGTCTTCTTCGGTGATGGTGACCTTGCGCTCGCCCCAGCACTCGATGCCCTCGAACAGCGTGCCACTCATGTTCCAGCGCGGCTCGCCAGCGGTCAGCGTGGCGTCGAGGTGGATGTGCGGCTCGACGAAGGGCGGCACCACCAGATTGCCGCCGGCGTCGAGGTCGCCGGGGTTGAGGGTCGGGGCTTCGGTCTGGCGGCCGATGCTGCGGATCAGGCCGTCTTCCAGGTGCAATTCGTGCAAACCGTCCTGGTTGCGCAGTCGGGCGTTGATGATGTGCATCAGGCGAATCCTTCTTATAGGTCTGGTAGTGGCGCACTGGCGCGACGGGCGCCGAGCAGGCCGGTGACGATGACATACGTTAGCGCGGCGGCGGCAATCCCTACCAGCGGCGCGACCCAGGGCGAGTGGAACGCGGCGAGCGTGCCGACCGCGTAAGCCCCCAGCCCCGGCCAGTTGAACGCCGGTAGCCGTGCGTCGGCCAGCCGCGGATAGCGCCCGCGCCAGCGGAAGAAAAAGTCGGCCATGATCACCCCGCCAATCGGCGGAATCACCGTGCCCAGCAGAATCAGGTACGGCACCAGCATGTCGTACATGCCCAGCAGGGCGAGCAGGGTGCCGATCACCGCGCCGGCCAGGGTCACGGTTTTGCGCCGTCCGGTGCGCAGCAGGTTGCAGCCGGCGACGGCAAAGTTGTAGATGGTGTTGTCCTGGGTGCTCCAGATATTCAGCAACAGCATCGCCATCGCGGCCATGGCGAAACCTTGCAGCAGCAACACTTCAACCACGTCGGGCTGCTGATAGACAATCGCACCGTAGGCGCCGATCAGCACCATCAGGCCATTGCCGATGAAAAATCCGATCAGGCTGGCCAACACGGCAACGCGTGCCGAGCGTGAGAAGCGGGTCCAGTTGGTCGCCTGGGTCGCACCGCTGACGAAGGTGCCGAACACCAAGGTGATGGCGGTCGACCAGTCCAGCGAACCCGTCGGCACCACGCTGAGCAAACCTTCGAGGCCGCCGACTTTTACCGTCGCGACCAACATCGACAGCATCAGCAGCAACATCATCGCCGGCACCGCGATGTACGACAGAATCTCCAGACCGCGATACCCGACATACGCCGTGGCGCAGAACACCAGGCCGAACAGCACCATCAAACCGAGCACCGCGCCTTGCTCCAGATCGAAGTATTTGCCGAGCACCACGGCGGCGGTCGCAGTGCCCCAGGCGTACCAGCCGATCTGGGTGAAACCGAGGATCAGGTCGCTGAGCTTGCTGCCAACTTCACCAAAACAGAAGCGCCCCATCAGCACGGAGTTAAGTCCGCTCTTGAAGGCGATATAACCGAGGCCCGCCGCATACAGACCGAGCAGCAGGTTACCGACGATGATCACCGCCAGCATCTCGCCAAAACTGAAGGCGACCCCAAGCTTGCCGCCGGCAAACATGGTTGCGGTGAAAAATGTAAATCCCAGTAACACCATGGCGGTCGAGGCCAGGCCTTTTCGCGCGTGCATCGGGACTTCGCTGAGGGGGTAATCGTTGCCGGGATCGTTCTGCGTCATGGGGCGTTCCTTGCTGAAAGGGGGGGACGCGGGGTGGGTTGCAGTGGTCGTGCCAAGCTACGACATTGCGCGTAGGTATAGACGAGGCGGTGATATTTGGCGCGAAAACGGTGCACCTGAACGCACCGAAGCCCAATGTAGGAGCTGCCGCAGGCTGCGATCTTTTGATCTTGTTTTTTAAGATCAAAGTCAAAAGATCGCAGCCTGCGGCAGCTCCTACAGATGTATGTGTGTGGGGTCAGAGGAAGCGCAGCAGGGCGGCGACGATGGCTTCCGGGGCGTCCTCCTGGACCAGGTGGCCGGCGTTGGCGATTGGGTGAAATTGCGAACCGGGAATCATCTTGTGCAACGCCCGACCACGTTCGAACGGAATCCACTGATCGGCTTCACCCCAGAGAATCTGCACCGGGCAGCGGATGCTCGGGTACAGCGGTTCGGCCTCGCGGGTGTAGCGCTCGTCCATCTGCGCGATCTGCCGATAGAACGCCGCTTGCCCGGGATTGCCGAGCCACGGTTGCACGTAGGGCGCAAGTTCAGCATCGGGGATGTCGCGGTGAATCGCCCCGCGAATGTAAGTCGGGACGATCGCGCGCTGAATGTAATCCGGCAGGCCGCTGAACGCCGCTTCATGCTGGCGCACATGCTGCACGAACGGCGAACCCCACGGCGTCAGCGCCACCGGATCGATCAGCGTCAGGCTGCGGTAGTCCTTGCCATTGAGCAAATGCGTGCGCAACGCGGTGGCACCGCCGAAGTCGTGGGCGACCACGTCCGGGCGCTGGATGTTCCAGTGATCGAGCAACTGCGCGAGAAGTTGATTCTGCACGCCGAGGGAAACATCGGCATCCGGTTGTGCGGAGCGTCCGTAGCCCAGCAGGTCGAAATAATGCACCCGATGACTGGCAAAGAAATGCGGCACGATGCGGTGCCACACGTAAGACGAGAACGGCGTGCCGTGCACGAACACCAGTGGCGGGCCGTCACCGCGCACGGCGTGGCGCACCGGATGCCCATTGAAATCGAAGACCTGATCCAGCAGCCAGTCTGTCATCGGCCTGTCCTCTTGGCGGGGTTGAGCCAAAAAGCATAGGCATAAAAAAACAGCCGTGAAGGCTGTTTATTCATTTACTGACACGCCGCCTGTCCCTGTGGGAGCGAGCCTGCTCGCAAAGACATTGTGTCAGTCAACATTTGTGCGACTGGCAGACCGCATTCGCGAGCAAGCCCGCTCCCACAGGTTTTTCGGTGATCTCTGGATCAGGTCACTCACCGCGATAGATGCAACCGCTGGTGCAGGTCTCGTGAATGCGGATCGCGCTGAGTTCCGGCAGCAGTGGCTTCATTTCATTCCAGATGAATTTGGCCAGCACTTCGCTGGTCGGGTTTTCCAGGCCGGGAATGTCGTTCAGGTAGTTGTGATCCAGACGCTCGTACAGCGGCTTGAAAATCGCCTTGATCTCGGAGAAGTCGCGGATCCAGCCGGTGTGCGGATCGAGGTCGCCGCTCAGGTGCAGCGCCACTTTGAACGAGTGACCGTGCAGGCGTCCGCACTTGTGGCCGTCCGGGACGTGCGGCAAGCGGTGGGCGGATTCGAAAGTAAATTCCTTGAAGATTTCCACAGTATTTTCGGCTCTGTTCAGGTGGCGTTCGCCGCAGCGATTCGGGCAGGCGGCGAGTTTACCAGCTTGTGTTTGGCGATGCGGGAAAACACTGACTAAAGGGTCAGCAAGCGCTCGGCGAGGCGACCGTTGGCGGCCAGTTCGAGAAACTCGTCGCCCAGTCGGCGGCTCTCGTCCATCGCCGCGTGCCAGTACTTTTGGCGGCTCGGCGCATCACCCATGAAGCGCTTGAAGTCATTACGGTCGGGCAGTTTGCCGTAGGGCAGGCGTGCCAGATATTCCTTGGATGGCGCGAGCAACAGCACGTCCTGCAAGCGCTCGACCGACGCGCGGCGCCACGGCAGGGTCTTGTCGAACCAGCCCGGAATCACCCGGTCGGTGAAGTGCGGATAAAGCACGATGCCGTCGCCGCTGTAGGGCAGGTCGAGGTGGTAGTCGAGCAGCCCGCCATCGCGGAACGTGCCGGCACCGGCACCCGGCAGGTCGCGCACGCCTTCCATGACCATCGGGATCGAGCCCGAGGCCAGCAGCGCCTGACGCAAGTTGCCGGCATTCAGGGCGACGAAGCGCGACGGAAAGTCATTCAGCGCATTCACCGGCGGGGCGAGGCGCGGGTCGTGAATGATCAGCCGTTCGAAGTGCCGCGACAGCCGCGCGCGACCGCGCAGGTTATCCGCGATCACCGAACCCAGCGCCAGACCGAGGCGGCCACGATGATCGTCGGCCAGGCGTCCGTGGCTTTTCACCACCATGATGTTCAGACGGTAGTCGGCATTGTTGAGGATGCTGGCGTCGCGGCCGTCGAGCAGGTCATTGAGCATGCGCTGCGAGCTCTGGCTGATCGCGGCCATGGTCACGCCTTTGTTGAAATTCTGCTCGGCGTACAACTGACCGAGGCGGCGGATGCCTTCGGCGGCGTCCGGCAGGCAGGCGCTGGCGAAGCGCCAGGAACCGACCGACGCGCCGATCAGCGAGCGCTCACGCGGCGCGCTCGGCAGCCATTCACCGAACAACGCCAGGTCCAGCCCCTGAATCCCCAGAGCCTTCGGCCCGCCGGCCGCACCGGGCAGGGTGCCGACGTCAGCGGCGTTCAGACCCTGAGCGCGAATGCGCGCCATGGCCCGTGGGCCGGCCTTGAGGGTGAGGGCGGGGAACTTGATGTGGATGGCAGTCATACCGGTCTCGATCGTTAGCAAGCGAACAATTATAAGCACATGTTGCAAAACACTGTAGGAGTGAGCCTGCTCGCGATAGCGGTGTATCAGACATATCAATGCTCAATGACACATCGCAATCGCGAGCAGGCTCACTCCTACAGGGGAAATGGGTTGCTCTGGGACAATGATGGCAATTCAGTTTCAGTTAAGTTCGCACCGCTATGGTGCCCACCGTAGCTGCACATAAAAATACGGAGACACCCATGAGAACCCTGACTGCCCTGTCCATTGCCTCGATCATCGGCCTGACCGCCAGCCTCGCCCATGCCCGCGATCTTGGCCCCGATGAAGCCCTGCGCCTGCGCGACGCTGGTACTATCGTCTCCTTCGAGAAGCTCAACGCCACGGCGCTGACCAAACATCCGGGGTCGACCATCACTGATACCGAGCTGGAAGAGCAGTACGGCAAGTACATCTATCAGATCGAAATGCGTGATCCGCAAGGGCTGGAGTGGGACCTGGAATTGGACGCTGTGACTGGGCAGGTTCTCAAGGATCATCAGGATACGTAATGAAGGTTAATGTTCGCGCCACCCGCCGCACGGCGCTGGCGCTGGTGATGTGTTGTTCGACGGCCATGGCCCGCGATCTCGGTCCGGACGAAGCGCTGGATCTGCGCAAGCAGGGCGTGATTCTGCCGCTTGAGCAAGTGCTGCAGCAGGCAATGGATCGTTACCCCGGCGCAAAACTGCTGGAAGTCGAGCTGGAAGAAAAACACGACGTCTACATTTATGAAGTCGAGTTGCTGACCGTCGAAGGTGTCGCCCGTGAGTTGCACCTGAAGGCCGATACCGGCGAACTCGTGAAAGACAAGGAAGATTGACTGATGCGTTTGCTACTGGTGGAAGACCACGTGCCGCTGGCCGACGAACTGATCGCCGGCCTGCAGCGCCAAGGCTACGCGGTGGACTGGCTGGCGGACGGGCGCGATGCGGTTTATCAGGGCAGCAGCGAGCCCTATGACCTGATCATTCTCGACCTCGGCCTGCCCGGCGTTCCCGGGCTGGAGGTGCTGGCGCAATGGCGGGCCGGTGGCCTGGCGACCCCGGTGCTGATCCTCACCGCTCGCGATTCCTGGGCCGAGCGCATCGAAGGCCTGAAGGCTGGCGCCGACGATTACCTGACCAAACCGTTCCACCCTGAAGAACTGCACCTGCGGGTGCAGTCGTTGCTGCGCCGCTCCAAGGGCCAGGCCAACCAGCCGACGCTCAAGGCCGCCGGCCTGCATCTGGACGAAGGCCGCCAGTGCGTGATCCGCGACGGCAGCGAGATTCAGCTGACCGCCGCCGAATTCCGCCTGCTGCGTTATTTCATGCTGCACCCGGAACAGATCCTGTCGAAAACCCACCTCGCCGAGCACCTCTATGACGGCGAGACCGAGCGTGACTCCAACGTCCTCGAAGTTCACGTCAACCACCTGCGGCGCAAGCTCGGCAAAGCGGTGATCGAAACCCGTCGCGGCCAGGGTTACCTGTTCGGCGGGCAAGCTTCGTGAGGTCGATCCAGCGCCGTTTGAGCCTGGGATTGATCAGCGTGATGGTGATCGTCGGCCTGGTGCTGGCGCAAACCAGCCTGTGGTTGTTCGAAGTCGGTTTGCAGCGTTATCTCGAAGCCGGCCTGCGCAACGACAGTGAAAGCCTGCTGGTCGCGCTGGTGCGTGGCCCGCAAGGTTTGCAACTGGATGAGAGGCACCTGTCGCCGGCCTATCAGCGACCGTTTTCCGGGCATTACTTCCGCATCGATTTTGCCGACAGCCACTGGCGCTCGCGTTCGCTGTGGGATCAGGATCTGCCGCTGCTGGAGCACCCGGGTTTGCACAGCAACCTGCAACTGGGGCCGGACGGTCAGCAGTTGCTGGTATTGCGTTCGGATTATCGGCGTCTGGGACAGTCGATCTCGATCAGCGTCGCCCAGGATTACACCCCGGTGCGCGAGAGTTTCCAGCGCATGCGCCAGATCGGCCTCGGTCTGGGCCTTGCCGGTTTGCTGCTGATTCTGCTGCTGCAACGGCTGACGGTGCGCCGCGCGTTGAAGCCGCTGGAACGCGCGCGCGAGCAGATCGCCCAGTTGCAACAGGGCCAGCGCTCGCAACTGGACGATCAGGTGCCGGTCGAGCTGGAGCCGCTGGTGGCGCAGATCAACCATTTGCTGGCGCACACCGAAGACAGCCTCAAGCGCTCGCGCAATGCGCTGGGCAATCTGGGACATGCGCTGAAAACCCCGCTGGCGGTGCTGCTGAGTCTGGCGTCGAGCGAGAAACTCGATGCCCACCCGGAGTTGCGCCGAATCCTCAAGGAGCAACTGGAGCAAGTGCAACAGCGGCTCAATCGCGAACTCAATCGGGCACGGTTGTCCGGAGATGCGCTGCCCGGTGCGCTGTTCGACTGCGATGCCGAACTGCCGGGATTGCTGGCAACGCTGAACATGATCCACGGCGAGCATCTGGCGCTGAGCTACGTTGCGCCGCCGGGGCTGCAATTGCCATGGGATCGCGAGGACTTGCTGGAGCTGCTCGGCAACCTGCTGGACAACGCCTGCAAATGGGCGGACGCCGAGGTGCGTCTGAGTGTGATCGAACGTACTGACGGCTACGCCCTGAGCGTTGAAGATGACGGGCCGGGGATTCCTCAAGAGCAGCGCACTCAAGTGTTCAGCCGTGGCACGCGGCTCGATGAGCAGACTGACGGGCATGGTCTGGGGCTGGGGATTGTGCGCGATATTGTCGAGACGTGGGGCGGGTTGCTGGTATTGGGCGAGAGTGAGTGGGGCGGGTTGAAGGTGGTGATCGAATTGCCTAAACGCTAACCCCGGCCTGCCAAAGAACTGTAGGAGTGAGCCTGCTCGCGATTGCGCCGATACATTCGAAATCAATGTGTCTGACAAACCGCTATCGCGAGCAGGCTCACTCCTACAGGGACGGATGGTTTTCAGACCCGGAACTGATCCATCAGACTCTGCTGCTGATTCGCCAGACTGTTCAGCGACTGGCTCACCCGCGCCGACTCGTTGGCCTGTCCGGACAGCGATTCGGTCACGTCGCGAATGGTCGCCACGTTGTTGTTGATCTCCTCGGCCACCGCGCTCTGTTCTTCCGCCGCGCTGGCGATCTGCAGGTTCATGTCGCTGATCACTGTCACCGCGTCGCCGATCTGGCGCAGTGCGGTCACCGCTTGCCCGACCTGTTCGACACTGCCCTGCGCCTGACGATGGCTGTTGCCCATCGAACCGACCACATCCTGGGTACCGGTCTGCAATTGCTCGATGACCTGACGGGTTTCTTCCACCGACTCCTGCGTGCGGCGGGCGAGGTTGCGCACTTCGTCGGCGACCACGGCAAAACCACGCCCGGCTTCACCAGCGCGTGCGGCTTCGATCGCCGCGTTGAGGGCCAGCAGATTGGTCTGTTCGGCGATAGCGCGGATGGTTTCCAGCACGGTGCCGATTTTCTCGCTGTTGGCGGCCAGGCCTTCGACCTGAACCATCGCCGCGCTCATGTCGGCGGCGAGGGTGTCGATACTCGCGGTGGTGCGGTCGATCACGGTCAGGCCCTGGCGGGTGGCGCGGTCGGCGTCCTTGGCCGCTTCGGCGGCTTGCGCGGCGCTGCGTGCGACGTCCTGCGCGGTGGCGCTCATTTCGTGGGAGGCGGTGGCGACCTGATCGACCTGACGGTATTGCTGCTCCATGCCGGCGCTGGTCTGGGTGGCGATCGCCGAAGACTGGTCGGCGGTGTTGCGCGCGTCCTGCACCGAGCGTTTCACTTCGGCGATGATCGGCTGCAACTTGTCGAGGAACTTGTTGAACCAGCCAGCCAGTTGACCGAGTTCATCCTGCTTGTCATAGGCCAGACGCCGGGTCAGGTCGCCTTCGCCACTGGCGATGTCTTCAAGCATGTTGGCCACGCCGAGGATCGGTTTGGTCACGCTGCGCGCCATCAACCACACCAGTAGCAGGCCGACCAACGCCGCTAGCACGCCGAGGCTCAGTTCGATCAGGGTGCCGGAGTTGTTGCTCGCATCCAGTTGCTGCTTGAGCGCTTCGGCGCGGCTGACCAGCACCTTTTCCGGCACGTCGAGCAACACGGCCCACGACGGCCCGCCGGGGATCGGCTGGAACGGCGACAGGACTTTCAACTGGCCGTTGCTGTGCAGGCTGCTGACGCTGCTGCTGGCCGCGAGCTGACGCAACAGTTCGGCACCACTGACGGTGTCCACGGCATCCAGACGCTTGCTCAGCTTGCTGGCGTCCGGGCTGTAGCCGGCGAGCAGGCCGGTGGGGCTGATGATGCTCACGGCGGTCTGGCCGTCGTAGAGTTTTTTGCTCGCGCCCTGGCTGATCGCCTGCAGGCTGTTGAGGTTGATGTCCACCGACAGCGAGGCGATGACTTTGCCGTTGACCATCAGCGGGAAGACGATGCTGGTCATCAGCACGTTCTGGCCGTCGATCACATAGAAGTACGGTTCGATCACGCACGGTTTGAGCGTGGTGCGCGGGCAGGTGAACCAGGCGTTGGCCGCCTGACCGCTGGGGCCGGTGCTGGTATCGGTCATGTCGCTTTCCGGCAGGGCCATCGAGGTGACTTTGCCGGGAGTCGGCTGCGACCAGTACAGGGCGAAGCGGCCCTTGTCGTTGCTGCCGAGTTCAGCCTGACCGGCGAACAGTTCATCCTTGCCATCCAGCGCGTTGGCTTCGAACACCAGCGACAGACCGAGCAGATCCGGGTTGGCCTGCAGGGCGGACTTGACCTGACGGGTCATGTCTTCGCGCAGGTCGAAGGCGTCGAGGAAGCGCTTCTCGGCCTGTTCACGCAGGAACAGCACCTGACGCGAGAAGCCGTGGCCGTATTGATAGGCGTCCATGAACTGCTGGCGAATCCCGGCAGCCTGCACTTCGCCTTGCGATTGAATGCGCGCTTGGGCCGACTCGGTCAGCATCTCCATGCTCGAAGCCTTCACCAGCTCGGAGCTGTGCTCCATGCGGTACAGCGAAAGACCCACCAGCAGGGTCACGATGCCCGCCAGGCACAGGCCGGCGAGCAGGGTGATTTTCCATTGAATGGAAAGTTGTCTGAGCGACATGGAGACGTCCTTATTCGATAAATATCTGAGACTTTGCACTGTAACGGCCGCGTTTCGGCTTTCTTTATTGTTCAAGTGCAATATGACTAATTGCCGCATGCAACCAATCCCCTGTAGGAGCTGCCGAAGGCTGCGATCTTTTGATCTTGTTTTTTAAAAATCAAAATCAAAAGATCGCAGCCTTCGGCAGCTCCTACAGGGTTGTTCATCGGTTGTTACATTCGGTTGCTTTGACACCGCCGCCACTCTGCGGCACAGTGCGCGCCCTTCTAATAAGACCCTCTTTGCAAATCCGCCGGTTAACCGTGGGCGGACTCATCCTGTCTGGCGGTGATATTTCATCGCAGTGTTTTTGAGGTAGTGAAATGAATGCAGTGATTGCTGCGGTCGGCGTCATGCTGATCCTCAGCCTGTCCCGCGTGCACGTGGTGATCGCCCTGATCGTCGGTGCGCTGGTCGGTGGCCTGACCGGTGGTCTGGGCATCGACGCCACGCTCAAGGCGTTCAACAGCGGCCTGGGTGGCGGGGCGACGGTGGCGTTGTCCTACGCATTGCTCGGCGCTTTCGCCGTGGCGATTGCCAAGTCCGGCCTGGCCCACGCGCTGGCCGACAAGGCCCTGGCGATGGTCGACCGTCAGCACTCGACGGGCGGCGGCAGCGTCAAGTGGCTGCTGATCGGCCTGCTGTGGGTGGTGGCGATTGCCTCGCAGAACATCCTGCCGATCCACATTGCGTTCATTCCGCTGCTGGTGCCGCCGCTGCTCTATGTACTGACCAAGTTGCAGCTGGATCGCCGGCTGATCGCCTGCGTCATGACCTTCGGCCTGATCACCCCGTACATGGTGTTCCCGGTGGGGTTCGGCAACATCTTCCTCAACCAGATCCTGCTGGCTAACGTCAGCAAGGCCGGGGTCGACATCAGCCAGATCAACGTCATGCACGCCATGGCGATTCCGGCGCTGGGCATGGTCTTCGGCCTGTTGCTGGCGGTGTTTTTCAGCTATCGCAAGAAGCGCGTTTACGATCTGCAGAAGATCGAACAGGTCGAGCAGGTCAGCGTGGCGTACAACCCGAAGACCATTGGCATTGCCGGCCTGGCGATTGCCGCCGCGTTCATCATTCAGCTGCTGCTGGACTCGATGATTATCGGCGCACTGGCCGGGTTCCTGATCTTCTCGGCCTCGGGCATCGTCAAATGGCGCGAGACCGACGACCTGTTCACCGAAGGCATGAAGATGATGGCGATGATCGGCTTCATCATGATCTCCGCTTCGGGTTTCGCCGAAGTGCTCAAGGCCACCGGCGAAGTGCGTTCGCTGGTGGAAAGCGCGGCGGCGTGGATCGATCACAGCCAGGCGATCGGCGCGTTGTTGATGCTGCTGGTGGGCCTGATGGTGACCATCGGTATCGGCTCGTCGTTCTCCACGGTGCCGATTCTGGCGGCGATTTTCGTGCCGCTGTGCGTGCAACTGGGCTTCAGCCCGATGGCCATCGTGTGCATCGTCGGCACCGCCGGGGCATTGGGCGATACCGGCTCGCCGGCCTCCGACTCGACGCTGGGCCCGACCTCGGGTCTGAACGTCGATGGCCAGCATCACCACATCTGGGACACCGTGGTTCCGACCTTCCTGCACTACAACTTGCCGCTGCTGGCGTTCGGCTGGGTGGCGGCGATGGTCCTCTAAACCCGCCAATCCTCTGTGGGAGCGGGCTTGCTCGCGAAAGCGGTGTATCAGAAACATAAATGTTGACTGACACGACGCCTTCGCGAGCAAGCCCGCTCCCACAGGGGAATGCGGTGAATCCCCCGCTCAACTTTTGCTATTGCGTGCCGTTAACGCCTTTAACCACGCCAATAAAACCAAAAGAGTGAGCCCCCCCAATGCGCTTGAGTCTCAAGGCCAAAGTCCTGTCCCTTGCCGTCCTGCCGGTGCTGCTCTTTGCGCTGGTCATCAGCCTGACCATGCTGTTCATCCTCCAGCAGCAGGCGCACACCGAGGTCGAACAGACCCGCGAGCGCTTGCTCGCCGACGCCAAGGCCACGCTGCAAAGTTACGTCGCCGTGGCCATGACCACGATCAAACCGCTGTACGACGCAGCCGCCCCCGGTGACAACGCGGCGCGGGCGCAGGCGATCAAGTTGCTCTCGGGCATCCGCTACGGCAAGGACGGCTACTTCTTCGGCTACGACTCCGAGACCGTGCGCCTGTTCAAGGCCAACGACCCCGAAGGCGTGGGCAAAAGTTTCAAGGACAACCGCGATCCGAATGGCGTCTACGTCAACCTCGGCCTGGTGAAAGTGGCGAAGGACGGCACCCACTATCTGCAATACAGCTCACCGCTGCCGGGCAATGCCAGCGTGCTGGTGCCGAAACTCGGCTACACCGAATACCTGGCGAAGTGGGACATGGCGGTCGGTACCTCGGTCAACCTCGACGGCATTGAAGCGCAAGTGGCGGTGGTCGAGGCGCAAGTGCAGGAGCGCATGCAAGGCGTGATCCTCAGCATCGTTGGCGTGGCGGTGCTGGTGCTGCTGGTGATCGCCGCTGCGGGGATGCTGCTGGCCAACGCCATTCTGCGCCCGCTCAACCTGATGAAAGCCAACCTCGACGACATCGCGGCGGGCGAGGGCGATCTGACCCGCCGGTTGAACATCACCAGCCAGGACGAACTCGGCGAACTGGCCGGCTCGTTCAACCGCTTCGTCGACAAGATCCACGGTCTGGTGCGGCAGATCACCGAGATGACCACGCAACTCACCGGCCTGGTGACCCAGGTGTCGGATCAGGCCCAGCGCTCGGATCAGGCGATGGAGCGTCAGCGCCACGAGACCGATCAGGTCGCCACGGCGATCAACGAGATGTCCGCCGCCGCCCAGGAAGTCGCCAAGAGC
Organism: Pseudomonas sp. Irchel s3a10; assembly: GCF_900187525.1. Classification (NCBI taxonomy): domain Bacteria; kingdom Pseudomonadati; phylum Pseudomonadota; class Gammaproteobacteria; order Pseudomonadales; family Pseudomonadaceae; genus Pseudomonas; species Pseudomonas sp. Irchel s3a10. The sequence goes on from NZ_FYDR01000006.1 coordinate 205,720, forward strand.
GCGCAGAACGCCGCGGTCGCTGCGCAGCAGACCGACGAAGAAGGCCAGAGCGCCAAACGCGTGGTCGCCGGCAGCATCAAACAGATTCATGCGCTGGTGGATGACATTCGCAGCAGCGGCGTGTCGCTCGACAGCCTGCAGCAGGACGTGTCGTCGATTGTCGGTGTGCTCGGGGTGATCCGCTCGATTGCCGAGCAGACCAACCTGCTGGCGCTCAACGCGGCGATTGAAGCGGCGCGGGCCGGGGAGGCCGGGCGCGGCTTTGCGGTAGTGGCGGACGAAGTGCGGGCGCTGGCCAGCCGTACGCAGATCAGTACCCAGGAAATTCAGGGCATGATCGATCGCCTGCAAGCGGGTACGCAGTCGGCGGTCGAGGCGATGCGCCGTTCCAGTGAAGCGGGCGATGGCACCTCGGCGCAGGCCAATCAGGCCGGGGCGTCGCTGGACGCGATGGCCGATCTGATCGCGACCATCAACTCGATGAACGCGCAGATCGCCAGCGCGGCCGAGGAACAAACGGCGGTGGCCGAAGAGATCAACCGCAGCGTGCATCAGATCGCGGTGGCGGTGGACAGCGTGGCGGACGAGACCCAATTGGGCGCGCAGACTTCGCGCAGTCTGGCGGAGCTGGGGCAGCGGTTGGGCAAACTGGTGGGCCAGTTCCGCATTTAAAAAACTCTGCAAAAAACCATTGTGGGAGCGGGCTTGCTCGCGAAGGCGTCATGTCAGTCAGTATTTTTGTATCTGACACACCGCCTTCGCGAGCAAGCCCGCTCCCACATTGGGTTTTGTGTAGGGCTCAGGGCCTGTCCCAGTACGGCACTTCGCCGAAGCACTCGACAAAGAAATCGATCACCGTACGCACCTTCACCGACAGCCGCCGGCTCCCCGGCCACAGCACCGCAATCTGCTGCGGCTCCAGGCTGTTCGATACCTGATATTCGCCCAGCACTGGCACCAGCGTGCCTTCGCGCACCGCCTCACCAATCAGCCAGGACGGAAACATCACCAGCCCCAGGCCTTGCTCGGCGGCCTGGGTGAGGGTGTCGGCGTGGTTGCCGGTGATCGGGCCTTTGACCGACCAGGGCGTCCAGTCGCCCTGGTCCTGACGGAAGAACCAGCGCTGCTGACCGGTCGCACCTTTGTAGGCCAGGCATTGGTGTTGCGCGAGTTCGTCGGGATGCTGCGGTGTGCCATGGCGCTTGAGATACGCCGGGCTGGCCGCGACCTGAAAGCGATGCGGCGCGAGGATCCGCGCCTGCATGCTCGAGTCGTGCATCGGCCCGATGCGAAACAGCAGGTCGGCGCCTTCCTGCAACGGGTCGACGTAATGGTCGGTCTGCTGGATGTCCAGTTGCAGCTTCGGATAGCGCGCGCACAACTGGCCGAGCCACGGCGTCAGATGACGTTGGCCGAACACCACCGGCGCGTTGATCCGCACCAGTCCGGTGGGTTCGCTTTGCTGCTCCTGCAACGCCTGCTCGGCTTCCTCCAGTTGCACCAGCACCAGCCGCGCGTGGTGGCCGAGCATGCGCCCGGCTTCGGTCGGGGTGACAGCGCGGGTGTGGCGGTAGAGCAATTGCTGGTTCAGCGCCTGCTCCATCAACTGGATCTGTCGCGAGATCGAAGAGGGCGCCACGCCCTCGCGGCGGGCGACTTCGGAAAAACTGCCGTGGTCGAGCACCGCCACAAACAGCCTGAGTGCCTTGAATCCCAGTTCATTGAACCCGTGCATGAATCATCCTGCTGTGCATGTTTCGCAAAAGTGTTGTCCGGATGCTCCCATTTATCGCACAGCTGCGCCAGCCGATAATCCGCGCCATCGTTTACTTGCACGGGTTTTGGATATGCAGACGTTGGATGAGGTGAGTGTGGCGGCGCCGGCGACCCGGTCGTGGTTGCGCCTGTTGTTGCTGCCGCTGGTGATTCTGGCCGGCATGGGGCTGTCGGTGGAGGCCGGGTTACTGGGGCCGTTGGGGGAGCAGGTCGGGCATCTGTGGGCGACCTTGAGCATCTTCGGTGTGGGTTCGGCGATTCTGTTTTTGCTGCTGTTGTTCGCCGGCCCGCAGAAAGGCCCGGCGCTGAGCGATCTGCCGCGCTGGCAATTGATCGGCGGGTTTCTCGGGCCGATGTACGTGGTGGTGCTGACCCTGGCGACGCCGCATATCGGGATTGCGATGACGATGATCGCGATCCTGTCCGGGCAGGTCGGCAAGAGTGTGCTGATCGACCATTTCGGCTGGTTCGGCGCGACGCGCAAGAAGGTCAATGCCGAGCGCTGGCTGGCGTTGGGGTTGATTGTGGTGGCACTGGTTCTGATTGCGCGGGGTTGAGAATATGAGTCTGGTTATTTTGTTGGCAGTGGTGGTGTTGGCTGGTGCGGTATTGAGCGTCCAGGCGGCGATCAATGGGCGCCTCGGTGAAAGCGTCGGGGTATTGCGCAGCAGTTTGCTGACGTTTTTTGTCGGGGCTGTGGTCACCGGGTTGTTGATTGTGTTTTTTGAGCCGGCGCATGCGGTGAGTTTGCTCGATGTGCCGAAGTGGCAGGTCTGCGGTGCGCTGTTTGGCGTGGTTTACATGATGGTCATGGTGGGGGCGGTGCCTGTTGTGGGGACTGCGGTGGCGACTGTTGCGGTGATTGTCGGGCAGCTTGGGATGGGGATGTTGATCGATAATTTTGGCTGGCTTGGGAATCCGGCGATCGAGCTTTCGTCTTCTCGGGTGTTGGCGATGGTGTGTCTGGGGTTGGCTTTGGTTTTTATGTATCGGAGTAGTGTTCGTCGTTCTGATTGAGTTTTGGGTGTATATCCGTTGCTGCGGTAACGGCGGCTTAGGGTTCCGCCCTTACGGCGGGTCACTTTTTCCAGACGCCGAAAAAGTAACCAAAAAGGCTTTACCCTGACGTTCGGCCCTCGCCTAGGCTCGGGTTCCTTCGCTGCGGGATTCATCCGGGGGGCAGCGCCTACGGTTTGCTTCGCTGCACCTCCTCTCGCTGTGTTTGGCTGCGCCAAACGGTCGCTGCGCTCCCACCCCCGGATAAATCCCTCCGCTCAGCCTGCCGACGGGCCCTGAGATCAAAAGCGGTACTCGAGCTAACGCTCATTGTGTTGAGTGGGGCGGCTTCGCCGCATGCGGGGCACGCAATCTGAACTGTAGGAGCCAGCCTGCTGGCAAAGGCGGCCTACGAGCCGACCAGTCTCTAACTGACCACACCCCATCCCCCTGTGGGAGCGGGCTTGCTCGCGAAGGCGGCCTGCCAGTCGACCAAACTCCAACTGAACACACCCATTCCAACTGTGGGAGCGGGCTTGCTCGCGAAGGCGGCCTGACAGCCGACCAAACTCCAACTGAACACACCCATTCCAACTGTGGGAGCGGGCTTGCTCGCGAAGGCGGCCTGCCAGTCGACCAAACTCCAACTGAATGCACTCCGTCCAACTGTGGGAGCGGGCTTGCTCGCGAAGGCGGCCTGACAGCCGACCAAACTCCAACTGAACACACCCAATCCCATGTAGGAGCTGCCGAAGGCTGCGATCTTTTGATCTGGCTCTGGCTCTGGCTCTGGCTCTGGCTCTGGCTCTGGCTTTGGCTCTTGATGTGGCTTTTGATTTTTTGCCCCTTCGGCAGGCCGAGCGAAGGTGTCCATCAGGGGGTTAGGCGCGCAGCGCCATGCGGCGGAGCCGCATACATCGAGAGGAGGTGCAGCGAAGCAAACCGGAGGCGATGCCCCCGGATGGACACCGTAGCGAGGGAACACTGAGCCTCAGCGAAGTGCCGTACGCCGGGGCAAAGCCTTTTGGGTTACCTTTTCGGCGTCTGGAAAAGGTGACTCGCTGTAAGAGCGAAACCGCCAGCGGCAGCACCCGCAGAAACGGATATTCACCCCATCCCCCAAAAAAACCAGATCAAAAGATCGCAACCTTCGGCAGCTCCTACACTGGTATCTACGGCTTATCCCAAAAGCCCAGACAACCACCCAAAAAGGAGTCTGCCCCCATGACCGAAAGAAAATGCGATTGCCCCAACTGCAAATGCACGATCAAGGAAGGCGACCACGCCTACGCCGTGCACGGCAAACACTATTGCTGTGAAGCCTGCGCCCACCACCACAAGGACGGTGCGGAGTGTTCAAGCAAAGGCTGCCATTGCGCCCACCCCAAATAACCGCGCGCAAAAAAAGTGGAGCCTAATCAGGCTCCACTTCCAGTTTCAGGCTTTCATCATCCAGCCGTTCGGTATGGCGAACCGTGCCTTGCAGTCGCCGACCGTCAACCCGCACCACCACGGTTTTCGCCTGGTCCAGGTCTTCCGGTAGCGGCGCCGGCACGCGCACTGCAAAGCGGTACGGGTCATCTTCGACGGGTTCCAGGCCCAGCTCACAGTCGACGCTTTTGGTGATACGGCCGAACAGGGTGTCGAGGCCGTAATCCAGATGCGCCAGGCTGAAGAGGTTGCTCATGTGTATCCCCCGAAAAGTCCCCGTTGCCGGGCGAGAGTCTAGCCCGCCGGTCGCCATGTGACATTTTCCACCCCGAATTTCTCCGCCATCGGTTTGCTGGTCTTTTGCACTTTTTCCCGGCCGAAACGCGGGATGCGACCCACACCGGCGTCGCAGCTTGCCCAGTGCCACGCCTCGGCGTTGTCCATTCTGTCCGAGCGGATAATGAACGACTTAGGCGTGCCGTGAAGGGTGTAATCGATGACAAACAGTTTTGCGTTGTTCATAAAGCCCGTATTCCTCCCTGTGGTATTAGAAGGATCGCGGCGCGTCGGGAAAATTCACTCGGATTGTCCGACGGTATCTATCGTTGTCGACGCTGTGACCGGCTGGTTACCATGCGCCTTCCGCCAACCCCAATGAATGCTCGCCATGGCCCTCGCCGCACCCCCTGATCTCACGGATACCGATGTGCCGGTACAACCGCTGGCGCGTACCTATCCGCGTGGGTTGTTCATCGAGCCGCACGAGCATGTCTGGGGGCAGTTGCTGTATGCGATGAGCGGGGTGATGTGGGTCGAGACCCCGCACGAGGCGCTGGTGGTGCCGCCGCAGCGCGCGGTGTGGTTGCCGCCCGGGGTGCCGCACGGGATTCGCGTGGTCTCGGACTTGCAGATGCGTAATATCTACCTGCGCCCGGCGCTGGCGGCAACGCTGGATCCGATGGTGCAGGTGATCGAGGTCGGTGGCCTGTTGCGTGAGTTGATCGTCGGGCTGGTGGAGCAGGGCGACAGCGGTGAGCCGGCCTATTACGACGCCTTGGTCGGGCTGGCGTTGCTGGAGCTCAAGCGTGCCCGGCGCTCACAATTGAAGATCCCGCTACCGGACGATTCCGACCGGCGTCTGATGAACTTGTGTCAGGCAGTGATGGCGGCGCCGTCGCTGGACATTCCGTTCGAACAGCACGCGGAAAACGCCGGGGCGAGTGTGCGCACGCTGGCGCGGTTGTTCAAGGACAGCCTGGGCATGGGCTTCGCCGAATGGCGGCGGCAGGTGCAACTGGCAACGGCGGTGGCGGAGTTGATTCAGGGCGTGCCGGTGAGCGCGATCGCTCGCGAGCTGGGCTATTCGCCGAGCAGTTTCAGTGACATGTTCCGCCGCGAGCTGGGCGTGGCGCCTTCGCAATTTACGATCACCTGAACGCAACCCCTGTGGGAGCGGGCTTGCTCGCGAAAACGGTGTGTCTGTGAAGCATAAAGGGACTGACCTGCTGCCTTCGCGAGCAAGCCCGCTCCCACATTTTTACCGTGTTGTACTCAGGACTACGGGACGCCGTTTTCCCACGCCGACCAGTGTTTCAGGATGTCTGCACCAGCGGACTGCCTGTGCGATAGAGGTTCTCCAGCTCCGGCTCCCCTGACACCGCAAAACAACTGTGGGAGCGGGCTTGCTCGCGAAAGCGGTGTGTCTGTGAAGCATAAAGGGACTGACCTGCTGCCTTCGCGAGCAAGCCCGCTCCCACATTTTTACCGTGTTGTACTCAGGATTACGGGACACCGTTTTCCCACGCCGACCAGTGTTTCAGGATGTCTGCACCAGCGGACTGCCTGTGCGATAGAGGTTCTCCAGCTCCGGCTTCCCTGACACCGCAAAACAACTGTGGGAGCGGGCTTGCTCGCGAAAGCGGTGGGTCTGTGAAGCATAAAGGGACTGACCCGCCGCCTTCGCGAGCAAGCCCGCTCCCACAGGGGACGGCAGTGAACGCGGGGAATTGGCCGAAATTCAGAAGTCCTTGGCCGATACCTCTGCCGAACCTTCCCTAGACTTTGCCCATTCCTTTCACGCGGCGGAGTTTCCTCCCATGAACTACCTGATTTCGCTGGGCATCGGTCTCGGTGTCGGCCTGCTCTATGGCGCGCTGGATTTTCGTTCCCCGGCACCTCCGGCGATTGCGCTGGTGGGGCTGCTGGGCATGCTCGCGGGTGAGCAGCTGTGGCCGATGGGCCGGCAACTGGTGGCCGGTTGGCTGTCTTGAATGTCCTTTTTTCCCTTTGGTGGATGTCCTCATGAAAGCACTGCAATTCGATAAAACCGGCGACCTGTCCTCCCTGCATTTCGTCGACGTACCGACCCCGGTGCCCGGCGCTGATGAAGTGCTGGTCGAGATCAAGGCGGCCGGACTGAACCCCAGCGATGTGAAGAACGTGCTCGGGCGGTTTCCGTACACCACGTTGCCACGGATTCCCGGGCGTGATTTTGCCGGTGTCGTGGTCGAGGGGCCGCAGGCGTTGCTCGGTCAGGAAGTCTGGGGCACCGGGCGCGAGTTGGGCTTTTTCGCCGATGGTTCGCACGCGCAGTTCGTCAAACTGCCGGCCAATGGCGTGGCGCACAAGCCCTCGCACTTGAGTTTCGCCCAGGCCGCCAGCCTCGGCGTGCCGTACACCACGGCGTGGGATGCGCTGGAGCGTAGCTTGGTGACGGCTGAAACCCGTTTGCTGGTGATCGGTGGCGGCGCGGTGGCCACGGCGGCGTTGGCGTTGGCCAAGGTACGCGGGGCGCAGATCCTCGCGGCCGCGCGTAGGCCGGAGCAGGTCAAGGAGTTGCAGGCGCAGGGCTTCCAGACGATTCAGCTGGAGAAACCCGAAGACCTCGGCGCACAGGTCAACGCGGTGTACCGCGGCGGCGCTGACGTGATCTTCGACACCACCGGTTTCTGGCTGCCGGCCTCGGTCGCGGCATTGGCAGCGTTCGGGCGCATCGCGATCATCGCCGCACCGGTCGACGGCCATGTGCAATTGCCGGCGCTGGCGCTGTACCGCAAGGGCGGTTCGGTGGTCGGGATCAACTCGCTGCTGTACGGCGTGCAAGCCTGCGCAGCGATGCTGGAGCAATTTGGGCGATTCTTTGATGAGGATCTGTTGCCGTTGCCGCAGGGGTTGGTGGAGGTGCCATTGGCGGAGGGGTTGGACAGCTACGCGCAGGTGAATCAAGGCAGTGGCGACAAGATAATTCTCATCCCCTGACACCACAAAACAACTGTGGGAGCGGGCTTGCTCGCGAAAGCGGTGTGTCAGCGAAGCAAATATTGACTGATACAGCGCATTCGCGAGCAAGCCCGCTCCCACATTTTTTACCGTGTTGTACTCAGGATTGCGGGACGCCGTTCTCCCACGCCGACCAGTTTTTCAGGATGTCCTGCACCAGCGGATTGCCGGCGCGATAGAGGTTTTCCAGCGCTGGCACGAACCCGCCCTGATCGGCGTACTTGAGCAGGTTGTCCACTTCGCTGCCGCCCGGCTCCGGACGATCAAAGTCAGAGCCTGCACGCACCACGGCCAGACGCTGCACATCCACCAGACCTTCGCGACTGGCGCGTAACAAGGCCTCGTAGGTCGAGTTGTCTTCCTGTTGCGTGGTGCAATATTCACCCTGGTTGTCGGTCAGCAGTTTGGTCCAGACTTCGGCACGTTCGCTCAGGCGTGTGCCGGAGAACCAGGTGTTGCCCGCCAGTGTGTCGCAACGCGTGACGACCGGCGGCTGATTGGCCGGGGCTGACGGGTATTTCCGGCGCCAGGCCGCCGATTCCTTGCTCTCGCTCAGTTCGACCTTGTGGCTCAGGGCGAAGGCCTTGGCCTGCAATTTCGGGTTGAGTTCGAAGACTTCGGTCTTGTAGTCCAGCGGCGGTTTTTCGTTCGGCCCCTTGGTGTTGATGCCCAGGTAGCCGGTCGGCCAGCTCGCCGGCGCGTCGCGCGAATCCAGCTCCCATTGGGTACCGAATTCCACCAGGTAGTGCGCCCACGCGGCGGTGCCGATGGTCCCGTGTTTGGGGCTGATGCCGGCGATCCCGGCGATCAGAAACCAGCTTTTGCGCAGGTCGAATTTCGGCGACAGGGCCAGTGCCAGGGTCGAAGCGGCGGCATTGGTCTGGCCCATGCCGGTGGTCAGCAGGCACACCTGTTGCGCGTTGCAGCGCACAGTCGGGTACTCGGCAGACAGGCCCGGCACGCGGATTTCCTGTTTCAGATCGAGGCGCTCGATCCAGTTCTGCGCCTCGGGGGCGAACATGGTGATCAGCACGACTTTCGGCTGGATCGGCGCTTCAGCCGCCCAGGTGGTGGAGGAGAGCAGGGCCGCAGCGGCCAGGGTCAGACGCGTCATTGCTTGCATGAGAATCTCCTGATTTCAGAACTGGTAGCCGATGCCGGCGTAGTAACCCCAACCATTGGAGCGTGCGCGGAAATTGCCGTCGCCGAAGTTCAGCTCACTGCCGTCCTCCCAGTTGCCGCCGTTGTGGAAATAACGGCCGACCAGGGTGAAGCGCAAGTGGGTGAACGAGTACAGCAAGACGTTGGTCGCCACCGTGGCATTGGCGGTGCGTGCGGGGTTGTCCTTGTGGATGTCCGAGCCGAAATCGAAGTTGGTGAAACCGATGTAGGTCAGCGACGCGCCATTGCTGAATTTATCGATGGGCACGATGTACTTGAGCTGCGCGCGGTAGCCGTCCCACGAATACTCATTGCTCGCGCCGTAGTTTTCCCACTGATAGCGCCCGTACAGGTTGGCCGACAGGTTGACCCGCGAATGGGTGTCGATGTCGGTGCCGAAGCCGCTGTACAGGGTGTTGGCGCGGTTCTCTTTACGGCTGCCGTGATCGTAGATCCAGTCGAACGCCACGTACCATTCCTTGAACGGGCCGATGGCCAGGCTGCGGCCGGCGAGGTAGTCGATGGAGATGCGCGGCTCGTGCTCCATGAACACCGGTGAGCCGTGATCCCACACGCCTTTGTCGTGGCTGTTGCCGATGTTGAAGATCTTCGGAATGTCGACATAGCCGTACAGCTCGAACGGCCCCTTGCGCCCGAAGTACTCGTATTCCAGATAGATGTCGTCGGCCGGTTGCGGGCCGAAACTGATGTCTTTGCTGCCGATCAGCGTCAGGTCCTGGTTGTACCAGTCCGACAGATACGCACCTTGTTTGGGCGGGCTGGCCTCGGGGCTGAGGGTTTCGCCTTGCGCCGATTCTTCGGGAAGCGCCGGTTGCGCCAATGCGCTGTGGCTGAGAAGTCCGGTAACGCCGGTCAGTAGCAAGGAAACAGCAAACGTGCGCGAGAAAGGTGCGCGAACAGGGCATGCGATGGGCATTCAAAGTCCTTTTTTGCAGATCAAGGCCCGTGTTCCGTGGGCTTGTACGGTTTTGTTACGAAAACGTTGGCATCGACGTTACGCAAACGTTTGCACAAGGCGTACCAAAACCTTCAATGGGCTGAAAAATCCGTCTTTTTTCAGTATTTCCTGATGGATCGGTCAGGCGAGGGTTTGCAGACCCTACAGGTCCCTGTGGGAGCGAGCTTGCTCGCGAAGGCGGGGTATCAGAAAAGTATCCGCAAGCTGACACAACGCATTCGCGAGCAAGCTCGCTCCCACAGTTTTAAACCTCTTCACAGTCAATGATTGCGGGCTGAAACGCTGATTCCAGACCCCTCTAGTATTAAAGTATTAACACCATTTAATCAGTGCTCCATGGCGGGGCGTCTACTAGCTTGTCACCCAGAACGCGGTTTTGTGATGACCGTCGCAGTCTTGATTCGCGTGTGGAATAAGCACGGTTTGCACGCCTTCAAGGAAGAATTTGGCCACGACAAGGAGTAGCCCGTGGAAGCAAGGTTTGGTGTCGCCCTCGTTTCGCGTTTTTCCCCACTTTCCCTTGCTGTGCACCTGAGCGTTGCCGGGCTGTTGTTCGGCGGCGTCAGCGCACCTGCACTGGCCACATGCTCCACGGCGGGTTCCACAGTGACCTGTACCGGCGTGCCGAGTCTGCCGCTGTTTCTCAACAATTTCGCCAGTGCCACCAACGGCCTGACGGTCAACGTCAACTCCGGGGCGCAGATGAACGCGACGCTCGGCGGCCACGTGATGGACCTGACCGGGGTCAACATCAGCCTGAACAACTCCGGGACGATCGACCCGGCGCTGCTCGGGCTGGTCTCGGTGTTGAGCGGCGGCGCCTTCATCGGCACCGGCGCAACCAGTACCGTCAGCGTGCTCAACAATGCCAGCGGGATCATTCGCGGTACCGGCATGTTGCTCGGGCTCAACCTGACCAGCCTCGACGGCTTGGGTATTGCGGTGAACAACGCCGCGGCCGGCACCACCAGCATCACCAACAACGGCACCATCACTTCGACCGGACTCTCGATCGGCGGCATCACCCTGGCCGATACTCCGGTGGTCGGTGTGTACGGCGGCTCGCAGGTCAACATGACCAACAGCAGCACTGGCGTGATCAACGGCCGGATTGCCTTCGAGACCTCGGCGGCGGGCAACACTTTCACCAACGCCGGTGCGATCACTGGCGGCGTTTCGATGGGCGCGGCCAGTACCAACACCTTCACGGCGGTAACCGGTTCCAGCGTCAACGTGGGTGACGGCGTACAGATCAGTGTGGGGCTCGGCGGGCTGATCGGCATCAACCTGACTTTCGCCCCCACCGGTACCGTCGACGGTGGCGCAGGCGGCACCAACAGCCTGATCCTGCAGAACCCGATTGGCGTCGGCGGCGGCACCACCGGGGTCGGCACGGCGTCCAGCGCGACCTACGTCAATTTCAATAACCTGACCATCAACAGCGGCACCTGGACCTTGCAGGGACCACTGGTCAGCGGCGCGACCACGCTCAATGGCGGCGTCGCGCAGTTCAACAACAACGCCACGTTCGGCAGCGGGGTGCTCACTTCCAACGGCGGGATCCTCCAGGCCAGCAACGCCGGGTTGAACCTCAGCAACCCGATCTCCCTCGGTGCCGGTGGCGTGACCGTGCAGGGCACCAACGCCACCACCCTGAGCGGGGTGATTTCCGGCAGCGGCGGCCTGACCAAAGTCGGTTCCGGGCAACTGAGCCTCAGCGCCGCCAACACCTACCTGGGCAACACCACGCTCAACGGCGGTACCGTGCAGTTGGGCAACAACCTGGCGCTGAGCACCGGAACCCTCAACGTCACCGGCGCGACGACGCTGAGTGCACCGGGCACCGTCAGCCTGGCCAACGCCATCAGCCTCGGCGGCACTTTGACGGCTGGCGGCGCGGGGGCACTGACCCTTGGTGGCCTGATCAGCGGCAGCAGCGGCCTGACCAAGACCGGCACCGGCAGCCTGACCCTCAGCGGGGTCAACAGCGGCTTCACCGGCACCACCACCCTCAGCGCCGGCAGCCTGCTGGTGACCAATAACAACTCGCTGGGCAGTGGTGCACTGAACACCGCCGCCGGCACCAGTCTGGACAGCACCACCAACGTCACGCTGGCCAACAACATAGGCATGACCGGCGCGCTCAACGTGCTCGGCAGCAATGCGCTGACCCTCGGTGGCGTGTTGTCCGGTACAGGCGGGATTACCAAATCCGGCACCGCCAGCCTGACCCTGACGGGCAACAACACCAACTCCGGCAACACGCTACTGAACGCCGGCAGCCTGTTTGTCGGCAGCAACACTGCGCTGGGGACCGGCACGTTGAACGCGGCGGCCGGCACCACGCTGGATGCGACCACCGCTGTCACCCTGGCCAACGCCGTCGCGCTGGCAGCGGATCTGACCATTGGCGGCACCCAGGCACTGGGCCTGAGCGGTGTCGTCAGCGGCGCCGGCAACCTGATCAAGAACGGCACTGCGAGCCTGAGCCTCAGTGGCAACAACACTTTCTCCGGCGGTACTGCGCTGAATGCCGGTACGCTGATTGTCGGCAGCAACACCGCGCTGGGTACCGGGGCATTGGCTGCAGCGGCAGGTACCAAGCTCGATGCCAGCACCACGGTCGCGCTGACCAACGCAGTGTCCCTTGGTGGTGATCTGGAAGTCCTCGGCAGCGCTGATCTGACCCTCGGCGGTTTGATCAGCGGCAGTGGCGGGCTGATCAAACGCGGGTTCACCAACCTGGTACTCAACGGAGCCAACACCTTCACCGGCGGCACCACGCTGACAGCCGGCACGCTCACAGTAGGCAACGCCGGGGCGTTGGGCAGCGGCGCCTTATCGGTTACCGATACGGCAACGCTGGACAGCAATACTGCCGTCACCCTGAACAACAACGTCAACCTCAACAGCGCCCTGACCATTGGTGGCAGTAGCGGCCTGACCCTCTCCGGTTTGATCAACGGTTCCGGCCAGTTGCTCAAAAATGGCGCGGCCAACCTGACGCTCAGTGGCGTCAATACCTACAGCGGCGGCACCACCCTGAATGCCGGCAGCCTGACCGCTGGCAACGGTGCTTCACTTGGCAGCGGAGCACTCACTGTTGCCGGGGCCGGAACGCTCAACAGCAGTTCGGCGGTAACGCTGAACAACGCGATCACTCTCAATGCCAACCTCACCGCCGGCGGCGCCAACGCGCTGACCCTCGGCGGGGTAATCAGTGGCGCGAACGGCCTGATCAAGACCGGGGCATCGAGTCTGACCCTGACCGGCAACAACACCTACACCGGCACCACAGCACTGAATGCCGGTTCGCTGGTGGTCGGCTCCAACACCGCACTCGGCACCGGCACACTCAACGCGTCGAACGGCACCACTCTCGATGCCAGTACCGCCGCGACCCTGGCCAACAACGTCAACCTCGCCGGCACGCTGACGGTGGGTGGCACCAATGCGCTGACCCTTGGCGGTGTGGTCGCCGGTATCGGTGGGCTGACCAAGAACGGCGCCGCAGACCTGACCCTCAATGGCGCCAACACCTATTTCGGTAACACCGCGCTGAACACCGGCAAACTCATCGTCGGCAGCAACAGCGCGCTCGGCTCCGGCACGCTGAACGCGGCGGCCAACACCACGCTGGACGCCAACACGGCGGTCAGCCTGAACAATGCCGTGGCACTCGCCGGTGCCTTGAACATCGGCGGCACGGCGAATATGACGCTGACCGGTCTGGTCAGCGGCGCCGGCAGTCTGGTGAAAGACGGCGCGGCCAATCTGATTCTCAATGCGGCCAACAACTACCTCGGCGGTACCACGTTGAACGCCGGTACGCTGACTGTCGGCAACAGTTCGGCGCTGGGTTCCGGCGCACTGACCGTCGCTGGCGCTGCCACACTGGACAGCAATTCGCCGCTGGTCAGCCTCAACAACGCGGTCGCCTTGAATGCGGCGCTGACCGTGGGTGGCACGCAGAATCTCACCCTTGGCGGCGTCACCAGCGGCACCGGTCAGTTGATCAAGAACGGCGCGGCCAATCTCACCCTCAACGGCAACAACACTTTCAGCGGCGGCACCACCCTCAACGCCGGTACCCTGACCCTGGGCAATGCCAACGGTCTGGGCAGCGGCGGCTTGATCGTCGGCGGTGCGGCGACTCTGGATAACAGCGCCTCGTTCGGCATCGGCAACGCAATCACCCTCAACGCCGGGCTGACGGTGGCCGGCAATAACGACCTGAGCCTCAACGGCATCATCGACGGCGCCGGCAGCCTGACCAAAAACGGTTTGTCTGACCTGACTCTGGCCGGCAACAACACCTTTACCGGCGCACTGAACATCGTCTCCGGCAGCGTCACCACGCTCAACAGCAATGCGCTGGGCAGCACTTCCGGCGTCAACATCAGTGCCGGTGCCGGCCTCAATCTGGGCAGTGACGCCAGCCTCGGCGCGCTGACCGGCAGCGGCAGTGTGCAACTGACCGGCAGCAATACCCTGACCGTCGGAGGCGGTAACGTCACCAGTACGTTTGACGGTGATCTCAGTGGCAGCGGCGGCCTGACCAAAATCGGCACCGGTACTTTGAACCTCACTGGCATCAACGGCATCACCGGCAATACCGCGATCGATGGCGGTATCGTGAACCTGAGCGGTTCGCTGGGCAGTGCGCAGGTCAACGTCAACACCGGTGGCACGCTGACCGGTAGCGGTTCGGCGCTCGGCGCGGTGAACATCAATAGCGGCGGTCATCTGGCGCTGTCATCGGGCAACACCCTGTCGGCGGGTGCGCTGACCCTTGGGGCCGGCAGCAATGTCGATGTGGCGCTGGGGACTCCGTCGACCAGTTCGCTGATGAACGTCGGCGGCAACCTCACCCTCGACGGCAATCTCAACGTCAGCGATGCCGGTGGTTTCGGCGTCGGCGTGTATCGCCTGTTCAACTACACCGGCGCCCTGACCAATCTCGGTCTGGACGTCGCCAGCGTGCCGGTCGGTTACGCCCTCGGCGATCTGGTGGTGCAGACCGGCGTGGCCAATCAGATCAACATTCAAGTGTCGGCACCGAACAGCAACATCCGTTACTGGGACGGCAGCCAGACCATCGCCAACGGCGTGGTCGATGGTGGCAGCGGCACCTGGAACGCGGTCGGCACCAACTGGACCGATGCCAACGGGCTGGTCAACCAGCCGTGGGCCGGTGATTTCGCGGTGTTCCAGGGCACCGCCGGCACCGTGACGGTGAACGGCACACAAGCATTCACCGGCATGCAATTCCTTACCGATGGTTACAGCCTGGTCAACGGCGCGGCGGGGCAACTCACAGCGGTCAACGGCACCGGCGGCACTACTTCGTTGCGCGTCGATCCGGGTGTGACGGCGACCATCAATGCCAATATCGATGGCAGCGGCATTCTCAATAAACTCGACGCCGGCACCTTGGTGCTCGGCGGTGCCAACGCCTACACCGGCGGCACGCAACTGGACGGCGGCAAAATCATCGTCGGCAGCAACACCGCGCTCGGTACCGGTACGCTGACGGCAAATGCCGGCACACAGCTGGACAGCAACGCGGCGGTGACACTGGCCAACGCGGCGACACTCAACGGCAACCTCACCGTGGTCGGCAGCAATGCGCTGACGCTTAACGGCGTAATTGGCGGCACTGGTGGCCTGATCAAAACCGGCACGGCGAACCTGACCCTCGGCGGCAACAACGCCTTCCTCGGCCCGGTAGCCTTGAACGCCGGCGGGTTGATTCTGGCGTCGAACTCGGCGTTGGGTTCCGGCACCTTGAACGCGGCGGGCGGCACCACGCTGGATGCGAGCACGGCGGTTTCGCTGAACAACGCGGTGAATCTGGCCGGCAATCTCGGCATTGGCGGCACCGCGGATCTGACCCTGGCCGGCACGGTCAACGGCGCCGGCAGCCTGAGCAAAAATGGCGCAGCCAACCTGACACTCAGCGGCAACAACAACTTCCTCGGTGGCACCACCCTCAACGCCGGCACCCTGACCGCCGGTAGCAACTCGGCACTCGGCCTGGGTAACCTGACCGTGGCCGGCGCTTCGGCGCTGGACAGCAGCAGTGCGCTGAGCCTGGGCAACAACGTCGTGCTCAATGCCAATCTGAGCAACTCCGGCAGCAACAACCTGACCCTCGCTGGTGTGGTCAGCGGCGCGGGCGGGCTGATCAAGAACGGCGCGTCGAACCTGACGCTCAACGGCATCAACACTTACTCCGGTGGCACCACGCTGAACGCCGGTACGCTGACCCTCGGCACGGGCGGCTCCCTGGGCAGCGGCGCGCTGACTGTGACCGGCGCTTCGACCCTCGACAACTCCGCGCCTCTGGTGCTGGCCAACAACCTCGACGTCAATGCCAACCTGAGTCTGGCTGGCAACAACAACCTGACCCTCGGCGGCGTGATCGCCGGGGCGGGCACCCTGACCAAGAATGGTCTGGCCGACGTGACACTGTCCGGCAGCAACACTTTCAGCGGCACTTTCGATGTGCTCTCCGGCAGTCTGACGACCCTGAGCGGCACGGCATTGGGCAACAACGCCACGGTCAATCTCGCGGGTGGCGCGGCGCTGAATCTCGGCGCTTCGGGCAGCCTCGCCAGCCTGACCGGCAGCGGTACCGCGCTGGTCGGCACCGGCAACAACCTGAGCCTGGGTGGCAACAACGTCAGCAGCACCTTCGCCGGTATCCTCAGCGGTGACGGCGGGCTGACCAAACTTGGCTCGGGTACGCTGACCCTCAGCGGCATCAGCGATCTGACCGGCGATACCAACGTCAACGCCGGCAGCTTGCAGGTCAACGGTTCGCTGGCCAGCGGCAACGTGCTGGTCAACAGCGGCGGCACCCTCGGCGGCAGCGGCACCCTGACCGGTGCGGTGACGGTGGCCGATGGCGGGCATCTGGCGGGCGTTACCGGCAGCACCCTGTCGGTGGACTCGTTGGTGCTCAACGGCAATTCCAACTTCGATGTCGGCCTCGGCACACCGGTGTCCGGTGGCGGCAATGCGCTGGTGAATGTCGGCGGCAACCTGACCCTCGACGGCAACCTCAATGTCAGCGACATCGGTGGATTCGGCAGCGGCGTGTATCGGCTGATCAACTATACCGGCGGCCTGACCGACAACGGCATGCTGATCGGCACGGTGCCGGGCAGCGTCACCCCGGGCGATCTGACCCTGCAAACCGCGCTGGCCAATCAGATCAACCTGCTGGTCACCGCACCGGGCGTCACCGTGCAGTTCTGGGACGGCAACCAACTGGTGGCCAACGGCTCGGTGGAGGGCGGCAGCGGTACCTGGGGCACCGGCACCACCAACTGGACCGACGTCAACGGCACCACCAATCAGGCCTGGACCAATAATTTCGCGGTGTTCCAGGGCGCGGCGGGCACGGTCACCGTCAACGGTGCACAAACCATCACCGGCATGCAGTTCGTCACCGACGGCTACAGCCTGGTAAACGGCACGGCGGGCTCGCTGAATCTGGTCAACGGTTCGCTGGGCAATGCCACGGTGCGGGTTGATCCGAACGCTACCGCGACCGTCGGCGTTGCGCTCAATGGCAGCGGCACCCTCGGCAAATACGACAGCGGGACACTGGTGCTCAACGCCGCCAACGGTTACACCGGCGGCACCGCGCTCAATGGCGGCAAGATCGTGGTCGGCAATAACGCAGCGCTGGGCACTGGCGTGTTGACTGCCGCGGACGGCACCGCACTGGACAGCAACGCGGCCGTCACGCTGGGCAACGCTGTGGTGGTTAACGGTGGCCTGACTGTCGCCGGCAACAACGCCTTGACCCTCGACGGTGTCGTCAGCGGTGCGGGCAGCCTGATCAAGACTGGCGCATCGAGCCTGACCCTCAACGGCAGCAACACCTACAGCGGCGGCACGCAACTGGCTGGCGGCACCCTGGTGCTGGGCAACAACAGCGCAATCAGCAGCGGTGCATTGAATGTGACCGGCAACGCCAGCCTCGACAGCAGCGCGGCGCTGCAACTGGCCAATGCCGTCAACCTCGGTGCGCAACTGACCCTGGCCGGCAATCAGAACACCACCCTGCTCGGTGCCATCACTGGCACCGGCAGTCTGGTGAAAAACGGTGCCGGCGATCTGGTGCTCAGCGGCGCCAATACCTACAGCGGCGGTACCACGTTGAATGCCGGCACTACGCGCGGTGACACCAGCAGCCTGCAAGGTGCGATCGTCAACAACGCGACGCTGACCTTCGAACAAAACGCCGACGGCAGCTACACCGGTAACCTCACGGGTGCCGGTACGCTGAACAAAACCGGTACGGGTGAGTTGCTGCTGACTGGCAATAACAGTTTCACCGGTAACACCTCGGTGCAGGCCGGTAACCTGATCGTCAACGGCGTGCTCAACAGCGCCAATGTCAGTGTCGCCAGCGGCGCGAGCATCGGCGGTGGCGGTCAGCTCGATGGCGCTGTGCAACTGGCCGACGGTGCGACGCTGGCCGGTGGCGGCACCGCGACGCCGTTGTCGGTCGGTTCGCTGGCACTGTCCTCGGGGACCAATCTGGACTTCAGCCTTGGCTCGGCAACCAGTTCGACCACCGTGGTCAATGTCGCTGACAACCTGACCCTCGACGGTACGCTCAACGTCAGCAATGCCGGCGGGTTCGGTACCGGGGTCTATCAACTGTTCAGCTACGGCGGCAGCCTGACCGACAACGGTCTGGACTATGGCAGCCTGCCGGTGTCGGCGGCCAATCTGACCCTGCAAACCGCGATCGCCAATCAGGTCAACCTGCTGGTGCAAGGTACGCCGGGTGAGGTGCAGTTCTGGAACGGTGGCAAAACCAATCCGGACGGCAGCATTGGTGGCGGCAGTGGCGTGTGGGGGCCGGGGACCAACTGGACTGATCCGAACGGCACCCAGGCACTCGTTTCGAATGGCCAGTTTGCGGTGTTCGGTGGTCAGGGCGGCACGGTCACCGTGCAGGGCAATCAGAACTTCACCGGCCTGCAATTCCTCGCCAATGGCTACAGCCTGACGCCGGGTGCCGGTGGCTCACTGACCCCGGTCAACGGCACGGACGGCAGCCTCGCACCGGTACGGGTCAATGCCGGCGCGAGTGCGGAAATCTCCGCGCCGCTGGTGGGCACAGGGGGTATCGAGAAGCTTGATTCCGGCACGCTGGTATTGAGCGGCGCCAACACCTACAGCGGTGGCACCACGGTCAGCGGCGGTACGCTGGTCGGTAACACCACCAGCCTGCAAGGCAACATCCTTAACAACGCTTCGCTGTTGTTCGTGCAGAACTTCAACGGTCAATTCAATGGGTCGCTGCGCGGACTTGGTGCGATGCTCAAACGCGGGACCGGCACCTTGCTGTTGACCGGTGACAATCCATTCAGCGGCACCGTTTCGGTCGATCAAGGGGTGCTGCAGGTGGGTAGTCGTGCCGCGCGCGCCTCGTTGGGCGGGCAAGTCACCGTGGCCAACGGTGCGGGCCTGAGTGGTAATGGCAGCGTCGGTTCGGTGGTCAACCATGGCGTTGTCGCCTCGGGTTCTGAAGCGGGCACCTTGAGCGTGGCCGGTAACCTGACCAACGCCAGTGACGGTGTGCTGGCGCTGACCGTCAGTTCACCAACCGCAACGCCACTGGCAATCGGCGGCACGGCGACCCTGGGCGGCGGCTTGCAAGTCAACTCGCTGGCCCCGTTCACCGGTAACACCACGTATTCGCTGATCACGGCGGGCGGCGGGGTAAACGGCACTTTCAGCGCTGCAGACCTGCCGCAATACGCGTTCCTCAACAGCGCACTGGTGTATGACGCCAACGCGGTGAATCTGGTGGTCAGTCGCAATGGCAATTCCTTTGCCGATGTCGCCGCCACCGGCAACCAGTTCCGGACCGCCACTGCGCTGTCGAACAACGGCCCGGCGGGCGCAGCGTTGCAGAACGAAATCGTCAACCTCAGCGTGGCCGGTGCACGCAATGCCTTCGACAGCCTGTCCGGCGAAATCCACGCCAGCACCGCCAGCGCCATCCTCGAGGATTCGCGCTACGTGCGTGAGGCGGTCAACGATCGCATGCGTCAGCCATCGTGCAGCGCGCCGGATGATCCACGCCGTGCCCTGGCGCCGAGCGACAACCAACTGAGCAGCAACGGTTGCCACGGTGAAATGGTCGGCTGGGCGCGCGCACTCGGTGCCTGGGGAGAATCGGATGGCGACAGCAACAGCGCCAAGCTTGATCGCAACCTCAGCGGCTTCATGCTCGGTACCGACAAGCAACTCGATGACCAGTGGCGCGTGGGCATGGCCGCCGGTTACACCCGCAGCGACCTCGATGCGCATGATCGTCGCTCGGATGCCACTGTCGAAAGCTACCACCTGGCGGCCTACCTCAACTCGCAGTTCGATGCCCTGGCGGTGCGCCTCGGCGCGGCTTACAGCTGGCACGACATCGAAACCAAACGCGACGTCAGCGTCGGCGGCTACAACGACCGTCTGAAGGCCAACTACGACGCACGCAGTGCGCAGGTGTTCGGTGAAGTCGGTTACACGATTGAAGCTGGCGGCATTGCGCTTGAGCCGTTCGCCGGGCTGGCCTACGTCAATTACGACACCGACAAGGCCAAGGAAAAAGGCGGAGTAGGGCGCCTGGAGGCCGATGCCGATCAAGACATCACCTTCTCGACCCTCGGTGTGCGCGCCGGCAAGGTCATCACTCTGGCCAACGGTGGGCAATTCACCCCGCGCGCGGCCATCGGCTGGCGCCACGCGTTTGGTGACACCAAGCCTGACGCTGATCTGACCTTCATCGACGGCGGCGCGTCGTTCAGCACCCAGGGCGTGCCGATCGCCAAGGACAGCGCCATCGTCGAAGCGGGAGTGGACTTCCAGATCAGCCCGACCGGCAAGCTCGGGGTTGGCTACTCGGGTCAACTGTCGAACGACAGCAACGACCATGCGATGACCATCAGCTTCAGCCTGGGGTTCTGAATTTAGGGTCGAAGCACTTTTAGCCGCCCGTAAGGGCGGTTTTTTTTGGCTTGGCAGAAAGTCCGGCCGTGAAGTCGCGGTGACCGGGCGACAGCTTTCGCGAGCAAGCCCGCTCCCACACTGGATCTGAAGTGAACACAGGATTTGTGAATCACAGCGATCTGCTGTGGGAGCGGGCTTGCTCGCGAAGGGGCCCGGCCATTCAACGCAAAATTCAGCCGGCCCGCGCTCTGCTAGAATCGCCCCCATCAACTGCCAGAGACTCCCCCATGAGCGAGCCGATTCGTCTGACCCAATACAGCCACGGTGCCGGTTGCGGCTGCAAGATTTCCCCGCAAGTACTGGAAGTGATTCTGGCCGGCAGCGGCGCACAGAACCTTGATCCGAAGCTGTGGGTTGGTAATGCCTCGCGTGATGACGCGGCGGTGTACGAGATCGATGCCGAGCGCGGTGTGGTGTCGACCACTGATTTTTTCATGCCGATCGTCGACGACCCGTTCGACTTCGGTCGTATCGCCGCGACCAATGCGATCAGCGACATCTATGCGATGGGCGGCGATCCGCTGATGGCGATTGCGATCCTCGGCTGGCCGGTGAATGTGCTGGCGCCGGAAGTGGCGCGGGAAGTGATTCGCGGCGGGCGTGCGGTGTGCGACGCCGCCGGCATTACGCTGGCCGGCGGGCATTCGATCGATGCACCGGAGCCGATCTTCGGCCTGGCCGTGACCGGTCTCGTCGAAAAACGCCACATGAAACGCAACGACACCGCCACCGCCGGTTGCCTGCTATACCTGACCAAGCCGTTGGGCATCGGCATCCTCACCACCGCCGAGAAAAAGGGCAAATTACGCCCCGGCGATGTCGGTGTGGCCCGCGACTGGATGTGCACCCTGAACAAACCCGGCAGCCGTTTCGGCAAACTCGCCGGCGTCACCGCGATGACCGATGTCACCGGTTTCGGCCTGCTCGGGCATCTGGTGGAAATGGCCGATGGCAGCGGCCTGACGGCACGCATCGCCTATGCTCGCGTGCCGCGTCTGGACAGCGTCGAGTATTACCTCGATCAGGGCTGCGTGCCCGGCGGCACGCTGCGCAACTTTGACAGCTATTCGAGTAAGGTCGGTCGCGTGCAGGAGCTGCACAAGCGTGTGCTGTGCGACCCGCAAACCAGCGGCGGTCTGCTGATTGCAGTCACTCCCGAAGGCAACGACGAGTTCCTTGCCGTCGCTGCTGAACTGGGCCTGAACCTGATGCCGATCGGCGAGCTGGTTGAGCGACAGACCCACGCAGTCGAGGTGATCTGATGTCACGCGACTGCACCGATTACCGCGATATTTTCCTCAACGACCGGCCAATGATGGATGCCCGTGCGCCGATCGAGTTTGCCCACGGCGCGTTTCCCGGCGTGGTCAACTTGCCGCTGATGAACGACCGCGAGCGCGAGCAGGTGGGCACCTGCTACAAGCAGCATGGGCAACAAGCCGCCATCGCCCTGGGTGAGCGGCTGGTGTCTGCCGACGTGCGTGAGCAGCGCATTCAGGGCTGGGTCGAGTTTGCCCGGGCGCACCCCGACGGCTACCTGTATTGCTTTCGCGGCGGCTTGCGTTCGCAGATCGTCCAGCAATGGATCAAAGAGGAGGGCGGGATCGATTACCCGCGGGTCGGCGGTGGCTACAAGGCCATGCGCACGTTCCTGCTGGAGACGATCGATCAGGCCGTTGCCGAGTGCGATCTAGTGCTGCTGGGCGGGATGACCGGCACCGGCAAGACCGAACTGCTGGTGCAATTGCGCAACGGTCTGGATCTGGAAGGTCACGCCAATCATCGGGGATCGAGCTTCGGCAAGCGCGCCACCGGGCAACCGACCAACATCGATTTTGAAAACTGTCTGGCCGTTGATCTGCTGAAAAAACGCGCTGGCGGCATCCAGCAGTTTGTACTGGAAGACGAGAGCCGGGTAGTCGGCAGTTGTGCCTTGCCATTGCCGCTGTACCGAGGCATGCAAGTGGCGCCGATGGTCTGGCTCGAAGACAGCCTGGAGCAGCGGATCGAGCGGATCCTGCAGGATTACGTGATCGACCTGCACGCCGAGTTCGTCGCCGTGCATGGCGAGCAGGGCTTTGCGCTGTATTCCGAGCGGTTGATTGCGAGTTTGAACAATATCCAGCGCCGGCTGGGCGGCGAACGCCATCAGCGGATGTTCCTGCAGATGGAAGAGGCCCTGGCCGAGCAGGCGCGCAGCGGTTCGGTCGAGATGTTCCGGGACTGGATCAGCGTGTTGCTAAGGGAATACTACGACCCGATGTATGCGTTCCAGCGTGAGAAAAAGGGCGGGCGGATTGAATTTGCCGGGGAGCGCGGGGCGGTGTTGGAGTATCTGCGTGAGCGGGTGACTCAGCGGGTTTGAGGGTGTTGCTGCCGGCCTCTTCGCGAGCAAGCCCGCTCCCACAGGATATTTGCGCAGATCGAATGTGGGAGCGGGCTTGCTCGCGAAAGGGTCGGCACAGGCAGCCAATCACTCAAGTCGGACAGGTCGCCTTGCCGTTATCCAGCCCCTGCTTGTAGCTGTGGCTTTGCAGGCTGGCCTTGCCGTTGTGCCAGGTCAGGGTCAGTACGTACAGCGAATCGAAATCACCTGAGGCCCAGTCGTCGGTGATGGTCTGCTTCTCGCCGACGGCCTTGCCCGCGACCTTGTTGATCAGCTCCGGCAAGTAGCCGTGCGACCAGGCAGTGTAGATCGTCGCGTTGTGGTACTTGTCCTCGGTCAGTTCACGCGCCAGGTCACTGGTGTCGTTGGCGGAAAACTCGATGTTCACCGGCAGGCCGAGCTTGATCGCGGCGGGGCTGATGGTCATCAACGGACGGATGTAGCTGTAGGAATTGTCCAGTTCGCCTTCCTCGACATTGCGCGTCGGGTTGGCGGCGAACACATAATCGGCCTTGCCGAATTTTTCCGGCAACAGGGTCGACAGGTCGATGGCGCGATTCAGGCCCTGACAATTGAGCTGGCCGAGACCGCCCTCGGGCTTTTCCGCATGGCGCAGGAAGACCAGTGTCTGCGTACCGTCCACCGGTTGCGCGCGAATCTGGCTCGACTCCAGCGACAGGAACAATGCACTGACCGCCAGCAGCGAAGGCAGGGCCACGTAGGCGCGATGTTTGAAACGTTTGGCGAAACTCATGAGGTTCGTCATTGAATATAGGTTCTTCAGCAAATTCGGTTGGGGCTGACCAACCCTTACACCACGGGCTCCCAGCACCGGATGTTGTCCATGTCGTGTGTCGCGCTTCCTCTGCGAAGGGCTTAGCTCAGAGTCCTCTGAAGCCGGTTTGGTTCATGCACAGTACCCGCAAGATGTTACGGTTCGTGTAGGAGCTGCCGCAGGCTGCGATCTTTTGATTTGGTTTTTAGAAGCCAGATCAAAAGATCGCAGCCTGCGGCAGCTCCTACTTTATGATCAGCGCTTCCCATGTGACTGGATGTTTCCAATGACCGATCTGTCCGCGTTCCAAATTACCCAGAAATGGCCGGCGCAGTACCCCGACTGGATTCAGCTCTACTCCCTGCCGACCCCCAACGGCGTCAAGGTCGCGATCATGCTCGAAGAGATCGGCCTGCCTTACGAGCCGCACCGCGTGGGCTTCGACACCCAGGATCAGCTGTCCCCCGAGTTCCTGTCGCTGAACCCCAACAACAAGATTCCGGCGATCCTCGACCCCCACGGCCCCGAGGATCAGCCGCTGCCGCTGTTCGAATCCGGCGCAATCCTGATCTACCTCGCCGACAAGAGCGGCCAGTTGCTGGCCCAGGAAGGCGCGCTGCGTTACGAGACGATTCAGTGGCTGATGTTCCAGATGGGCGGTATCGGCCCGATGTTCGGTCAGCTCGGCTTCTTCAACAAATTCGCCGGCAAGGACTACGAGGACAAGCGTCCGCGTGATCGTTACGTCGAGGAGAGCAGACGCCTGCTCAACGTGCTCGACAAACGCCTGCAAGGTCGCGACTGGATCATGGGCGAGCGCTACACCATCGCCGACATCGCCACGTTCCCGTGGGTGCGCAACCTGATCGGGTTCTATGAGGCGGGAGATCTGGTCGGGATCAGCAACTTCCCGAACGTGACCCGGGTGCTGGAGCGCTTTCTGGCGCGCCCGGCTGTGGTGCGCGGGTTGACCATTCCTTCCTGAGGCCACACATAACCCTGTGGGAGCGGGATTGCTCGCGAAGGCGTCGTGTCAGTCAACACGTCTTGTTCTGATACACCTCCTTCGCGAGCAAGCCCGCTCCCACAGGAATAGTGATGACGCCCGCAGATTATTGCGTCCTTGGTAACGCACTGTTGATTGATCCAGGTTTGTACCTGCGCCCAACGAAGGCATAAGCTTCGCCCCCTACGACTTTCGTCTCATCTGCCGTTTTCAGGAAGCGCCATGTCCAGCCAGTTCCCCGAAGCACGTCCCCGCCGTCTGCGCCGCAATGCGAGCCTGCGCAGTCTGTTCCAGGAAACCGAGTTCAGCCTGAATGATCTGGTGCTGCCGATTTTCGTCGAAGAAGAAATCGATGACTTCGTACCGATCAAGAGCATGCCGGGGGTGATGCGCATTCCCGAGCGCAAGCTGGCCAGTGAAATCGAGCGTTATGCCCGTGCCGGGATCAAGTCGGTGATGACTTTCGGCGTGTCCCATCACCTGGACGCCAACGGCAGCGACACCTGGCGCGAAGACGGTCTGGTTTCGCGCATGTCGCGGATTGCCAAGGACGCCGTGCCGGAAATGATCGTGATGTCCGACACCTGCTTCTGCGAATACACCGATCACGGCCACTGTGGCGTTATGCACAACCACGAAGTCGACAATGACCAGACCCTGATCAACCTCGGCAAGCAAGCCGTGGCGGCGGCGCGTGCCGGTGCGGACGTGATCGCGCCGTCGGCGGCGATGGACGGCCAGGTGCGGGCGATCCGCCAGGCGCTGGACGCCGCCGGTTTCACCCAGATTCCGATCATGGCCTACTCGACCAAATTCGCCTCGGCGCTGTATGGCCCGTTCCGCGAGGCCGGCGGCAGCGCGCTGAAGGGTGATCGCAAAAGCTATCAGATGAACCCGATGAACCGCCGCGAAGCCCTGCGCGAATCGCTGCTCGACGAGCAGGAAGGCGCCGATGCGCTGATGGTCAAGCCGGCCGGTGCGTACCTCGACATCATCCGCGACATTCGTGAAGCCTCGAACCTGCCGCTGTCGGCGTATCAGGTCAGTGGCGAGTACGCGATGATCAAGTTCGGCGCCCAGGCCGGTGCAATCGACGAGGATCGCGTGGTGCGCGAAAGCCTGGGCGCGATCAAGCGCGCGGGTGCGGATCTGATCTTCACCTACTTTGCGATGGATCTGGCGCTGGCCGGGATCTGACAGACACCGCAGAACCCCCTGTGGGAGCGGGCTTGCTCGCGAATGCGGTGTATCAGCAACGAATAGGTTGACTGACACGACGCCTTCGCGAGCAAGCCCGCTCCCACATTGGGACTGTGTAGTGTCACGGACAGTTGAAGTAGGGCCGGATGCCGTGATCGCGGAAGTACCGCTCGATCACCTTCGGATCCGCGCTGTTATCGGCAATCGCCACATAGGTATCCGGGCGCAACAGGTAAAAGCCGTTACGCCCCAACCCCGCCGTTTCAAACGCCGGCCGCCAGTCGAACACGTGCAGCGGCAGATGGCGTTCATTGCACCAGGCGATCATCTCGTCGCTGGTGTCGC
Source organism: Pseudomonas sp. Irchel s3a10 (assembly GCF_900187525.1). Taxonomy (NCBI): domain Bacteria; kingdom Pseudomonadati; phylum Pseudomonadota; class Gammaproteobacteria; order Pseudomonadales; family Pseudomonadaceae; genus Pseudomonas; species Pseudomonas sp. Irchel s3a10. Next base: position 232,088 of record NZ_FYDR01000006.1, read on the forward strand.
CGTACACGTGCACCTGCCAGCAGGGCTGGCGCAGCGGCTCGAAATTATCCCCCTCGCCATCATGCGCCCACGGCAAGCGGTCGCCGCCGTGGACATGGCCGGCCGTGCCTTGGCTCAGCGGCATGCCGCGATAGTTGAGGGTGACTTGCGAAACCGTGCGAAAGAGGAATTCGCGGCTGGCCTCGAACGTGGCCATTTTCGGGATCAGGAACGGTGCCAGGCGCGTGCGCAGCAGATCGGCAATGCGCCCTTCGGCGGTGACGAAGCTGAACACCTTGTCGGTGGTCGACACCAGCCTGCGGGCGAAGGCGATGCGTTCGGTTTCGTAGGTGTCGAGCAGTTGCGCCGTGGCGCTGCCGTTGAGCACCGCGGCGAGTTTCCAGGCCAGGTTGATCGCATCGCCAATCCCGGTGTTCATGCCCTGGCCGCCGGCGGGGCTGTGCACGTGCGCCGCGTCGCCAAGCAGAAACGCCCGGCCGCTGCGAAAGTGCTCGGCCACGCGGTGATGCACGCGGTAGGTGGAGAACCAGTTGACCTCGTCGATATGCACTTTCAAATGTTCGATGGCGCGGCTGCTGACGTCGGCAAATTGCAGGGTTTCAGCACGGTCGGCACGTTCGTCACGCACCGTGCCGATCAGCCGGGCGCGGCCTTCACCGGCCAGCGGGAACACCGCGAGAAAATCCGCTTCGTCCAGATCCAGATGCAGCTCGCCATTGAGTGCCGGGCCGCTGGCCTGCACATCCGCGACGTAGAAAATCTGCTGATAGGTGCCGCCCGGGAACCCGGTGTCGAGGGTTTTGCGCACCACCGAACTTGCGCCATCGCAGCCTGCCAGAAAACACGCCTGACAGATTTCCTGCTGCCCGTCCGGCAAGCGCAAATGCGCGCTGAGGCCGTCGCCGGTTTCTTCGAAACTCTCCAGTTCGGTGTTGCGCTCAACCACTACGTCGTAGTCTTCGAGGCGTTCGAGCAGCAGCCTTTCGTGCAGGTCCTGGGGAAATATTTCGATGAACGAGTAGGGCGTCAGGCCTTCGCCGATGCGCTGTAACGGCAACTGCGCGACCGGTTTGCCCTTGACCCAGAAACTCGCCGCCGCGACCTTGTGACCGTTGCGCACCACGGTATCGGCCAGGTCCAGCTGGCGGTACAACTCCAGGGTGCGCGCCTGCACCGCCAGTGCCCGCGAGGTGGTGCCGGGCGCAGAGGTCTTGTCGATGATGCGCACGCGCACGCCCAGTTTGCTCAGCCACAGGGCCAGCACCAGACCGGTCGGGCCGGCGCCGATGATCAGTACGTCGCTGCGGTTCATGGGCCTGTCCTCCGTTTGCTGTGGAGCAAGTATGGATCAGATGGAAAGGGTAGCCAGTGCCGGCCCCTTCGTGAGCAAGCCCGCTCCCACAGTCGAACGCATTCCAAGGTGGGAGCGAGCTTGCTCGCGAAGGGGACTTATGACCCGCCACAAAAACAAAAAAAGGCCCCGCAACGCTGAAGCTGCGGGGCCTTTGTTACGACGGGATGACGCTTAGAAATCGATCGTCCCCGACAGCTTCGCCACCCGTGGCTCACCCTGGGTCAAGTAGCCACCCTGAGCCGATTCCCAGTACTTCTTGTTGGCCAGGTTCTCGACGCCCAGACGCAACGTCACGTCTTTCTGCGAGACCTTGAAGGCGTAACGCGCGCCGGCGTCAAAGCGGTTCCAGCTCGGCAGGCTGAGGTTGTTGGCCGCGTCGGCGTACTGGCCGCCGGTGCGCAGCATCCGCGCATTCAGCGCCACACCTTGCAGGCCCGGTACATCCCAGTCGGCACCAGCGTTGAACTGGAAGCTCGGCACGCCGATCGCTCGGTTGGCGTCGTTGGCACCGTTCTGAGTGTTGCGCAGTTCAGTGTCCATCAGGGTCAGGCCGCTGATCAGGCGCAGGCCGTTGATCGGTTCGCCGAACACGTTCATCTCTACGCCTTTGTTGATCTGCTCGCCTTCACGCACGTAGGTGCAGGTGGTGGCGCTGTTGATTTCGCAGTAACCGTCGCTCGGCTGCTCGATGCGATAGACGCCCAGGCTCGCGCCGTAAGTGCCCATGTCGACCTTGACCCCGGCCTCGGTCTGCTTGGAGCGGGCCGGTGCGTAGACTTCGTTGCCGTTGGTCACGCGCAAGCCGCCGGCGCTGGTCGGCGAGGTCGGGCCTTGTGCCAGGCCTTCGATGTGGTTGGCGTAGAACGACACGTGCTCCCACGGCTTGAATACGATGCCGTAGACCGGCGTGGTGATCGATTCGTCGTAGCTCGACTTGCGGCTGCCGCTGCCGTAACTGGCGTAGTTGTAGCCTTGCACCACCAGTTGCTGACGACGCAGGCCGGCGGTGATCAGCAGGCGATCATCGAAGAAACCGAGGGTGTCGGAGAGCGCGAGGCTGCGGTTGAAAGTCTTGCCGACAATGCCCGGATCGCTGACGTCGCCGCCGGCAAAATTGCCGACCGGCGACGGGGTTTGCACCGGATGGTAGATGTTGTTGGCGTATTGGGTCAGGTCGAAATCATAGGCGCTGCGCTGTTCCGCCCACAGACCGCTGAGGCCGAAGTTGAGTTTGTGGCTGACGGCGCCGGTGTTGAATTTGCCGTTGAGGCCGGCCATCAGGCTGGTGTTGTCTTCATCGTGGGGGATGAACGAGCCGGTGGTGTAGGAGGCGCCGTTGTTGCCCACCAGCGTGGTCGAGTTATAGCGGCCGACTTCGCGGGTGTGCTTGGCGCCGCCGGCGACGTAGGCGGTCCAGTTGTCGTTCAGGTCGTATTCGGCGCGGAGCATGCCGAAGGTGTCTTCGATGTCGGTGTAACCCCACTTCGGCGCGTAATTGGTGTCTGCCGACGGCGCGTCCGGAATGTGCGTGGCGGTGCCGAGGTTGACCGAGTTGCGTCCACCGTTGACGCGTTCTTTCTGGTAGGCGAAGTCACCGGAAATTCGCAGCGCGTCACCACGGTAATCAAGGCCGATGCTGAACAGTTTCGAGCGCTGGTTTTCGTGATCGATGCCGGTGTCGCCCTCGCGCTGCGACAGGTTGATCCGCGCGCCGAAGCGGTTGTCTTCGCCAAAACGCTGGCCGATATCGAAGTGCTGACCGATGCGGCCTTCGCTGTTGATGTCGGTGGTGTAGCGGCGCAGCGGCTCGTCGCCGGCACGCTTGGGCTGCAGGTTGACGCCGCCACCGATGCCGGAGCCGGTCGGGGTCACGCCGTTGATGAAGGCGTTGGGGCCTTTGAACACTTCCACGCGCTCCAGGGCATCGGTGGAAATGATCTGCCGGGGCAGCACGCCGTACAGGCCGTTATAGGAAATGTCGTCACCGTTCAGCGGCAGACCGCGGATCATGAACACCTGCGCCTGGTTGGAGAAACCCGAAGCCTGACGCACCGAAGCATCGTTGAGCAGGACGTCGGCAACGTTTTCCGCTTGCTGATCCTGAATCAGCTGTTCGGTGTACGACGCGGCGCTGAACGGCACGTCCATCATGTCCTGATTGCCGAGCACGCCGAGCTGGCCGCCACGGGCGACCTGACCACCGGCGTAGACCGGGGGCAGGGCGTTGGGCGTCGGTGCCTGGGCGTTGATGTTGACGTTGTCGAGCACCAGCTCCTTGCCGTTTTCATCGGCAGCGTGAGCGGTGACAGTCAGGGAGCACAGCAGGGCGAGAAGCGTCGGGCGAAACGGGACGGCGAGTCGAGCTGAAACGGGCATGTCGATACCTGGAGGCGTACGGCCGGTGAGAAAATTAGAACGGCGCGGGGAACTCCTTGCGCAAATACGACTCCAGGCGCAAATGATAGGAGTTCGCAGTAACGTTTTGCAATCAGTTTGTCATCAATCCGGAAAACTCATTCACCTGTAGGAGCTGCCGCAGGCTGCGATCTGTTGACTTGGTTTTTAAAAGACAAGATCAAAAGATCGCAGCCTGCGGCAGCTCCTACAGGGATTGTGTATGGTGGTTCTGGCTTACTGGATTGGATTAAGCAACATGCGATTACTTATTACCCTCGCCGCCCTGTTGGTGCTCGCCGGTTGCGCCGGCCAGCGCAGCCAGGAGCCGGCACCGCGTGCACCGGCCGAAGTGAAGGCCGAAATAGTGCGGCTGATGCCGGCCAAAGTGCCCGACCGTCAAGGCTGGGCCACCGACATCTATGCCGCGTTTGCCGCGCAGAACATCAGCCCGACCACGCAGAATCTGTGTTCGGTGCTGGCCGTGGCCGAGCAGGAATCGACTTTCCAGGCCGACCCCACCGTGCCGGGCCTGGGCAAGATCGCCCGCGATGAAATCGACCGTCGTGCCGCCAAAGTGCATATCCCCGGCCTGCTGGTCAGCGGCGCGCTGCAAGTGCGCTCCACCAACGGCAAGACCTACAGCGAACGCTTGAACGCGGCACGCAGTGAAAAAGAACTCAGCGCCATTTTTGACGACTTCATCGGCAGAGTGCCGATGGGCCGCACCTTGTTCGGCGGCTTTAACCCGGTGCACACCGGCGGGCCGATGCAGGTCAGCATTGAATTCGCCGAGCAGCACGCCAAGGATTATCCATACCCGGTAGACGGCACGATCCGCCGCGAAGTGTTTACCCGCCGTGGCGGCATGTACTTCGGCATCGCGCACTTGCTTGGCTACCCGGTGAGTTATCGCGAGCCGCTGTACCGCTTCGCCGACTTCAACGCCGGCTGGTACGCCAGCCGCAATGCCGCGTTTCAGAACGCCGTCAGCCGAGCCTCGGGCATCCCGTTGGCGCTGGATGGCGACTTGATCCGCTACGAATCGATCATGCCCGGCGGCACCGAACTGGCGGTGCGCACCCTCGGCAAGTCGCTGGGCATGCGCAACCCGACCATTCGCGATCAACTGGAGAAAGGCAAGACTCTGGAGTTTGAAGACACCAAGCTTTATCAGCGGGTGTTCGAACTGGCGGAGCAAGCGGAGGGAAAAAAACTGCCGCGTGCGGTGTTGCCGGGGATCGTGCTGCAGAGCCCGAAAATCACGCGCAAACTGACCACGGCGTGGTTCGCCAAGCGCGTGGATGAGCGCTACAAGCGCTGCATGGCCAAGGCCGGGTGAAAAAACGAAACAAACTAGACCTAAAAATGACCCGGATTATTTTCTGAGAATCTATCTCAAATGTGAGAGATGAGTGGGAGATGGAAAGTACAAATAATTTTCCAGCTCGCGAGTCACGTGCGAAAACTGGCATTGTCGTAGGTCGATCGAAGCTTTAGCGCTATTAAAAAGCATGCGATTCCAAAGCGTGATGCGGGAGCGGAATGATGAAAAGTTAGATCTTAACCCCCCCAGACCGGCCTTGCGGCCGGTTGTGTCATAAAGTGAACTTTTTTATTTGGCCTTAGTACCTGGTTTTTTTAATGTTCTTGTAGATGCAGAAGCAATCGACGTCGCAAATTCGAATAGCTCGGTGGTGACTGCTTTAATGTGATGGTTAGTGTCAATAGCAATCCAGTCGGTTGAATTGCCGACAAAGAGCTTTTTGCTGCAATCGAGAATTCTTTTGTCTCCCCAGCTAAAAGGGGGAGCGGTATTGATGTAGTGTTTCGAAGCCACTATGACTTTGGAAAGTGTTTGGCTTTGTGCATATCCTTCATCTCCCCGAACAGAGTGACCCCTAACAATAAAAAAACCATTCTCAATCGTATAGCGAATTTTAACATTCATGTCGGGTGCAATCACATCGGATGAGCGAGGATTGCGTATCCCGTAGTCACCAAAGCTCAATGTTGCTTGAGGATTAGCTGAAATGTATCCCTTCCACGCAAGCATTTCTTTCCGGTCAACGACGTCTGAGGAATCTCTATCCTTTACAGCTTTCTCTATTGAATCCGGTATAGAGCTTGCGGTAACGATAACTTTTTCGAAGTCAAATGAGGTAAGTGTTAAGTAAGCATCCTCCATGATCTCCGTTATTTCCGAGATTGGAAGCTTAGTAACGTCACCAATGTCTACGATTATCGGAGTGTCCGAATTCGACATGCCAATGGTAGTAGATATGTCATCAAGTACTCCTTCAAAGTGATCTACATCAGCCATGTCTTCTAGCGCAATGTCATCAAGGCGTATGCAAAAATTCTCGTTTTCTGCAAGAGATATATTTTTGATGCCCTGCCGATATTGAACGGACTCCCATCTGTCGTACCCAATCACGGGGAAAACGGTGACGCCTAGTGATGAAAGCCTAGAGTGCATAAAGCCTAGGATTTGGCTGCCACTTTCTGTGAGGAAGTTGGTCGGCCATTGAGACGCATCCAAGAATACGGTTGCGCCTTTGAAAATCGATCCAATTTTATCAGCTCTATTATCCAGCCAGTATTCATAAGGTGTTGTCGACTTTTTGCAGGCTCTTGCATAATCGTCAGCTGACATTTTGGGGATTTCAAGTACTGGCGTGCAGCGATTTAAAACGCTTTTTGGCAGATTCTTGAAAGCGTCAAACTCACCTTTTTTTGCTCTAACAACTGGATAATAGTGTTCGTTCATTTTTTGTCTACCTATATGTTTTCAAAGTGTTTTCGTACTTCGCCGTGGCCGATGAGATCTGTGAATTGGTTAAAATTTCCTGTTTCTTTTCTTAATCTTCCCGCGACTATTGCAGGGTGAATTTTTAACTCTTTTGAAAAACTCAAAATACTCTCTCTTGAAGGGGATAAATAAGCATCGCTGCTTTTCCAAAGTGAGCGAGGTATAAATGCGTCACGGGCGATCCTATTCGCTTCCGCTTCTCTTTTGTCGTCTGATGAGTGCTCCAAATCATCGAGGATCACTTCATCGGGGCTCTTTATGTGCTTCCATATATGGGCTAGTTCATGTGTTAAAGTGAACCAGAAGTTGTCAAGTCGATCGTGTCGTAGTGTCAGTGCGATTATAGGGGTCCCGTCTGTATCCATAAGCGCTGCCCCGTCTAGCATAGTGCCCTTAAGTTGGGGTTCTATAACTACTGCTATTCCTTGTTTTTTTATAAGCTCTACAGCGAGTTTTGGGCCGGAAATGGAGGTGCTTAATTTTATAAGTTTTTTTATGAAGGCGTCGCTTATGGTTGTGTGGTTGTATTTTGGTCTGGAAATGGCATCCTCTCGAGACTTTTGAATTACTCTCGCTAGCCACGCGTGAAGCGTATAGGTCGTAGTCTGAGTTAATGCGTCCCCGGATAATGTTCTTCTGAAAGCGGCGTTTTCCGTTTGTAATCCCATGCTCTTGATGAAGTTTTTTACAATTTCTTCAGGAGACTGCTTCGGCTTTTCACTGGCTGATTTTATCCAACCACGTGTGATCATTTCTTTGATCGGAAATTTTGACCAATCTATGATGCTGTTGTCTTTTTTTTGCTCTATTTGTTCTAGCCCTATAAGCACTTCAGCGGAAATACCCAGCCCAATTGATAGTGCTTTGATCATTGGGACGGTGAGCGGTCTTTTGCGAGCTAGTACTTCGGATACTCTACTGCGTGTTCCAAAATAACGAACGAGATCAGCTTGACGCAGCCCTTTTTCATTCATTCTGAATAAAATAGCATCGATAGGATCAGGCGGTTCTATAGGGTGTTTCTGTAGCTCGTAATTTTCAATAAGTACAGATAGTAGTTCGAGTTTTTCGCTTTCTTCTGTTCCGAGGTTTGGCGATTTATTAATGAGCTCTTGAACTTCTTCGAAATATTCAAAATACTGTTTTTCTGTCTTAATAATTTTTGCAGTTGTCGTAATCATGATTTTTTAGTTAACTCTGTGATGATTGCGATTCCTTGCGCAAAAGCTATCTGTAACTTTATTACTATTCCTGTTTCTAAAACAGAAAAAAGATAGCTCTCATCTTCCGTTATAACTACTGCTGGAAAATGATCTGTAAGATTTTCGGGATTTTTCCAGTTAGCATGAGTCATTTCACTCACCCAACTGGACACCCATTTATCGATCAGATCGCTTTCACCCTTTACTAAGGCTAGCTTTGGTATTCCAAGCAGTTTCATAGATTTATTCGTGTTCCCAATTTGGGAACAAGCTACGTCTGCCCAATTGATCTGTCAAGAAGGTGTTACCAATTTGGGAACATTTATGTGTTGGCTATGCTGGTGACGCGCCCTTAATCCCGGAGGATATCAGCCCTGGGCCAAGGTAACTGGTCGATAAAACACAATGTAAACAAATAGATAGGATGTTCGCTCTAGACTAAGGGGCGCTATGCCTATAGACATAAAAAACCCGGCCAGGGGAGCCGGGTTTTTCTGGGGTGTTGCGCTTGCCGCCATTCATCAGGCAACGCGTCGTTCCAGCAAACGATCCGAGCCACCTTCGGCAACGCGGCGTTCAATCAGTCGATCCGCACCACCTTCAGCAACGCGGCGTTCAAGCAGACGATCAGAACCACCTTCAGCAACGCGACGTTCAATCAGACGATCCGAACCACCTTCAGCAACGCGACGTTCGATCAGACGATCCGAACCACCTTCGGCAACGCGACGTTCCAGCAGACGATCAGAACCACCTTCAGCCACACGGCTTTCGATCAGTTTGTCCGAGCCGCCTTCGGCGATCATGGTGTGGGCCGGGGTGGCGGCGAAAGCGTTGATAGCGAAGACCGAGAAAGCGATGCCGAGAAGGGTTTGGCGTTTCATGATGGTGTGCTCCGGGGTGTTGTTGGTTGGTATGGAGCCGATGTTACGCCGGAGATTTTTTATGAGAACTTCATTGCCGTGATGGTGAACATCGATGTCGATGATGGTCGCCAGAAGCCGCAGATCAGAGCCTTACAGCACCTTCACCGCACGCCCGATCGCCTGAATCGGCCCGGTCGGTTTACCGATCGGCGAGCCATTGGCGCCTTCCAGCGTCAGCTCGAATAGCTGATTCGGTTGCAGCGGCGGCAATTTGTCCAGCGGCACCGACAGCGTCTGCCCCGGTTTGACCAGCCCCAGCGACACCGGCCCCTGCCAGCCGTCAGCCTTGGTCCAGAACTCCAGCGCCTTGTCCGCCGGCACTTCGACCACGCCCAGCGGGATCAACTGGATTTCACGCGGATTGCTGGCCTGGATCACCCAGCCCGGCGCCTTGTCCTGCGGGGCGACCAGCACCACCAGATAATTCGGTTTAGGCGGGGTCTGGGTCAGCAGAATTGAACCCAGGACCAACGTCGCAGCCAGTCCGGCAGCGCTCAGCCCGCGCCACAGCGGCAGCAGATTCCACCACGAGGTGGTGGACGTTTCAGGCGTCAGTCGCTCGACGCTGCGCTCGATTCGCGGCCACAGGAACGCCGACGGTTGCTGCGCTTCGGCATAGTCCGTCAGCTCCAGCAGCCGCCGTTCCCAGGCGTCCACCGCTGCGCGCAGATCCGGCTCATGCGGCAGACGTTTCTGCACCTCTATCCGCTGTTCAGCAGAGAGTGTGCCGAGCACGTATTCGCCGGCCAGTTCATCACGTTCCTGCGCCGATTCAGTGGTCATCCCATGCACTCCCGCAAAGCGTTGAGGCTGCGTTTGATCCAGGCTTTGACCGTGCCCAGCGGCGTGCCCAACCGTTGGGAAATCTGCGCGTGGCTGTAGCCATCGACATAGGCGTGGAGGATGCAGCTTCGGCGTTGTGGGTCGAGTTGTTCCAGGCAGCGATGGATGCGCCCCGAATGCGCCTGGGCATCGAAGCCGTCATCTTCTTCGGCAGGCATTTCATGATCTTCGCTGAACGGGGTTTCCCGAGCCTGATTGCGCAGCAGATTCAGCGCCAGATGCCGGGTCACGCTGAACATCCAGCCCCGCGCCGAGCCGCGCGCCGGATCGAACTGCGCCGCACCGTTCCAGATCTTGATGAATGCCTCATGCACGATGTCCTCCGCCAGTGCCGTGTCACGCACCAGCCGTTTGGCCACGCCGAGCAGGCGCGGGCCTTCCTGCACGTACAAATCGCGCAGGGCCTGACTCTCGCCGCGGGCACAGGCAGCGAGGCGGGCTTCGTAATCAAACACGGATTCGGGCAAGGACATGTGGTGCAATCTAGCTCACATTCCGCAAACATCCAGACAACTCGGCTCTCCCTATGGACTCCTCTGTGGGAGGGGGCTTGCTCCCGAATGCAGTGTGCCAGTGAACGAGATGCTGGCTGACACGCCGCCTTCGGGAGCAAGCCCCCTCCCACTAGGAAGATTTGAGTAGGCCAGAAACTCAGTTCGCCGCCCAGAAAATGTAATCGGCCTGGTATTTCACCACTTCCTGCTTGCCCTTGTTCGCCGCCGTGCATTCGCTGCCCGGGGCCACGCCGCCCTTGAGTGCGACCCGCTGGATGTAACTCACGCCGCTCATCGCGCCTTTGCCTTCAGCCGGGTTGGCCTTGACCAGTTGATAGGGCAGGTTGCCCGGGCTCGACGGAGCGACGGCCAATTGCGTGCCGGTGACTTTCGATCCGTCCTTGGCCTGCCAGGTGGCTGGCGGGCCGAAGTAGGTGCCGACCTGCTTGCCGCTGCGATCATTGAGCACCGCTTTAGGGCCGACGAAGGTCCATTCGGTCTGCCCGGCGGCATTGGGCTTGTCGCGGCATTCGTAAGTGATCTCGCCGACGCCGGTGGTTTCCATGGCGATCTTGTGGCCTTCCGGGACTTTGATCGCATCGGGATAGCTGCTTTGGGCGAAGGTTGTCGAGGACAGGGCGAGCAAACCGGTGAGGCCAATCAGTTGAGTGATGTTCATCAGTGTTATCTCCGAAAGGGGTAGACCGCTGACAGCCGAAGAGGGCTGTTACAGGGACTACCCGTGACGGAGGCGTTTGGATGCAGTGCCTGAAAAATATTTTCCACCTCCACCGATCTCCCCCTGTGGGAGCGGGCTTGCTCGCGAAGGCGTCCTGTCAGTCGATATTCATGTCACAGGCATATCGCATTCGCGAGCAAGCCCGCTCCCACAGGGATTTGCGTCGGGCTTGAGGCCGGAGGCTTTCAGCAGTTCCTGGGTGTAGGGGTGGGTTGGCGCAGCAAAAATCTCCCGCGACGAACCCTGTTCCACCACTTTGCCATCCTTGATCACCAGCAAGTCATGGGCCAGCGCATGCACCACCGCCAGGTCATGGCTGATGAACAGATAGGTCAGCCCATGCTTGATCTGCAGTTGCCGCAACAGGTCCACCACTTGTTTCTGTACCGTGCGATCCAGCGCCGAGGTCGGTTCGTCGAGCAGAATCAGCGCCGGCTCCAGCACCAGCGCGCGGGCGATGGAGATGCGCTGACGCTGGCCGCCTGAAAATTCGTGGGGGTAGCGATGACGACTGCTGGGGTCGAGGCCGACTTCCTCCAGCACGCGAATCACCGCTGCTTCGCGCTCCGCCTCAGTGCCGATGCCGTGGGTCAGCAACCCTTCGGCAATGATCTGCTGCACCGACATCCGTGGGCTCAGGCTGCCGAACGGGTCCTGGAACACCACCTGAATCTGCCGTCGCAGGGGGCGCATCAAGCGCTGATTGAGCAGGCTCAGCTGCTTGTTGCCGAAGCGGATATCGCCCTCGGATTCCACCAGCCGCAGGATCGCCTGGCCCAGCGTCGATTTGCCCGAACCGGACTCGCCGACAATCCCCAGGGTCTTGCCGCGTTGCAGGCGGAAACTGACTCCATCCACCGCTTTGACGTACGCCTGTGAACGACTGAACAGCGTCTTGGGCAGGGCAAACCAGACCTTCAGATCATCGACTTCCAGCAGATTGTGTTCGTACGGACTGGGCACCGGCGCACCGCTCGGTTCAGCTTCGATCAGCAAGCGGCTGTAAGGATGCTGCGGCGCGCGAAACAGCGTCTCGCAGTCGGCCTGTTCGACGATTTCGCCGTGGCGCATCACGCACACCCGTTGCGCGATGCGCCGCACCAGATTGAGATCGTGACTGATCAGCAGCATCGACATGCCGAGCCGCTGTTGCAACTCGATCAACAGTTCGAGAATTTTCTGCTGCACGGTGACGTCCAGCGCCGTGGTCGGCTCATCGGCGATCAGCAGTTCTGGCTCGTTGGCCAGCGCCATCGCAATCATCACCCGTTGCCGTTGACCGCCGGAGAGCTGATGTGGATAGGCTTTCAAACGCTGCAGAGGTTGGCGAATGCCCACCAGTTCCAGCAGTTCCAACGTGCGCTCACGGGCGGCGCGACCCTTGAGGCCCTTGTGAATCTCCAGCACTTCGCTGACCTGTCGTTCCACGGTGTGCAGTGGATTGAGCGAGGTCATCGGCTCCTGGAAAATCATTGCGATCCGGTTGCCGCGCAAACCGCGCATCTGCTGCTCGCTGGCGTGCAGCAAGTTCACCCCGTTATAAGCAATCGAACCGTTGCTGCTGACGGTTTTGCCCGGCAACAGACGCAAAATCGAATGCGCCGTGACCGACTTGCCCGAGCCGGACTCGCCGACCAGTGCCAGGCATTCGCCACGACGAATGTCGAGGTTCAGACCGTGCACCACTTCCTGCCCGGCGAAGGCGACACGCAGGTCGCGGATTTCAATCAGGTTGTCGCTCATGTCAGCTCCTCGGATCAAGATCTTGGATCAAACGCATCACGGCAAGCCTCACCGATGAACACCAGCAACGACAGAATCAGCGCCAAGGCAAAAAATGCCGTCAGCCCCAGCCATGGCGCTTGCAGATTGCGCTTGGCCTGACCGATCAATTCGCCCAGCGAGGCGGTGCCGGCGGGCATGCCGAAACCGAGGAAATCCAGGGCGGTGAGGGTGGCGATGGCGCCGGTCAGAATGAACGGCAGGTAGGTCAGGGTGGAGGTCATCGCGTTGGGCAGGATGTGCCGCAGCATCAGTTCGCTGTCGGTCAGCCCCAGCGCCCGCGCGGCTTTGACGTATTCCAGATTACGGCCACGCAGGAACTCGGCGCGCACCACGTCCACCAATGCCAGCCAGGAAAACAGCGCCATGATTCCCAGCAACCACCAGAAACTCGGCGAGACGAACCCGGACAAGATGATCAGCAGATACAGCACCGGCAGCCCCGACCAGATCTCCAGCACCCGTTGCCCGAGCAGGTCGACCCAGCCGCCGTAGTAACCCTGCAGCGCCCCGGCAACGATGCCGACCAGCGCACTGATGCCGGTGAGGATCAGCGCAAACAGAATTGAAATCCGTGTGCCGAAAATCACCCGTGCCAACACGTCCCGCGCCTGATCGTCGGTGCCCAGCCAATTGCTGGAAGAGGGTGGGCTGGGTGCCGGTTCAGTCAGGTCGTAATTGACCGTGTCGTAGCTGAACGGGATCGGCGGAAACAGCATCCAGCCGCCCTGATCCTCGATCAGCCCGTGCACGTAAGCGCTGGCGTAATCCGGCTGGAACGGCAGTTCGCCGCCGAAATCGGTTTCCAGGTATTCGCTGAGGATCGGGAAGTAGTAGGCGCCGTGGTAGCGGATCACCAACGGTTTGTCGTTGGCAATCAGTTCGCCGCCGAGGCAAATCAGGCACAGGCCAATGAACAGCCACAGCGACCAGCCTCCACGGCGGTTGGCCTTGAACTGCGCGACCCGGCGCTGACCCAGAGGAGAAAGTGTGAACATCAGGCAGTCCTCGCCGAGAAGTCGATACGCGGGTCGAGCAGGGTGTAGCAGAGGTCACCGATCAGCTTGATCAACAGGCCGAACAGGGTGAACAGAAACAGCGCGCCGAACACCACCGGATAGTCACGCGACACTGCCGCTTCGTAACTCATGCGCCCGAGGCCGTCGAGGTTGAAGATGGTTTCGATCAGCAAGGAACCGGCGAAAAACACCTCGATCAGCGCCGAGGGCACCCCGGCCACCACCAGCAGCATCGCGTTGCGAAACACGTGGCCGTAGAGCACGCGGCGCTCGGTCAAACCCTTGGCCCGCGCGGTGATCACGTATTGGCGGCTGATCTCGTTGAGGAAGCTGTTTTTGGTGAGGATGGTCAGGGTGGCGAACCCGCCGATCACCAGTGCCGTGACCGGCAACACCAAGTGCCAGAGGTAGTCGCCGACCTTGCCCAGGGGGCTGAGGCTGTCGAAGTTATCCGACACCAGGCCCTGCACCGGAAACCAGTTGACGTAGCTGCCGCCGGCGAACACCACGATCAGCAGCATCGCAAACAGAAACGCCGGCATCGCGTAGCCAATGATGATCGCGGTGCTGCTCCAGACATCGAACGCGCTGCCGTTTCTGATCGCCTTGCGGATGCCCAGCGGGATTGAAATCAGGTAGGTGATCAGCGTTGCCCAAAGACCCAGGGACAGTGACACTGGCAGCTTCTGCATGATCAGATCGGTGACCTTGGCGCCGCGAAAGAAACTGCTGCCCAGATCCAGCTGGGCGTAGTTTTTAAGCATCAGCCACAGGCGTTCGTGCATCGGCTTGTCGAAACCGTAGTGATGCTTGATTTCCTCGATCAGCGCCGGGTCCAGCCCGCGACTGCTGCGCCCGGCACCGCCAATCGCGGCGACTTCGCCACCACCGCCCATGCCGTGCCCGCCGAAACCTTGCAGGCGCGCAATGGCTTGCTCGACCGGCCCCCCCGGTGCGGCCTGCACAATCACGAAGTTGACCACCAGAATGCACAGCAGCGTAGGGATGATCAGCAGCAAACGTCGACTCAGATAACGCAGCATGTCACTGACCCCCTGCGAGCTGGGAGTGCATCTGTTGCGTGGTCAACGGCTTGGCCGAGACCTCCCACCAGGTGTTGAGGCCTTCGTCGTACGCCGGTTGCACCGCCGGCATGCCGAAGCGGTTCTGATACACCGTCGGCGTGCCTTTGGAGTAGTAGTTGGGAATCATGTAGTAACCCCATTGCAGCACCCGGTCGAGGGCGCGGGCGTAATGCACCATGGCGTCGCGGGTATCAGCCTTGACCAGCCCGTCGATCAGTTGATCGACCGCCGGGTTGGCCAGCACCATCGAGTTCGAACTGCCGACTTGCGTGGCACTTTGCGAGGCGTACAGGCTGTACAGCTCGCGTCCGGGAGAGACGATCGGATCGCCGCTGCGCGGGAAACTGGTGACGATCATGTCGTAGTCGCGGGCGTTGAGCCGATTGACGTATTGCGCCGAGTCGATCCGGCGCAGATTGAGGGTGATGCCGATCTGCGCGAGGGTGCGTTTGAACGGCAAAAGCATGCGATCGAACCCGCCCTGACCGTCGAGGAAGGTGAACTCCAGAGGCTCGCCGGCGGCGTTGACCAGTCGGCTGTGTTGCGGCGTCCAGCCCGCCTCGGCGAGCAGCTTCAAAGCTTGCAGTTGCTTGTCGCGGATGTAACCGCTGCCATCGGTTTTCGGCGCCTGATACACCGTGGTGAACACCTCGTCCGGAATCTGCCCGCGCAACGGTTCAAGGATCTTCAATTCCTCGGCGTCGGGCAGGGCGGTGGCGGCCATTTCACTCTTCGGCCAGAAGCTGTTCTGGCGCACGTAGAAGCCGCGCATCATCTGCTTGTTGGTCCATTCGAAATCCCACAGCAGGCTGATCGCCTGGCGCACGCGGCGATCCTGGAAGATCGGGTTTTGCAGGTTGAACACGAAGCCTTGGGCCGCGGTGGGTTTCTGCGGGGCGAGGATCGCCTGTTGCAAGCGACCGTCACGCAGTGCCGGGCTGTCGTAACCCACCACGTAGCCGGACGAGGAAAACTCGCGGTTGTAGTCGAACGCCCCGGCCTGCAACAGCTGGCGCGCGACGTCGGTGTCGCCGTAGAAATTCACCGTGAGCGTGTCGAAGTTGTACATGCCGCGACTGACCGGCAGGTCTTTGCCCCACCAGTCCGGGTCGCGCTGGAAACTGATGCTGCGTCCGGCATCAACCTTGCTCACGCGGTACGGGCCGCTGCCCAGCGGCGGTTCGAAGCCGCCGCCGTTGGCGAAATCGCGCGTCTTCCACCAGTGTTCGGGCACCACGCGCAGTGTCGCCAGATCCAGCGCCAGGGTGCGGTTGAGGTTGTTCTTGAAGGTGAAGCGCACCTGCCGTGGGTTTTCGATCAGCACGTCCTGCACGTCGGCGTACTGCTGACGATAACTGAGGCTGCCCTTGGTCATCAGCAGGTTGAAGGTGTAGCGCACGTCCTCGGCGGTGATCGGCGTGCCGTCGGCGAAGCGTGCCTTGGGGTTCAGGGTGAAGCGCACCCAGAGACCCTCGGGATCGCGCTCGATCTGCTGCGCGACCAAGGCGTAAACGGTGTAGGGCTCGTCCAGCGAACGGAACGCCAGCGGCGCATACACCCAGTCGTTGACCTGCACAACGGAAATGCCCTGATCGGCATACGGAGTGATGTAGTTGTACTGGCCGATCTCCATCGACGCGCGGCTGAGCGAACCACCCTTGGGCGCCTTGGGATCAACGAAATCAAAATGCTCGAAGTTCGCCGGATACTTCGGCGCCTCGCCGTACACCGTCAGTGCATAGCTGCCAGCGGCCATTGCCGGCACGGCGGCGCAGAGCAAAGCGCCGCCGAGCAGCAGGCCTGCCATGTTGCGCAAAACACTCATGCAATCACTCCTCAAAATCCCTGGAAAAGCTCAGCTCAACCTGTGGGAGATCTACTGTGGGAGGGGGCTTGCTCCCGAAGGCGGTGTGTCAGTCAACACACCCTTCACGGATATACCGCCTTCGGGAGCAAGCCCCCTCCCACAGTGGAAACATCTCCCACAGGAGAGACATCCGGTGCTCTCGGTCAGAAGTGATACGTCATGCGCGCAAACAGCGTGCGGCCCAGCGGGTCGGTGTAGCGCGGGTCATAGCCGCTCTGGAAGTTGTAGGCCTGGTTGGAGAACGGTGGGTTGCGGTCGAACATGTTCTTCATCCCGGCATCGACATCCAGCACCTTGTTGAAGGTGTAGCCGGCCGACAGGTCCCACACCGAATACGAGGCCACGCGAGCATGGGTATCGCGGTCGTAGTCGTTGTAACCGGTGGTGAAGCGGTTGGTCAGCGACGCACGAGCTGCACCGAAGGTCCAGCTGCCGGTCAGGTTGTGTTTCCAGCGCGCGATCACGCCGTCACCCTGGAAGTCGCCGACCTTGTCAGTGAACGGGCCCTTGATGGTGCTCTGGAAGTCGTACTCGTCCACGTAGGTGCCTTGCAGGCCCAGACCGAACTGGCCGTAAGGCGTGTTCGGGAAGCGGTAGTCCAGCGACACATCGACACCGTTGGTCTCGACGATGCCGAGGTTGGCATTGCCGGTGACGATGTAGTTGAGCGTGCCGTCGGCGTTGCGCACGAAGCGATCCGGGTAGCTGCCGGCCTGATCGAACACGGTGGATTCAGGGAACGGCTGGATCTGGTTGGAAATGTGAATCCACCAGAAATCCAGACCCACCGACAGGTTGTTGACCGGCTGATAGACAAAGCCCAGGGTCACGTTACGCGCCTTCTCCGGTGCCAGATCTTCGTTGCCGCCAATCTGGTTGAGGAACTGCTGGCCGCAATCGCGCCCGCCGTTGCCACCCGGTTGCACCACGCCACCGGTACACAGCACCGGGTCGTTGTAGTAGCCCTGAGTGAAGGTGATGCTGCGCGGCGAATACAGCTCGTACAGCGACGGCGCACGGAAGCCTTCACTGTACGCCCCGCGCACCACCAGCTCTTTGAGCGGTTGATAACGGAACGAGTATTTCGGGTTGGTGGTGCTGCCGAAGTCGCTGTATTTGTCGTGGCGCACGGCGGCGGACAGTTCGAGGCTGTCGAGCACCGGCACGTTGATTTCGGCGTACGCGGCTTTCACGCTGCGGTCGCCCTCGACGCTGCCGGCCGGGTCGATGCCGAGGCTCTGAATGTCGCCGGCAAACTGCTCGAAATCCTGATGGAATTTCTCTTTGCGGTACTCGCCGCCCAGCGCCAGACCGGAGGGACCGGCACCGAACCAGTCGCCGATTTCGCGGCTGATCCGCCCGTCAAACCCGGCGACCCGACCAACAGCGGTGGAATAGGCGCCGTGGTAAGCCGCTTGATCGATGTACTGCTGACCGGCGGCCGATTGCGGGCCGAACGGGTTGAGCAGACCGCTGGCCAGGCCATCGATCATCGCCTGATCGCTGACATAACCGCTGGTGACGCTGGAGACGATTTTGTTCTGGTTGTACGAGGCGCCGACGTTGTAATCCCAACCGCCGACCAGACCGTCAAAACTCAGCAGAAAGCGCTGGCTGGTGTTCTGGTCTTTCGATTCACGCGGGCCAGCGGCGGTTTCGCGCCAGTTGACGTCGACCGGCTGCGTCGGGTCGAGGGCGAAATCGGTCGGGGCCGGGGTAATGCCGTTGCCGGGGTAGTAGGGCGACGAGGAATCCAGGCTCAAACCGGTGAGCGGGGCCGGGCCGACTGCGGTGGCGTTGTTGTTGCGCGACCAGAAGTATTCGAGGTTGACGTTGTGATCGTCGCCGAGCTTGCCGGTGGTCTTGCCGAAAAACGAAGTCTTCTCGGTTTGCGGCACCAGGTCGATGTATTCGCGGGTGCTGAAGCGGCATAGGCCATCACGGGCGACCAGGTTGGGGCCGTTGCAATTGCTGTTGGCCAACGGGTTGGTGGCGTTGCCGTTCTGGCTATAGTTGCCGGGGAATGCGGTGCCGGAGGTCTGGTCCAGGCCACGACCAGGATCGTAGTCGCGGGCGAAGGAGCGGTCGTTGGCGTCGAGGTTCTGTTGCTTGTTGTAGTTGAATACGCCGAGCACGTTGAAGCGGTCTTGCTCAAGGTCGCCGTAGCCCCAACTGGCGCTCATGTCTTTGGTGGCACCGCCGCCGCTGTGGGTCGGGGTTTCGCCACCGAGGGTGAGCTGGCCGTCGGTCAGGGATTTCTTGGTGATGAAGTTGATCACGCCGCCGATGGCGTCGGTGCCGTACAGGGCTGATGCGCCGTCGCGTAGAACCTCCACTCGCTCGATCGCGGCAAACGGGATCATGTTCAGATCCACCGCGCCGCCGGCCGAGTTGGTGCCCGACAAGGCGTTGTTCGCCAGGCGTCGACCGTTGAGCAGCACCAGGGTCTTGTTCGCGCCGATGCCGCGCATGTCGGCAAACGAAGCGCCACCGGTGGCGGCGCCGACCGAGCCGGCGCTGTTGTTGATCGACTGGCTGCCGGTGATTCGCTGCACCAGTTCGGCGGTGGTGGTCACGCCCTGTTTGCGCAGCTCATCGGCCTTGAGAATGGTGATCGGCACCGCCGTTTCCGCATCGACCCGGCGAATCGCCGAACCCGTCACTTCCACCCGTTGCAGTTGCGTGGTCGGCGCCACCACCGCTGCCGCAGCGGGCACGGTGGCGTTGTCATCCTCGGCGGCTTGCACAGTCCCGGCGCCCATCCCCATGGCCACCAGATACAACGGAACAAAACGGTGACGAGAGATCGTTGCCACCAAAGGTTTGAGCGTGAAGCGTGGAGTGTTCATCAGCATGGTTGTTTCCGACTTGTCAGACGTTATCGAATTGGCCTTGTGAGCCCCTCATTGCTCCGCTATCGGTGATACCGCGTGCGGAAAACCACTTTCTTCAAGCAAGCCGATCCCCTCCGAAGACGCGTGGCGTTTTTTCGGTCGGCTGATTGCGACGGGAGTCAGCGAACGGTGGCGGGCGTGTCCCTCAATGCGCGCCCGCCACCGCACTCAATGGGTGGTCATCACCGAAATCTTGGTAATGCCCGAGCGTTCGATGGATGCCATGGCTTTCGCCACCTGGCCGTAATTGACGGCGGAGTCGGCCTGCAACTGCACGCGAACTTCGGCGTCCTTGGCCTTTACCTCCTTGAGGCTGGCTTCCAGCGATTCCGGCGCCAGTTCGGTTTTCGCCAGGTAGAACTTGCCGTCCTGATCGACGCTGACCACCACCGGGTCTTTCTTTTCGGCGGGGGCGACGGCATCGGTTTTCGGCAGGTTGACCTTGATCGCGTTGGTCATCAGCGGCGCGGTGACGATGAACACCACCAGCAGCACGAGCATTACGTCCACCAGCGGCGTGACGTTCATTTCGCTGAGCACTTCATCGCTGTCTTGCGTGGAGAACGACATCAGCTGGCCTCCCGCACGGCGGCTGTGGTTTTGCTGGCGATGGCCTGACGGCTGATGGAAAACGCGCTGCGCGAGGCGAGCGCATCGAAGTCGTGGGCGAAGTCATCCATGTCTGCCGAGGCGAGTTTCAGGCGGCGCAGGAAGAAGTTGTAAATCAGCACTGCCGGGACCGCGACGGCGATCCCCACACCGGTGGCGATCAGTGCATGACCGATGGGGCCGGCGACCGCTTCAAGGCTGGCCGAACCGGTTTCGCCGATGCTTTGCAGGGCTTCCATGATTCCCCACACGGTGCCGAACAGACCAATGAACGGCGCGGTGCTGCCGATACTGGCGAGGATCGCCTGACCGTTTTCCAGCGAGCGGCGTTCCTTCTGGATCTGCTGGCGCAGGTTGCGCTCCAGGCGATCGGAACGGTTGATGGTGTGCGCCAGTTGTTGCGTGGTCCGCGGAGACTCTTCCACCAGCAAGGCTTCGAAACCGCTGCTGGCGATGCGCGCCAGCGAGCCCGGATACTGACTGGCGTGTTCGGCCGCGGTGAGCAGATCCGGCGCGCCCCAGAAAGCTTTGCTGAACTGTTTGTTCTGGGATTTCTGGCGCAGGTATTGCGCCGACTTGACCAGCAGGATCGCCCAGCTGACCACGGAAAACAGCACCAGGCCCCAGAGCACACCGGGGACAATCATCGAAGACAGTGAATTGTTCATCGCTACACCTCGCTTGCATTAAGTCGGTTGTGAGTTCGTCGGGTTGTGCCGTTATTGCGGCAATTTGAAATCGATGGTCTGGGTGGCGAAGCCGTCAATCGGCGTGTCACCGCGTTTGGCCGGAATGAACTTCCAGTTCTTCACCGCCGCGACGGCGGCGTCATCCAGTTGCGGCTTGCCGCTGGACTTGGTCACTGTCACCGTGCCGGCGCGACCGTTGGCCAGCACCTGAATGCGCAGCACCACGCTGCCTTCCCAATTGCGCCGCAGCGCCAGCGACGGGTATTCCGGCGGCGGGTTGCCAAGGCTGGCGAGACCGGAAATCGCTGCCGATTCCTTGACCGGGCCAGGCGCGGCGGCCGGGGCCGGTGGCGCGCTCGGTGTCGCCGGCGCAGCGGGAGCGGCCGGTTGTGCCGGGGCGGGCGGAGCTTTTGGCGGCTCGACTTTCTTCACCGGTTTGGGCTTCTCGACCGGTTTCGGTTTTTCGATCGGCTTGGGTTTCTCTACCGGTTTTGGCGGTGGCTTGACCGCGTCTTCGTCTTCCACCGGTTGTTCAGGTTCCGGAGGGGGCGGCGGCGGCGGTGGGGGCGGTGGTTCCGGTGTGGGCGGTGCCGGCGGCGTCGGGCTGGTCAACTCGACGGTCATTTCCGGAATCTGCGGCGGAGTCGGCAGTGGCTCGGGCCGGGTCTGCTGGAAAAACCACCAGGCGCCGCCGTGTATCAGCGCCGATACCGCCACCAGCAACAGCATCTGCTGTTTGTTCAACCCGCCGGGCTGCGAGGTATTGGCCGTGAAGGCTGGCCTGTCCGGCGACGGCGGGACGGGCGCTTCCCGTAACGACCCCGGCAGGGTTCTGTGCTTTACCGCATCGTTCATTAAAGCTCCCTCGGGTTGATGAAGGGCAATAAGGTGCCGTCCGAACATTGGGGTGATGTTCGAGTGGGTGGGTGTAACTTTCTTTAAGGTGTGCGCAGGCCGATAGTTGAACTATCCATTGAACAGGGCTTGCTTACAGTTACTGGCTTAGAGCCATCGACTTCGAGTGTTCATTACCCATTCCCTGGTTGTTCTGGTGCTTTATGTAGGAGCTGCCGCAGGCTGCGATCTTTTGATATTGAAAGCAAAGATCGCAGCCTTCGGCAGCTCCTACAAATTTCGTGTTCGCAGTTCAATTAGCAACCGCTGTGCCAGATATTGCTGAAATGTAGAGCGCTTATTTCATCAGTGTTACCCATGTCGCATTTATATAAGTTTTGCCTTGGTCGTGTATTTCTTCGGCCAACAGTTTCCCGTAACGCCCGTGAGTGGAGTTTTTTCAGAGGCGAGTCAGGCTCTACGCGGTATCACGCTGATCGGCGGGATAGAGCGGCGGCTTGGCTAACTGCCGGGGCACTTGCTGGTGCGCGGCGGACTGATTTGGTGCGGGTCTTTGTTTTAGCGGATCACGGCGTTTATTCCTTGTTCTTGTTTAAATGAAATCAGTGTTTTCAGTGTTGAGTAGTTCAGGTTGCTGGAGCCGTTTTGGTGCACTTGCAAAGTCATTGAAAGTTATTGTCCGACAATCTCGTCTACGCTCACTTAATACGGCGCTCGTGCAGTAACTTTTGCAGTTGTATTTAAAAAATAAATAGCACGCCATTGTCGGCGAAGAGCTCATCGCCAATCACGGTGTGCGGCCATGCAGTCAGGTAATAAAGTAAAGGCGCTCGCCGCCGGGACTGTTCGAATGAACGCGGCGTTGTGGATAAACAAACAAGCAGAGGTTGATGCGGCAGAGCGTTTGAAGATTCACGCGGTGAACTCCTTGTTGCCAGCTCGGATACGCGAACTTTTGGTTCGGTATCGCACCTTACAAGAACGCGGATAGCGTTCGATGATTGCTCTTGGTGCGGGATGGGCACCGCCAGCGCTGTTTTGCGAGGTTTGAATTCGCAAGTCGCGATTGCATGGGAAAAACGTGCCAAAGCGGATACACCCGCTATAAATAGGGCTACACAGATCTGTCGAGATCGAGGAGGGGGCATGTATCAACTGTACGGACATCGCAATTCAGGTGCCGCAGCCATCGAGGCGGCGCTGGAGTTATGCCAGATCGCCTATCGCTTTATCGATATCGAAGCCTCGACTGAGGCCGCGGAGGTACTGGCGCGCCTCAATCCACTGAAGCAGGTGCCGACCCTGCAATTGCCCGATGGCAGTGCGATCACCGAGAGTGTGGCGATTCTGATTCATCTGGGCCTGAGCTTTCCCGAGTCCGGCCTGTTGCCGGCCAAGGCTACCGATCGCGATCAGGCGATTCGCGGCATGGTCTATATCGCCAGCAATTGCTATGCGGCCATCGGCGTCATCGATTATCCCGAGCGCTGGCTGGTGATGCCGGACGAAGCCTCACGGCAGAACCTGATGGCCGGCGCACGTGAGCGCCTGCACTGGAGCTGGGAAGTGTTTGCCGACCAGTTTTCCGCCGAGTTGTACCTGGACGACGAAGCGCCCGGCGCGCTGGATGTGCTGGCGGCAGTGGTGACGCGCTGGGCGGGGAGCCGCGAGCATCTGCGCCAGACCCGTCCAGGGTTTTATGCGTGGCTGCAACGCATCGACCGGCATCCGGTGCTGGCGCCTGTCTTCGCCCGGCATTGGCCGTCCTGAACACCCGGTAAACCAATGTGGGAGCGGGCTTGCTCGCGAATGCGGTGTGTCAGTCAGAGATGTTTCGACTGATACACCGCATTCGCGAGCAAGCCCGCTCCCACAGGGGATTTGCGGTGCTCGGACGGAAGGAGATCACTCCCCGCGAATGTACTGCTCCAGCTGCTTGATCAGCTCTGCCTGTTCGGCAATCGCCTCTTTCACCAGGTCGCCGATCGACAGCAGGCCGATCAGCTTGCCGTTCTCCACCACCGGCAAGTGGCGCAGGCGTTTGTCGGACATGATGCCCAGGCAAGTGTCGACGGTCTGGTGGGTGTCCACGGTGATGACGTCCTTGACCATGATGTCGCGCACCGGTGTGCCCACTGACGAGCGCCCGTGCAGTACCAGTTTGCGTGCGTAATCACGCTCACTGATGATACCGACCACTTTTTCGTCCTCCACCACCAGCAAGGCCCCGACGTTTTTTTCGGCCATTTTCATCAACGCTTCGAGCACCATGTGATCAGGTTTGATCTGGTGCACTTCCTGATTTTTCTGATCTTTGAGCTTGAGCAGTTGGGCGACGGTCTTCATGGCGGTTACTCAGGTGTTGTCGTTGTTCTTCAAGCATCGTAGACCCTTGCGCGCAGGGCAAGGTGGCAAAGCGGCAGATAGCACGCAAAAAACGTCATTTGGCGGTTTTTCCGGGTTGGCTCTAACCCTGTGGCGAGGGAGCTTGCTCCCGCTGGACTACGTAGCAGGCCCAAACCCTGAGAATTCGGTTTGTCTGATACGCCGCATTGCCTGGTTTTGCGACTGCTGCGCAGCCGAGCGGGAGCAAGCTCCCTCGCCACAGGGGATGGGGTTATCTCGGACGATGCCGCGTAGAATGCCCCTCTGATTCAATTCCTGAGGTTGCAGTGGTGGATTTACAGCAGGGCTTCGTCCTGACCCGGCATTGGCGCGATACCCCGGCCGGCACCGAAGTCGAGTTCTGGCTGGCGACCGACGCCGGGCCGCGCCGTGTGCGCCTGGCGCCGCAGACGTCGGTGGCGTTTATCCCTGCCGCACAACGCGAGGCGGCCGAACGCCTGCTGCTTGACGAAAAGAACGTCGAACTCCGACCACTGGCCTTGCAGGATTTCGAACATCGTCCGGTGTTGGGCCTGTATTGCCAGCAACACGGCCAGTTGATGCGCCTGGAAACCGCGCTGTCCCGCGCTGGTGTCGATGTCTTCGAAGCCGACGTGCGTCCGCCCGAGCGCTACCTCATGGAGCGTTTCATCACCGCACCAGTGCTGTTCGGCGGTAGCGCCGACGCTGACGGCGTGCTGCTCAACGCCCAACTCAAACCTGATCCGAAATACCGACCGCAACTACGGCTGGTCTCGCTGGATATCGAAACCACCGAAACCGGCGAGCTGTATTCCATTGCCCTTGAGGGCTGCGGCCAGCGTCAGGTGTACATGCTCGGCGCGCCCAACGGTGACGCCAGCATCGTCGACTTCGATCTCGAATACTGTGATTCGCGCACCGTGATCCTGAAAAAGCTCAACGACTGGTTCGCCCGCCACGATCCCGACGCGATCATCGGCTGGAACGTCGTCCAGTTCGACTTGCGCATCCTTCACGAACACGCGCGGCGCCTCGGCGTGCCGCTGAAAATCGGCCGTGGCGGCGAAGAGATGCAGTGGCGCGAACACGGCAGCCGCACGCACTTCTTTGCTTCGGCGGCGGGGCGGCTAATCATCGACGGCATTGAATCGCTGCGGTCGGCGACCTGGAGTTTTCCCTCCTTCAGCCTGGAAAACGTCGCCCAGACCCTGCTCGGCGAAGGGAAAGCGATCGACAACCCGTACCAGCGCATGGACGAAATCAACCGCATGTTCGCCGAGGACAAACCGGCGCTGGCCAAGTACAACCTCAAGGACTGTGAGCTGGTCACGCGGATCTTCGCCAAGACCGAGCTGCTGACGTTTCTCCTGGAACGCGCCAGCGTTACCGGCCTGCCGGCGGATCGCAGCGGCGGCTCGGTGGCGGCGTTTACCCATTTGTATATGCCGCTGATGCACCGTCAGGGTTTCGTTGCGCCAAACCTGGGCACCAACCCGCCACAGGCCAGCCCCGGCGGTTTCGTCATGGATTCGCAGCCGGGGCTGTACGAGTCGGTGCTGGTGCTCGATTACAAGAGCCTGTATCCGTCGATCATCCTCACCTTTCTGATCGACCCGGTGGGCCTGATCGAAGGCCTGCAACACCCGGATGATGCCGATTCGGTGCCGGGTTTTCGCGGCGCACGGTTTTCGCGCACCCGGCATTGCCTGCCGTCGATTGTCGCGCGGGTCGCCGAGGGCCGCGAGACCGCCAAGCGCGAGCACAACGCACCGTTGTCGCAAGCGCTGAAGATCATCATGAACGCTTTCTACGGCGTGCTCGGCTCCAGTGGTTGTCGGTTTTTCGACACGCGGCTGGCGTCGTCGATCACCCTGCGCGGCCACGAGATCATGCTGCGCACCCGTCAACTGATCGAAGCGCAGGGCCACGCGGTGATCTATGGCGACACCGACTCGACCTTCGTCTGGCTGCGTCGCGCGCACGGGCAGGAGGAAGCGGCGCAGATCGGTCAGGCGCTGGTCAAGCACGTCAACGACTGGTGGCGCGCGCACGTACGTGAGGAGTACGGCCTGCAAAGCGCCCTCGAATTGCAGTACGAAACCCACTACAAACGCTTTCTGATGCCGACCATTCGCGGCGCCGAGGAGGGCAGCAAGAAGCGCTACGCCGGACTGGTGACCCGCGCCGACGGCAGCGAAGAAATGGTCTACAAGGGCCTGGAAACCGTGCGCACCGACTGGTCGCTGCTGGCCCGGCAGTTCCAGCAGGAACTCTACGAGCGGATCTTCCAGCGCAAGCCGTATCAGGATTACGTGCGCGATTACGTGCGCAAGACTCTGGCCGGCGAGTTCGATGAGCGACTGGTCTACCGCAAACGCCTGCGCCGTACCCTCGACGACTACGAACGCAACGTGCCGCCGCATGTGCGTGCGGCGCGGCTGGCCGACGATTACAACGCGCAGCAGGGTCGCCCGCGGCAATACCAGAACGGCGGCTGGATCAGTTACGTCATCACCCTGGCCGGGCCGGAACCGTTGGAAGTGCGCCGCGCCGCGATTGACTACGACCACTACATCACCCGCCAGCTGCAACCGGTGGCGGATGCGATCCTGCCGTTTGTCGACGACGATTTCTCAACCTTGATCGGGGGGCAACTGGGCCTGTTTTGAGTCCAGCAGTTGCAGGGTCCATTCATCGAGGATGCCGTGGAAGTAGCGCTCCAGTGCCTGAGCAAACAGGCAATCTTCGGCGCTGAACTGCGCAAACAGGGTCATCGAGGAGTGGAATTTCAGGTCATCCGGGTGGCCGAAAATCTCGGCAATCGAACGCTGGCGGAGGTTCAGCACCAACTGCGTGCAGGTACGCAGCCGTGCACCGAGCAGGTCGTGGGCCAGATAGGCCCGCGCCTCGTCAGCGGATTGAATGGCGAAGCGTCTGGACATTTCGCTGCCGCCCAGCCCGGCGAACTGCGGGAACACAAACCACATCCAGTGGCTGCGCTTGCGCCCCTCGTTGAGCTCACGCTGGACCCGTTCGAACACCGGATCCTGGGCCTGGACGAAACGCTGCAGATTGAACGGGTCGTACTGATCAGTGCTTCTCATGACGAAGCCCTCGCCAGCAGCCAGCGACTCAGACCATCGCCAGCCGCTGCTTGCGTTGTGGCGCTTTGAATACCTGGTCCAGCGCCGCCAGATCCCCGGCATCCAGTTGCAACTGCGCCGCTTGTGCATTGAGTTGCACATGTTCCGGTCGCACAGCTTTGGGAATCGCAATTACACCATCCTGACGCAGAATCCACGCCAGCGAAACCTGCGCCGGGGTCACGTTGTGACGAGCGGCAATCTCTTTCAACACCGGTTCGGCCAGCATCGCACCGCCCTGGCCGATCGGGCAGTACGCCATCAACGGCAGGCGCTGTTGTTGGCACCATGGCAGCAAGTCGAATTCGACGCCGCGCTCCTCCAGGTTGTACAGCACCTGATTGGTCGCGCAGGCCGGATTGGTCAGCTCTTCGAGGTCATCGACGTCAAAATTCGACACTCCCCAACGCCCGATCTTGCCGTCCTCGCGCAGGCGTTCGAACGTTTCGACGGTTTCTTCCAGCGGATACTGGCCGCGCCAGTGCAGCAGATAGAGGTCGATGTAGTCGGTGTCGAGCCGGCGCAGACTGCGCTCGCAGGCTTGCGGGATGCCTTTGCGGCTGGCGTTGTGCGGATAGACTTTGCTCACCAGAAACACCTGATCACGCAGGCCGGCAATGGCTTCGCCGACCACGCTTTCGGCACCGCCTTCGGCGTACATTTCTGCGGTGTCGATGAGGGTCATGCCCAACTCGATACCTTGTCGCAGCGCGGACACTTCACGCTGGTGCGCCGAACGGTCTTCGCCCATGCGCCAGGTGCCCTGGCCAATCACTGGAACCTGCACGCCTGCCAGTTCAAGGGTACGCATTCAAACCTCCTGTGCTGATGGTCATACCTTAGTGGGCAGCAGGATAGCGCAGGGGTTCCATGGGGCTCAAAAGCAAAAGATCGCAGCCTTCGGCAGCTCCTACAGGAGGGATGGGGTCCCACTGTAGGAGCTGCCGCAGGCTGCGATCTCTTGATCTTCAGCTTTTACCTGGCAGAAAACTTCAACACCACTTTATGGTTGTAAGTCTGCCCCGGATCAAGACGCGTGCTCGGGAAGTCCGGCTGATTCGGCGCATCCGGATAGTGCTGGGTCTCCAGGGTAAACGCGCCCCAGTGCGGATAGACCTTGCCACCCTTGCCCTTGACCGTGCCATCAAGGAAGTTGCTGGTGTAGAACTGCACGCCAGGTTCGCTGGTGAACAGCTGCAGATGCCGCCCTGACTGCGGATCGCTGACCTCGGCGGCGACTTTGCTCACATCACCTTTGGTATCCAGCACCCAGTTGAAATCGAAGCCACCCTGTTTCGGCTCGGCGAATTTCAGCTGTGGGTGATCAGCCTTGATGTGCGTGCCGATCGCGGTGGGTTTGGTGAAGTCCATCGGTGTGCCGGCCACTGGCGCCAGTTCGCCGGTCGGGATCAGTTTGCCGGTGACCGGGGTGTAATGGCTGGCGTGCAAGGTGGCAACCTGCTGGAGGATGTCGCCATTGCCGGCGCCGGCGAGGTTGAAGTAGCTGTGGTTGGTCAGGTTGAGCACCGTCGGTTTATCGGTGCTGGCCTTATAGTCGATACGCAACTCGTTGCTGTCGGTCAGGCGGTAGGTCACTTCGGTGGTGAGGTTGCCGGGGAAGCCCATTTCGCCGTCTGCCGACAGATAGGTGAGGGTCACGGCGACTGAATCCTTGTCTTTGGTTTCCTGCGCTTTCCAGACCTTCTTGTCGAAGCCCTGAGTGCCGCCGTGCAAAGCGTTGGACTTGTCGTTCTGCGGCACCTGATAGCGCTTGCCGTCGAGTTCGAACGCACCGTCCGCGAGTCGATTGCCGAAACGGCCGATGGTCGCGCCGAAATACGCCGTGCCTTTCTGGTAACCCTGGACATCGTCAAAGCCGAGCACCACGTCAGCGGCTTTGCCGTGTTTGTCCGGCACCAGCAGTGATTGCAGGGTGGCACCGTAGGTGATGACAGTCGCCTGCATGCCGTGGCTGTTGCGCAGGATGTATTGCTCGACGGGCGTGCCGTCATTGGTTTTGCCGAAGGCTTTGTGTTCAGCGGTCAGGCCCGCCGCATTGGCGGAAAGGGTGGCAATCATCAGAGACAGTCCGAGGCCGGAGAGCAGGTGACGTGATTGAAGCATGGTTGACCTTCCTTTTTGTTGTTGTTTTGAAAACACCACAATTCCCCTGTAGGAGCTGCCGCAGGCTGCGATCTTTTGATCTTCGTTTTTTAGAATCAAGATCAAAAGATCGCAGCCTGCGGCAGCTCCTACACGGTACTAGTCAATCTATTTTGGCGTCTGAAGAAGATTTATAGTTGATTGATCGTGTATTTCAACAATAAAGACTGACTAATTGGCTTGGCGCTCCTTCGCCGTCAATCGACCGGGAAAATCCGCCACTGCACTTTTTCGCAATTGCCGGCTCTATCCATGGCCAGGATGCGGCGACGCCCGCCGCACAGGAATGTGCCTGTTCGAGAATTCATGCCGAGAGTTTTTCATCAGATCGCCCGATTTGTTCACCGCCCGTGCCTGATGCTGGCCTGTCTGTCATTGCTGTCTGTCAGCGGTTGCTCGCATCAGGACGGCAATGGCTTTATCGCTCAGATGCGTGAAGGACAACCGCAGGAATTCCTGCAGACCAGCGTTGACCGCATGGCCACGCTGGCGATGCGCGACAACCTCAACAGTCTTTATCGGCTAATGGGCAAGCTGTACCTGCGCAACCCGGAAGAACTGCGCAAATCGGGATTCCTCGACATCAACACCGCGGTGAAACAGGTGCGCCTGGCGGTCGAGCAGCAACAACCGTTGCCGGTGCTGGGCGGCCGCAAGGATCTGGCAGCGCTCAGCTATGCGATGAGTCCGGAGTTTCTCGGGGATCGGGTCGGCGCCTTTATCTATGCCATCGGCAGCATGCTGGTCACCGCCCACGGTAATCGCGTCGAGTTCTACATGACTGATGCGATCAACCCGACCTTCGTCCACAACGCCGCGCGCAACATCGAGAAAGCCACGTGGATTCTGGCCCAGCGCCAGAACAAGGAAGGCCAGCCGTTGCTGTTCTCCAACGAAATCTCGGAGGAGGGCAGCAACCTCAGCTTCGCCACCGAGTTCGGCAAGATCGTCGCGCGGCTCGATCTGCTGACGCAGATGCTCGACGAGCGCTACCGGCGCATCGGGTTGAATTACGCGCAGAGTCTGTTGTTCCTGAATTTCCTGCCGGTGCAATAAAACCCGTGGGGAGCGGGAGTGGTATCGAGAAGGCATAACGATAGACCGCATCGATATATGTGGTTATATGAAAAATCGCTATGCTGCGGGCCAGATTTTTCCTGTCGTTTTTCTGGACGTCTTAATGGAATTGGCAAATTTCGGCCTGGTGATTGCCGGGCTGGTGGTGGGTTTTATTGTCGGCATGACCGGTGTCGGCGGCGGTTCGTTGATGACGCCGATCCTGCTGTGGTTCGGCATCAACCCGGCAACAGCGGTGGGCACTGACCTGCTGTATGCGGCCATTACCAAATCCAGTGGCGTGCTGGTGCACAAGAAGAACAACAACATCGACTGGGCCATCACCGGATGGCTGACACTCGGCAGCGTGCCGGCAGTCGCCATGACGTTGTGGTTTCTCAGCACCCTGCACACCGCGCCCGAAGCGATGAACGCGATCATCAAACAAGCCTTGGGCTTCGTGCTGTTCGCCACGGCGCTGGCGATTCTGTTCAAGAAGCGTCTGCTCGAATTCGCCCACAAACGCGCGGGCGGCAACTACAACCCGAGCGGCGCGCGCCTGAATGTGATGACGGTGATCACCGGGTTGATCCTCGGCACCATGGTCGCCCTGACCTCGATCGGCGCCGGCGCCCTCGGCACGGTCGCGCTGTTCATCCTCTATCCGCTGCTGCCGACCCGGCGGCTGGTCGGCACCGAAATCGCCCACGCCGTGCCGCTGACGCTGGTTGCAGGGCTGGGCCACGCGAGCATGGGCAACATGGACTGGGGCGTGCTGGGCTTTTTGCTCATGGGTTCGTTGCCGGGCATCTGGCTCGGCAGCCACCTGACCGGGCGCATTTCCGATGAATTGCTGCGCCCGTGCCTGGCGACCATGTTGCTGTTGATCGGCTACAAACTGGCGTTCTGAACCAGCCCTTTCGAGACGCCGCAGTCCCCTGTAGGAGCTGCCGCAGGCTGCGATCTTTTGACCTTGAAAATCAAAAGATCGCAGCCTGCGGCAGCTCCTACAGTGGGTCTTGAAGGATGTTGAATTTCATGACGGTCACTGGCAGGTCTTCGTAAACCAGATCCTCGACCACCTCCCACCCCAGCCGCGCATACAGCGATTGCGCGGCGTCGGTGTACAGATACAACTCGGTCACGCCCAGCGCCGCCGCTTCATCGACGATCCTGTTGACCAACTGCGAAGCAACCCCGCGTCCACGCTCCTCGGCCTTCACATAAACCCCGGCCAGCCAAGGCGTCAGTTCGGGACGGATCTTCATGTCGCTGTCGATCAACAGCGCGCCACCGAGCAAGCGGCCGTCTTCAATGGCCACCACCGCGCTGGGAACCGCACCCTTGCCGCAGGCCGCGCGCATCCGTTCGGTGCG
This sequence comes from Pseudomonas sp. Irchel s3a10, assembly GCF_900187525.1. Lineage (NCBI taxonomy): Bacteria > Pseudomonadati > Pseudomonadota > Gammaproteobacteria > Pseudomonadales > Pseudomonadaceae > Pseudomonas > Pseudomonas sp. Irchel s3a10. Next base: position 263,757 of record NZ_FYDR01000006.1, read on the forward strand.
GGCTTCAAGAGTATCGCCGTCACGGAATTCGCCCCATTCCTTGAAATTGAGAGTAGCCAGTTCCTCAATCAAATGGGGGTGATCGCAAAGGTAGTCGATGTGCATGGGTTGAACTCCATTTCGTGGGCAGAACGACCACCCTAATGCGCTCATAAAAGGTAATCAAATCCGCGTCACGATTACGCCGATGCGGTTGCGCAATGACGCGGCTGACCTAAGCTTCTGACAAGGCGAAACATACTTGCCGGGCACGACCCCGGAACAATCGCCGCGATGCGCAATCATTAGAGCGTGGATATCAAAAGGAGATGCGCATGCTCATCAGGTCACTGACCCTGACACTCTTGCTGGCGATTGCCGGCCCCTTGTTCGCCGCTGACAACGACTCGCCCATAGCCGGGGATATGGGACGGGCCCGACCGTTGATCGTGATCGCACAAAGCACCGTCGACCCGGTGTGGGTGGGGCTGAAAAAGTCGCTGGAAGATCCGGCGAACAAGAAGGGCGTCGCCGACCGCAACATCAAGGTCTACACCATTCTCAATATGGCCGGCCAGCTCGACGGCAAGGATCTTGGTCAGCAGGACACCATGGCCCTGTTGCGTTCGTTGAAGCTGGGCGCCGGGGCGTATCCAAAAGTCTTCCTGGTGGGCAAGGACGGCGAGATCAAGCTTTCGGCCTCGGGTGATGAAGCGAAGTCGGTGGACCTGAAGAAAATCTTCGACACTATCGACGCCATGCCAATGGCCGAGAAAGAAGCGGCCGCTGCAGCCGCCGCTCAGACCCCGGCCGCCGCTGAGTCTGAACCCGCCAAAGGTGTAAAGGGGGCCAAACCGGGCAAGCCTGCGAAACCGAGCAAGCCACCGCAGATGCCGGATGATTGATGGCGTGGCCTGAATCAGAAAAATGGGCGACCTCTGCAGGTCGCCCATTTTTATTGCCCGTCAAAAAGATCGCAGCCTGCGGCAGCTCCTACATGGGATCGGTGTAGGAGCTGCCGAAGGCTGCGATCTTTTGATTTTCAGTCGGTCAAAACGCTGAGGATCGTGTGAGCAATCTTCACCCGCTCCGGAATCGGAAAGTTCTTGTTCGCCAGAATCACCACGCCGACATCCTTCGACGGCACAAACGCCACGTAACTGCCAAAACCACCCGTCGATCCGGTTTTGTTCAGCAGCACATTATCCACCTGCGGCTGTGGCGGGTTGAGCCACTGCACCTTGTGCGGCTGCATGGCCATTTCCGTGCTGTTACCGGCCAGCAAGCGCTCGAGGCTGATCGGGTAACGGTACATTTCCCAGCCCAGACCCTGGGTCATGTCGCCGACGCTGTAATAACCGGTGTGGGTGTTGGCGATGGCTTGTTGCAGCGGGGTTTCCAGGCTTGCCGGTTTCAGGTTGGCCTGCACGTATCGCAGCATGTCGGCGGCGCTGGTTTTCACGCCGTAGGCTTCTGAATCCATTGCGCCCGGGGTGACGCGCACCGGTTGATTGTTCTTGTCGTAGCCCTGCGCGTACAGGTTCATTTGTGCTTTCGGCACCTGCAGGTAGGTGTGTTGCAGGCCGAGTTTCGGCAGCAGGGTTTCGCTCATCGCCTGATCATAGGGCTGGCCAAGGGTCTTGGCGGCCAGATAACCGAACAGACCCAGGCTCGGGTTGGAGTACAGACGCTGGCTGCCGGCCGGAAAGCTCGGTTTCCACTGTTGGTAATAGCCAAGCATCTTGTCGGCCGAATCCCACTCGGCCGGGAATTGCAGCGGCAGGCCGCCGGCGCTGTAGGTGCCCAGTTGCAGCACGCTGATGTTGTCGAAAGCGCTGCCTTTCAGTTCTGGCCAGAGCTGGCTGGCCTTGGTCGAGAGGTCCAGTTTGTCGGTCGCCTGCGCATAGCCGGCCAGGGTTGCGGCGAAGGTTTTGCTCACCGAGCCGATTTCGAACAAGGTGTTTTCGCTGACTTTCTGCCCGGTATCCTTGGCGGCGACGCCGTAGTTAAAGTAATGCGGCTGACCCCTGACGGTGATAGCCACGACCAGGCCCGGAACCTGCTGTTGCTGCATCACCGGGGTGACGGCTTTATTCACCAGGGCTTGCAGTTGCTCGTCGCTGGGCGTGGCAGCCATGCACGCGTTTGCAGCGAAAATTACGCCGAATGCGCTGCAGGAAATGACTTTGCTCGGGTTGATGAAGGACATGAGTGAACCACTCTCCATGAGTGTTGAGGGTGATATCCCGCTAGACTGCGGGCAATTGAAACGTTAGTCGACTGATCAGCGCCGACAATTTAGGCAGTCTGGCACTCGTCGACAAACGATGATATTTCGCATGAGCCATTAGAAAAATTTGGGACTGGGTATGATTCGACCTCAATTGTCGCTCAATGCACTGCGCGCGTTCGAAGCCTCGGCGCGGCATCTGAGCTTCACCCGTGCCGCCGTCGAGCTGTGCGTGACCCAGGCGGCGGTGAGCCATCAGGTCAAAAGCCTTGAGGCGCAGCTCAACGTCACCCTGTTCAAGCGTCTGCCGCGTGGGCTGATGCTGACGGGGGAGGGCGAAACCCTGTTGCCAGTGCTGACCACCTCGTTCGATCACATTGCGCAGATGCTTGAACGTCTGGCTGGAGGACAGTACCGCGAAACGTTGACCGTCGGCGCCGTGGGGACGTTCGCGGTCGGCTGGCTGTTGCCGCGGCTGGCGGATTTTCAGGCGAAACATCCGCTGATCGATTTGCGCCTGTCGACCCACAACAACCGGGTCGACGTCGCCGCCGAAGGGCTGGATTACGCGATTCGTTTCGGCGCCGGGGCGTGGCATGGGATCGAGGCGACGCGACTGCTCGATGCGCCCCTGTCGGTGCTGTGCGTGCCGGAAATCGCCCGGCAACTGCACACGCCGACGGATCTGCTGCAACAGCGCTTGCTGCGTTCCTATCGCACCGATGAATGGCCGGAATGGTTTCATGCCGCCGGCTTGGCGACTCACGTGGCGCCGCCGCAGAGCATTGTGTTCGACTCATCGCTGGCGATGATGGAAGCCGCGCTGCAGGGCAGCGGGGTAGCGTTGGCACCGCCGCTGATGTTCGCCCGGCAACTGGCGGCGGACGTGATTCGCCAGCCGTTTGCGATTGAAATCACCACTGGCAGTTATTGGCTGACGCGCTTGCAGTCACGGCCGGAGACGGCGGCGATGACGGCGTTCAAAAACTGGCTGCTGCAAATCTCTGTCTGACATAAATCCCCCCCGTGGGAGCGGGCTTGCTCGCGAAGGCGGCGTGTCAGTCAACTCAAATATCGACTGACACACCGCCTTCGCGAGCAAGCCCGCTCCCACAGGGGACAGTGGTGGACTAGAGATCAGGATTCAGCGCACCAGACACGGCCGCTTGTTATCGAACGTCCATCCCGGAATCAAAAACTGCATCGCCACGCTGTCATCCCGCGCGCCGAGGCCCATGCCTTTGTACAGTTCGTGAGCCTTGGCCAACTGATCCATGTCCAGCTCCACACCCAGCCCCGGTTTCTGTGGCACTTGCACGCAACCGTCGACAATTTGCAGCGGTGCCTTGGTCAGACGCTGGCCGTCCTGCCAGATCCAGTGCGTGTCGATGGCGGTGATGTCGCCCGGTGCCGCCGCCGCGACGTGGGTAAACATCGCCAGGGAAATATCGAAGTGGTTGTTGGAGTGCGAGCCCCAGGTCAGGCCCCACTCATGGCACAACTGCGCGACACGCACCGAGCCTTGCATGGTCCAGAAGTGCGGGTCGGCCAACGGAATGTCCACCGACTGCAACTGGATGGCGTGGCCCATTTCGCGCCAGTCGGTGGCGATCATGTTGGTCGCCGTCTTCAGCCCGGTGGCGCGGCGGAACTCGGCCATGACTTCGCGCCCCGAGTAACCGTTTTCCGCACCGCAGGGGTCTTCGGCGTAAGCCAGCACGTGATGTTGATCGCGGCACAGGCGGATCGCTTCTTTCAGTGACCAGGCGCCGTTCGGGTCGAGGGTAATTCGTGCCTCGGGAAAGCGTTCGGCCAGTGCCGTCACGGCTTCGATTTCCGCGTCGCCGCTGAGCACGCCGCCCTTGAGTTTGAAGTCCTGGAAACCGTATTTCGCCTGAGCCGCTTCGGCCAGACGTACCACCGCTTCGGCGCTCATGACCTTCTCGTGACGCACGCGGAACCAGTCGTTATCGGCATCCGGTTCGCTGCGGTAGGCGAGGTCGGTCTCGCGTTGATCGCCGACGTAAAACAGATAACCGAGCATCTTCACTTGGTCGCGTTGCTGGCCTTCGCCGAGCAACGCCGCGACCGGCACGTCGAGGTGTTGCCCGAGCAGGTCGAGCAGGGCGGCTTCGAGTCCGGTGACCGCGTGGATGGTGATGCGCAGGTCGAACGTCTGCAGGCCACGGCCGCCGGCGTCACGCTCGGCGAAGGTCTGGCGCACCTGATTGAGGATTTTCTGATAGTTGCCGATCGCGTTGCCGAGCACCAGGTTGTGGGCGTCCTCCAGCGTCTGGCGGATGCGCTCGCCACCGGGCACTTCACCGACGCCGGTGTGCCCGGCGTTGTCCTTGAGGATGACGATATTGCGGGTGAAAAATGGCCCGTGGGCGCCGCTCAAGTTGAGCAGCATGCCGTCGTGGCCGGCCACGGGAATCACCTGCATGTCAGTGATGATTGGCGCTTTGGCAGTGTCGTATGCGGTCATGTTTTTTATCCTTGTCAGCATTCTTCAAAACGAAATTCAGGCGTGCTTCGGCGCGGCTTCGGCCACGGCGAGGTCAGCAGCGGGTTTCGGGGTGGTGCGTGCAGCGAAGACGATGACCGCGGCGATGATCGAGGTCGCGGCCAGGCCGTAGAGGCCGCCCTGAATCGAACCGGTGTGTTCTTCGAGCAGGCCGAAGGTGGTGGGCGCGACGAAGCCGCCGAGGTTGCCCACCGAGTTGATCAGTGCGATCACTGCCGCGGCGATCCGTGCATCCAGATAGGCCTGCGGAATCGGCCAGAACAACGATGAGGCGGACTTGAAACCCAGCGCGGCAAAACAGATCGCGACAAAGGCGAAAATCGGCCCGCCGGTGGTGGACATGAACATCCCCGCTGCGGCGATCAGCAATGCGGTGGCGACCCAGGCTTGCTGGTGCTTCCACTTGGCCGAGAGCGAGGCGAAGGCGTACATGCCGACGATCGACAGCAACCACGGAATCGAGTTGAACAGGCCGACCTGGAAGTCACTCATCTCGCCCATTTTCTTGATGATGCTCGGCAGCCAGAACGTCGCGGCGTAGATCGTCAGCTGAATGAAAAAGTAGATCAGGCAGAACAGGATGATCTGCCGGTCCTTGAGCAGTTTGCCCATTGATGGACGGATCGGCGTCGCGGCTTCGCGGGCCTTCTGTTCATCGTCGATGGCGCTGACCAGTGCGTCCTGTTCGGCGCGGGTCAGCCATTTCGCGTCGTGGGGTTTGGCGTCTAGCCAGAACCAGACGAACACGCACAGCCCGACGGAAAACATCCCCTCGATGAAGTACATCCATTGCCAGCCGTGCATGCCAAGACCGTTGATCTGCAAGAGCAGGCCGGACAGCGGGCCGGAGATCAGCGAGGCCACCGCCGAACCACTGAGGAAAATCGCGATGGCCTTGCCGCGTTCGGCGCCGGGTAGCCAGCGGGTGAAGTAGTAGATCACTCCGGGAAAGAACCCGGCTTCGGCCACGCCGAGCAGAAAGCGCAGGATGTAGAAGTGCGTTTCGTTCTGGATGAACGCCATGCCGGCGGCGACCAGACCCCAGGTGAACATGATGCGGGTCAGCCAGATGCGCGCGCCGACTTTCTGCAGGAGCATGTTGGACGGCACTTCGAACAGTGCGTAACCGATGAAGAACAGACCGGCGCCGAAGCCGTAGGCGGCAGCGCCGATGCCCAGATCATGTTCCATGTGGGTGCGGACGAAACCGATGTTCACCCGGTCAATGTAATTGACGATGAACATGATCACGAAGAGCGGCAGGACGTGGCGTTTCACTTTCGAGATGGCGGACGCGAGTGTCGAATCGACGCCCTCGTTCATCCCGGAGACGGAGGTTTTCACTTGGTTTTCTCCCACTGATTATTTTTATGCGGGGTAGGGCTGAGTGTTGCGTTGTTGATAGACATCATACAACCTGATTTTTTTGTCCTACAAGTGGGGTGCAGCGATTAAATTTGTCTGGTGAACGAATTTTTTATTTCTTTTTGGTGTTTGGCCCAGTTTTTATTGGCTCTAGACGCACCCGTCAGACGCACTTCACGGTTCACGATCCAAATGTTCAAACAGGGCGTAGCGCTTGCTTGTTGCAGTTATTTTCTTTTGCATTGAGTGTTGTCATACAAGTTGAAGGCTGATTCGGCGCTAAAATCAAATCTCGTCAGCCACCGCGCAGTGCTACGATCGCCAAGCCCCGATCACCGGAACCGAACATGCAAGAAGACCTCGACGCTCCCGCCCGCAAACGTGCGCATAACCTTGCGCATGATCTGGTGGAAAAACTCACCCAGAGCATCCTGCTCGGCCAGCTGTCGCCCGGCGACAAACTGCCGTCGGAGAACGCCATCGTTCAGGAGCACGGCGTCAGTCGCACGGTGGTGCGCGAGGCGATTTCCAAGTTGCAGGCGTCGGGGCTGGTGGCGACGCGGCACGGCATCGGCACGTTCGTCATCGAGCGCGTCGCGGAGCAGGGCTTGCGCCTGAATGTCGACACCGCGCTCGGGGTGCGCAGCATTCTTGAATTGCGCATGGGCCTGGAGACCCAGGCCGCCGCGTTGGCCGCGCAACGGCGCAGCGAGCAGCAACTGCTGCAGATGCGCCAAGCGCTGGATGACTATCAGCGCTTGCTGGACAGCAATGACAGTTGTGTTGAAGCCGACCGACGTTTTCACCTGCTGATCGCTGAAGCCACCGGCAACGTCTGTTTCAGCGAAATCATGCAGCACCTGGGCAGCGCGATGATTCCGCGTCAGCGGCTCAATGCCGCCGAGCGTGGCGCGGCGGATTTGAGCAAGCTGGGGCAGTTGGCGCATCTGGAGCACGAAGCGATCCTGAATGCGATCAAGCGTCAGGATCCGGACGCGGCGCGCGCGGCCATGTGGCTGCACCTGACCAACAGCCGCGACCGCTTCGGTGCACAGGGCTGATTGCCGTTGGTCTGCTCGATGGCACGGGCTGCGCAGGCACGCTTCCAAGCTGTATGGCCCGGGTTTTCCGGACCTCCTTGGTGAGGTGTGTCATGGCTAATGATTTGCTGTTTCAAGGTGGTGTGCTGCCGACCGATCCGACCCGTCCGGTGCCTGGCACGGATGAGCCGACACTGGCCGATCACGATGCGCCGCCGGGCATGAGCCCCGGGCGTGATCCGTTGAGTGATGCCGATCGGCCGGAAGACTGGAAGGAACCGGCGGCGGACGATGATGATGTGCCGCCAGCGGATGAGCCGACGCCGTTGTCGGATGATCGCAGGTAGTGAAAACCCGGCCTTGGTGCCGGGTTTTTTGTGGGCGGTCAGCGGCAGGGTGTGTTGTTCATGCCGGCCTCTTCGCGGGCAAGCCCGCTCCCACAGTGGTCGGTGGTGGCATGAGATTTTGTGTTCGACACGCACAGCGGGTGATCAGGACAAGCGTTCAAACAGGATTGGTTGCTATATCGCGCATCAGCAGGCCAAAGCGCAAATCCACCGCATCCGGAATCGGCAGGTACACCGTGTGTCCATCCCCCGGCGCAACCTCGATCGCTTCACCCTTGGCACTCTGCAACTGGTGCAGATCGAAGTGGAAATTGCCCTTCGGAGTCATCAATTCCAGATGATCGCCCAAGGCAAAACGGTTCTTCACTTTGACCTCGGCCAACCGGTCGCGGCGCTCGCCGGTGAGTTCGCCGACGAACTGCTGACGCTCGGACACCGAGCTGCCGTTCTGATAATTCTGGTATTCGTCATGCACATGGCGACGCAGGAAACCTTCGGTGTAGCCGCGCTGGGCCAGTGATTCCAGATCGGTCATAAGGCTGCGATCGAACTCGCGTCCGGCCACTGCATCGTCGATCGCCCGGCGATAGACCTGGGTGGTGCGTGCGCAATAGAAGTGCGATTTGGTGCGGCCCTCGATCTTCAGCGAATGCACGCCCATGCGCGTCAGGCGTTCGACGTGTTGCACCGCGCGCAGATCCTTGGCGTTCATGATGTAGGTGCCGTGCTCGTCTTCAAATGCCGGCATCAACTCATCGGGGCGATTGGCTTCCCGCAGCAGGAACACCTGATCGGTCGGCGCGCCGATGCCCAGGGTCGGCTCCGGCTGGAAGGTCTGCACGATCTCGCCGAGCTGATTTTCCGTGGCTTGCTGCGCCGAATACTTCCAGCGGCAAGCGTTGGTGCAGGTGCCCTGATTGGCGTCGCGCTTGTTCATGTAGCCCGACAACAGGCAGCGCCCGGAGTAAGCCATGCACAGTGCACCGTGGACGAAAACTTCCAGCTCCATGCCGGGCACCTGTTCGCGGATTTCGCCGATTTCTTCCAGCGACAATTCCCGCGACAGGATGATCCGGCTCAGGCCTTGTTGCTGCCAGAACTCGACGCTCGCCCAGTTCACCGTGTTGGCCTGCACCGAAAGGTGGATCGGCATCTGCGGGAAGTGCCGGCGTACCAGCATGATCAGGCCCGGGTCGGACATGATCAGTGCGTCCGGAGCCATCTCGATCACTGGCGCCAGATCCTTGAGGAAGGTTTTCAGTTTGGCGTTGTGCGGGGCGATGTTGACCACCACGTAGAAACGCTTGCTCTGAGCCTGCGCTTCGCGAATACCGAGGGCGAGGTTGGCGTGGTCGAACTCGTTGTTGCGCACCCGCAGGCTGTACCGCGGCTGGCCGGCGTAGACCGCATCGGCACCGTAGGCGAAGGCGTAGCGCATGTTCTTCAGGGTGCCGGCGGGGGCGAGCAATTCCGGGGCGGCGAGGGGGAGGTCTGGCTTCATGGCGGCTTCGGTCGCAAAAGCGCGGCAGGGTAGTGCAGTGGCAAGTGCGGTTTATTGATCTGGATCTACGTTTGCGTGCGCGGAGTCGATCTGTGCAGAAAGGGCACAGATCATGTGCCGGTTTCACTGTGTTCGGTGCGGCGGTGGCTGCTTAGGATTCGCTTATCAAATCAACCGACGCAGGACTTTCCCATGCAGAACTTTACACGCCGCTTTCTCACCGCTTGTGCATTTTCCGGTGTATTGGCCAGCAGCGCAGCGATGGCCGACAACCACTCGACCATTCGGGCAATGTCAGGCGCTACACCGGTCGATCATTTGCCAGCCGGAAAGTCTGCGCTGGTGGTGATCGACTTCCAGAATGAATATTTCAGCGGCCGGATGCCGATCCCGGACGGTGCCGCTGCGTTGGCGAAAACCCGAGAGCTGATCACCTTTGCCGACAGTCACAAGATCCCGGTGTATCACGTGCAGCACATCGCGCCGGCCGGTTCGCCGGTGTTTGCCATCGATGGTCAGACCGTCAAATTTCACCAAGACATGCAGCCGCGCCCGCAAGACGTGGTGCTGCAAAAAAGCACCGTCAGCGTGTTCGCCAGTACCGACCTTGACCAGCAACTGAAAAAGGCCGGCATCCAGACACTGATCATTTCCGGCCTGATGACCCACGCCTGCGTGGCGGGTGCCGCTCGGGATGCCGCGCCTTTGGGTTACAACGTGATTGTCGCCTCCGATGCCTCGGCGACCCGCGCCATCACTCGGGCCAACGGCGTTTCTATCGACAAGGACTCCCTGCACAAAGCCGCGCTGGCGGAAGTCGAAGACACCTTCGGCGACGTGTTGAGCACTGCGCAGATCGTCAAACTGCCGGTGCGCTGATTAGCCGGGCTGCGTCGTCCAGGCAATCTATGCTCCATGAACAAAGATGGCACTCGCGCGCGCCCCGGCTGACTAAGGTTCGGGGCGTGCGAGACGCCTGACTGACATGGATCGGACATGAACGAAAAAACCCTGCAATTCAAATCCCTCACCGTGCTGTTGCTGTTGGTGACGGTCGCCTTCATCTGGATTCTGCTGCCGTTCTACGGCGCGGTGTTCTGGGCGGTGATTCTCGGCATTCTGTTTGCGCCGATGCAGCGCAAGTTACAGCTCAAATTTGGCTGGCGGCGCAACCTGACAGCGCTCTGCACTCTGGGCATCTGCCTGGTGATCGCGATTCTGCCGGTGATCATCCTCAGCATCCTGTTGGTCCAGGAAGGCGCAACGCTGTACAACAACATCGAAAGCGGCCAACTGGACATCGGTGCCTATCTGGCGCAGTTCAAGCACAGCCTGCCCCCGTACTTCCAGCATCTGCTCGATCGCTTCGGCATGGGCGAGCTTAACGGCGTGCGCGAGAAAATCGTCAAGGCGTCGATGCAGGGCAGCCAGGTGCTGGCGAGTCAGGCCTTCAGTTTCGGCCAGGGGACGTTCGAGTTCGTGGTCAGCTTCGGCATCATGTTGTACCTGCTGTTTTTCTTTTTGCGTGATGGCGCCGAACTGGTGCGCAAGGTACGCACCGCGGTGCCACTGGAAGAGAGCCACAAGCGCCGTTTGCAGTTGAAGTTCAATCGGGTGGTACGCGCGACGGTCAAGGGCAACCTGGTGGTGGCGGTCACTCAGGGCGCATTGGGTGGGGCGATTTTCTGGTTTCTCGACATCCCCAGCGCATTGCTGTGGGCGGTGTTGATGGGCTTTCTGTCGCTGTTGCCGGCGGTGGGTGCGGGGATTGTCTGGGCGCCGGTGGCGCTGTACTTCCTGCTCAGCGGGATGATCTGGCAGGGCGTGGTGCTGGCGCTGTTCGGGGTGTTTGTGATCGGCCTGGTGGACAACCTGCTGCGCCCGATCCTGGTCGGCAAGGACACGCGCATGCCCGATTACATGATCCTGATCTCGACCCTCGGCGGCCTCGCGGTATTCGGCCTCAACGGTTTCGTGATCGGGCCGCTGATCGCGGCGCTGTTCATGTCCAGTTGGGCGCTGTTCATCGAGACCAAACCGAAAGTCCAGTTGCCTTAGGCGTGGAACGGCGCACTGACCAACTTCTGTGACAGGGCCTGCGCCGCTGTCAGCGACGTGAGCGGGCCGCTGATCGGCTCGCCTTCGCGCACCAGATACCAGCAGGCGAGCAATCCCGACGCTCTGAGCGATGCGGGAACAGCGCTGCCGATTACCGACATGATTTGAACCTGAGCCATGAAAAGTACCTCCATCAATCTGTGGAGTTACCTTAGGGATTCGCTGCGCTCAGGAACAATCAACGCTTTTGATAGTGGTCATTGATCACAGTGAGGGCTGAATCAGTCGACAACCTGGTCGAGCATGTGCACCACTTCGCGCTCATTGAGCAGGCCCTTATGCACGAGATTCTCCGCCAGCAGCGAAAGAAACTTGGCGCAGCGGTGGCCTTCCAGGTGTTTCAGTTCAGTCAGCGCGCTGTACACCTTGCTTGAAGTGCACAGGCCGACGATGCGGTGCGGATTTTGTGTAGGCATGGGTCGTCCTTGTTTTTATCAACCTGTTGTTTACGGACGGATTCAGATTGCGGTTCCGTCATGACAAATAGATGACCGTTCTGTGTTTTGCCCCCAACGGTCAAGTCCATCATGCCGACTTTAGCTGCTGGAACTGTCCTCACAGCGACCTTGACGAGATTTTTTCAGACTTTGCCCGACCGACGGTCATAAAAAAGCCCCGCTATAAAGCGGGGCTTTTTGTTTGCGATTACCAGCGTGGGCCACCGTAGTAGCCGTGTGGCCGGCCGTAGTAGCCGCGTGGCGGGCCGTAGTAGACCGGGCCTGGCACATAAACCGGTTGTTGCACGTACACCGGAGCCGGCTGGTAGTAGACCGGTGGCGGCGGTTGTTGCACATAAACCGGTGCCGGTTGAGCGTAAACAGGCTGTTGCACGTAGACCGGCCGGTCCTGGTTGATCAATGCGGAGCCGATGATGGCCGAGCCGACGATCGCACCAAACACTGCCGGACCCTGCCAGCCACCGCCGTGGGCTTCTGCCTGACCTGTGATAGCGAATGCACCAATCAACAAGGCCACGATGGGGAGTTTACGAATCATGATAATTCCTCGGTTCTTCGACCCGGCGTCCGGGCCTGCACCAGGCCCAACGTTGTCGCGGGGATACTTCTATGACAGCGAAATTCTGAAAATCAGCACAGCCGTTCGGTAAATTTTGTGTAAGGTCTGTACCGGTTTCTTTACCGGCAGGTCAAAGGGGCTCGCAGCCCGTTGCAGACAGGCGCTTATGATCGTCCAGAACCCGATGGAATGGCTAACTCCGTCCATCCGAAAGTCCGTTTTGAAGGAGAAGTTTCATGCAGATGAATCCCAACAAAGACACCCAGCTGTGCATGTCCCTGTCCGGGCGCCCCGGGAATTTCGGTCTGCGCTTTCATAACCATTTGTACGAGCAGTTGGGCCTGAACTTCTATTACAAGGCGTTCAGCAGTCAGGACTTGCCGGGTGCGGTGGGCGGCATTCGTGCGCTGGGGATTCGCGGTTGTGGCGTGTCGATGCCGTTCAAGGAAGCCTGCATCGCGCTGGTCGATGAACTGGATGCGTCGGCGGCGGCGATCCAGTCGATCAACACCATCGTCAACACCCACGGCCACCTCAAGGCTTACAACACCGACTACATCGCCATCGCCCAGTTGCTGGAAACCCACTCAGTGCCAAAGGATACGAGGTTCGCCCTGCGCGGCAGCGGCGGCATGGCCAAAGCGGTGGCCAGTGCCTTGCGCGATGGTGGCTACAAAAATGGCTTGATCGTTGCGCGTAACGAGCGCGCCGGACGGGCACTGGCGGACTCGCTGGGCTATCGCTGGCAGGCTGAGCTGGGCGAAGAGCGGCCGCAGATGCTGATCAACGTCACCCCGGTAGGCATGGACGGCGGGCCGGAAGCCGGGCAACTGGCGTTCGAGCCTGAAGTGATCCAGGCGGCCGAGATCGTGTTTGATGTGGTGGCGATTCCGTCCGAGACGCCGCTGATCGTGCGGGGGCGGGCCGAGGGCAAGAAGGTGATTACCGGGCTGGAGGTGATTGCGATCCAGGCGCTGGAGCAGTTTGTCCTGTACACCGGGGTGCGGCCAAATGAAGAGCAGTTTGCGGCGGCGGTGGCATTTGCTCGCAGCTGATCATTGAGTTTTGCGCTGATCCATCGGGCCTCTTCGCGAGCAAGCCCGCTTCCACAGGTATCAGGTTGCAACACAACCAGGTAAGCAACCACAAATCCTGTGGGAGCGGGCTTGCTCGCGAAGGCCGCGACTCGGTTTTTAGTCGGTTGCCTATACTGCGGCCTCAGCAAGCCCAGACTTGCCCCTCATAAAAAACCTGATCGAGGCTCCCCATGCATCCGCCTATCCTCAACCTGCACCAGGTCGAACTCGAACCTTTACCCGAAGCCCTTGCCCCGGAAGGCGAAACGGCTGGCCGCTATCAACAACGCATGGCGCGCATTGGCCAGCAGCTTGGTGCGCAGAAACTCGGCTATCGGTTGTACGCATTGCCGCCAGGCATGCGCGGCAGTCCGTTTCACAGCCATCGGGTCAATGAAGAGATGTTTTATGTGGTGGCCGGGGAGGGCGAAGTGCGGTTAGGAGCCGAGCGCTTTGCGATCCGCGCGGGCGACGTGATTGCCTGCCCGCCGGGCGGCCGGGAAACGGCGCATCAGATCATCAACACCAGCGACGCGGAGCTGCGTTATCTGGCGGTCAGCACCCAGCAGCAACCGGATATCTGTGAATACCCGGACTCCAACAAATACGCGGTGATGGACAACTTCAAAGTCGATGACCAGGGCAATGCGTCAGGCTTTGTTGCCGTGGCGCGGCAGGCGGATGGAGTGGATTACTGGGATGGGGAGTAAATAGAGATCTTCGGCTTGGTATAGATCCTGTGGGAGCGGGCTTGCTCGCGAATACGGTGTGTCAGTCACAGTGATTTGACTGACACAGCCTCTTCGCGAGCAAGCCCGCTCCCACCATAGGACTGTGGTGATTATTCGAGACGCGCCAAACGCTCTTCCAGTGCGGCAATCCGTGCTTCCAGCTCTTCGATGCGTTCAACTGACACGCCGCTTGGCGCGCGTTCTCCCGGATTCTGCCGAGCCGCCAGAATCGCCTCGATATCCGCCGGATCGCCCAGCGCATGGGTGTAGCGGTCTTCACGCTGACCGGCCTGACGCGGAATCAACACCGCCAGCCCGCGCGCGATCAGGCGTTCGAGCTGATGCACCACTTGCTCGGCATCTTCGAAGTCGTGCATGCGGCCGCTGCGGGTCAGCAGCTCATTTACCGTCTGCGGGCCACGCAGGAACATCAAGCCAGTGAGAATCACCTGGGCCGGCACCAGTTCCAGCGCCTTGTCGAGCTTGTGCTCCCAGCGGTCGGCGCGACTGCCCATGACCAGTCTGGCGTAACCGTGGCTTTCCAGCGCGCGCAGGCTCTGGCCGACCTGGCCTTGAGTCAGGTTCATCACCGGCTCGCGGCTGGTTTTCTGATTGCAGGCCAGCACCAGCGCATTGAGGGTCAGCGGATAGGTTTCCGGGCTGGTGGCCTGTTTTTCGATCAACGCACCCAGAATGCGGATTTCCGTGGCGTTGAGCCGTGGTTCGTCGGTAGTTGTTTCAAGTTCTGTGGTCATCGCGCGTTCCCTCTGCAGTCGAAGGCGCCTAGCCTAATCCTTGGCTAACAAAAGGCAAGCCGTGCGGTCATCAAGCATGGCTATAATCGCCTCCACGTTCCACCCAGCCACTACACGAGACTGCCATGACCATTTCCCTGTACGCCGCATCCGTCCCGGTTTTTCAACAAATGCTCAACGCCCTGAGCGATGTCCTGAAAAAGGCTGAAGCCCACGCCACCGAGAAAAACATCGACCCGAACGCCTTCCTGCAAGCGCGCCTGTACCCGGACATGTTCCCGCTGGTGCGTCAGGTGCAGATCGCGGTCGACTTCGCCAAGGGCGTTTCCTCGCGTCTGGCCGAAGTCGAAATCCCGAAATATGACGACACCGAAACCACCTTCGCCGAGCTGCAGGCGCTGATTGCCAAGGTCCTGGCCTACATCGGCGAGATCAAGCCGGAGCAGATCAATGGCAAGGAAGGCATCGAGATCGTGACTCGTCCGGGCACCCCGAAGGAGAAGCGCTTCAGCGGCCAGGCTTACCTGCTGAGCTACGGTCTGCCACAGTTCTTCTTCCACGTCACCACCACCTACGCGCTGCTGCGCCACAACGGTGTTGAAGTGGGTAAACGCGATTACATGGGCGCGTACTAAATCGTTAGAAGCCCTCACCCTAGCCCTCTCCCAGGGGGAGAGGGGACTGATCGCGTTGTTTGTTCGAGATACGCCGACTTGATCTATCGAGTCGAACTCAAGACTTGAATGCGACAAAGATCGGCTCCCTTTCCCCCTCGCCCCTTGGGGGGAGAGGGTTGGGGTGAGGGGGGGAAAGATCTCGGCCACAAAAAAGCCCGCCAGGGTTCACACCTTGGCGGGCTTTTCATTGCAGCAATTGTTACGCAGTGCGCTGGGCTTTCGCCTCTTCACCCAGGCACGCCGCGGCGGTAAACAGCACATCGGTGGACGAATTCAACGCCGTCTCCGCCGAGTCCTGCAACACCCCAATGATGAAACCGACCGCCACCACCTGCATGGCAATCTCGCTCGGAATGCCGAAAAGGCTGCACGCCAGCGGAATCAGCAACAGCGAACCACCGGCCACGCCCGAGGCGCCACAGGCGCAGATCGCCGCGACGACGCTGAGCAGAATCGCGGTCGGAATGTCCACGGCAATCCCCAGCGTGTGCACGGCGGCCAGGGTCAGTACGGTGATGGTGATCGCCGCGCCGGCCATGTTGATGGTCGCGCCCAGCGGGATCGATACCGAGTAGGTGTCTTCGTGCAGGCCCAGGCGCTTGCTCAGTTCCAGGTTGACCGGAATGTTCGCCGCCGAGCTGCGGGTGAAGAACGCTGTGATCCCGCTTTCGCGCAGGCACTTGAGGGTCAGCGGGTACGGGTTGCGGCGCAGTTTCCAGAACACGATCAGCGGGTTCATCACCAGCGCGACGAACAGCATGCAGCCCAGCAGCACGCCCAGCAGGTGCGCGTAACCGATCAGTGCACCGAAGCCCGATGTGGCCAGAGTCGAAGCCACCAGACCGAAAATCCCCAGGGGAGCGAAGCGAATCACTACACGCACGATCAGCGTCACGCCGTTGGACAGATCGCCAACCACTTCGCGGGTGGTGTCACCGGCATGGCGAATCGCGACGCCCATGCCGATCGCCCAGGCCAGAATGCCGATGAAGTTGGCGTTCATCAGCGCGCTGACCGGGTTATCGACCACGCTCAACAGCAGGCTCTGCAGGACTTCAGTGATCCCGCCCGGTGCCGTCACCGCGACGTTTTCGGTGGACAGCACCAGATGCGAGGGAAACGCCATGCTGGCAACCACCGCCACCACCGCCGCAGCGAATGTGCCGAGCAGATACAGAAACAGGATCGGCCGGATATGGGTTTCCTGACCGTGCTTGTGGTTGGCAATCGACGCCATCACCAGCACGAACACCAGAATCGGCGCCACGGCTTTCAGTGCCGAGACGAACACTTTGCCGATGAACGCCGAGCCTTTCGCCGCTTCCGGGGCGAACAGCGCCAGAGCGATGCCGGCAATCAGGCCGATCAGGATCTGCGTGACCAGGCTGAGGTTTTTCAGGCGTTGCAATAGAGAAGGGGATGAAGCGGTCATAACGGCATCTCTGATTTTTTATAGGGTGCAAGGTTGCGTGAAACCGGTGATACATCGGGGGCAGGTCACCGGCACCAACCGAAAGGGCTGACGCGCCATCAACGCTGTTAAACAGGTCGCTGAATAGGGTGTACGTTTTTCAGGGCGCGGACTTTATCACAGCGTAGGCGTTATCCTTCAGGCCTGTGACGATCTGCCACCGGATTGATCGGCAAGTCGGCAGGTTTGTGCAAGTCAGCCCGGAAACACTCTGTTAAGATTCGCCATCCTCATTTTCATAGTCTGCCAGCGGGCCTCTTGGTCATCGCTGGTGTCGTCGTTTTGCTGGAGTTGCTCATGCTGTTGCCCATTCTTCTGTTGTCCGCCGCCGGATTCACGGTGCTGACCACGGAATTCGTCATCGTCGGCCTGTTGCCGGCCATTGCCCGCGACCTGGCGGTAACCATTCCGCAGGCCGGCTTGCTGGTGACCTTATTCGCTTTCACGGTGGCGATGTTCGGTCCATTTTTGACCGCGTATTTCGCCCGCTTCGAGCGGCGCAAGTTGTTCATCACCATTCTGATCATGTTCGGTCTGGCCAACACCGTGGCGGCGCTGGCGCCGAACATCTGGGTCATGGCCATCGCCCGGTTGATCCCGGCGCTCGGCCTGCCGGTGTTCTGGGCCTTGGCCAGTGAGACAGCTGTAGACATCGTCGGCCCGGATCACGCTGGCCGTGCGATTGCCAAGATCGGCTTCGGCATTGTTTGCGCGACGGTGTTCGGCATTCCGGTGGGTACGTTGATTTCCGATGCATTCGGCTGGCGCAGTGCGTTCGCAATTCTGGCGGTGATCGCTTTCGCCAAGGCCTTGCTGCTGTTGGTTTACCTGCCGAAAACCAGCCTGCACCAGCATCAGGTCAGCTTCGCCTCGCAGTTCAAGATCCTGCGCAGCCCGCTGATGCTCGGCCATGTGCTGTTGTCGATTCTGGTATTCAGCGGCATGTTCACCGCCTACACCTATCTGGCCGACATTCTTGAACGTCTGGCCGGGTTCAACGGCACGCTGGTTGGCTGGTGCCTGATGGGCTTCGGTGCGGTCGGGCTGATCGGCAACTCGCTGGGCGGCCGCGCGGTGGATCGTCATCCGTTGGGCGCGTCAGTGCTGTTCTGCGCGTTCATGATCGCCGGCATGGTCTCGCTGGTGCCGAACATTCACTCGACGGTGGGTCTGGCGGTGGCCATGGGCATCTGGGGCATTACTCAGGCTGCGCTGTTTCTGGTCAGCCATGTGCGTCTGATGAAAGCCGCGCCGGAAGCACCAGCCTTTGCCGCGTCGCTGAATATCGCCGGGGCCAACCTCGGGATTGGTCTGGGTGCGATGATCGGCGGTCGGGTAATCGACAGTGCCGGCCTCGGCTTTCTGGGGTTCGCCGCTGCCGGGTTTATTCTGTTGTCGGTGTTCCTCGCCATGGTGCTGATGACGCTCAAGCCGCGCGAAGCGTGCGCCCAGGCGTCATAACGCGGTAAACAGCTCGCGTCGGGCACCTTCGGTAATCGCAACGATGCCGGGGTGCTTGACCTTTCGCTCCACCGAAATGGCATAGAACGACTCGGTCACCGCATCGGTCTGGCCAATCACTTCGACGCCATACTGGCGTTTCACTTCATCGGCAATCACGCTCGGACCGATGAAAATCCCGCTGCCCGATTGGCCGAAAGCCTGCATCAGGGCGCTGTCATCGAACTCCCCGACGATTCGCGGCTGAATCTGTTGCTCGGCGAACCAGCGCTGCAAACGGCTGCGCACTACGGTTTCCGCGCCGGGAATCAACAGCGGTGCACCGTTGAGGCTGCGCGGGAAATCCTGCCCGTATTGTGCCGCCAATTGCGCGGTGGCGAAGAAACTGATCCCGCATTCGCCGAGCTTCTGGCTGTAGCCCTTGATGTCGAGGTGCGACGGCATCGGGCTGTCGGAAATCACCAGGTCCAGGCGCTGGATCGCCAGATCCGCCAGCAGGCGTTCGAGTTTGTCCTCGCGGCAGGTGATGCGTAGCGGCTCGTGCAACTCCATGGTCGGCGCAATCAGGCGGTAGACGATGGATTTGGGCACCACGTCCGCCACGCCGACGCGAAACAGGATCTGCTGCTCGTCAGGCTGCGCGCGCAGCATCAACTCCAGTTCGCCGCCTAACTGAAACATCTGCTCGGCGTAGGGCAAGGCCTGGCGTCCGGCTTCAGTCAGCTCCAGTTGGCGGCCGACCCGTTGAAACAGTTCGATGCCGTAGGTTTGTTCGAGCAGCGAGATCTGCCCGCTGATGGTTTGCGGGGTCAGGTTGAGCTGTTCGCAGGCGCGCACGATGCTGCCGGTCTTGGCGACCACCCAGAAGTAATGCAGTTGTCGGTAATTCAGCATCCGTCGCGCCCCCTCTGTAGGAGCTGCCGCAGGCTGCGATCTTTTGATCTTGCTTTAAAAAATCAAAAGATCGCAGCCTTCGGCAGCTACTACACTGATTGTCATAGTTCGTTAGAGCCGAAGTATAGCCGCTAAAAATACGAATTTTCCTGAAGTGTTTGTCTCCCTAGAATGCCCAGCCATCGACGGGCGGTCTGTGGCCCTGTCTGTTCATTCGAAGGAAAGCCTCATGAAATACACAATTCCAGCATTGATGTTTACGTCTTTACTGTTTATGGCCGGTTGCGATCAGGCCGAGAAAAGCGCCCAGGAATTGATGGGCAAGGCCGCCGAGAGCGCCAAACAGGCGATCGACGATACGCACAAGGCTGCTGAACAAGCGCTCAGCGACGCCACTGGCGGCTTGATCGAGAAAAAAGAAACACCGGAAAAAGACGCGGAAAAATCCGAATCTTCCTCCAAGACCATCTAAATCGTCTTACACAGAGTCAGGACTGACCCATGGAATATCTGTTAGAACTCGCCGCCAGCCCCGCCGCCTGGGTTGCTTTGGCCACACTGGTGGTGATGGAAATCGTGCTCGGCATCGATAACCTGATCTTTATTTCGATCCTGACCAACAAGCTGCCCGTGCAGCATCGGCAGAAGGCGCGGCGCATCGGTATCGGCATGGCGCTGATTCTGCGTCTGGCTCTGTTGAGCACCATCGCCTTTATCGTGCAGTTGACCGAACCTGTGATCGAAATCATGGGTCAGGCGTTCTCCTGGAAGGACATGATCCTGATTGCTGGTGGTCTGTTCCTGGTGTGGAAAGCCACGACCGAGATCCATCACAGCATGGACCCGGCGCCGGAAGACCCGAAATCCGCGACGTCGACCGTGACCCTGGGTTTTGCGGCTGCGATCGGTCAGATCCTGATGCTGGACATGGTGTTCTCCATCGACAGCATCATTACTGCGGTGGGCATGACTGAGCACTTGCCGATCATGGTGATCGCGGTGGTGGTCTCGGTGATGGTGATGCTGTTCGCGGCTGAGCCGCTGGCCAAGTTCATCAACGACAACCCGACGGTGGTGATGCTGGCGCTGGGCTTCCTGATCATGATCGGCATGACGCTGATCGCCGAAGGCTTCGGCGCCCACGTACCGAAAGGTTATGTGTACGCGGCCATGGCCTTCTCGGCAGCGATTGAGGTGCTGAACATGATGTCGCGCCGGGCGAGACAGAAGAAGCTGGCTGAGCAGGCGTAAACCGTAACAAATAAAAAGGCCGGCTGAACTTCAGGAGTTCAGCCGGCCTTTTTGCTTTATGGCTTGTGCTTATGTAGGAGCTGCCGAAGGCTGCGATCTTTTGACTTTGAAGATCAAAAGATCGCAGCCTTCGGCAGCTCCTACAGGGGGGCATATCTGGCGAGGTGGCAACGTTTCAGTGCGCAGTCGCGTGGCGGGTACGGTGTTTTTCAGGCTTGTGAGCCGAGGCGGATTCGACCGGGTGGTGATGGCGCCGCGCGATTCGCAGCACGCCCCACAACATGGCGCTGGCCACGGCCAGCCAGCCGGCTATCAACATTACGATGGTCATGGTCAGGCTCATCAGTGCCTCCTCTTTGCCCTGCATCGGGCACACACTTTTTCAATTCGCTCTGTTTCAGTGACAGTCTAGACAATGGGGTGTTTCAGACTATTGACCAAAGGTCGGTAATGACCAATCAGTTCGCTCTATGCAAACGATCGGTCTGCGGTTTAAGGCTATACCGCAGGCGTGCGCCGCCCTATGATCGCAGGCGTTGCCGGAACACGATGACCGGCGTCTGATGAGAGTGATCATGGTGCAGGTATTTTCTCGATTGCGAGGGGCGTTGCTGGTGGCCGGTTGCGTGGCCGTGTTGGCGGGGTGTGCGGGCAGTGTGGCGCCTCAGGTCAAGCGCCTGCCGGAGCGTGTCGAGCTCAGCGGCACCTTCTATCGCGGCGAAGCCAATCAAAGTGGTCCGCAAGTGCTGGCCAGCCTGTTGTCGCAGCAGGGCATCATGATCACCCCGGGCCTGCTGGAAAAACCGTTGCATCTGCCGGATGCACAAGAGCAGTTGCAGCAGAATCTGCAGAGCCTGGCTCGCGATTACGGCATGGTGGTCTATCCGCTGGACAAGAATTTGCCTGCCCTGTTGACCCAGGTCGCGGCAGGTTATCCGGTAATGGTGCGCTTCAGTGAAGGCTCGGCGTTCTGGGCCGAACCGCGTTACGCGATCCTTTCCGGGTATGACCGGCTGAAACAGAAGGTGCTGTTGCGCGCCGGAATGAATCGCCGCGAACTGATGAGCTTCAGCTCCTTTGAATCGGCGTTCGAAAAGTCAGGCGGCTGGGCGGTGCTGATCCAGAAACCGTCGCAGATTCCCGCCGAGGTTGATCGCCAGCGCTGGCTCGCCGCAGCGGATGAGCTGGCGCAAGCCGGGCAGGAACGTGAAGCGGCGCAAGCCAAAAAGGCTCTGGCCGCACATTAAGGCTCCGTTCGTCATCTGCCGGGCACCCTCACGCTCGGCAGGCCTCTCACTGATAGAGCCCGAATGTGCGGGTGAATCAGGAGGCGAGCATGGCAGATTCCCCATCCCCGAAAGGCCCACACTCAAGCGAGCATTCGTCCGGTCATGATCTGGGTTTCGATCCGGATTCACCGGACCTCGACGATCCACAGGTCGACCCCGTCGGCCCGGCCAAGGCACCGAAAGACGTGGACCCCGGCGAAGACAGCAAGCGTCCGGCCAAACCTTACGATCCTTTGGCTGACTTGAAACCGTGAAGTGAGGTGCGTATGAGTACCGATTCAAGTTTCGACGATAAACATCCCGCCAGTGTGCCGACCACGCCTGAAGAGGAAGTGGATCCGGTACTGGACCCGGACAGCCCGCTGCGGGATCCGCTGGCCCGGCCTAATGTGCTGACGCCAGATCCGAGCGCCGGCGACGGCATTCCTGATGACGACAAAATGCCGTTACCCAATGATTGAGTAACGGGTTTTTAAAGACTGGCTAATAACCTCTGTGGCGAGGGAACAAGCTCCCTCGCCATCGGTTACTTCGAGGCTTCGACCACGCCGCTCTGGCGTGCCTTGAGGTTCTTCTGAGCCTTGTATTGTTGAGCCACTGCCGGAACGTTGGCGCTCCGGCCGGTTTCCATCCAGCTGCGGATACGACTGGCATCGGCAAAATGCGTGTACTTGCCGAACGCATCGAGAATCACCAGGGCAACCGGGCGGTTGCTCATCCGCGTCACCAGCACCAGGCAATGACCCGCCGGGTTGGTGAAGCCGGTTTTGGTGATCTTGATATCCCAGTCGGCCTTGTTCACCAAGTGATCGGTATTGCGGAAACCCAGGGTGTAATTGGGTTTGCGGAACGCTACGGTTTTTTCCTTGGTGGTGGTCAACTCGCTGAGGATCGGATGCTTGCTCGCCGCCACCAGCAGTTTGGCCAGATCGCGTGCAGTGGACACGTTGCGTTCCGACAGACCGGTCGGCTCGACATAGTGAGTGTTGGTCATGCCCAGCGCTTTGGCCTTCGCGTTCATCGCCGCGATGAACGCGGCGTAACCACCGGGATAGTGATGCGCGAGGCTGGCGGCCGCACGGTTCTCCGAGGACATCAGGGCAATCAGCAGCATCTCGCGACGCGGCAATTCGCTCTTGAGTTTGACTCGGGAGAATACGCCTTTCATTTCCGGCGTATGGCTGATGTCGACGTCGATCCATTCGTCCATGTTCTGGTGCGCTTCAACCACCACCAGTCCGGTCATCAGTTTGCTCACCGAGGCGATCGGCACGATCACATCCGGGTTGCTCGAATAGATGACTTTATTGGTCTGCAAATCCATAAGCAGGGCGCTGCCGGAGGCGATCTTCAGTTGTGAAGCGTCGCGTGGCGCGGCGGTAGTTTCTGCGGCGTTGACCGTTGGCGTGACGAATGTGCCTGAAACAGCAAATAACAGGCTCAGGATCGAAAGACGAATTTTCACGCGGGCGAACTCATAAAGGTTGGATATTCCGTTAGTTTGTAACGGGTTATTTCTTCAAAGCGTCGCATTCTAGAAGTATGGCTGAAGATCTGTCGATGGTTGTTTGAATGACCTGAAAATCTCGTGAAAAGGCCTGTAAAAAGAGGGGTTTCCGGCGAACGGTTAGTGTTTTTTCTCAGATACAAAAAAACCCCGCACAAGGCGGGGTTCTTTTATTGCGGAAAAGCGTCTCAGGCGTGCAGGGTTTCTGCCGCGTAGAGGGTGTTTTCCAGCAGGCAGGCACGGGTCATCGGGCCAACGCCGCCCGGAACCGGAGTGATCCAGCCGGCGCGGGGCAGGGCGGTTTCGTATACCACGTCACCGACCAGCTTGCCGTCGTCCTGACGGTTTATGCCGACGTCGATGACGATCGCACCTTCCTTGATCCACTCGCCCTTGACCAGGCCCGGCTTGCCGGCGGCGACCACCACCAGATCGGCGCGACCGACGTGGCCGGCCAGGTCCTTGGTGAAACGGTGGGTGACGGTCACGGTGCAACCGGCCAGCAGCAGCTCCATCGCCATCGGACGACCGACGATGTTGGACGCGCCAACCACCACTGCATCCAGACCATAAAGATCCACGCCGGTGCTTTCCAGCAAGGTCATGATGCCTTTTGGCGTGCACGGCCGCAGCAGCGGAATGCGCTGGGCCAGGCGGCCAACGTTATAAGGGTGGAAGCCGTCGACGTCTTTGTCCGGGCGAATGCGCTCCAGCAGTTTGGAGGCGTCCAGGTGCTCGGGCAGCGGCAGTTGCAGCAGCACGCCATCGATGGCCGGGTCGTCGTTGAGGCGATCGATCAGATCGGTCAGCGCTTCTTGAGTGGTGTCGGAAGGCAGGTCGTAGGCTTGAGAGAGGAAGCCAACCTCTTCACAGTCTTTACGCTTGTGCGAGACATAAACCTGAGAGGCAGGATCGCTGCCGACCAGGATCACCGCGAGGCCGGGAGTGCGCAGGCCTTGCTGGCGACGCTCGGCAACTCGTTGGGCGATCTGCTGGCGCAGGCTGGCGGCGATCGATTTGCCGTCGATTAGTTGTGCAGTCATTGCGCGTGATTAACCATCGAGAGGGGAAAAAAAGAGAACGCATTCTCGCATGTCAGACGGTGAGGGCAAAGGCGCTTGGTCAGCAAATTCCCCTAACTCCTTTAATTAAATGAATTTTTTTCAAAAAGGATTTGACGACCTTGGGAGCGCTCTATACTATTCGTCGCACTTGTCGGGCACAGCCTAGCACTGGTTAAGAAGGTTGAGCGGAATTAGCGTTCTGCGAAGCTGGAAAGCATTTAGTTTGTAGTCCTCCAAGAGTACAGATTAATAAGGCGCCCGTAGCTCAGCTGGATAGAGCATCCGCCTTCTAAGCGGATGGTCGCAGGTTCGAGTCCTGCCGGGTGCGCCATTAGGCAGCTTTGGCACAAGTAGCGCGATATGGTGGGCGTAGCTCAGTTGGTAGAGCACGGGATTGTGACTCCCGTTGTCGTGGGTTCGATCCCCATCGTCCACCCCATATTTCGAAAGGCGCCAGATGTAACAGTCTGGCGCCTTTGCTTTAAAAAGCTTCATCTGCGGATGTGGTGGAATTGGTAGACACACTGGATTTAGGTTCCAGCGCCGCGAGGCGTAAGAGTTCGAGTCTCTTCATCCGCACCAATTAAAGCTTCATTCATGCCGCAGGCCTGATGAAGTTCAGCAAAGAAGTTGAATGGCTTTTTTGTGACGCAATATGGTGGGCGTAGCTCAGTTGGTAGAGCACGGGATTGTGACTCCCGTTGTCGTGGGTTCGATCCCCATCGTCCACCCCATATTTCGAAAGGCGCCAGATTTAACAGTCTGGCGCCTTTTTTGTTTTACGGCTGGTGGTTTGTCGCGCAGCGTTTCGGGTCGAAGGGCAGGGCGTTTCGTCGTGTTCAGGGGTTTGCTGCCAGCGTGCCGACCGCCGGCCATGTTCGCGGGATCAGCCGTCAGGGAGATGGTTCGCGGTCTCTTCTATATATAGAAGCGGTTGAAC
This sequence comes from Pseudomonas sp. Irchel s3a10, assembly GCF_900187525.1. Taxonomy (NCBI): domain Bacteria; kingdom Pseudomonadati; phylum Pseudomonadota; class Gammaproteobacteria; order Pseudomonadales; family Pseudomonadaceae; genus Pseudomonas; species Pseudomonas sp. Irchel s3a10. The sequence continues at coordinate 288,997 of NZ_FYDR01000006.1, forward strand.
AGAGCCCTGGCGTGATGGTCTTTATTCGTCTTCGGGGTGGAGTGCATTGCTGCATTCACACCTATAAATGGCCTGCTGTTTTTTTACCCGTTTTCAGTAGGGTGACTTCTTGAGTTTGACCCACTAGAATGCATGCCCTTGATTCTGGGGTCGGAAACGGCCGGCTAACGTCTGTGCAACGAGGAATATCCATGCAAGTTTCTGTTGAAAATACTACTGCTCTTGAGCGCCGCATGAGCGTCACCGTGCCGGCTGAGCGCATTGAGAGCCAGGTCAACAAGCGTCTGCAGCAGACTGCCCAAAAGGCCAAGATTGCTGGCTTCCGTCCAGGCAAAGTGCCAATGAGCGAAATCAAGCGCCGTTTCGGTGCTGACGCTCGTCAGGAAGCTGTTGGTGATGTCATCCAGTCCTCCTTCTACGAAGCCGTGGTTGAGCAGAAGCTGAACCCTGCCGGTTCGCCTTCGATCGAGCCGAAGTCGCTGGAAGCTGGCAAGGACCTGGAATACGTTGCCGTATTCGAAGTGTTCCCTGAGTTCACCGTTGCCGGTTTCGACGGCATCACTGTCGAGCGCCTGAGCGCTGAAGTGGCTGACGCCGATCTGGACAAGATGCTGGACATCCTGCGCAAGCAGAACACCCGTTTCGAAGTGGCCGATCGCGCTGCTCAGAACGAAGACCAGCTGAACATCGATTTCGTTGGCAAGGTTGACGGCGAAGTGTTCGCTGGCGGCTCGGCCAAAGGTACTCAGCTGGTGCTGGGTTCCGGTCGTATGATCCCGGGCTTCGAAGAAGGCCTGGTGGGTGCTAAAGCGGGCGAAGAGCGCGTTCTGAACCTGACCTTCCCTGAGGATTATCAGAACCTGGATCTGGCCGGCAAAACCGCCGAGTTCACCGTGACTGTAAACACCGTGTCCGAGCCTAAGCTGCCAGAGCTGAACGAAGAGTTCTTCGCTCAATTCGGCATCAAGGAAAGCGGCATCGACGGTTTCCGCACCGAAGTTCGCAAGAACATGGAGCGTGAGCTGCGTCAGGCCATCAAGTCCAAGGTAAAAAATCAGGTAATGGACGGTCTGCTGGCCACCAACCCGATCGAAGTGCCAAAGGCTCTGCTGTCCAACGAAGTCGACCGTCTGCGCGTGCAGGCTGTTCAGCAGTTCGGTGGCAACATCAAGCCTGACCAACTGCCGGCCGAGCTGTTCGAAGAGCAAGCCAAGCGCCGCGTAGTGCTGGGTCTGATCGTGGCTGAAGTGGTCAAGCAATTCGACCTGAAGCCTGACGAAGCCCGCGTTCGCGAAATGATTCAGGAAATGGCTTCGGCTTACCAGGAACCTGAGCAGGTCGTGTCCTGGTACTACAAGAACGAGCAGCAACTGAACGAAGTTCGTTCGGTTGTGCTGGAAGAACAAGTTGTGGATACTGTTCTGCAGAAAGCTAGCGTGACCGACAAATCGGTCTCTTACGAAGAAGCGGTCAAGCCGGTAGAAGCTCCAAAAGCCGACTGATTGTTTTTGCGTTAAGAAGTACACACATAAGCCAGCCTTCGAGCTGGCTTATGCGTATTCAAGACATAACTATTTGGGAGTGACTGCAGAGCATGTTCCGTAATTCGTATATTCAGCAGAACTCTGATATCCAGGCCGCCGGCGGCCTGGTCCCGATGGTTGTCGAGCAATCTGCTCGTGGCGAGCGCGCCTATGACATCTACTCGCGCCTTCTGAAGGAGCGCGTCATTTTTCTGGTGGGTCCTGTAGAGGACTACATGGCCAACCTGATCTGTGCGCAATTGCTGTTCCTTGAAGCGGAAAACCCGGACAAGGACATCCATCTCTATATCAACTCCCCGGGCGGTTCGGTGACAGCGGGCATGTCGATCTACGACACCATGCAGTTCATCAAGCCAAACGTATCGACGACGTGCATTGGTCAAGCGTGCAGCATGGGTGCATTCCTGCTGACGGCCGGTGCTCCAGGCAAGCGTTTCTGCCTGCCGAACTCGCGTGTGATGATTCACCAGCCACTGGGCGGTTTCCAGGGCCAGGCGTCGGATATCGAAATCCATGCCAAGGAAATCCTCTTCATTCGCGAGCGTCTGAACACGCTGATGGCCAAGCACAGCGGTCGTACGCTTGAAGAAATCGAGCGTGACACCAACCGCGACAACTTCATGAGTGCAGAAGCTGCGAAGGAATACGGCCTGATCGACGAAGTCATCAACCAGCGTCCTGCGTAAAATAAGCAGCTCAAAATAAGGTGGGTCGGCAGGTCCGACCACCAGCGGGCTTGAAAAAGCCCGCAATAGCCTTCATCTTGTGTTGCAAGCCTATCGGATTTGGATCGAACGAATGACTGACACCCGCAACGGCGAGGACAACGGCAAGCTGCTCTATTGCTCCTTCTGTGGCAAAAGCCAGCATGAAGTGCGCAAATTGATTGCCGGCCCCTCGGTCTTTATCTGCGACGAGTGCGTCGACCTGTGCAATGACATCATCCGCGAGGAGGTGCAGGAAGCACAGGCCGAAAGCAGCGCGCATAAATTGCCTTCGCCTAAAGAAATCAGCGGCATCCTTGACCAATATGTAATCGGTCAGGAGCGTGCGAAAAAGGTTCTGGCCGTAGCGGTGTACAACCACTACAAGCGCCTGAATCAGCGTGACAAGAAGGCTGACGACGTCGAACTCGGCAAGAGCAACATCCTGCTGATCGGCCCGACAGGCTCCGGTAAAACCCTGCTGGCCGAAACACTGGCCCGCCTGCTGAACGTTCCGTTCACCATCGCCGACGCAACCACCCTCACCGAGGCCGGTTACGTAGGTGAAGATGTCGAGAACATCATTCAGAAGCTGCTGCAAAAGTGCGATTACGACGTGGAAAAGGCCCAGATGGGCATTGTCTACATCGACGAAATCGACAAGATTTCCCGCAAGTCCGACAACCCGTCGATCACCCGCGATGTTTCCGGTGAAGGCGTGCAGCAGGCCTTGCTCAAGTTGATCGAAGGCACGGTCGCTTCCGTCCCGCCGCAAGGTGGTCGCAAGCATCCGCAGCAGGAATTCCTGCAGGTCGACACCCGTAACATCCTGTTCATCTGCGGTGGTGCGTTCTCCGGTCTGGAAAAGGTTATTCAAAACCGTTCCACCAAGGGCGGCATCGGTTTCAACGCAGAAGTGCGCAGCAAGGAAGAAGGCAAGAAAGTCGGTGAATCCCTGCGTGAAGTCGAGCCTGACGATCTGGTCAAGTTCGGTCTGATCCCGGAATTCGTCGGTCGTCTGCCGGTTCTTGCGACGCTGGACGAGCTGGATGAGGCTGCGTTGATGCAGATCCTCACCGAGCCGAAAAATGCTCTGACCAAACAGTATGCCAAGCTGTTCGAGATGGAAGGCGTGGATCTGGAATTCCGGACCGACGCACTGAAATCGGTCGCCAAGCGTGCCCTGGAACGTAAAACCGGTGCCCGTGGCCTGCGCTCGATTCTCGAAGGTGTGCTGCTCGACACGATGTACGAAATCCCTTCGCAGTCCGAAGTGAGTAAAGTCGTCATCGATGAAAGCGTGATTGAAGGCAAGTCCAAGCCACTGTATATCTACGAAAACAGTGAGCCGACGGCCAAGGCAGCGCCGGACGCGTAAGCGTCCACACTGCCGGAACAAAGAAGGGGCCTTCGGGCCTCTTTTTTTTTATGTCGTTTTTTACATCCGCTTTGCGCTTGTTTTTTTTCAAGGCAGCCCCCATCTTGGTTTCAAGTTTAATTCCATCTGATTACGGCCATATGGCCGCCGTAGAGGCGAAATCATGAAGACAACCATCGAATTGCCTCTCCTGCCATTGCGTGATGTCGTGGTTTATCCGCACATGGTTATCCCGCTGTTCGTGGGGCGCGAGAAATCCATCGAAGCCCTCGAGGCCGCGATGACGGGCGACAAGCAGATCCTGCTGCTGGCCCAGAGAAACCCGGCTGACGATGATCCCGGTGAAGACGCTCTCTATCGCGTAGGTACTATCGCCACTGTATTGCAGCTGCTGAAGCTGCCGGACGGCACCGTCAAGGTTCTGGTCGAAGGTGAGCAGCGCGGCGCTGTAGAGCGCTTCAGCGAAGTCGACGGGCATTGCCGTGCCGAAGTCTCGCTGATCGACGAAGTCGACGCCGCCGAGCGCGAATCTGAAGTGTTCGTGCGTAGCCTGCTGTCGCAGTTCGAACAATATGTGCAGTTGGGCAAGAAAGTCCCGGCTGAAGTCCTGTCTTCGCTCAACAGCATCGATGAGCCTGGCCGCCTGGTCGACACCATGGCCGCGCACATGGCGCTGAAAATCGAGCAAAAGCAGGAAATCCTCGAAATCATCGATCTGTCGGCCCGGGTCGAGCACGTGCTCGCCTTGCTGGATGCCGAGATCGATCTGCTGCAAGTTGAAAAACGCATTCGCGGCCGCGTCAAAAAGCAAATGGAGCGCAGCCAGCGCGAGTACTACCTGAATGAGCAGATGAAGGCCATTCAGAAAGAGCTGGGCGACGGTGACGAAGGTCACAATGAAATCGAAGAGCTGAAAAAGCGCATCGATGCCGCCGGCCTGCCGAAAGATGCCTTGGCCAAGGCCACCGCCGAGCTGAACAAGCTCAAGCAAATGTCGCCGATGTCCGCTGAAGCCACCGTGGTGCGCTCCTACATCGACTGGCTGGTGCAGGTGCCGTGGAAGGCACAAAGCAAGGTACGCCTCGACCTGGCGCGTGCTGAAGACATTCTCGATGCCGATCACTACGGTCTCGAAGAGGTCAAGGAGCGCATCCTTGAATACCTCGCCGTGCAGAAGCGTGTGAAGAAGATCCGTGGCCCGGTGTTGTGCCTGGTGGGTCCTCCTGGCGTGGGTAAAACCTCGCTGGCAGAGTCGATTGCCCACGCCACCAACCGTAAATTCGTGCGCATGGCCCTGGGTGGCGTGCGTGACGAGGCGGAAATTCGTGGCCACCGCCGGACTTACATCGGTTCGATGCCGGGAAGATTGATTCAAAAGATGACAAAAGTGGGTGTACGCAACCCGCTGTTCTTGCTCGATGAAATCGACAAAATGGGCAGCGACATGCGTGGCGACCCGGCATCGGCGTTGCTGGAAGTGCTCGATCCGGAGCAGAACCACAACTTCAACGATCACTATCTGGAAGTCGATTACGACCTGTCCGATGTGATGTTCCTGTGCACCTCGAACTCGATGAACATCCCGCCGGCACTGCTGGACCGGATGGAAGTCATTCGTCTGCCGGGCTACACCGAAGACGAAAAGATCAACATTGCCGTCAAGTACCTGTCGCCCAAGCAGATCGCCGCTAATGGTCTGAAGAAGGGCGAGCTGGAATTCGACGAGGAAGCGATTCGCGACATCATCCGTTACTACACCCGTGAAGCCGGTGTGCGTGGCCTCGAACGTCAGATCGCCAAAGTCTGCCGCAAGGCCGTGAAAGAGCACGCGCTGGAAAAACGCTTCTCGGTAAAAGTGACAGCAGATTTGCTGGAGCATTTCCTCGGCGTACGTAAATTCCGCTACGGTCTGGCAGAGCAACAGGATCAGATCGGTCAGGTGACTGGCCTGGCGTGGACTCAGGTGGGCGGCGAATTGCTGACCATCGAGGCGGCTGTGGTGCCGGGTAAAGGTCAACTGATCAAGACCGGTTCGCTGGGCGATGTAATGGTCGAATCGATCACTGCCGCGCTGACCGTTGTGCGCAGCCGTGCCAAAAGCCTGGGCATTCCTCTGGACTTCCACGAGAAGCGCGACACCCACATTCACATGCCGGAAGGGGCGACCCCGAAAGACGGTCCTAGCGCTGGTGTGGGCATGTGCACGGCATTGGTGTCGGCCTTGACCGGGATTCCGGTGCGCGCCGATGTTGCCATGACCGGTGAGATCACGTTGCGTGGTCAGGTACTGGCGATTGGTGGTCTGAAGGAAAAACTGCTCGCGGCTCATCGCGGCGGAATCAAGATTGTGATTATTCCGGAAGAAAACGTGCGCGATCTGAAGGAGATTCCTGACAATATCAAGCAGGATCTGCAGATTAAACCGGTTAAATGGATTGACGAGGTCCTGCAAATTGCGCTGCAATACGCGCCGGAGCCCTTGCCGGATGTGGCTCCGGAGATAGTTTCCAAGGACGAAAAACGTGAGTCTGATTCAAAGGAAAGAATTAGCACGCATTAATACGTTTTTGCCTGGGTGGCTTCCTTGACAGCTTTTTAGAGCCCTTGTTATAAAGCGGCTCTTAAGTGTCTGTAGGCCATTCAGCACTCGTTTTTGCTTTCACCAAAAAACTTAGAATCATCTCAAAATAGATATAAGGGGACTTAGAGTGAACAAGTCGGAACTGATTGATGCTATCGCTGCATCCGCTGATATCCCGAAAGCTGCTGCTGGCCGTGCGCTGGACGCTGTGATCGAATCCGTCACTGGCGCTCTCAAGGCTGGCGACTCCGTTGTTCTGGTTGGTTTCGGCACTTTCTCCGTGACTGATCGTCCAGCTCGCGTTGGTCGTAACCCACAGACCGGCAAGACGCTGCAAATCGCTGCTGCTAAAAAGCCAGGTTTCAAAGCCGGTAAAGCACTGAAAGAAGCTGTTAACTAAGTTAGTTTGTTTCAGGTTTTTACCCATCCGGGTCGGGGTCATGCCTGACTTGGCAGCGGAGCGGTAGAGCAGGTCGCTGGAACAGCCGCCTGTAACGCCGGGATCGAGGGTTCGAGCCCTGTCCGCTCCGCCAGTTACGAGAAGGCGCATCCTCGGATGCGCCTTTCTTCTATCCGGATTCTACCCACGCTCCACGGTTGCCAAATTTTTGAAGTTCAACCGTTTCTGGGGGACGCATGCTGCAGAATATCAGGGACAATTCACAAGGCTGGATTGCCAAGACCATTATCGGGGTCATCGTTGCACTGATGGCTCTGACCGGTTTCGACGCCATTTTCCAGGCCACGACGCATACCAACGATGCGGCCAAGGTCAATGGTGAAGAAATCAGCCAGAACGAGCTGAGCCAGGCCGTTGACATGCAACGCCGTCAGCTGATGCAACAGCTGGGCAAGGACTTCGATGCTTCCTTGCTTGACGAAAAAATGCTCCGCGAATCGGCCCTTAAGGGGCTGATCGATCGCAAGCTGCTGCTGCAAGGCGCAGAACAGTCGAAATTCGCTTTCTCCGAAGGCGCACTGGATCAGGTGATCCTGCAGACTCCTGAATTCCAGGTGGACGGCAAGTTCAGCTCCGAGCGCTTCGACCAGGTGATTCGTCAACTGGGCTACACCCGCATGCAATTCCGCCAGATGCTGGCTCAGGAAATGCTGATCGGTCAGTTGCGCGCCGGTGTTGCCGGCAGCGGCTTTGTTACCGACGCCGAAGTGCTGGCCTTTGCCCGTCTGGAAAAACAGACCCGCGATTTCGCCTCGCTGAACGTCAAGGCCGATCCGGCCGCGGTCAAGCTGACTGACGATGAGGTCAAGGCTTACTACGACGAGCACGCCAAAGAGTTCATGACCCCTGAGCAAGTGGTTGTCGATTATGTCGAGCTGAAGAAGTCCTCGTTCTTCGACCAGGTTGCGGTCAAGGACGAAGACCTGCAGGCGGCGTATCAGAAAGAGATCGCCAACCTGTCGGAACAGCGTCGAGCGGCGCACATTCTGATCGAAGTCAACGACAAGACCACCGACGCTCAGGCCAAGGCGAAGATCGAAGAAGTCCAGGCGCGTCTGGCCAAGGGCGAGAAATTCGAAGCGCTGGCCAAGGAGTTCTCGCAGGATCCGGGTTCGGCCAATAATGGCGGTGACCTCGGTTTCGCCGGTCCTGGCGTTTACGATCCTGCCTTCGAAAAAGCCCTGTACTCGTTGAACAAGGATCAGGTGTCCGAGCCGGTGCGTACCGATTTCGGTTACCACCTGATCAAGCTGTTGGGTGTTGAAGCGCCGGAAGTTCCGACCTTGGCCAGCCTGAAAGACAAGCTGACCCGCGAGCTGAAGACTCAACAGGTCGAGCAGCGTTTTGTCGAGGCAACCAAGCAACTGGAAGACTCGGCGTTCGAAGCGTCTGACCTGGCTCAGCCAGCAGCGGACCTGAAGCTGACCGTGCACACTTCCAAGCCGTTCGGCCGTGAAGGTGGTGAAGGCATTGCGGCCAACCGTGCTGTGGTGACCGCTGCGTTCAGCCAGGAAGTGCTGGAAGAAAACGCCAACAGCACCGGCATCGAGCTGGATCCGGAAACCGTGGTTGTCCTGCGTGCCAAGGAGCATCTGAAGCCCGAGCAACTGCCGCTGGAAGCGGTCAACACCTCGATTCGTGCCCAGTTGACCAAAGAGCATGCCAGCGCTGCGGCCAAGACCAAGGCTGACCAGTTGATCGCCAGTCTGCGTGATGGCAAGACTCCGCTGGACAAGGCAGTTGATGGCCAGAGCTGGAAGGTTGTGACGGCGGCGACTCGTGCTCAGGAAGGGGTTGACCCGACTGTGCTGCAGGCGTTGTTCCGTATGCCGAAACCGGCGGCCAAGGGCAAGCCGACGTTCAGCAGCGTGACCTTGCAGGACGGTAGTCTGATGATTGTGCGTCTGGACGGTGTGAATGAAGCGGTAGCGCCGACTGATGAAGAGAAGGCGCAGTACCGTCGTTTCCTTGCTTCGCGTGAGGGGCAGCAGGATTTTGCGGCGTTGCGTAAGCAGTTGGAGAGTCAGGCGGACATCAAGCGGTATTGATGGTTGACTGAGTGGTAACAGGGAAGCCCCGATCTTATGGTCGGGGCTTTTTTTTCGCTTGGGTTTTTGGGCTTGGCGGCCTTTGGGCCGACCATGCTCTTGTGAGTTGGGTGAATATCCGTTGCTTCGGGTGCTGCGGCTGGCGGTTTCGCCCTTACGGCGACTCCCTTTGGCAAACGCCCCAAAGGAAGCAAAGGTCTGGGCCCCGGCGTTCGGCCCTCGCCGTGGCTCGGGTTCCTTCGTTACGGGATTCATCCGGGGGCATCGCCTACGGTTTGCTTCGCTGCACCTCCTCTCGATGTGTTCGACTTCGTCGAACGGTCGCTGCGCTCCCATCCCCGGATAAACCCCTTCACTCAGCCTGCCGATGGGGCCGGCACGGCAAGATCAAGAGCTGCAGCCGAGCTTGCGCTCATCCTGTTGAGTGGTGAAAAGCGTGCGGTCGGCTTTTGCTTTTCTGTAGGAGTGAGCCTGCTCGCGAAGGCGGCCTACGAGCCGACCTGTCTCTAACTGACTATCCGCAGATCAATTGTGGGAGCTGGCTTGCCAGCGAAGACGGCCGACTAGTCGCCCCGACCCCTCAAAGACAAACATCCCAATCACACAAACCCATAGCCCCGAGCCCTAAGTACCGCACTCAAAGTCAAAACCAGCAATCCCACAACAATCCACGGAAAAACCCCAACCCCCAGACTCCCCAGCAGCAAACCACCCGCCAAACCACCCCCGGCAATCCCGACATTCCACAGGGTCACCAGCATCGACTGGGCCGTATCGGCAGCTTCTCCAGCGGTTTTCGCCGAGGCAGTCTGCAGCAGCGAAGGCATCGCACCGAACGCCAGGCCCCACACGGCGACGGCGATGTAGACCACGGTCGCCGAGTCTCGCCACAGGCCCAAGGCGATGGCGGAGAGCATGAACAGCAGCGTGCTGATCAGTACCAGTTCGCGCAGCCAGTGATCGATCAGGCTGCCGACGATCCACAGGCTCAGCACTGAGGCCAGGCCGAACACCAGCAGCACCCGGTCGATGTCGCTGGCCAGTCCCGACGGTTGCAGGAATGGTGCGATGTAGGTGTACAGCAGGTTGTGGGCGATCACGTAGGTCAAGGTTACGAAGAGCACTGAGCGTACGCCGGGCAGGGTGAAGACCTGACGCAGAGGCAGGCGTTTTCCTGCGCGTTCTCCGGCAAAATCCGGCACTTGCCAGCGTACCCAGATCACCAGCAGCAGCGTCAGCGCAGTCATGATGGCGAAGCTCAGGCGCCAGCCGACCAGTGTGCCGAGCAGTGTTCCCGCCGGGATGCCCAGCGACAGCGCCAGCGGCGCGCCGAGCATGGCTACGGTAATCGCGCGGCCTTGCAGGTGTGGGGCGACCATACGGCTGGCGTAGCCTGCCAGCAACGCCCATAGCAGTCCGGCAAATATCCCGGCGAGCAAGCGTGCGGTCAACGTCAGCCAGTACCACTCCGACACGGCGGTGATGCTGTTGGCGATGGCGAAGCCGCCGATGGCTGACAGCAGCAATGGCCGACGACGCCAGCCGCGGGTGGCGATGGTCAGCGGGATGGCGGCGAGCATCGAGCCAATCGCGTACAGGGTAACCAGTTGCCCGACCAGTGCCTGCGAGACATTCAGCCCCGCGCTCATTTGTGGCAGCAGGCCGGCGGGCATGGCTTCGGTCAGCACTGTGATGAAGCCGGCGGTGGCCAGGGCCAGCAGAGCGCCGAGGGGTAATCGTTCGCGGGTGTCGACTGGCTGGGTGAGGGCCGAGGAGGCCAGTTGTGCGTCGTTCATGAGTCAGCGTCCATGTGCCGAAGTGGGAGAAGGCCTTAGGCTAGGGCGCTGCGCAGTGGAGAAAAATGGGTTACGGTTCCGAACATATCGGACACGGATGTCGTGAATCGGAGGGATGGAATGGACAGTCTGGGCAGTATTTCGGTGTTTGTGCAGGTCGCCGAGACCCGCAGTTTTACCGAAGCGGGGCGGCTGCAGGGCGTGTCGGCTTCAGCGGTGGGCAAGAGTATCGCCCGGCTGGAGGCGCGATTGGGCGTGCGGCTGTTTCACCGCACCACCCGCAGCATCACCCTGACCAGCGAGGGCGCGCTGTTTCTCGCACGCTGTCGCAAAATTCTTGCCGAGGTGGAAGCCGCCGAGTTCGAACTCTGCGATTCCGCATCCCAGCCCCATGGCAAACTGCGCATCAGCCTGCCGCAGGTGCATGGCCTGGTGATGCCGGTGGTGAATGAGTTCATGGCGCTGTACCCGCAGATCGAGCTGGATCTGGACCTGACCGATCGCATGGTCGACGTGGTCGAGGAGGGCTTCGATGCGGTGATTCGTACCGGTCAGCCACGAGATTCACGGCTGATGGCGCGGCCCTTGGGCGAATTTCACATGGTGCTGGTGGCGAGCCCGCTGTATCTGCAGCAGCGCGGCGTACCGCAAATCCCCGGCGATCTGGCGGAGCACGCCTGCTTGCGGCACACCTTTCATGCCACCGGCAAGCTGGAGCCTTGGCCATTGATTGGCGAGGAGGGCGCGCCGGAGCCGAGGTTGCCGACGCGGCTGGTCACCACCTCCATCGAAGCCGTCAAACATGCGGCCCTGGCAGGGATGGGTATCGCCTGCCTGCCGGATTTCATGACCCATGAGGACGTAGCGCAGGGGCGCTTGCAGCGGGTGCTGGATGCGCATCTGCAACACGTCGGTCAGTTCTGGGTGTTGTGGCCGTCCAGCCGCCATGCCACGGCCAAATTGCGCGTCTTCATCGATCACTTGGCGCTGCGACTTTTTCCGGTAAACAAGGGTCAATAGGGTTGTAACGGCTTTAAGACACAATCCATGCGCCGCAGGGCCAAGTTCTGTTGCACAATACGCCCCGGACTGTTTTTCCTCAGGATGTTCAATGTTGATTTCAATTCCCATGCGTGTCGTTGGGTTGGCGCTGTTGTTGACCGCTGTTGCTGGCTGTTCGAAGGACAAGCCGATCTATGAGCATGAGAACTTCGATGATTCCGGCACGTTCTCGCGCAATTATCCGGTGGCCGACACCGCGAGTTGCGAGGCGGCCCGTCGTGCGTTGCTCAGCCAGGGCTACATCATCACCAGCAGTGACCCGAAACTGGTCAGTGGCCACAAGAGTTTCCAGCAGACCGGGGAAACCCACCTGGAAATCAGCTTCAACGTGGTATGTGCCGAAGATGGCAGCGCCAAGCACCATGCCACGGTGTTCGCCAATGCCCTGCAGGATCGCTACGCGCTGAAGAAGACCAACAACTCCGCCAGTCTCGGGGTTGGCGTACTGGGTTCGGTATCGATGCCGATCGGTTCTTCTGACGATTCGATGGTCAAGGTTGCCAGCGAAACCGTGACTTCGCAGAAATTCTACGAGCGGTTCTTCACTCTGGTTGAGTTGTTCCTGCCGGCAGATGCGAAGAAAGCCGCGCATATCGAAGAGAAACCCAAGACCGATCTCGGTGTGCCGGAGCCCAAGCCTGCCGCTGCAGCGCCGGCGACGCCCTCAACACCTGCGCCGGCAGCAGAGACAGCGCCTGCGCCACAGCCAGCCGGGATTGTCGAGCCTGCCCAGAACACGACGCCGGCAGCCCCGGCAGCGACCCCGGCGCCGGCCCAGGTTGCGCCGACGCCAACGGGTTCCGAGCCGGTAGTGCCGCCGGCCGAGTCAGCGCCGATTACCCCGGCACCGAGTGCAGAGCCTGCACCGACCACCGAAACGATCACTCCGCCGGCCAACCCGACCAATATCCCGCCACCGTCCGAGCCGATTCCGGCAATGCAGTAAGCCGCGCCGGGTTCTCCTGTGGGAGCGGGCTTGCTCGCGAATACGGAGTGTCAGTCCATGTACATGGCGACTGACACTGCGCTTTCGCGAGCAAGCCCGCTCCCACATTTGTTTTGTGGTGTACTCAAATCTCGTTACATTCCCCTGACAAAAATCCTGCGATAAATTCCTGACCACCTGCTACGTTTTATTCATGAAGGCTGGATGTCACTTTTCCTTCATACGGGCACGATAGGCTCGAGGCACTGGTCAGTTGGCCGGGCTATTTTCAAGCGGGCAGCAGGGGGATCACACGATGGACGAGTATCAAGAAGAACTGCTCGAATACCAGGCGTATGAACTGGATCAGCCAGAGCCGGCCGAAGACGCCACCGAGCTGTAAGGTGTCAGGCGGTTTTGCGGTGACTGCGGCGAAACTCGCCGGGCGTCTGGCCGCTCCAGCGCTTGAAGGCGCGTTGAAACGCCTCGGCTGAAGCAAAGCCCAGCAGGTAGGCAATTTCGCCGAACGCCAGTTCGGTGTCGCGGATGTAGGTCATCGCCAGATCACGGCGGGTGTCGTTGAGGATCGCGCGAAACTGTGTGCCTTCCTCCGCCAGTTTGCGGCGCAAGGTCCAGGTCGGCAGCTTCAGGCGCGCCGCCACTTCTTCCAGGTCGGGTTCCCGGCCACCATTGAGCAACGGCCCCAACAGCTGAGTAATGCGTTCACGCAGGCTGCGGGTGCGGGTCAATTGCTCCAGTTCCCGTTCACACAATGCGAGCAAATGCTTCCAGGTACTCGGGCAGTGCTCGGGGTTGCGCAGCGCAAGGCTGTTCAGGCTCAGGCGCAATTGATTGCGCTCAGCGCCGAACTGGATCGGGCACTCGCCCAGTGCGCTGTAGGCGTCGCGATAGTCCGGCGCGTCAAATTCGATCTCGATGCGTTCGGCGCGCAGTGGCTCGCGACCGACGCTGGACAGCTGATGCAGCCAGCCGGCGATAATTGAATCCACCACAAAGCGGTTATAGGCGTTGTACGGGCTGATCGAATAGAAGCGCAGCCACGCGCCATGGGCGTCTTCATGAAAACTCGACTGGCCGCGATAGTTGGAGCCGTACAGCGGCTCGAAGCGGATCAGGCAGCGGGCCGCCTCGCGCACGGTCGGCGCTTGTGCGGCGGTGACCCCGGCCAGTCCAGCCTGACTCAAGCGGCTGAGCTGGCCCATGCGCAGGCCCAGCGCCGGATCGCCGGTCAACTGGATCGCGCTGTGCCCCAGACGCATGTAGCGCGGGATCGACAGCCGCGCACCGGCCTCGGCCAGTCGCGCGGCATCCAGACCATATTGTTCAAGCAGTGATTGCGGATCAGCGCCGTGGCTGCGCACCGCATCGGCCAGGCTGTGAACGAAGCCTACCGACAGATCCCCAAGGCGCATCGGCAGCGGCTTCATGTCTTACAACCAGACGTTCAGCAGGCGCGCACCACGGGCCTCGCCGTCGGCGAATTGCTGGCCGTTGCTGCTGAGGAAGCTTTGCCCCGAGCCGGGCTTGTCCCAGAATTGGCCGCGCAGGAACACACTCATGCCGGCAATTGCACGGCTGCTCGGCGGTTGCGCGGTCAGCGTCAGGCGATGCCACGCCTGACCTTCACTGATTTCCCCGGGCTTGAGGCTGACCGACCCCGGCGTACTCGAACCCTTGTAGCCGGCCCACGGCTGATTCCAGGCGTCGTGACCGACGACGAAGGCGGGCACCGCCACCAGTTGCGCGCCATGCTCGTCGAGTTGGCGATAGTTGTCGGGGTACCAACTGTCGCTGCCGATCAGCACACCCAAACGCCCGGCCGGGGTCTCGACCACGTTGATCGCGTGGGCGTCTTCGCTATCGAGCACGTCGCGCTGTTCGAAGATCGGGTGCATCTGCCGCTGGGGCTGGCCCAGCGGCACGCCATCACGACCGAACACCACGCTGCTGTTGAACAGCGCGCCGCTGCCGGGCTTGAGCTGGCCATCGCGAATGCTTGGTTCGGGCAGGACGATGGAGCCGGCCACCAGCGTCACCTGGAACTCCTTGGCAAGACCACCGAACAACGCCTGGTAGTCCTTGGCCATGGCCTTGGACTTCATGCGCAGGTGCGCGTCGTTCAGGCGGTTATCGCCCTTGGCGGTGAGCCAGGCGCGGGCGAACAGCAGCGGGTTGCTCGCCGCCAGCCAGTTCATCGCTTCGGCGAGGGTCGGGGCCTGATACAGCTCGTCTTTTTCGCCGCTGATCATCAGCCAGGTACCGACATGCTCGGGCAGGACTACCACGGTTTTCTCGTTCAGCAACCCCTGATCCTGCGCCTGTTGCAGATAGGCCGCGAGTTTGCGATGCAGGCGTTCCGGGCTTTGGTAGTCGGTGGGAAACAGTTCCGGCTGGATGCCCAGCAAATTGCCACGGTCGGACGGGGTGCCCTGATCGACCGCCAGTTTGATCCGCAGGTCCGACAGGTAATGCCCCGCCGGCCGGTCCGCCGCCCACATGGCGTAGGTGGTCAGGGCGGCAACGATGGCCATGGAGAAAAACAGATACAGAAGTTTGCGCATGAAAACCAACAACAGCCGGGTACAGGGTGTGGCGACTAGGGTAGGGCGCATACCTGCGCTTGCCAAGGGGCGCTGCGCATTTGGATCAATAAGTTGTCAGTTTCGGTCATTGAGTGACAGCAGTGCGACTCTTAGTCTGTCGAACATGACTGACGGGGGACGCAGAGCTCCCGCAATTTCCGTGATTGCTCGTTGTGGAGTTACCGATGACCGCCGCTCACTACCCGCACCTGTTGGCCCCGCTGGACCTGGGATTCACCACGTTGCGCAACCGCACCCTGATGGGCTCGATGCACACTGGCCTAGAAGAGAAACCGGGCGGCTTCGAACGCATGGCCGCGTACTTCGCCGAGCGTGCCCGTGGCGGCGTCGGCCTGATGGTGACTGGCGGTATCGGCCCGAACGACGAGGGCGGCGTGTACTCCGGCGCAGCCAAGCTGACCACCGAGGAAGAAGCGCTCAAACACCGCATCGTCACCCGCGCAGTGCACGAGGCGGGCGGCAAGATCTGCATGCAGATCCTCCACGCCGGGCGTTATGCCTACAGCCCGAAACAGGTCGCGCCGAGTGCGATCCAGGCGCCGATCAACCCGTTCAAGCCCAAAGAGCTGGACGAGGACGGCATCGAGAAACAGATCAGCGATTTCGTCACCTGCTCGGTGCTGGCACAGAGCGCCGAGTACGACGGCGTGGAGATCATGGGCTCGGAAGGTTATTTCATTAACCAGTTCCTCGCCGCGCACACCAACCACCGCACCGACCGCTGGGGCGGCAGCTACGAAAACCGCATGCGCTTGCCGGTGGAAATCGTTCGCCGCGTACGCGAAGCAGTCGGCCCGAACTTCATCATCATTTTCCGTCTGTCGATGCTCGATCTGGTCGAGGGCGGCAGCAGTTGGGAAGAGATTGTGACCCTGGCCAAAGCCATCGAGCAGGCTGGCGCGACCATCATCAACACCGGCATTGGCTGGCACGAAGCGCGGATCCCGACCATCGCCACCAAGGTGCCGCGTGCGGCGTTCAGCAAGGTCACCGCCAAGCTGCGTGGTTCGGTGAGCATCCCGCTGATCACCACCAACCGCATCAACACCCCGGAGATCGCTGAGCAGATTCTCGCCGAAGGCGATGCCGACATGGTCTCGATGGCGCGGCCGTTCCTCGCCGATCCGGACTTCGTCAACAAGGCCGCCGAAGGCCGCGCCGACGAAATCAACACCTGCATCGGTTGCAACCAGGCGTGCCTCGATCACACCTTCGGCGGCAAACTCACCAGTTGCCTGGTGAACCCGCGTGCCTGCCATGAAACCGAGCTCAACTATTTGCCGGTGCAGCAGATCAAGAAGATTGCCGTGGTCGGTGCCGGGCCTGCCGGTCTGTCCGCCGCGACCGTGGCCGCCGAGCGTGGCCATCAGGTGACGTTGTTCGATTCGGCCAGCGAGATTGGCGGGCAGTTCAACATCGCCAAGCGCGTGCCGGGCAAGGAAGAATTCTTCGAAACCCTGCGCTACTTCAAGCGCAAGCTGCAGACCACGAATGTCGAGGTGTGCCTGAATACTCGCGTGGACGTGGCGAAACTGGTCGAGGGCGGTTACGACGAAATCATCCTCGCCACCGGCATCGCACCGCGTGTGCCGGCGATTCCGGGAGTGGACAACGCCAAGGTGCTGAGCTATCTGGACGTGATCCTAGAGCGCAAACCGGTGGGCAAACGCGTTGCCGTGATTGGCGCGGGGGGTATCGGTTTCGATGTCTCCGAGTTCCTCGTGCACCAAGGCGTGGCCACCAGTCTGGATCGCGCCGCGTTCTGGAAGGAGTGGGGCATTGACACCCATCTGGAAGCCCGTGGTGGCGTGGCCGGGATCAAAGCAGCGCCGCACGCGCCGGCTCGCGAAGTGTTCCTGTTGCAGCGCAAGAAAACCAAGGTCGGTGATGGTCTGGGCAAGACCACTGGCTGGATTCACCGCACCGGTCTGAAGAACAAGCAGGTGCAGATGCTCAACAGCGTTGAATACCTGAAAATCGACGATGAAGGCCTGCACATCCGCATCGGCGAAACCGGCGAGCCGCAAGTGCTGGCGGTGGACAACATCGTCATCTGCGCCGGCCAGGATCCACTGCGGGATCTGCAGGAAGGTCTGGTCGCGGCGGGGCAGAACGTGCACCTGATCGGCGGCGCTGATGTGGCGGCCGAGCTGGATGCCAAGCGCGCGATCAATCAGGGTTCGCGTCTCGCCGCTGAACTGTAACCACCATAAATCCCCCTGTGGGAGCGGGCTTGCTCGCGAAGGCGGAGTGTCAGTCAACGCATAGGTCGGCTGACACGACGCTTTCGCGAGCAAGCCCGCTCCCACAGTGGATTGGCGGTGTTCGCAACATTTATGGATGGCGCGGATCCTGTAGGAGTGAGCCTGCTCGCGATGGCGTACTGTGAGCGACTAGAATGCGGGCCTCTGCCCAGAATGATCAGTCGCCCATGCTTGTTCCTCCCGCCAACTGGCTACCCCAAGCCCCACTCGAATTGCTTCAACTCGACTGGCTCACCAACGCCGGAATCGAGGTCGCGATCCTGCGTCTGGACCGGATCGACCCGCTGATCAGCGGCAACAAATGGTTCAAGCTCGTCGAGCATCTCAAGGCCGCCGACCGCGCCGGCGCGCAGGGCATCATCAGCCTGGGTGGCGCGCATTCCAATCATCTGCATGCGCTGGCTGCGGCTGGCAAGCGTCTGGGTTTCGAAACCGTTGGGCTGTTGCGTGGCCATCCACAGCAGACGCCCACGGTTGAGGACTTGCAGGCGTTCGGCATGCAACTGCACTGGCTCGGTTACGGCGGCTATCGGGCGCGGCATGAGCCCGGCTTCTGGGAGCCGTGGCAGGCGCAGTACCCGAATCTGCACACAGTGCCGGAGGGTGGCGGCGGATTGGCCGGTGCGCTGGGCTGCAAAGCGCTCAGGGAGCAAGTCAACACGCAACTGAACCATCTGGGCTGGAGCGATTATCAAGGCTGGTGGCTGGCGTGCGGCACCGGGACAACCCTGGCGGGGCTAGTGCTCGCCGAGGCGGGAGAGCGTGCGGTGTACGGCGCGCTGGCGGTGCCGGAGGATCACGGCGTGGCGGCGCAGGTGGAGGCGATCGTTCGGGAGACGGATATGGCAATGACGAATTACGCATTGTTCGACGCGAGTCGGGGTGGTTTCGCCAAAGTCGATCCGGTGTTGCTCGAATTCATCGACAACACTGAACAGAGCAGCGGCGTCCCGTTGGAGCCGCTGTATACCGGCAAGGCGTTGTTGGCGCTCAAGGAGCAGATCGAGGCCGGCAGATTCGAGCCAGGTACCCGGTTGATCTTTGTTCATACCGGCGGTTTGCAGGGGCGCCGCGGATTCACTTCCTACAGTTGAAGTTCTGTGGCGAGGGAGCTTGCTCCCGCTCGGCGGCGCAGCCGTCGTCGATTCAGCGAATACAGTTTGCCTGACAGTCCACATTTTCAGGATTCAGGTCTGCTACGCAGCCCAGCGGGAGCAAGCTCCCTCGCAAATTCACCGAGTTGGTGTTCAACCGCGCTTGGGCATCATCCGCAGCAACGTGTTATCGCCCACCACATAATGGTGATAAAGCCCCGCCAAGGCATGCAGACCGATCAGCCAGTAACCTGCGGTGGCAATCAGCACGTGCCAGCCTTCAACTTGTTTGGCGAACGCTTTGTCCTCGCTCACCAGCAATGGCAAATCGAAACCGTAGAACATCACCTGATGCCCCTCGGCGCTGGTGATCAGCCAGCCGAGAATCGGCATGCTGATCATGAACAGGTACAACAGCCAGTGCATCACCCGCGCCAGCAGGATTTGCCATTGCGGCGAGGCCGGGAAGATTTTCGGTGCCGGGCCAATGCTGCGTGCTACCAGACGAAACCACACCAGCACGAACACGGTCAGGCCGAGCATGTAATGCACTTCGCGGATCAGCGTGCGACCGCCACTGCCTTTGGGAAAAATCCCGCGCAACTCCATGCTGGCGTACACCAGCACCAACAGGATCAGCATCAGCCAGTGCAGCAGCACGGACACGGTGCTGTAGCGGGATTCGGAACTTGTCCACGGCATACGGTGTTTTCCTCACAGATCAGGGTCGCCACGTGCCGTTCTTGCGCGACGGCATGCTTTAACTGTAAACCGCTTTGGCGGATTTGCCTGAGGCTGATCGGAGTTTCACTGCGCTGAGTCAGGGCTTTAGCCAAAAAAAACGCCAGTGTCGCGAAGACCCTGGCGTTTTCTATTGTTGACCAAAGGCGCAATCAGCTCGATTGCGGCATCTCACCGTTGGCCAGACGCTTGTTGATGTCGGCAATCACTTCCGGCAGGTCGCTGATGGTGTCGATCATGTAGTGCGGACGCGAATCGGCGAACAGCGCGTGGATGCGTTTGCGTTCGCTGGCCAGTTCGTCGCTGCCCAGCGCCCGGTAGCCGGCGTAGTCCAGGCCCAGTGCGTTGCCCGAGCAGATCAGCGCCACGGTCCACATTCCGGCGCGACGACCTTCGAGGATGCCCGGTACGGTGTCGTCGATCTTCACGCAGGCGCCGACGTCGTCGATGCCCAGGGCGATCACGTTGGCCAGGGCCTGAGCCGGCCATGGCCGACCGTTCGGCACTTCGTCGGTGGCGACTACGTGGTCGGCGACGTAGCCGTTGGTAGCGGCCAGCGCCACGACCTTGTCCATCACCTGTTTCGGGTAGCCGGAGCAGGAGCCGATCTTGATCCCTTGCTGGCGCAGGTTGGCGATGGTTTCCAGTGCGCCGGGAATCAGCGCCGAGTGCTCGGCGATCTTCTCGATCTGCAGCGGCATGAAGCGGTTGTAGATCGCGGTCACGTCATCATCGGTCGGGGTGCGGCCGAAGGCTTTGCGGTAACGCTCGGCCACTTGTGGCTGATCGCACAGGGTACGAATGTGATCCCACTTGCCCATGCCCATCGGGCCACGGGCCTCTTCGATGGAGACCTGAACGTCGAATTCGGCGAAGGCTTCAACGAAGATCTGCGTCGGTGCGAACGAGCCGAAATCGACCACGGTGCCGGCCCAGTCGAGGATGGCGGCTTGCAGTTTGTTTGGGTTGGTGTAGTTCATGTTGGTCAGAATCCTGTATTGGAATGCGATTCAAACTGTAGGAGTGAGCCTGCTCGCGATAGCGGTGTGTCAGTCGCCATCGTCGGTGAATGCTGAAACGCAATCGCGAGCAGGCTCACTCCTACAAAGGGATTTTTGGTGTGGGTTAGATCTCTAGCACTTCCATCTCGCGCAGCACTTCACCCACTGCCGCCACGGCCTGGCGCATTTGGTCCGGATTGACGTGGCCGATGCAGCCGACGCGGAAGGTTTCGACCTGGGTCAGTTTGCCGGGGTAGAGGATGTATCCCTTGGCCTTGACCCGTTCGTAGAAGTCCTTGAACTGGTAGCGCGGGTCTTGCGGGGCATGGAAGGTGGCGATGATCGGTGCCTGGATCGCCGCCGGCAGGAAGCTGCGCAGGCCGAGTTTGCCCATCTCTTCCATCAGCGCCTGACAGTTGGCGGCGTACCGCGCATGACGGGCGGGCAGGCCACCTTCTTCGTTGTATTGCAGCAACGCTTCGTGCAGCGCGGCGACCACGTGGGTCGGCGGGGTGAAACGCCACTGACCGGTCTTTTGCATGTAGGTGTGCTGGTCGTACAGGTCCATCGCCAGCGAATGCGAGTTGCCGGCCGCTGCAGCCAGCGATTCCTTGCGAGCGAAGACGAAACCCATCCCCGGCACGCCTTCCAGACACTTGCCCGAAGCGGCGATCAGCGCATCGAACGGGACTTTTTGCGCATCCACCGGCAACGCGCCAAACGAGCTCATGGCGTCGATGATCAGGCGCTTGCCGTGCTGCGCAACAACGTCGGCAATCTCTGGCAGCGGGTTGAGGATGCCGGTGCTGGTTTCGCAGTGGATCAACGCGACGTGGGTGATGTCGCCATCGGCGCACAGCAAACGGTCGACGTCAGCGGCGGTGGTCGGTTCGTCTTCGGCGGTTTCGAAGGTGCTGTACGAGCGGCCGAGCACTTCGCAGATCTTCGCCAGACGCTTGCCATAGGCACCGTTGATCAGCACGAGGATTTTGCCGTCGCGTGGCACCAAGGTACCGATGGCGGCTTCGACCGCGAAAGTGCCGCTGCCCTGTAACGGCACGCAGTGGTGAGTGGCGGCGCCGTTGAGGATCGCCAGCAATTGTTCGCAAAGGCTGGCAGTCAGTTGGTTGAAGCGGTCATCCCATGACCCCCAGTCGATCATCATCGCCTGGCGGGTGCGGGCTGAAGTGGTCAACGGGCCGGGAGTGAGCAGGATGGGTTCGGCGATACTCATTCGTGTGTCCTCGGGAAGCGCTGGGGGATGAAGCTACGGGGCATACGTTGCAATTCGGCGGTCTATCAATCAAATTGTTTGTTGTTATGCCAGCCATCAGTGAGGGTTATTCATGAATCTGTTCCAGCTGCGCGCCTTCGACGCCGTGGCCCGGGAAGGCAGCTTCACCCGCGCCGCCGCGCGTCTGTTCATCAGTCAGCCGGCGGTCACCGGACACATCAAGGCGCTGGAGGAGCATTACCAGATCACCTTGTTGCGCCGTACTGCGCGCCGGGTGGAGTTGACCGAGGAGGGCATTAAACTGGCGGCGATCACCCGCGCCATGTTCGGTCTGGCCGAAGAAGCGCAGACCCTGCTCGAAGCCAACCGCCAGTTGCTGACTGGGCGTCTGGAGGTGGCGGCAGACGGCCCGCACATGGTCATGCCAATGCTCGCCAGCCTGCGTGCGCGCTATCCGGGGATCACGGTGAATTTGCGCCTGGGCAATGCGCAGGAAACCCTTGCCGCGCTGTTATCCGAGCATGCCGACGTGGCGGTGCTGACCGAGGTCGAACCGCGCAAAGGCCTGCATTTGCAAGCGTTGAGCGAATCGCGGATTTGCGCGCTGGTGCCCGCCGCACATGCGTGGGCGCAGCGTGCCGGCGAAGTAGAGCTCAAGGCGCTGGATCAAGTGATCATGGTGTTGCGCGAGCCGAGTTCGATTACCCGCCGTACCTTTGATCAGGCGTGTGCGCAGGCGGCGGTCAATCCGCGAGTGTTGCTGGAACTCGACAGCCGTGAGGCGGTGACCGAAGCGGTGGCAGCGGAGCTGGGGGTGGGGGTGGTGTCGTCGGTGGAGGTCAGCCATGACCCGCGGGTGGTGGCGATTCCGATTGTCGGGGACGGGCTGGTCAATCGGCACATGATCGGCTGCATGGAGCGGCGGCGGGAGTTGCGCCTGATTCAGGCGTTCTTCGGTCTGGCGCCGGCCTGATACACCGTGGTGCTCCAATCGCGAGCAGGCTCACTCCTACAAGTGTTGTGGGGAGCACATAATGTTTGACCGACATAGATCCTCTGTAGGAGTGAGCTTGCTCGCGAAGGGGCCAGACCGGTTTACACAAGGCTCTCGCGCACCATATCGAGAAACGTCGCCACCACCCGCCGTGAACTCTGCTCACGCAAGCACACCAGTGTCTCGGTCAAGCGCCGGGTGCAATCGGTAATCGGCAACGCACACACCCGCGAATCCGCGCCAAACTCGGCCGCCGACACCACCCCCACACCAATCCCCACCACCACTGCCTCACGCGCCGCTTCCCGGCCCTCGACCTGAATCGCCGGACGAATGCGGAACCCGGCGCGGGCCATTTCTTCCTCCAGGGTCTGCCGGGTCACCGAGCCGTGTTCGCGCAGCACCAGCGGTGTGTCGTCCAGGTCGGCCAGGCAGATCGACTCGCGCTCGGCCCACGGATGATGGCGCGAGACGAACGCCACCATCGGGTCGTTACGCAGCGGCACGCACAGCAGACGTTCATCAGTGACATCACGCCCGAGCAGCGCCAGATCGGCCTGATAGTTGAACAGGCGAAACAGCGATTCATCGGTGTTGCCGGTCTCGATCTTCACGCTGATCCCCGGATACCGCTCACAGAACCGCGCGATCTGCGGCAGCACGTGTATCGGCGCGTCCACTGCGAGAATCAGGCTGCCGGTCTGCAACGCCTGGGATTCCTGCAGCAGCTCCTGGGCTTCAGACTCGATCACAAACAGCCTCTGAGTGATTGCCAGCAGGCGCTCGCCGAGATCGGTCAGCCGCACCGAGCGCTTGTTGCGATGAAACAGCAACACGCCGAAGCGTTCCTCGAGTTTGCGCACCTGGTCGGAAATCGCCGGTTGCGTGAGAAAAAGCCGTTCGGCGGCTTTGGTGAAGCTTCCATGAACGGCCACGGCGTGGAAGGCTTTGAGCTGGGCGTGGGACACCGACATGCAGCCTCCAGTAACAAGCTGAGCTTATGTGTGAAATACGATAAATCGATTTTATTTATTAAACAGTAATTGCTTTGATCCGCTCACGCCAGCGCTGACTGTCCGCTCGGACAGCAGCGTTGGCGATGAGCCTGTGCGTGCAACAACAGGACTCATCTGACCGCTATCGCCATCAGGGATGGGGCGCTGGCGCAGTGCTCAACAATAAAAAACACAGGCGTTTACTTAACGATTCTGCCGGCACACTCACACCCTGAGGTCAGAACCACAATGAACAAGCACATCGGCACCATTGCGCGTTGGCGCATGCAGATTTTCGCTATCACCTGGCTCGCATACGCCGCTTTCTATTTCACCCGCAAAGCCTTTTCGGTGGCCAAACTGGGCATCGCCGAAGACCCGACCTTCATGCTCGACAAAATGGCCATGGCCAACCTCGATGCGATCTATCTGGCAGCCTACGCCATCGGCCAATTCACCTGGGGCATGCTCGCTGACCGCTTTGGCCCGAGGGTCGTGGTGCTTGGCGGGTTGTTGATTTCCGCTGGTGCGGCATTGGTGATGGGCAGTTTTGCCACCTTGCCGATCTTCGCCACCTGCATGCTGATTCAAGGGCTGGCGCAGTCCACCGGCTGGTCGGGGTTGTGCAAAAACCTCGGCAGTTTTTTCCCTTCCGCACAACGTGGGCGAGTGCTGGGGTTGTGGAGTTCCTGCTATGCGTTTGGCGGTCTGGTGGCGTCGCCGTTCGCCGGTTGGTGGGCGTACACGCTGATGGGCACCTGGCACGCGGCGTTTATTTCCAGTGCGGCGGTGGTCGCGGTGGTGGCGGTGTTGTTCTTCATTTTTCAGCGCAACAAACCCGAAGATGTCGGCCTGCCAGCGGTAGAGCCGGAGCCGGAACTGAGCGCTGAAGAGATCGAAGCCAACAGCAAACTCAGCGTCTGGGAGCCGTTGAAGGAAATCCTGCGCAACCGCACGGTGCTGGTGCTGGGGCTGGCGTACTTCATGTTGAAACCGGCGCGTTACGCGATTTTGCTGTGGGGTCCGGTGATTGTCTTTGAGCAGATGCCCAGCGTCGGCAAGGTGGGGGCAGCGATCATTCCGACCTCGTTCGAACTGGCCGGGTTGCTCGGGCCGATCCTGATCGGTCTGGCCTCGGACAAACTGTTCGGTGCCCGGCGCATGCCGGCCTGTGTGTTGAGTCTGCTGGCGCTGACCGTGACCCTGGCGCTGTTCATGGGCGCCTTGCAAACCGGCAGTGTGTTGCTGGTGGTGGCGCTGCTGTTTGTCATGGGCCTGACCCTGTACGGCCCGGATTCGATGATCAGCGGCGCGGCCGCCATCGACTTCGGCAAAGCCAAGGCCGGTGCCACGGCGGCCGGTTTCGTCAACGGTTGCGGCTCGGTCGGCGCGGTGCTCGGCGGATTGCTGCCGGGTTACTTCGATTCGGTGACGGTGTTCATCGTCTTCGCCGGCTGCGCGTTGTTCTCGGCGCTGGTGCTGATTCCGCACTGGAACAGCCGCCCGGTCGGAGTGATGGAACCGCGCGCGTCCATTCCCAATTGCCCGCTGACGATCAAACCCCTGCGTAACTGAAAACCCTTGCCTCGTGGCCTGCTGCGGCGCTCGCGGCGGGCTGTGCCGTGGCCATCTGACACTGGAGAATCCCATGCGACCGTTTTGGCTCGAACAGGCCTTGCAGGCCGACCCATCCCCGACGTGCCCGCCGCTGCAAGGCGAAGTGCGCAGCGACGTGTGCATCGTCGGCGGCGGCTACACCGGGTTGTGGACGGCGATCATGCTCAAGCAGCAGAACCCGGAACTCGATGTGCTGCTGATCGAAGCCGACATCTGCGGCGCCGGCGCCAGTGGGCGCAACGGTGGTTGCGCATTGTCGTGGTCGGCCAAGTATTTCACCCTTGAACGGCTGTTCGGCGTCGAGGAGGCGGTGCGCCTGGTCAAGGAGTCCGAGCGCAGCATCCACGCCATCGGCGCGTTCTGCGAACAGTTCGGCGTCGATGCCGATTACCGCCTCGACGGCACGCTGTACACCGCCACCAACAAGGCGCAGGTCGGTTCGACCGACGCCGTGATCGCAGCACTGGAGCGCAATGGCATCAACTCGTTCACCCAGCGTCCCGTGGCCGACGTGCAGCGCATGGCCGGTTCCAGCAAGCATCTGGAGGGCTGGTTTTCGCCGGCGGCGGCCAGTGTGCAGCCGGGCAAACTGGTGCGCGGGCTGCGTCGGGTGGCGTTGCAGCTAGGCGTGAAGATCCACGAAAACACTGCGATGACCGGCCTGGAGGAGGGCCGTCCGGCGCGCATTCACACCGCTGGCGGCAGTGTGATTGCCGACCGCGTGGTGCTGGCGATGAACGCGTGGATGGCCCGGGCGTTTCCGCAGTTCGAGCGCAGCGTGGCGATCGTTTCCAGCGACATGCTGATCACCGAGCCGCGCCCGGATCTGTTGCAGGAAATCGGTTTGACCAGCGGTGTCACGGTGCTCGATTCGCGGATTTTCGTGCACTACTACCACAACACGCCGGACGGCCGGATCATGCTTGGCAAGGGGGGCAACACGTTTGCGTTTGGTGGGCGGATGTTGCCGGTGTTTGATCAGCCATCGCCCTATGCGGATTTGCTCAAGCGTAGCCTTGGGGAGTTTTTTCCGGCGTTTGCCGAGGTCAAGGTGGATGCGACCTGGAATGGGCCCTCGGATCGTTCGGTGACCGGGTTGCCGTTTTTTGGGCAGATGAGTGCCAGTGGCAATGTGTTTTATGGTTTTGGTTATTCCGGCAGTGGTGTCGGGCCGTGTCACATGGGCGGGCAGATTCTCGCCTCGTTGGTGCAGGGGCTCGATAACCCCTGGACCCGTTCGCCGTTGGTGAACGGGCCGCTGGGGTATTTTCCGCCGGAGCCGATTCGGTATCTGGGGTCGTTGATGGTGCGTAATGCGATTCGACGCAAGGAGCGGGCTGAGGATCATGGGCGGCGACCGCGGCATCTGGATGTGCGGTTGGCGAAGTTTGCGGCGGCGGCTGGGAAGGCTGACAAGGGGTGATTGGGGGCTTTGATTTATGGGGTACATATCCGTTGCTGCGGTAACGGCTGCTTAGGGTTCCGCCCTTACGGCGGGTCACTTTTGACAAACGCCTCAAAAGTAACCAAAAAGGCTTGGCCCCGGCGTACGGCCCTCGCTTAGGCTCGGGTTCCTTCGTTACGGGGTTCATCCGGGGGCATCGCCTCCGGTTTGCTTCGCTGCACCTCCTCTCGATGTGTTTGGCTGCGCCAAACGTCGCTGCGCTCCCACCCCCGGATAAACCCCTCCACTCAGCCTGCCGATGGGGCCGGCACGGCAAGATCAAGAGCTTTCGGCGAGCTGACACTCGGCCATTTGAGTGGTGAAAAGCATGCGCCCGGCTTTAGTTCTCCTGTGGAAACTGGCCTGCCAGCGATGGCGGCCTACGAGCCGACCCACCTCCCACTGCCCACACCCAATCCACTGTGGAAGCTGGCCTGCCAGCGAAGGCGGCCTACGAGCCGACCAATCTCTAACTGCCCACACCCAATCCACTGTGGGAGCTGGCTTGCCAGCGAAGGCGGCCTACGAGCCGACCAATCTCTAACTGCCCACACCCAATCCACTGTGGGAGCTGGCTTGCCAGCGAAGGCGGCCTACGAGCCGACCAACCTCCCACTGCCCGCACCCAATCCACTGTGGGAGCTCGCTTGCCAGCGAAGGCGGCCTTACAGCCAACCAACCTCCCACTGCCCGCACCCAATCCACTGTGGGAGCTGGCTTGCCAGCGAAGGCGGCCTACGAGCCGACCAATCTCTAACTGCCCACACCCAATCCCACTGTAGGAGTGAGCCTGCTCGCGATGGCGGCCTACGAGCCGACCAATCTCCAACAGCCCACACCCAATCCACTGTGGGAACTGGCTTGCCAGCGACGGCGGCCTGACAGTCGACCAATCTCCAACTGCCTGCACCCAATCCCACTGTAGGAGTGAGCCCGCTCGCGATAGCGACCTCACAACCGACCAATCTCCAACAGGCCACACCCAATCCACTGTGGGAGCGAGCTTGCTCGCGAAGGCGGCCTGATAGCCAACCAACCTCCAACAGCCCCCACCCAATCCAACTATAGGAGTGAGCCTGCTGGCGATAGCCACCTCCCAGCCAACCATTGTCCGGCCGCTGTACTCAGTTCCTATATTCGCGGCGCTTACGGATCGGCACCATGCAGCAGCCAATCGAGCAACAGGCTGCTGTCGCGCGGTGGTGGTGTTTCGCTCGGTGGCGCAGGGCGTGGGTTGGCGAGGCAGAGAATCGGGCGATCCGGGTCGCTGTCGAGGAAGCTGACCCACACCTCACTGCCGGCGCGGGGCAACTGGTGGGTGGCGAGCCGGCCGGCGCCGGTCAGCGCGATTGGCAGCCACAGGCATGCAGGCTCGGCTGTTTGCGCCGGCCAGAGGCTGACGCCGATGCGCCCGCGATCATCCAGTTGTGCGGGCTGGCCGGGCGATCCCAGCACTTGTGCCAGGTGGTAGCCGCCGATGTTCGGGCGCGGCTGTGCCAGTGGCGGGCGAAAATCGTTTGACCAGGGCAGGGCAGTGAAGTCGTTTCGATAGCGATGCACATCCGTTGTCGGATCGAGGATCGAGGGATGCTGGCCTTGATGGTGCAGCTCGGTGATCAGCCATTGTTCATTGAAGGCATTGATCGGATGTTCGCTGATCTGCAACAGATGCCCGCTGCGCAACGCGCTGCAATCGCAGGTGCCGCGGATCGAGCGCGACTGACAGCGCTGGCGCTGCAGATGGCGACGGCTGCGTTGTTCGGCGTGACGCTGTTCCCCCGACAGGTTCTGCGGCGTGAGCGGGGGCACGGGATGATTGGCTGCGTCGGCGGCGATGGCCTCTTGTCCACGGTTGCGAATGCCGTGCGCGGCCATCAAGGGTGGCGCGTCATGGCGCTGAAACAGCGTGCTGACACGCGGTGATGGTGTGTCGTCGGTGATGCCAAACGGCACCGGCAATGGTTCCTGCGGCAGACTGAGGTTGTCATCGGCAAATATCAGCACATGCCCGTTCGGGTGATGTTCGAAGTGATAATGGATGCCTTCCTCCTCACACAGCCGTTGCACAAAGGCCAGGTCGCTTTCCTCGTACTGGATACAAAAGGACCGCGGCGGGTATTGGCCGACGCTCATTTCGATCCGGTAACTGTCCGCCGGCAATTCATATTCGCCGAGCAATTGCGCGAGGATCGCCGGCACGCTCGTTTGCACGAAGACCCGGCGCCGGGGCGGCTGGTCCAGACTCAGCAGCAGCGGCACGAGGATCAGCCGGTAGCCGATGCGGTGGCTGGCGCGATGCTCGCAACTGACGCTGTGGATCAGACCGTGAATCCCGTGATCGGCGCCCAGGCGCAGGAACGCCGGTTGATGCAGCAGACTGCCAGGGGACAATGCCGGCGCCAGACCGATCACTTCGATCTCGAAGCGAAACGGCTGATTGAGTGCTTCCTTGCCACTGAAACGCAAGACCGGCAGGCACAGCGGGCCGTCGGTCAGGGTCAGGGTGAACGGGCTTTCCTTGTCATTGAGCATTCGTACGGGCTCTGTGGGCAATACGGACGGCAGAGGGTACGAAAACGCGAGCACGAATGGTCATGGCTGGTGGGCTTTTCAGAATCGCCCTACAAGTCGTGGTGAAGATGTCGATTCAACATTGATTTTTTTGGTCGATTGCCGACTTTAGGCCGTATAAACTTGGCGCCACGCGTCGGCCAATAGATGTCTCGGCGCCACAGATCAAGAGAGTGAGTAATGGGCGCACAGTGGAAGGTTAAACACAAAGAAGCGGCAGCCAACGCCAAGGGCAAGATCTTCGGCAAACTGGTGAAAGAAATCACCATCGCTGCCCGCAACGGTGCCGATACCGCCACCAACGCACACCTGCGTCTGGTGGTCGAACAGGCCAAGAAAGCCTCGATGCCCAAGGAAACCCTGGACCGCGCCATCAAGAAAGGCGCCGGCCTGCTGGGCGAAACCGTGCAGTACCACCGTGTGACGTACGAAGGTTTCGCGCCGCACCAGGTTCCGTTGATCGTCGAGTGCGTCACCGACAACATCAACCGCACCGTCGCGGAAATCCGCGTGGCCTTCCGCAAGGGCCAACTGGGCGCTTCCGGTTCGGTGGCCTGGGACTTCAACCACGTCGGCATGATCGAAGCCTCGCCGGACACCCCGGACGCCGATCCGGAAATGGCCGCGATCGAGGCCGGTGCCCAGGACTTCGAGCCGGGCGAAGAGGGCGCGACCCTGTTCCTGACCGATCCGACCGACCTCGACGCTGTGCAGAAAGCCCTGCCTGAGCAAGGTTTTACCGTGCTGTCGGCCAAACTCGGTTACCAGCCGAAGAACCCGGTCAGCGGCCTGAGCGCCGAGCAGATGGCTGAAGTCGAGGCGTTCCTCGAAGGCCTCGACAACCATGACGATGTGCAGGACATGTTTGTCGGTCTGGCGGGCTGATCTGTTGCAAAGATAACTGTGGCGAGGGAGCTTGCTCCCGCTCGGCTGCGCAGCAGTCGTTGTTTTTGGGACGGCTTTGCCGTCCAGCGGGAGCAAGCTCCCTCGCCACAGGATTTGTGTCAGTTACAACTTTTCCAGCACCTCACTCACTTCGCTGAACCCCGGCCGCGCCAGCACATCTGGCTGACAGCAACGCTGTTGCAGCGCTTCCAGCACCTCACGCTGTTCATCGCTCAACCCCGAGTCGATGCGCGCCAGCAATTCCCCGAGCAGAACCCCGAACGCCCGCACTTCGATGCGTTGCAGCGCCCGGGTTTCCAGGGTATCGGTGGTGGCATGGAACGACGCCGCGCCGAAATCCCCGAGCAAGCAATCACCCTGATCGTTCAACAGAATGTTATGGCCGTAGAGGTCGCCGTGGGTGATGCCCTGTTGATGCAGGTGTTCGGCCGCCGAAGCGATGCCTCGGGCAATGTTCAGTGCCACTTCGGCACTGAAGCGGCAATCCTCGGCATACACATCCCGCGAGCAGCTCGCCAGGCTCGGTAATGCCGCCAGATTGCGAAAGCTTGGGTCGATCAGTTGCATCACCAACCCCTGTTGGCCATCGGGATGCCCGTGAATACGGCCTTCGACGCGGATCAGGTTCGGGTGCAGTCCGGCGGTGATGCAGGCGTTCATCTCGTGCAGCGGCGAACCGTCGCTGGTCATTTCACCTTTATAGAGCTTCACCGCGACCGGCACCTGCGAGCCGTCGTCGCGCTGCCACTGCGCCCGTGAAATCACCCCCGAGGCGCCTTCGCCCAGGCGCTGTTCCAGACGCAGCGCCGACCAGTCGATCAGCGGCGTGGCTTCCAGCGCGGCGGCATCGGCCTCGGTTTCCAGCGGATTACCGGCGTACGCCAGCCAGGTCAGGCTCGGCAGGGTCAGCAGCCACTGCGGCAGTTCACGCATCTGGTTGGCAGCGATGCGGATCAGCTCCAGGCGATGGCATTGGCTCATGGAGGCGGGCAGCGCTTGCAGGCGATTGCCGGCCAGCAGCAGTTTTTGCAGATACGGGCGCTCGCCCAATTCGTTCGGCAAGGTTTCAATGCAGTTGTCGGTCAGGATCAACCAGCGCAACAGCGGCGGCAGTGCGGCGCCCGGCACCTGGCTGATGCGGTTGGCCTTGAAGCCGATCATCGTCAGCGCTGTACATTGGCCGACGCATTCCGGCACTTCGGTGAAGCGGTTGTCCGAGCAGAACAGAATGCGCATCCTGGTCAGGCGATGCAGGTCGTCCGGCAGGCTGCTCAAGGCGTTGCCGCTGAGGTTGAGCACCTCCAGCGTATCGGCCAGCTCGAAAATCTCCCGGGGAAACTCGGTCAGTCCGCAGGACAGATCCAGCCGGGTAATGCCCGACAACTCGCCGGCGCGCAATTGAGCAAGTGTGTGCATGGGGATGTTCACTATCAAAAGAAAGAAGCGTCGGGCGCTCGAAACGGGCGACATGATAACGGCAAAGCCTGAATTTGCACTGACCCGACTCCCGATAACACCGGAAACCCTGTGGGAGCGAGCTTGCTCGCGAAGGCGTCCTGTCAGTCAGTGATTCGTCACTGACACTCCGCCTTCGCGAGCAAGCCCGCTCCCACAGGGGATCCGAGTTGTCAGTGGATTTCCTGCAACTGCCCCAGGCGACTGCGGGTGCGGGCCAGGTCGATGGCATTGCCGCCAAGCGCCTCGCGCAGTGGCAAGCGGCTGAGCAGGGTCAGGTGTTTGTCCTGGTCGTAGAGCACGTCGATCAGGTTGATGAAGCGCTGTTGTGCAGCGATCGAACACTCACCGAGTTCCGGCAGATCGTCGATGATCCACTGGTCGAAACGCCGACACAGCTCCAGGTAATCCATTACCGCCGTCGGTTGCTCGCACACATCGTTGAAGGTGAAAGCGACCCGGCTGCCATCACACAGGCGCGCCTGAACGTGTCGGCTGCCCACCGGCAACGCAATGGCCGGGGCACCTTCGGGCGGCAGGTTCAGCGTCTGGCGCTGGGTTACGGTGGCTGGCCACACATAGTGACCCTGCGTGAAAACCTGATGCGCATGGTTGCTCGCCTGGCTGCGGTAATCGTGCGGGCCGCCGACCTCCATCACTTGCATTCGGGCGTTGATCAATTCGATCACCGGTTTGAAGCGCGCGTGATAGAGCGGATTGGGCAGCAAGCCTTCCGGCGGATAGTTGGAGGTCACCAGCAGCAGAATTCCGCGCTGAAACAAGGCCTTGAACAGCCGAGTGATGAGCATCGCATCGCCGATGTCATGCACATGAAATTCGTCGAAACACAGTACCCGGCAATCATCTAACAGCTCGTCGAGGGTGACGCCGAGAGCGTCGTCCTGTTCGCGATGGTGGAACATGCCCTGATGCAGCCGGGCGAAGAATTCATGGAAATGCACGCGCTGTTTCTGCGCGGTCGGCAGTGCCTGGAAGAAACCGTCGAGCAGCCAGCTCTTGCCGCGTCCGACCGCGCCATGCAGGTACAGGCTCGGCGGCGTTTGCGGCTTGGCGCCGAACAACAGGCTGGCCTGCTGCGCCATGCAGTCGATCACCCGCTGCTGGCTGTGGCTGAGGGTGTAGCCCTGACCGTGAGCCTTGTGCCGGAAATATTCGCGGATCGACTGGGCATTCGCGTCATGCCCGGCATTCGCGGGCCGGCCCTTGGCGAACCAGCGGCGCAGCGCCGACCAGCGTAGGGTCAGTGGCGATCGTTTGGGCGATCGAGAGGGCACAGTGCAGTCACTCCGTAGTCATCACGCCGACGCCCGGGAGCGCGGCGCCGTAGTGTAACCAGAGGCGGCGCCCGGCTTCCATCACGGCTTGTCGACTGTGGGCGATCACTGAACAAATTTGTGCGGGACGTACAGCTATTTTCAGCGATGTAATTCGCCGTGTTGCCAAACTTTCGAAACATATCCCGGCAGATCCATGGATCCAATCGACTGGCGGATTCGTCGACCGTTGCTAACCTGAAACACAGCAACGTCATCCAGGATGTTCCCTCGCAAGGAATGGGAAAGTGATTGCACGTGTGGTGGTGGGCCTGCTCGGGGTGCTTGGGGCCTCGGTGTATGCGGCGGATCTTCAGGTCGAAGTACGCGTTGACGTGCAGCGTGGTTGCCAGTTGATCGGCCAGCAGCGCGAAGCGGGTATCGAACAATTGGGCGTGCTGGATTTCGGCAGTACTGCGCGTCTCGATGACCCGGCCGGGCCACTCGGAGCGGCGCTGACCAACCAACGGTTGCCACGCCTGGAGTGCAACCCTGACACGCCGTATCAGCTGCGGGTCGACGGTGGCCTGCATGGTGGCGTTGGCGAGGTTCGCTACATGGCGGGGGCGGCGGGGAGCAGGCCGATTCCTTATCGGCTGTATCAGGACGCGGCGCGCAGGGTGCCGCTGGTGGTGGACGTACCGGTGAGCGGTCGGGTGCCGGACACCGGCACGGTGGAGCTGCCGCTGTACGCGCGGATCGAGCGTCTGGCCCAAGTGCCGCAGGTCAGCCGCTATTCGGATCTGGTAAAGGTCACCGTGACCTGGTGAGTGCGGGATTTCAGGCAATCCGCTGGAGGCGGGTTGCGCAGGGAAGGCGCGTTCAATGCTGAACGCGAGGTACGCAGGCATCCTGAAGGAGTAGGAGCGGACGCAATGACAGGCAAGCACTGGATGGTTATCGCCGCAGGGACAATGCTGTTGCTCGCTGACGACGCACAGGCGGCAATCAGTGGGCAGATCAATGCGCGGCTGATTCTGATCGCCGGGTGCGAAGTCACCAACAGTGCCACGCCCGCGATCCCGGTGAGCAATCTGGGCACCCTCGACTTCGGTCAGCAGGGGCCGACCTGGACCGCGCCGATCAAGGCCAGTCTCGACGGCGACAGCAGCGGCAAGCTGAACGTCGCCTGCAATCCCTCGGTCACCGGTTTCACCGTCACTATCGATGGCGGCAGCCACGGTGACGGCACCACCCGCCGCCTGAGCAACGGGCGCCAGACCCTGCCTTATCAACTCTTTCTGGATGCCTCCGGCAGCCAGCGCTACAGCATTGGCCAACAACACAACTTCGCTGTCACCAGCGGTGCGCAGATACCGATTCCGGTGTTTGGCACGGTGGTGGCGAATACCCGCGCGGTACCGGCAGGTGTCTATACCGACACGCTGACGGTGACGCTCGACTGGTAACCCCGTAGAGGACGGACACCATGCGCAAGTATGCATCAAGGATAGGTTTGTCGTTGCTCGGCCTGACGCTGGTTCCCAGTGCCAACGCCGCCACCACAGTCACCGGCCAGATCACCGCCAGCCTGACCCTGATCAGCAGCTGTCAGGTCAACGGTGCCGGCGGTTCCACCGGTCTGAACTTCGGTGCGCTGAACTTCGGCACCGCCAACAGTCTGTTCACCACCGCCAGCGGGCAAGTGCTCGGCGGTGGCGGCGGGGCGCTGTCGATTCTCTGCTCCAGCGGCACGACCCCGGTGGTCAAGGTGCGTGCCGGTGCTCACGACGGGCAATCGCCGGGTGGCGCTCGCGCGCTGTATGACGGTGTTGCCAACTACGTGCCGTACGACTTCTACACCGATGCCGGGCATTCGCAGCTGCTGCCGATCGACGGCACGATCAACCTGGCGACCAGCACTGGCGTGGCGCAGACGGTGAATATCTACGGTCAGGCGGTGGGCAAGGCCGGGTTGCCGGCGGGTACGTACACCGACACTGTCGCTGTCGAACTGACGTTCTGATGCCATGCGCCGCCAGGGCTGCGCCGCGCTGCTCCTGCTCTGTGCGGGCAGTGTGCCGCTGCCGCTGGGGGCGGCGACCAGCCAGAGCTTTCAGGTCAGCGCGACCATCACGCCGGGGTGTCTTGTGGTCGGCGGAGTGTCGAATTACGGCGGGCTGAATTTCGGTTCGAGTTCGGCCCTCGCGACCGGCACGGTGCAAGTGGCATTGACCGGCGGCGTGCAGCTGCAATGCACGCCGGGGGTGGCACTGAACATGACGGTCGATGGCGGCCAGTACAACAGCAGCGGTCGGCATATGCAGATCAACAGCGGCAGTGCGCGGGTGGCGTATGCGCTGTTTCGCGATGCGGCTTACAGCCAGAGCCTGGGCATTGGCCAGAGCGTGGCGGTGGCCTATAGCGATGCGAACAACATCAGCCTGCCGATTTACGGCCAGGTGCAATTGCCGGGCAATCAGCCTGGGGGGACGTACAGCGACGTGTTGCAGGTGCAGCTGTCGTGGTGAGGCGAAGTTTGAATGCTGACAAGGAGCAGGTTCATGGGGGTAGTTACTTCACGGCATTCGGTTGTGCAGCGGGTGTTGCTGGCGCTGGTCATATTCGGGGCCGGGCATGCACAGGCCGCCAGTTCGGTGCTGATCTGGCCAATCGATCCGGTGCTGGAGGCCGATCAACAGGCCAGTGCGTTGTGGCTGGAGAATCGCGGCACGGAAACCGCCAACCTGCAGATCCGCGTGTTCGGCTGGAGTCAGAGTGGCTTTGCAGAGCAATACCAGAACCAGCGCGATGTGATCGGTAGCCCGCCGGTGGCGAAGATCGAGCCGGGGCAAAAACAACTGGTGCGCCTGACCCGGACCAAGGATGTGCCGCCGGGGCAGGAACTGGCCTACCGGATCATCATCGACGAAATCCCTTCTGCCCAGCCGCCGGCTGCCGAGGGCGGCAAAACCGCAGCCGCGATCCGCTTTCAGATGCGTTATTCGGTGCCCTTGTTTGCCTACGGTGCGGGGCTGTGGAGCAAGGAAGACAGCACCCGCCCGCGTGATCCCAAAGGTGTCGGTGTGCCGCAACTGAGCTGGCGCACGGTGGCGGTGGACGGTCGGCCGTATGTCGAGGTGCGCAACCAGGGCGCGGTGCATGCGCGGCTGACCGACGTGGTGATCAAACAGGGTGGGCAGAGCAAGCCATTGGCCGAGGGCTTGCTGGGTTATGTGTTGCCGGGAGCAGTGATGCGCTGGCCGGCACCGGGGCCGTTGGCCAGTGAGTCGGCGTTGCAGGTGCGAGTCAATGGTGGCGCGCAGGTGCAGAGCATTGCGCCGGGACGCTAAAACAAGACGCTGTGTCGAGAGGATTACTGTGGCGAGGGAGCTTGCTCCCGCTGGGTTGCGAAGCAGCCCCAAGCCGTGTCAGGTAGTCCGCTTCAACAGTTCTGACAACGGCCGCGCCGCCGAGCGGGAGCAAGCTCCCTCGCCACAATGATTGCGTCGGGTCGTCAAAAAACCAGAGAAAGATAACTGGCTTTGGCAAGAGTGGCATCAGGAGGATC
This sequence comes from Pseudomonas sp. Irchel s3a10, assembly GCF_900187525.1. Taxonomy (NCBI): domain Bacteria; kingdom Pseudomonadati; phylum Pseudomonadota; class Gammaproteobacteria; order Pseudomonadales; family Pseudomonadaceae; genus Pseudomonas; species Pseudomonas sp. Irchel s3a10. Next base: position 325,280 of record NZ_FYDR01000006.1, read on the forward strand.
AAGTCCATTGACGGACACAAAGCGTGTATGAGCCCGGGATGGGCTCGTCGTATTCAGCGTCCGTTGTGGCTCATGACCGGCGCGTGGTGCCTGATGTTCGTGCAACCATCCGAGGCCGGCGAACTGCCGCCACCGCCCAGCGGCATGGAGGCCGTGAGTGATGCACAGCTGTTTCTGGAACTGGTGGTCAATCAGATGAACACCGGGCGGGTGGTGGCAGTGCAGCAGCGCGACGGGCATCTGTTTCTGCCGGCCAGCGTATTGGCTGAAACCGGGATGAAACTGCCGGGCAATGCTGGGGCCGAAGTCGATCTCGACGGCCTGCCGGGACTGCACAGCGAGTACGACAGTGTCGGTCAGCGGCTGCTTCTGGATGTGCCGCCGCAGTGGCTGCCGGATCAGTTCATCGGTAATCGCGAGAACTATCCGCGCACCCCGGCGCTGAGCAGTTTCGGCGCGCTGTTCAACTACGACTTGTACCTCAATGACACCGACGATGCTGGCACTTATCTGGCGGCCTGGAACGAGGTGCGGCTGTTCGACAGTTGGGGCACGCTGTCCAACACCGGGCAGTACCGGCGCACCTTGGCCGGGGATTCGGTCAGTACGCTCGACAATGGTTACCTGCGCTACGACACCACCTGGCGCTACTCCGATGATGAGCGAATGCTCACCTACGAAGGCGGGGACGTGATCAGTGGCGCCTTGCCCTGGAGCAATTCGGTGCGTCTGGGCGGTGTGCAGTTCTCACGGGATTTTGCCGTGCGCCCGGATCTGGTGACCTATCCGTTGCCGCAGTTCGCCGGTGAGGCCGCGGTGCCGTCGTCGGTTGATCTGTTTATCAACGGCTACAAGTCGAGCAGCACCGACCTGCAACCGGGGCCGTATACCCTGACCAACATTCCGTTCATCAACGGCGCCGGGGAGGCGGTGGTGGTGACCACTGATGCGCTGGGGCGGCAGGTGTCGACCACGGTGCCGTTCTATGTCACCAGCAGTCTGCTGCAAAAAGGCCTGAGTGATTTTTCGGTGGCGGCCGGTACGTTGCGCCGCGATTACGGCTTGAAGGACTTCAGCTATGGCCCCGGCGTGACCTCCGGCAGCCTGCGCTACGGTGTCAGCGACAGCTTCACTCTGGAAAGCCACGCCGAAGCGGCTGACTCGCTGACCCTCGGCGGGATCGGCGGCAATTGGCGTCTGGGCAATTTCGGCGTAATCAACAGCGCCATCAGTCAGAGCCGATTCGACGGCGACGGCGGCGAGCAGTTGAGTCTCGGTTATCAGTACAGCAGCCAGCGCTACAGTTTTTCCTGGCAGCGCCTGCAACGCCGTGATCAGTACGCCGACCTCAGCGTGATCGACAGCCCTTACATCAGCCTCAGCCGGCGCAGCGAGCAGGCGACCCTGAGCGTCAACCTCGAACGCTGGGGCAGCCTCGGTGCTGGCTACTTCGACGTGCGCGCGGCGGACGATTCGCGCACGCGGTTGCTCAACCTGAGCTGGAGCAAACCATTGTGGCGCAACAGCAGTTTTTATCTGTCGGCCAATCGCGAGATCGGCGACAGCAACTGGGCGGTGCAGGCGCAACTGGTGATTCCGTTCGATCTGCGCGGCAGCCTGGCGATCAGCAGCGAGCGCAGCAAGACCGGGCAGAGTCAGCAGCGGGTCAATTACAGCCGCTCGGTGCCGACCGAGGGCGGGGTCGGTTTCAATCTGGGGTACGCCAAGGGTGATGGTCCCGATTATCGCCAGGCCGACGTCACCTGGCGTCTGCAATCGGTGCAATTACAGGCCGGTGTTTATGGCACTTCGGAGGCTGAAACCCGTTGGGCCGATGCCAGTGGTTCGCTGGTGTGGATGGACCGCCAGGTGTTCGCGGCCAATCGCATCGACGATGCTTTTGTGGTGGTCAGCACTGAGGGTTTTGCCGATATTCCAGTGCGCTACGAAAACCAGCAGGTCGGTCAGACCGATAAAAACGGCCACTTGCTGGTGCCGTGGAGCAGCGCGTACTACCGCGGCAAATACGAAATCGATCCGCTGAATCTGCCGGCCAACGTGCGCAGCCCCAACGTCGAACAGCGCATCGCCGTGCGTCGTGGCAGCGGCTATTTGCTGGAGTTTCCGCTGACCCGGGTGATCGCCGCGAGCATCGTGCTGGTGGATGCGCAGCAACGCGAGCTGCCATTGGGCGCGGGCGTGCTGCACGAGCAGAGTGGCGCGCGCACGGTGGTCGGCTGGGACGGGCTGGTCTATCTGGAAAACCTGCAGGCGCAGAACGCGTTGCTGGTGACGCTGGCGGACGGCAAGACCTGCAAGACGCAGTTCGAAGTGGACATGCAGCAGAGCCAGGTGCCGCTGATCGGCCCGTTGGTGTGCCAGTGAATGCGGTGCGGATCTGCCTGTGTCTGGCGCTGCTACTGCCGGGGGGGGCGCAGGCCTTGTGTTCGGTGGTGAGCACCACGCCGGTGGCGTTCGGCTCAATCAGTTCGATTGCCGTGCGTACCACGACGCAGCCCAGTTCAACCCTCAACGCCGGGTTGAGTTGTACCGGTTCATTGCTGTCATTGCTGACCAGCAACGACCATTTCTACGCCACCATCACCTCGACCCAGAGCGGCTTGCGCGGGCCGACCGGCGACGTCATCGGCTACACGATCTACGCCAACAACAGCACCAGCTACCCGGTCACCCGTGGCACCGCATTCGACTTCGCCCGTAACGGCATCATCGATGCCTTGGGGCTGCTCAACGGCACCACCCCGAAAACCGTGCCGCTGTACCTGGGCACGACCATTGGCAGCAACGTCGCCGCCGGGGTCTACACGGAAACCCTGAGCATTTTCTGGAACTGGAATTACTGCTCGGGCATTGGCATTGGCGCCATTTGCATCGGCCGCGATATTGCCAGCGGCACCACCACGCTGACCGTGAACCTCACCGTGTCCAACGACTGCACGATTACCGCGCCGAACATCGCCTTCGGCAGCGCGCCGGTGATCAGCGCCTTTACCCCGGTGACCGGACAGACCATCAACCTGGCCTGTACCAAGGGCAGCGCCTACACCGTCGGTTTGAGCGACGGGCAGAACCCGCTCAGCGTCGGCGGTCGGCGGCGGATGATTTCCGGCAGCAATTATCTGGCCTACGACATCTTCAAAAGCGCCGGCACCACCCGGTGGGGCAGTGTCGGCAGCGCGCGCCGGTCGAGCACTGACGCGGAGGTCAATCCGGGGAATGGGCTGGGCACGGGGAGCCAGATTTTCAATTACAACGCGAAGATCTACACCGACCAGACCACGCCGCCGGCGGGGACGTACCTGGACAATGTAGTGCTCGACGTAGGTTTCTGACTCATGCGATGAACCCTGTGGGAGCGGGCTTGCTCGCGAATACGGTGTGTCATTCAACATGATGGTGGCTGATCTATCGCTTTCGCGAGCAAGCCCGCTCCCACAGGGGGATTTGCGCAGTTTTCACAATGGCAGTGATTGCCTCAGTTGCTGCGCCGCCGGCGAGTCCGTCGGGCTGACCATCGCATAGTTGTACCCGCCACCGGACCAGTAATCGGCCTGCAGATCACCGTCGCTGCGGCTACCGCGTGGCAGGAAGGTGTTCTTCGGTCCCGGTGGCCGCACGTAGAAACTGACCTTGTGGCCGCTGCGATCCTCATACATGACCATCGCCGCCGGGCCTTCGTCGGTGCTGAGCAGGCGACCGCTGACCGGTTCGAAACCGGCGGATTTCAGATCCGGCAAGCGACTGGCCTGGGTGAAATAGCGGTCGAGCCAATGCTGCATGCCGCCGTCACTGTCGACTTTGTAGTCCGCCGGCAAAATCCCTTGCTGGGCGATCAAACGATAGGCCTGCAAGGCATCGGTCATCGGCAGCATGGAGGAGCGCACGAGGGTCATCTCCCGCGCCTGCCAGCCACTGAAACCGCCGATGCCGACCGCGATCAGCAACACCGCCGCGCTGGCCAGGTGGCGCCGCGACTGACGCTTGAGGCGCTGGCGAATCAGCGCCGGATCAAGCTCCGGATTGGCCGGTTGCTGCAAGGCACCACCCAGGGCTGCGCGCAACAACTGGGCGTCGTGCTGCCAGGCGCGCACTTGCGCGGCGGCTTCCGGGTGAGTGGTCAGCCAGGTGTCGACCAGGCGCCGGTCGGCTTCGTTGAGTTGGTGATCGACGTACGCGTGCAGGTCGCGCTCGCTGGGGGGCATGCTGATCATTTGAGTATCCGCAAGGAAGGGCTGCTGATTTCGCCGTCGCTGAGTTGGCGCAAGGCCTGGCGGGCGCGGGACAGGCGCGACATCACGGTGCCGCTGGGGACGTTGAGGATTTGCGCGACTTCCTTGTAGCTCAGGCCTTCGACCGAAACCATCAACAGCAGCGCGCGTTGCTCGCTGGGCAGTCGATCGAAGGCTTGCAGGGTCGATTGGGCGATCACGGTGCGCTCGGTCGAGGGTTCGGCATCGTCGCGACCGGTGAAGAATTCGAGCATCCGCGCATAACGACGCGAGCGCCGATGGGCATCGAGAAACTGGCGATAGAGGATCGCGAACAGCCACGCGCGCACATCACCCTCGGCGCGTTTCTCGCTCCAGCCGGACAGGGCCCGCTCAAGGCTGGCCTGCACCAGATCGTCGGCGCTGCTGCTGTTGCGGGTCAATGACACGGCAAAGCGGCGCAATCTGGGAATGATTTCTCTCAACTGTTCGTCGAATTCGCTCATGATTTTCTGCTAGTCACTACGCTGTGGACTAGGGAGACGTCTGCCGTTCGAGGTTATTCCACGTTCGGAAAAATAAATACCGGGCCATGGAATAAATCCCGATGGGGCGCGTCTTGCTGATTCTTCCTACTTGTGGCCGATGGCCCTGGAGTTATTCATGGTTGATCGCACTTCACCGCCGGGCAGGCCTTCGCGCCCGCCCTTGAGTGCCGCGAGCACAGTGTTGCGCCTGACGGCGATTGCCGTGGTGGTTGCCGCAGTGGCCGGGGCGTTTGCCTTCGTGCACGGTAACCTTGACCCACAACGTCTGACGCCAAAGGCGCTGGTCGATGTGCTGGAGAAAAACAACGGCGTGCACCCCGGATTTCGCCGCAATCACGCCAAGGGAGTGTGCGTGATCGGACATTTCGAGAGCAGTGGCGAGGCGCGGGCGTTTTCTTCCGCGCAGGTGTTCAACGAGGCGCAGACCCCGGTGGTCGGACGCTTCGCATTGCCGGCGGGGAATCCCTATGCCCCGGACAGCAGTGTGCCGATCCGCAGCCTGGCGCTGCGTTTCACCCAGGCCAACGGGCAGCAATGGCGCACCGGGATGAACAGCATGCCGGTGTTCCCGGTCGGCACTCCCGAGGCGTTCTATCAGTTGCAGCAGGCACAATCGCCGGATCCGGCCACAGGTAAACCGGACCCTTCGAAAGTGCCGGCATTCTTCGCCGCGCACCCGGAAGCCGTGCCGTTTCTGACGTGGGTGAAGACCGCCAAACCGTCGGCCAGCTATGCCACCGAAACCTACAACAGCGTGAATGCGTTTTATCTGGTCAACGCCAGCGGGCAGAAGCAGGCGGTGCGCTGGAGTGTCACGCCGCTGGCGCGTGATGCCGCCGGAGCCTCGGCGCCGGAGGGTGCGGATTTTCTCGAGAAGGATCTGGTGCAGCGCCTGGCCGAGGGGCCGTTGCGTTGGCAGCTGAATATCACCTTGGCCAATCCCGGTGATCCGGTGAACGACGCCAGCAAAACCTGGCCCGAGGGCCGCAAGGTGATCAACGCCGGCACGCTGGTGCTGGAGAAGACTCAACCGCAGCTCAGCGGCGAATGCCGTGACATCAACTACGATCCGCTGGTGTTGCCGGCTGGTATCGAGGGTTCCGACGACCCATTGCTCGCGGCGCGTTCCGCCGGTTACGCCGATTCTTATCTACGGCGTACCAGTGAAGTCAGCCAATTGCCCGCCGCCAAACAGGAGGCTCGCCCATGAGCACGCAACCGACTCATTTCGCTCTCTTGGCGCGCCTGCTGCACTGGCTGATGGCGGTGATGATCATCGCCATGTTGTTCATCGGCGCCGGGATGGTCACTTCGGTTTCACAGCGGCATGAGTGGCTGATCCATCTGCATAAACCGCTGGGGATCGCGATTCTGCTGCTGGTGGTGGTGCGCCTGTTGGTGCGGTTTTCCACCCGCCAGCCGCCACTGCCGGACGATCTGCCGGGCTGGCAGGTGCTGGCGGCCAAGGCCTCGCATGTGTTGTTGTACGCGTTGATGCTGGTGCTGCCGCTGCTCGGTTGGGCGATGATCAGTGCGTCGGGGGAGCCGGTGATGCTCAGCAATACCTTTCATTTGCCGTCGATCCTGCCGGCCGATGCGCAAGTGTTTGCCCTGCTGCGCAAGGCGCATGGCTATCTGGCGTACCTGTTGTTCCTGACCGTGCTGTTGCACCTGGCGGCGGCGCTGTTCCACGGTTGGGTGCGTCGCGACGAGGTGCTCGACAGCATGTTGCGCGGTCGCGATCGCGACTAACCTGCCTGGGTGGCGCATCGCTGGGGTGCGCCACTTTTCACGGTCAGCCACCAATAGCCCAGCGCCACCGCATTGATAGCGGCGCCAAGCAGACACACGCCGATCCAGCCGGCCCAGGCGTACATCGCCGTCGACGTAATCGAACCCAATGCACTGCCGATCGAATAGAACAGCATGTAGCCGGCGGTGAGGCGGCTTTGCGCTTCGGGGCGCACGTTGTAGATCATGCTCTGGCTGGTGACGTGCACGGCCTGCAAGCCCAGATCGAGGGTGATCACGCCGAGTAACAGCGCCCACAGCGAGGACTGGGTGAGGGCGATCGGTAGCCATGAGGCGAGCATCAGCAGCAGCGACAGACCGCTGACCCATTGGCCCAGACCGCGATCAGCCAGATGTCCGGCCCGCGCGGCGGCGAGTGCACCGGCGGCGCCGGCCAACCCGAACAGGCCAATTTCGCTATGGGATAACGACAGCGGCGGGGCGGCCAGCGGCAGCACCATCGGCGTCCACAGCACCATGGCGCTGGCGAAGGTCAGCAACGCGAGAATCGCCCGTTGTCGCAGCACCGGCTCTTGCCTGAACAGGCGGAACACCGAAGCGATCAGCGCGCCGTAACGGCTCGCCGGCTGCGCGGCTTCATCCCGGGGTAATACGCGCAACAGCAGCAGCGCCATCAGCAGCGTCAGCCCCGCCGACAGCAAATAGATCGCCCGCCAACCGGCCAGATCAGCCATGGCCCCGGCAATGGTGCGGGCGAGCAGAATGCCGAGGACGATACCGCTCGTGACCACGCCGACCACCCGACCACGTTGCGCCGGGATCGCCAGGGTCGCGGCGTACGCCACCAGCACTTGCGTCACCACCGCGAGCAAACCGGTCAGGGTCATGCCGAGCAGCAACCACACGCTGCTGGGCGCCAGCGCGATCATCAGCAGGGCGGCAGCCGATAGCAGGGTCTGGGTGACGATCAGCCGGCGGCGGTTGAGCAAATCGCCGAGTGGCACCAGCAACACCAGACCGATGCCATAGCCGATCTGCGTCAGGGTGATGACGATGCCGATGGTTGCCGGCGACATAGTGAACGCCTCGGCCATGGCGTCCAGCAGCGGCTGCGCGTAATACACGTTGCCCACCGCCAGACCACAGGCAATGGCGAACAGCAGCACCACACTGCTTTTGAGAGGTTGAGATTGCATGCCCTGAATCCTTTTTGGGTTTCAAATTAAAACCAGAATCACGGTAAGCATTCTGGTTTTAATTTGCAACCTTGTTGATCGTGGCATTTCATTGCGCAAAAAAAGATCGCAGCCAACAGCTGCGATCTTTGGGTGGAGCGGAGGAGGGATCAGCGCAGAGTGTCGACCATGTCTGCGATGGTGGTCAGCACGTCCTTGCCCAACTGTTTCGAGCGCTTGCCCGACCAGCCCGTTTCTTTGTCCGGATGGTCGTCGTGATCCTTGAACGGCATTTCCAGGGTCAGCGACAGACAGTCGTACTTCTGACCGACAGCGTTGCAGGCCAGGGTCATGTTGGCCTGGCCCGGTTCGTCGCGGGTGTAGCCATACTTGGTCTGGAAGTCTTTGGTGGTGTGCTTGAGGTGCGTGCGGAAATGCTCTTCAAGCTTCTCGATGCGCGGCGTGTAACCCGGGTTGCCTTCACAACCGGCGGTGAACACGTGGGGGATTTCTTCGTCACCGTGTACGTCGAGGAACAGATCGACGCCGTACTTTTCCATCTGCTGTTGTACGAAAAGTACCTCGGGGCTGACTTCCTGACTGGCGCTCTGCCAGGCGCGGTTCAAATCCTGGCCCATGGCGTTGGTGCGCAGGTGACCGTGGAAGGCGCCGTCCGGGTTCATGTTCGGCACCAGATACAGATCGGCGCTGGCCAGCAACTTGTTCAGCACCGGGTCGTCGTGGCGTTCCAGGCGTTCGATCACACCTTCCATGAACCATTCGGCCATGTGCTCGCCCGGGTGCTGTTGCGCGATGATCCAGATTTTGCGCTGGCCTTCGGCGCCGCTGCCCTTGCGCAGCAGCTGAATGTCACGACCCTCGACGCTCTTGCCGGTGGCCAGTAGCTCGGTGCCGGCCTTGCTCAGCGCTTGCTCGATCAGCCAGTCATGACGACCGCGGCTGTAGGGTTCGAAGTAGGCGAACCAGGCGTGGGTCTGCTCGGCTTCGAGGCAGAAGCGCAGGCTGTCGCCTTCGAAGCTGGTAGGAATACGGAACCAGTTGACGTGGTCGTAGGACGCGACAGCCTGATAGCCAGTCCAGGCCTTGTTGTAAGAGGATTGACTGGCGTTGACCAGGCGAAACCAGTGCTCCTGGCGAACATGCAGGCCGCTGGCCTTGAAGTGGAACCACTGGAAGTGAGCGCTCCGGGTATCCGGGCGAATGGCCAGAACCGGGTTGAGCGGATTGGAGATGTCGATGACTTGAATGTTGCCGCTGTCGAAGTTGGCGCTGATGTCGAACGAAGATTTGGCCACGGTCATAATCGGTTCCTGAATATGATTTTTATGGCGGCTACTTTACACGCAAGACAGGGCTGAAACCGAGGGAAATTGCGGGTTGCGGTGGGGGGCGTCTTCCGTGACGCGCAAGCAGCTTAGAGAGTGTGCGATTGATTCTCAAGTGCTAATTGTCATTAGTTTGGCCCAATCCGGCCGGGCTTTGCTTGCCAAGCGATATTCTTTTGATATTATCCGCGCCATCGAATTTGCAACACCAACGTCTTCATTAGCCTGAAGCCATAAGCCCGAAAAACGGGCAAAAAAAGACCCGGCAAAAAGCCGGGTCAAAAACCGTGATTAGCCTGATGAGGAGATAGTCCAGAAGACCGACCTAAGGTCTCTGGTCCATCGACTGATCTCGCGACCAGCTGCTTGCAATAATAATCATTATCATTTGCAAGTCAAATGTTTTTATCTGCGCGATTGGAAAATTCTTTCCTGTCCGTCCGCTTCCCGTGTCCGTCAGAGCTGTTCGCCATCGATTGAATGGTCGACCATCGCCCGCGCCATATCCACCATGTGCACTACCGAAAAGGCCAGGTCGCGGCTTGCACCCTGCAGATTTTCGGCTGCCTTGAAGGCAGTGGCCGCTGCACAGCGCAACAGATCTGACGCGTGCACGAGGGCTTCTTCGCCGCTGAGATGGCGTTTCACATTGAAAAAACGTTCCTCGACCTCGGGTTCTGAAACAGCTGGTTTCAAGTAATAATCCAGCGCCCGCTGCGCTGCCGCGTTGCCTTGAGGGGAGGTGAACGTGGTGTCCATTTGCAGATCGGGCAAGTCTTTGCTGCTGATATTCATGGTGAAGGGTCACTCCTTGTTCGATTGAAAGTCCGTGCTTTCAGCATAGTACGATTCGTAGTTGTGACCAGAATTTAAATACTACAATATGTGTTTTGTCGGCCGAAGGCGGGGCAAGTAAGGTGCCGCACATGGATAAATGGATTGAGTTGGTCAAGGCCAAGATGAGTGAACTCAAAATCACTCAAACAGAGCTCGGAGAGCGCGTCGGCATGTCCCAGGGCGGCATCGGCCATTGGCTGAACAAACGTCGCGAACCGGGCATCACCCAAATGAACCGCGTGTTGCAGGCGCTGGGCATGGACTTCCTCGAAGTCGTGCTGGTGATCCGTGAGCCGCAGGAATCCACGGATGACGAGATGCCACTGGCGCAGAAGTACAACCCGTACTTCCGCTACCCGGTCAGCGACTGGCGCACCTCGTGTGAAATCCGCGAAAGTGCAGCCACGAGCTATGCCCCGGCGCAGGACAAGCAGCGCTTCGAACTGACGGATTATCACGCCCGTGGTGCAGCGTTCTGGCTGACGGTGGCGGGGGACTCGATGACCGCACCCACCGGCCAGAGCATCGCCGAAGGCATGCTGATCCTGGTGGACCCGGAGGTGGAAGCGGTGCCCGGCAAACTGGTGATCGCCCAGTGGCAGAACAGCGAAGAAGCGATCTTCCGCAAACTGGACGAAGAGGGCGGCCAGCGTTATCTGGTACCGCTCAATCCGACCTGGCCCAAAGCCCTGTTCACCGAGGAGTGTCGAATCATCGGCGTGGTGGTTCAGGCCACGGCGCGTTTCTAGTCAGATCGATCCTCGCTCGGCGTAGGATCGATCTCCCATTTACACGGCTTCCAATTCAACCAAAGCGCTGCCTTCGCCGACCATTTCGCCTTCCTGGCAATACAGCGCTTTGATCACTCCCGCATGGGGCGCGCGAATGCTGTGCTCCATCTTCATCGCCTCCAGCACCACCAGTTGCGCACCGGCCTCGACCGATTGCCCGGCCTCCACCAACACCCGCACGATGCTGCCGTTCATGGGCGCAGTCAGACCGCCCTGATGGCTGTGGCTGGCGTCGACGGCGCTGATCGGATCGTAAGTCTGAATGCGCCGCAACTCGCCGTCCCATTGCAGGTACAGCGAATCGCCCTGACGAATTGCCCGCAAGGTGCGGCGCACGCCATCGTGCTCGACGACCAATGCTTCATCCGTCAGTTTGGCGTTGTCGGCGGTGCTCAAGGTCAACGCCCGATCCTGACCTTCACAGCTCAAATGCAAGGTGATTTCCGCCGGCAACCCCGCGCGCAAACCGCTGTTCAACGCCCACGGCGAACCCAGGTCATCCGCCCGAACAGTGCCCGGCAAGCTCTGCGCGAATGCCTGCGCTGCGGTCTGCCAGAACTCATCGCTCAACGCACGCGGCGCTGGTAACAACTGTTCCTGATAACGCGGAATAAACCCGGTATCCAGCTCTGCCGCGGCAAACGCCGGATGCGCGATGATCCGCCGCAAAAAATTGATGTTGGTCTTCAAGCCGCCAATCGCGAACTCATCGAGCATGCTCAACAGCCGCAGGCGCGCCTGCTCTCGATCTTCGCCCCAGGCGATCAGCTTGCCGAGCATCGGGTCGTAGAACGGCGAAATTTCATCGCCTTCTGCAACCCCGCTGTCCACCCGACGCCCAGGTCCTTCAGCCGATTCACGGTACAAATCCAGGCGACCGGTAGCCGGCAGGAAATCATTCGAGGGATCTTCGGCATACAGGCGCACTTCAATCGCATGGCCATTGAGCGGGACCTGATCCTGGGTGATTGGCAACGCTTCACCGCGCGCTACACGAATCTGCCACGCCACCAGATCGAGGTCGGTGATCGCTTCGGTGACCGGATGTTCGACCTGCAGGCGCGTGTTCATCTCCATGAAGAAAAACTCGCCGCGCGCATCGAGCAGAAACTCCACGGTGCCGGCACCGACGTAACCGATTGCCTGCGCCGAACGCACGGCCGCTTCGCCCATGGCGCGGCGCAGTTCCGGGGTCAGGCCCGGGGCCGGGGCTTCTTCGACGACTTTCTGGTGCCGGCGCTGAATCGAGCAATCGCGCTCGTTGAGGTACAGGCAGTTGCCGTGCTGGTCGGCGAATACCTGGATTTCCACGTGACGCGGTTTGAGCAGGTATTTCTCCACCAGCATCCGCGAATCGCCGAACGACGACTGCGCTTCACGCTGCGCCGAGGCCAGCGCTTCGGCCAGTTGGCTGACGTCCTCGACGACTTTCATGCCTTTGCCGCCGCCTCCGGCAGTGGCCTTGAGCAGCACCGGATAACCAATGCGTGCGCAGGCATCGCGGAAGGTTTCGAGATCTTGCGCCTCGCCGTGATAGCCCGGCACCAGGGGCACACCGGCGGTTTCCATCAGCGCCTTGGCTGCGGATTTGCTGCCCATTGCGTCGATGGCCGAGGCGGGGGGACCGAGGAAAATCAGCCCGGCCTGTTCAATGGCGCGAGCGAAGCTGGCGTTCTCCGACAGAAAACCGTAACCCGGGTGAATCGCCTGCGCGCCGCTGGCCTTGGCCGCCGCGATCAGTTTGTCGATTTGCAGATAGCTGTCGGCGGCTTTGCTGCCACCAAGGTCAACGCGGATATCCGCTTCCCGGCTGTGCCGCGCTTCGCGGTCAGTGGCACTGTGCACGGCGACGGTGGTCAGGCCCAGCGCCTTGGCGGTACGCATGACCCGGCAAGCGATTTCGCCACGGTTGGCCACCAGCAGGGTGGTGAGAACAGGTGCGCTCATCAACGCGGCTCCTTGGTGGTGGTTGCGGCTTGCCAGTTCGGCGGACGTTTTTGCAGAAAGGCGCGCAAGCCTTCCTGGCCTTCAGGGCTGACGCGGATGCGCGCGATGGCGTTTTCGGTGTAGCGGCGCAGGGCCGGGGTCAGTGCGCCGTTGCCCACTTCGCGCAGCAGATCCTTGCTGGCGCGCATCGCGGCGGGACTGTTGAGCAGCAGATTGTCGATCCATTGCTCGACGGCTTGATCAAGCTCGGCGGCCGGGTAGCTCTCGGACAACAAACCGATTTCCCGCGCACGCTGCCCGCCGAAGCGCTCGGCGGTCAGGGCATACCGACGCGCCGCACGTTCGCCGATGGCCTGCACCACGAACGGACTGATCACCGCCGGCGCCAAACCGATGCGCACTTCCGACAGACAGAACTGCGCATCGTCGGCACCGATTGCCATGTCGCAGCAACTGATCAGCCCCAGCGCGCCGCCGAACGCCGCGCCTTGCACCACGGCCACGGTCGGGATTTTCAGCTTGGCGAGGTTGTACATCAGCTCCGCCAATTCGCGGGCGTCGTCCAGATTGGTGTGGTAATCGAGTTCGGCTGACTGCTGCATCCACGCCAGATCGGCGCCGGCGCTGAAATGCTTGCCACGCCCGCGCACCAACAGGAAACGCAGGCTGGCGTCGCTGGCAACCTTGTCCAATGCCAGAATCAGCTCGCGGATCATCTCTGCGTTGAACGCGTTGTTCTTTTCCGCACGGTTGAGCCACAGGGTGGCGAAACCCCGTGGGTCGTTGTGCAGTTCGAGGGTGTTGAAGTCGCTCATATTCATCCGTCTCCACGGTCTCTGTGGGAGCGGGCTTGCTCGCGAAGACGGTCTTTCAGTTCCGGACACGTCGACTGATACACCGCTTTCGCGAGCAAGCCCGCTCCCACAAAAAAGCATCACATCCGGAACACGCCGAAGCGGCTCGGTTCGATAGGCGCGTTCAACGACGCGGACAAGGCCAGGGCCAGCACATCACGGGTCTGCGCCGGGTCGATGACGCCGTCGTCCCACAGTCGTGCGCTGGAGTAGTAGGGGTGACCCTGCTCTTCGTACTGGTCGAGGATCGGTTGTTTGATCTCGGCTTCCTGCGCGGCGCTGAAGTCCTGGCCGCTGCGTTCGGCCTGCTCGCGCTTGACCTGCACCAGCACGCCCGCGGCCTGCTCGGCACCCATTACGCCGATGCGCGCATTCGGCCACATCCACAGGAAGCGCGGATCGTAAGCGCGCCCGCACATGCCGTAGTTACCGGCGCCGAAACTGCCGCCGATGATTACGGTGAATTTCGGCACCTTGGCGCAGGCCACCGCCGTCACCAGTTTCGCGCCGTGCTTGGCGATGCCGCCGGCCTCGTACTTCTGGCCGACCATGAACCCGGTGATGTTCTGCAGGAACAGCAGCGGAATGCCGCGCTGGCAGGCCAGTTCGATAAAATGCGCGCCTTTTTGCGCGGCTTCGGCGAAGAGGATGCCGTTGTTGGCGAGGATCGCGATCGGGTATCCATGCAGGTGCGCAAAACCGCAGACCAGCGTGGTGCCGAACAATGCCTTGAATTCATCGAACACCGAACCGTCGACCAGCCGCGCAATCACTTCGCGCACATCGAACGGCTGCTTGGCGTCGGCCGAGACCACGCCGTACAACTCATCGCTGGCGTACAGCGGCGCAATCGGTGTGCGCTGTTGCACCTCGCCAAGTTTGCGCCAGTTGAGGTTGGCAACGCTGCGGCGGGCGAGGGCGAGGGCGTGTTCGTCGCTCTCGGCGTAATGGTCGGCCACGCCGGAAATTTTGCAGTGCACATCGGCACCGCCAAGGTCTTCGGCGCTGACCACTTCACCGGTCGCGGCTTTTACCAACGGAGGGCCGGCGAGGAAAATCGTTGCCTGATTGCGCACCATGATCGCTTCGTCCGCCATCGCCGGCACATAGGCGCCGCCAGCGGTGCACGACCCCATGACCACGGCGATCTGCGGAATGCCCATCGCGCTCATATTGGCCTGGTTGAAGAAGATCCGGCCAAAGTGCTCGCGATCCGGGAACACTTCGTCCTGACGCGGAAGGTTGGCGCCGCCCGAGTCCACCAGATAGATGCACGGCAGGCGGTTTTGCTGGGCGATGGTCTGCGCGCGCAGGTGTTTTTTCACGGTCAGCGGGTAGTACGAGCCACCTTTCACCGTCGCGTCGTTGGCGACGATCATGCACTCGACGCCTTCTACCCGGCCGATCCCGGCAATCACCCCGGCGGCCGGTACGTCTTCGCCATACACGGCGTGCGCGGCGAGCTGGCTGATCTCGAGAAACGGCGAGCCCGGATCGAGCAGACGATTGATCCGCTCACGCGGCAGCAATTTACCGCGCGAGGTGTGTCGTTCCTGGGCTTTCGCGCCGCCTCCCTGCGCCACTTGGGCAAGCAGGGTGTGCAGAGCGTCGACCTGTTCAAGCATCGCCGCGCTGTTGGCGGCGAACTCCGCTGAACGGGGGTTGAGCTGGGTATGCAGGATAGCCATGTGCAGCTCCGTTTAGCGGGTTTCGTTGAACAGTTCGCGACCGATCAGCATGCGCCGGATCTCACTGGTGCCGGCGCCGATCTCGTAGAGCTTGGCGTCACGCAGCAAGCGGCCCGCAGGGAATTCGTTGATGTAGCCGTTACCGCCAAGAATCTGGATGGCGTCGAGGGCCATTTGCGTGGCGCGTTCGGCGGTGTAGAGGATCACCCCGGCGGCGTCCTTGCGCGTGGTTTCGCCACGCTCGCAGGCCTGGGCCACTGCGTACAGGTAAGCGCGGCTGGCGTTGAGTTGGGTGTACATGTCGGCTACTTTGCCCTGGATCAGCTGGAATTCGCCGATGCTCTGGCCGAACTGCTTGCGGTCGTGGATGTACGGCACGATCAGGTCCATGCACGACTGCATGATCCCGGTCGGGCCGCCGGACAGTACGACGCGTTCGTAATCGAGGCCGCTCATCAGCACTTTCACGCCGCCGTTGAGCACACCGAGGATGTTTTCTTCCGGCACTTCGACGTCATCGAAGAACAGCTCGCAGGTGTTGGAACCGCGCATGCCGAGCTTGTCGAACTTGTTGCTGCGGCTGAAGCCTTTCCAGTCGCGCTCGACGATGAACGCAGTGATGCCGTGCGGACCTTTTTCCAGGTCGGTCTTGGCGTAGATCACATAGGTGTTGGCGTCGGGGCCGTTGGTGATCCAGGTCTTGCTGCCGTTTAGCACGAAACGGTCGCCGCGTTTGTCGGCGCGCAGTTTCATCGAGACCACGTCGGAACCGGCGTTCGGCTCGCTCATGGCGAGTGCACCAACGTGTTCGCCGCTGATCAGCTTCGGCAGGTATTTGGATTTCTGTTCGTGGTTGCCGTTGCGGTTGATCTGGTTGACGCAGAGATTGGAGTGCGCGCCGTAGGACAGCGCCACGGAAGCCGAGCCGCGGCTGATTTCTTCCATCGCCACCACGTGCGCCAGGTAACCCAGACCCGCACCGCCGTACTCTTCCGGCACGGTGATGCCGAGCAGGCCCATGTCACCGAATTTGCGCCACATGTCGGCCGGGAACAGGTTGTCGCGGTCGATCTGCGCGGCGCGTGGCGCGATCTGATCGGCGACGAAGGACTGAACCTGATCGCGCAGCATGTCGATGGTTTCACCGAGGGCGAAGTTCAGGGATGGGTAGCTCATGGGTCACCTTTTGGCTTTTTTGTAGGGTGGGGAGGGCGGTCAATGGCTCTCACCTTTACGTTAACGTAAGCTTGCGTCGGGTGGCTGTCAATCACCCTTTACGTTAACGTCAACTTGAGCGAGAGTAGGGGCAGTTCAAGATTGAAAGCGGACAGACTTTTGTGGAAGTGATCCTCTGTGGTGAGGGGATTTATCCCCGACGGTTGGCGAAGCCGACCCAAAACCTGTGAATGCGGTTCAACAGGAAAAACTGAGGGTGCGCTTCGCACACCATCGGGGATAAATCCCCTCGCCACAAAGGCCACCCGCAAAAAAGTGAGCTCCGGTAAACCCACTAATAAAGACAATAGGGGTCGTCATGGATCAACCCAGTGCAAACCCGCAACGCAGCTACACCCGTGGTTCTCAGGACCAGGCCTTGCTGGCGCTGACCATCGGGCAGCAGTTCGACCAGACAGTGGCGCAACACCCGGATGGCGAGGCGCTGGTGGTGCGTCATCAACAGTTGCGCTATTCCTGGCAACAACTGGCCGACGCGGTGGATCTGCACGCCAGAGCCTTACTGGCGTTGGGTTTGCAGGCGGGGGACCGGCTCGGCATTTGGGCGCCGAACTGTGCGCAGTGGTGCATCACGCAAATCGCCACGGCGAAGATTGGCGTGATCCTGGTTAACATCAACCCGGCCTATCGCAGCTCCGAACTGGAATACGTGCTCAAGCAATCCGGCTGTCAGTGGCTGGTCTGCGCCGGGGCGTTCAAGTCCTCGAACTACCACAGCATGCTGCAGGGGCTGCTGCCGGAACTGGCGCAGCAATCCATCGGCCAGTTGCGCAGTGAGCGCCTGCCGGACTTGCGCGGGGTGATCAGCCTCGACGCACAGCCGCCGTCAGGCTTCCTGCCGTGGTCGCAACTGGCGGATCTCGCCGCCGAAGTCTCAGCGACACAGTTGCGCGAACGCAGTGACAGCCTGCACTTCGATCAACCGGTGAATATCCAGTACACCTCCGGCACCACCGGTTTCCCCAAGGGCGCGACCCTCAGTCATTACAACATCCTCAACAACGGTTACATGGTCGGCGAAAGCATCGGCCTGACCCCGAGCGACCGCCTGGTGATCCCGGTGCCGCTGTATCACTGCTTCGGCATGGTCATGGGCAATCTCGGCTGCATCACCCACGCCAGCACCATGATCTACCCCAACGACGCGTTCGACCCGTTACTGACCCTGCAAACCGTCGCCGAAGAACAAGCCACCGGCCTCTATGGCGTGCCGACCATGTTCATCGCCATGCTCGATCAACCGCTGCGGGGCGAATTCGATCTGTCGAGCCTGCGCACCGGGATCATGGCCGGCGCCACGTGCCCGATCGAAATCATGCGCCGGGTCATCAGCGAGATGCACATGAGCGAAGTGCAGATTGCCTATGGCATGACCGAAACCAGCCCGGTGTCGCTGCAGACCGGACCCAGCGATGAGCTGGAACTGCGCGTGACCACCGTCGGCCGCACTCAGCCGCAACTGGAAAGCAAAATCATCGACGAGGCCGGCAACCTGGTGCCGCGCGGTACCATTGGTGAGCTGTGCACCCGCGGTTACAGCGTGATGCTCGGTTACTGGAGCAACCCGCAAGCCACCGCTGAAGCCATCGATGAGGCCGGCTGGATGCACACTGGCGATCTGGCGAGCATGAACGATGAGGGTTACGTGAACATCGCCGGACGTAACAAGGACATGATCATCCGTGGCGGCGAGAACATTTACCCGCGCGAACTGGAAGAGTTTTTCTTCACCCACCCGGCGGTGGCGGACGTGCAGGTGATCGGCATTCCGTGCTCGCGTTACGGTGAGGAGATTGTCGCCTGGATCAAGTTCCACCCCTGTCACAGCGCCTCCGAACTGGAATTGCAAACCTGGTGCAAGGAGCGCATCGCGCACTTCAAGACGCCGCGTTACTTCAAGTTCGTCGAAGAGTTTCCGATGACGGTGACGGGCAAGATCCAGAAATTCAGGATGCGTGAGATCAGTATCGAGGAGCTCCGCGAAAAGCAGGCCTGACAACGATCAAATGTGGGAGCGGGCTTGCTCGCGAATGCGGTGTATCAGTCAATATTTGCATCGACTGACACACCGCTATCGCGAGCAGGCTCACTCCTACAAGGGGCGGCGGGGGATTCGGGAATCACAGAAAGCACAAAGGGGAGCCGAAGCTCCCCTTTAATTTTGTCGTCGCGTGCTCTTTCTTATTATTGAGGGGCGGTCTGTTGTTGTTTTTGGCAACCGTGGCCCTTTACCGCTGTTTTTGGCGACCCCCATCCGGGGTCAAGAGCAAACGTATTTTTTTGAGCGCTGATCTGCTTTCTCGTTAAACGATCCAACCGATTCGGGAGCTACCTGAAGGTAGTTTTATTGTTCTCTGCCCGGTTGCGGGTCACTCCTGAGAGCACCCTGAAAAGCACACCTTCTCCAAAAAAATCTGTTAGCTGCGTCTCTGCCGTGTTGTTTTTGTTATGTCAGAGTCGGTACGTCTTATTTTTATTGGTTTGCTGCTTTTTATTCTTGTTATGCCATAGATATAGCAGAAGCCGTGCCAACTTTTTAAAATCCTTGTAAATCAATGGTTTGAGATTTTTGAAGGATTTTTCCTTCAGAGCAAACCAGACAATTTGTTTCCGTGTTACTCGACTACGCCCACGTTTCCGACACAGCGGTAACACCTTCACCCTCACTGGGCGTTACGGGCCTTGGCCACACGCGAACCGCTCGGGCGACCGAGCACCGCGCTGATCTGCTGACCCGCCGCAATCAAGGCGTCCAGGTCGATACCAGTCTCGATGCCCAAGCCGTTGAGCAGGTACACCACGTCTTCGGTGGCGACGTTACCGCTCGCGCCTTTGGCGTACGGGCAGCCGCCGAGGCCGGCGATAGAGCTGTCGAACACCGCGATGCCTTCCAGCAGGCTGGCATAGATGTTGGCCATCGCCTGGCCGTAGGTGTCGTGGAAGTGCCCGGCGAGTTTTTCCCGTGGCACTTGCGCCGACACCACTTCGAACAACCGCCGGGTCGCGCCGGCGGTGCCGGTGCCGATGGTGTCGCCGAGGGATACTTCGTAGCAGCCCATCGCATACAACTCGCGCGCGACCATCGCCACTTGCTCCGGCGCGACCTCGCCTTCATAGGGGCAACCGAGCACGCAGGACACGTAACCGCGCACGGTAACGCCATGCTGTTTCGCCGCTTCCATGATCGGTGCGAAGCGCGCCAGACTTTCGCTGATCGAGCAATTGATGTTGCGCTGCGAGAACGCCTCGGACGCCGCAGCGAACACCGCGACTTCTTTCACACCGGCAGCCAGCGCGTCTTCAAAGCCGCGCAGATTCGGCGCCAGTGCGCCGTAGGTCACACCGGGCTTGCGCTGGATCTGCGCGAACACCTCGGCGGACCCGGCCATCTGCGGCACCCATTTTGGTGAGACAAAACTGCCGACTTCGATGTAACCAAGGCCGGCGGCGCTCAGGGCGTCGACCAGTTGCACCTTGTCAGCCACGCTGATCGGTTGGGCTTCGTTCTGCAGGCCATCGCGCGGGCCGACTTCGATCAGGCGTACTTGAGAGGGGAGGGACATGGGATTGACCTGCTCATTTTCGGAATTACATGAGGTCCCTGTGGGAGCGGGCTTGCTCGCGAAGGCGGTGTATCAGATACAAAATTTGTCGCCTGACACTCCGCCTTCGCGAGCAAGCCCGCTCCCACAGGGAATGAGTTGTGGCTGATTACTGCGCTATCTGCTGGCTCTTCAGCGTCTGCTCCAACGCCTGCACGCAGCGCTCTTCAGCGGTATCGAGTTCCAGCTTCATCTGTTCGATGTCGAGCAGCTGCTGCTCGAGCTGTTCGCGGCGCTCGCTGATTTTCGCCAGCATGCTGTTGAGCTGTTTGGTGTTACCGCTGGACGGGTCATAGAGCTCGATCAACTCACGGCATTCGGCCAGCGAGAAACCGATGCGCTTGCCGCGCAGGATCAGCTTCAGGCTGACTTTGTCGCGCGGTGAATAGATGCGTTCCTGGCCACGGCGCTCAGGGCTGAGCAGGCCTTGTTCTTCATAAAAACGGATCGCCCGGGTGGTGATGTCCAGCTCACGGGCGAGGTCGGAAATGCTGTAGGTCTGGCTGCTCATGAACGCGCTCGGAAAAAGGTCTTGGCGCTAAGCTAATGGCGAGTTGACGTTTACGTCAAGGTTCAAGATGTGTGCTGTGAGGGATGGCCCCTTCGCGAGCAAGCCCGCTCCCACAGGATCAGTGGCGTACACAAGACCATGTGGGAGCGAGCTTGCTCGCGAAGAACGATGACTCGGTAAAAAGACTTACACCTTATCGAGCTTCTTCTCCTGCGCCGCCACCTGCTGGCACAACTCGATGATCTGCTCGCGCATCCAGCGATTGGCCGGGTCCTGGTCGGTGCTTTCATGCCAATACAGATGAGTCTCCAGCGGCGGCACGTCGTTGACCGGCAGGTTGAACGCATGCAAGTCATTACGCCGGGCAAACCGCTCGGGTACCGTCATCACCATGTCGGTCTGCTGCATGACCTGCGACGCCATCAGATAATGCTGCGAACGCAGGGCGATCTTGCGCTGAATGCCCATTTTGCCCAGCGCCAGATCCACGTAGCCCAGCCCGCTGCGGCGGCTGGAGATATGGATGTGGGTCAGCGACAGATAGTCATCCAGCGACAGTTTTTCCTTGCCCGCCAGCGGATGGCCCTTGCGCATCGCACAGACGTAACGGTCCTCCATCAGCTTGACGTGACGCACCTGCGGGTCAGTGTTGAGCGGTGCATCGACGGCGAAATCCAGGCGCCCGGCAGCCAGTTCCTTGGTGGTTTCGCGGCGTTTGGACAGGAAACTCTCGATGATCACCGTCGGCGCCAGACGCCGCAAACGCTGGAACAGCGGCGGCAGAATCACCGCCTCAGTGAGGTCGGTCATGCTGATGCGGTAAGTCTTCACCGCCTGCGCCGGGTTGAAAATCCGGCTCTCCTGCACTGACACCCGCAGCAGCGACAGCGCGTTGCGCACCGGGCCGATGATGTTCTGCGCCATCGGCGTCGGCACCATGCCCTGCGCGGTGCGCACGAACAGCGGATCGTTGAAGGTTTCGCGCAACCGCGCCAACGCGTTGGACACCGCCGGCTGGGTAATCCCGACAATCTGCCCGGCGCGGGTCAGGTTGGCTTCGGTGTAGATCGCGTCGAAGACGATGAAAAGGTTGAGGTCGACCTTACTCAGATTCATAACGCGGCTTCTCTTGTTCTGTGGGCTGACGATCAGCGGATCATATATCGGTGATGAATGTTTATACACGCCGAGAATAGGCTAGGTAAATTATCCGCGCTGTTCTAGCATCGATTGCATGATCTGAACAACCTCTGCCTAAAGAAGGTAATTGCTCATGGATTTCGCTTATTCGCCCAAGGTGCAGGAACTGCGTGAGCGCGTGACCGCGTTCATGGACGCTTACGTTTACCCGGCCGAAGCCGTGTTCGAACGCCAGGTTGCCGAGGGCGATCGCTGGCAGCCGACCGCGATCATGGAAGAGCTCAAAGCCAAGGCCAAGGCTGAAGGGCTGTGGAATCTGTTCCTGCCGGAATCGGAACTCGGCGCCGGCCTGACCAACCTTGAATACGCACCGCTGGCGGAAATCATGGGCCGTTCGTTGTTGGGGCCGGAGCCGTTCAACTGCTCGGCGCCGGACACCGGCAACATGGAAGTGCTGGTGCGCTACGCCAACGAAGAGCAGAAGCAGCGCTGGCTCGAACCGCTGCTGCGCGGCGAGATCCGCTCGGCGTTCGCCATGACCGAGCCGGACGTGGCCTCGTCCGACGCCACCAACATGGCTGCCCGCGCCGTGCGTGATGGCGACGAGTGGGTGATCAACGGCAAGAAATGGTGGACTTCCGGCGCCTGCGATCCGCGCTGCAAGATTCTGATCTTCATGGGCCTGAGCAACCCCGACGCACCGCGCCATGCGCAGCACTCGATGATCCTCGTGCCGGTCGATACCCCCGGGGTGAAAATCGTCCGTCCGCTGCCGGTGTTCGGCTACGACGATGCACCGCACGGCCACGCCGAAGTGCTGTTCGACAACGTGCGCGTGCCGTACGAAAACGTCCTGCTTGGTGAGGGAAGAGGCTTCGAGATCGCTCAGGGGCGCCTCGGCCCAGGACGGATTCACCACTGCATGCGCTCGATCGGCATGGCTGAACGCGCACTGGAATTGATGTGCAAACGCTCGGTGAGCCGCACCGCGTTCGGCAAACCGCTGGCGCGTCTGGGCGGCAACGTCGACAAGATCGCCGACTCGCGGATGGAAATCGACATGGCGCGCCTGCTGACCCTGAAAGCGGCGTACATGATGGACACCGTCGGCAACAAAGTGGCGAAGAGCGAGATCGCGCAGATCAAGGTCGTCGCACCGAACGTGGCGCTGCGGGTGATCGACCGGGCGATCCAGATTCACGGCGGGGCCGGGGTCTCGAATGATTTCCCGCTGGCCTACATGTACGCCATGCAGCGCACCCTGCGCCTGGCCGACGGCCCGGACGAAGTGCACCGCGCGGCGATCGGCAAGTTCGAAATCGGCAAGTATGTGCCGAAGGAAATGTTGCGTAGCGGTCATTAAGACCGCGTCGCCGGCTTCGCGAGCAAGCCCGCTCCCACATTCGACCGCATTCCAGCTGGAAGCATGCGATCAAAAGTGGGAGCGGGCTTGCTCGCGAAGGGGCCCATGCATCCAGCACATCAACATCAGGTTCAGTAAACCCAAACCTCAACCCGCCGATTCTTGATCCTGCCTTCATCCGCACTGTTCGCCGCCACCGGCATCAGCGCGCCAAACCCGCGCACCTCGCGCAGCACCACGCCGTTCTTCACCAGCTCGCGACGCACCGCCATCGCCCGCAGTTTCGACAGCAGGTCAGCGCGTGCCGGATCATCTTTCTCGTCGCCAAATCCCACCAGCGTCACCGCACGCTCGGTCTTGTGGTGGCGCTTTATATAGTCGAGCACCCGCGCCAGATCCTGCCGCGCCTTGTTGTCGAGGCTGGCGCTGCCTTCTTCGAAACGGAAATTCACCGTCAGACGCTGGGCATGCCGGCTGAGGGATTGATAACCCTCGGGCATCAGCGCATTCGGCGTGACGGTCATCGCGTGCACGGTCTGGCTGATGAAGCCGTTGGCCGCGACAATCTTCTGGCCCTGTGAGCTTTGCGCAAACGCCACCAATGCCGATGCCCACGGATTCTGGTTGTGGGGCGGCAGATAAAAGAACAGGCGCCGCGACAGCGGATAGTCCTCAGTGGCAATCAGGCTGTTGAGCGGCAACATCGATTGCGATGCGCCGTCGGCGATCGCCACCGCTTTGGCCTGGCGCACATACGGCAGACCGATGAAGCCGATACCCTGCGGATCACTGCTCACCGCGTCGGACAGTTGCTCGCTGGATTCGAAGCGTTTCGCACTGGAACTCAGACTTTTCCCACGCCGACCCAGCACCAGTTCCTTGAACGTGTCGTAAGTGCCGGACTGATCATCCCGCGCATATAAATGAATCGCACCGCCGCGACCGCCGAGTTCTTCCCAGGTTTTCACCTCGCCGCTGAAAATCCGCGCCAGTTGCTCGGTGTCCAGTTGCTGCAGTGGGTTGCCGGGGTGCAGGATGATCGCCAGGCCGTCGATGGCAATCACCTGCTCGGCGGCGGCGCTCTTCATGTCGCCGAGCGCTTGCAGGCTGAGCAGTTCGCTGTCCTTGATCGGGCGGGAAGAGGCGGCGAGGTCGGCACTGGCGCTTTTCAGTGCAGTGAAACCGGTGCTGGAACCGTGGGCGGCGACTTCAATCACCACCCGTTTGCCTTGGGCAGTCTGGCCGACGATGTGTTGTTCGTTGGCGGTGTCGGGGTTCTCGCGGTGAATTTTCAGCAGGCCCTGATCCTGCAGAAAACCTTCAACCAACGCCGGGCCAAGGTCGGCGCCAATGGTGTTGGAACCCTGAATGCGCAATGCCGGGCCGTTTTCGGGGATGGGCAGAGTGGCGGCAGACACCGACAGCCATGCACTCGACAGAAAAACGAACAGAACACGCAGGGTCATGCCGGCACCGAATCAAGCCAAGGGGATTGCCGGGGAGATTAAGTCAGGCGCATGACCAAAACATGACAGTGATCCAATGTAGGAGTGAGCCTGCTCGCGATGGCGGAGTATCAGCCAACAAACACATCGACTGATCCACCGTCATCGCGAGCAGGCTCACTCCTACAAGGTTCTCTTAAAGCTTGAGATCAGGCCAGCTCAAGCCAGATCGGCGCATGATCCGACGGCTTTTCCATCCCGCGCAGTTCATAGTCCACGCCCGCATCCTTGACCCGCGGCAGCAAGCCATGGGAAGCGAGGATCACGTCGATGCGCAGGCCACGTTTCGGTTCGTCCTCAAACCCACGGCTGCGATAGTCGAACCAGCTGAACATGTCGGTCACGTCCGGGTTCAGGTGACGATAGCTGTCGGTCAGGCCCCAGTTTTTCAGGCGGGCCATCCACTCGCGTTCTTCCGGCAGGAAGCTGCACTTGCCGGTTTTCAGCCAGCGCTTCATGTTGTCCGGGCCGATGCCGATGTCGCAGTCTTCCGGGGAAATGTTCACATCGCCCATCACCACCAGCGGCTGTTCATTGTGGAACTGGCTTTCCAGCAGGGTTTGCAGGTCGCTGTAAAAGCGTTGCTTGGCCGGGAATTTGGTCGGGTGGTCGCGGCTTTCGCCCTGCGGGAAGTAGCCGTTCATGATGGTCACCGGCACGCCATTGGCGTCGGCGAAAGTGCCCCAGATAAAGCGGCGCTGCGCGTCTTCTTCATCGCTGGCGAAGCCTTTGTGAATCGCGATCGGCTCTTTGCGCGACAGTAGCGCGACGCCGTAATGGCCTTTCTGGCCGTGGAAATAAACGTGATAACCCAGCGCACGCACTTCTTCCAGCGGAAACTGGTCGTCGTGGACCTTGGTTTCCTGCAGGCCGATCACGTCCGGCTGGTGCTTTTCGATCAGCGCTGCCAGCTGATGCGGACGGGCGCGCAGTCCGTTGATGTTGAAGGAAACAATCTTCATGGTCGGCAGTCCTGGCAAAAGGGCGATGCTAGCTGACATGTGGGATGGGGGCCAGTGTGGGGTGGGAGAAATCATTTTCATCTGTGGGATGTGGGTTGGCCGAGCTGACGCCATCGCGAGCAGGCTCGCTCCTACAATTGGAATGCGTACCCCCTGTAGGAGTGAGCCTGCTCGCGATGGCGGCCGCCCAGTCGATGAAGATCCCGAGTTGGTCTATACCTGTGGGGAACTGCGCCACCGGCAAAAGGTTCGTACCATCAAGAGCGCAGTCATTTGAGCCGCGCCCCGGGGAGAATCACCGTCATGCCTGAAACCCAGACCGCCATCGCCGACATCCACATGCTCGACCGCGGTTACTCGCGCGAAGCCCGATCGCTGCTGTATCAGGCCTATCGCCACGAGCCGACCTTCGGTTACCTGTTCGAGGCCGAGCGGCCGGGCTACGAGCAGCGCGTGCGGGCCACGGTGCGCGAACTGGTCAAACAGCATTTTCTGCAGGATCAGCCGGCCATCGGCCTGTTAGTCAATGACCGCCTGATCGGCATCGCCCTGATCGCGCCGCCGCAGCGTCGCCTGGGCATCACCGAAAGTTGGGCGTGGCGCCTGCGCATGGTGCTCAGCACAGGTTTCCGCTGCACCCGGCGTTATCTGGAATATCACGATGCAGTGGCCGCCTGCGTGCCCAGCGACTCGGTGCACATGCTGCCGCTGCTGGGCATTCATCCGCAGTTTCAGGGCAAACACTTCGGCGAGCAGTTGCTGACCGCCGTGCACAACTGGTGCGCGGTGGACGAAACCTCGCAAGGTGTGGTGCTCGACACCGGCAACCCGCGTTACCTGGAATTCTACAAGCGTCAGGGCTACGAAGAGATCGGTGAAGTGGCCGTCGGCCCGGTGCGCGAGCACGTGTTTTTTCACGCCAATCCGCAGGTGTTACAAACTGCAACTGCTTAGCCGTAGAACTTTTCAGGAAATTTCCTGTTCTATCACGCTCCCAAGCCCGTGATAGCATCCGCGCCTATGAAGTTTCCAGGAAGATTTACCAGTGGCGTGCTCATGCTGTTAACCAGCTGCGCGGCGCTGGCGCAAAGTGAATTGGACGTGCGGATCAAACCGTCCAACGATGAACTTAAAGCCAATATAGAAGGCTATATCGGCAGCCTCGGCGACCGTGACGAAGAAGCCTTGCTGCGCTTCAGTCGCGGGGCTGAGGAGCAGGCGCGCAAAGCGGCCCAGGCCTTGGGTTATTACCAGCCGCAGATCGACAGTGACGTGAAGGGCGGCGACAAGCCGCGCCTGGTGCTGAACATCGATCCCGGCGAACCGATTCGTCTGCGCAACGTAACCATCCGCGTCGACGGGCCTGCTGCCTCCCTCAAATCCTTTCGTGTGCCGAGCAGTGACACGCTCAAGTCCGGCGCGGTGCTCAACCATGGGCGTTATGAAGACGCCAAACGCCTGATCCAGAACCAGGCCTCGCGCTTCGGTTTTTTCAGTGGCCATTTCACCAGTCAGAAACTCCTGGTCGACCCGCGTGCCGGGGTGGCCGACGTTGAATTGATCTACGAAAGCGGCCCGCGTTATGCGCTGGGCAAAGTTAGTTTCGAGGGCGATACGCCGTTCGACGAAGACCTGCTGCAACGCATGGTGTCGTTCAAGGCTGGCGATCCGTATGACTCCGAGCTGATCGCCGAACTCAACCGCGACTTGCAATCGAGCGGCTATTTCGAAGGTGTGCGCGTCGATGCGGCGCCGACGGCGGCGAAAAACGACGTAATCCCGGTCGACGTCAAACTCGACACGCGCAAACCACGCACCATGGGCCTGGGCCTCGGTTATTCCACCGACGTCGGCCCACGGATCAAGGCCAACTGGACGCGCCACTGGGTCAACCCGCAGGGCGACAGTTACGGCTGGGAGGCCGAGTTGTCGGCGCCACGGCAGAACGTCGGGTTGTTCTATGACATCCCGCTCGACCCGCCGCTGACCGACAAGCTGCGTTGGGCCGGTGGTTATCAATTTGAAAACATCGACGGCTCGGACACCCTGAGCAAACTGCTGACCTTCGGCCCGGAATGGCACAGCAAGTTGCCCAGCGGCTGGCAGCGGGTGATCTCGCTGAAATGGCAGCGCGAAGAATATGAACTCGGCGACGACTCCGGCCTGAGTACGTTGCTGATGCCCGGCATCAGTTACTCGTACCTGAAAAGCGACAACCGCATCGACCCGCACAACGGCTATCGCCTGAGCTTCGAAAGCAAAGTGGCCAAGGAAGGCCTCGGTTCGGACAACAACCTTTTATATGGCACGGCGTTGATCAAAGGCCTGACCACGGTGTTCGACAACCACCGCTTCCTCGGTCGGGTGCAGGTCGGCGGCAGCGCCACCAACGGTTACAACTCGGTACCGCCGTCCCTGCGTTTCTTCGCCGGTGGCGATCAAAGCGTGCGCGGTTACGACTATCAGAGTCTGTCCCCGGAAAACTCCGATGGCGACCGCATCGGTGGACGCTACATGATCGCCGGCAGCGTCGAGTACCAGTATTCGATTGCCGAGAAATGGCGGGTCGCGACCTTCGTCGACCAGGGCAACTCCTTCAACAAACTCGAACTGCCGAACCTCAAGACCGGGGTCGGTATCGGTGTGCGCTGGGTCTCGCCGGTGGGGCCGATCCGCCTCGACCTGGCCCACGCGCTGGACGACGACGGCGGCATCCGGCTGCACTTTTCCATGGGGCCTGAGCTGTGAAGCGTGGTTTGAAAATAGTGGCACTGGCGCTGTTGGCGCTGGTGCTGTTGGTTGTATTGAGCATCGCAGCCGTACTCGGAACGCAGGCCGGCAGCCGCTGGGCACTGGGCCTGATACCGGGTTTGAGCGTGGAGAATTTCCAGGGCCGTCTCGGCGGTCAATGGAGCGCCGATCATCTGCTGTGGCAGCAGGACAGCAGCCGGGTCGAGCTGATCAAGGCAATCTTCGCCTGGTCGCCGCTGTGCCTGACCCGCATGACCCTGTGCATCGAACAGCTCAAGGCGGATCAGGTGATCCTGCAATTCCCGCCGAGTGAGGAAACCACCGACAGCGGCCCGATCAAACTGCCGGATCTGCAACTGCCGTTGGCCATCGAACTCGGCGACGTACAAGTCGGCAGCCTGCTGTTCAACGGCAGCGAGCAGCTCAAGGGCCTGCAACTGGCGGCGCACTGGACCGCTCAAGGCATGCAGATCGACAGCGTGAAATTGCAGCGAGACGACCTCAGCCTGAACCTCTCCGGCCTGCTGCAACCGACCGGCAACTGGCCGCTGAACATCGCTGGTGACCTGACTTTGCCATCGCCGGGCAACGGCCCCTGGACACTGGCGCTGAAGGTTGACGGCGATCTGCTGAAAACCCTCAACCTGCATGCCGACAGCCGTGGCTACCTCGACGGCCAGTTGAGCGGAGAACTGCAACCGCTGGCGGAAAACCTGCCGGCCAAGGTGCGTATCACCTCCGAGGCATTCAAACCGAGCGCCGATCTGCCGGACACTCTGCAACTCAATCAACTGGTTTTGACCGGCGAAGGTGACCTGAAAAACGGTTACCAGTTAAACGGCAACGCCACGCTGCCCGCCGATAAAGGCCCGGTGGCGCTGCTGCTCAAAGGCAAGGTCGACGCCAGCGGCGTGCAGATCGCCGGCCTCGACCTGAGTGCCAACGACAAGCAAAGCCTCAAGCTCACTGGCAGCGTTGACTGGAGCAAGGGCCTCACGGCTCAGGCCAATATCAACTGGCAGGATTTCCCGTGGCATCGGCTGTATAACGAAATCGACGAGCCGCAAGTCGCCTTGCGCACCTTCACTGGCGAAGTCTCCTACACCGACGGTCAATACCTCGGTAACTTCGCCGCCGACCTCGATGGCCCGGCGGGGGCGTTCAGCCTGAGCAGTCCGTTCAGCGGCAGCCTGAAGCAAATCGCCTTGCCACAGCTGAAGATGGAAGCGGGGCAGGGCAAGGCTGAAGGGCATGTCAACGTGCAGTTCGCCGATGGCATCGCCTGGGACACCGCGCTGGATCTCTCTGCGCTGAACCCGGCGTACTGGGTTGCGGAGTTGCCGGGCACCCTGGCCGGGCCGTTGCGCAGCAAAGGCGAAATGAAGAACGAGCGCTTGAGCCTGACCGCCGACCTCGATCTGAAAGGCAAACTGCGCGGCCAACCGGCGATCCTGCAAGCCAAGGCTGACGGCGCGGGCGAGCAGTGGAACCTCAACGCCCTGCAAATCCGCCTCGGCGACAACAGCATCAGCGGCAAGGGTAGCCTGCAACAGAAACTCACCGGCCAGATCGACATCAAACTGACGCGTCTGGCCCAGCTCTGGCCGCAGCTGCGCGGGCAGGTCACGGGGCAGGTCAACGTTGCTGGCACGCTCAAAGCTCCGCAAGGCAAACTCGGCCTGCAAGGTTCGCAACTGGCGTTCCAGGACAATCGCCTGCAAAGCCTCAACCTCGACGCCACGCTCGACAGTGCGCAACGGGCGAAGATCGATCTGAAGGGCAGCGGCATTCAGGTCGGCGATACCAATCTTGGCGTGTTGACCGCCAGCGCGCAGGGCGACATCAAGAGCCAGAAACTCAACCTCGACCTGCTCGGGCCGAAGCTGAAACTGGCCCTCGGTCTGGACGGCAATCTGGACAAGGGCAACTGGCGCGGCCGTCTGGCCAGCGGCGATATTCAGGCCGGCGGCCAGGACTGGAAACTGCAGAGCCCGGCCAAACTCGAACGCCTCGCCGACGGCAAGATCAACTTCGGCGCGCATTGCTGGATGTCCGGCAATGCCAGCCTGTGCGGTGAAGATCAGCGGCTGCTGCCTGAGCCGAAACTGCGCTATCACCTCAAGCAGTTCCCGATCGAAAGCCTGGCGCAATGGTTGCCGAAAGACTTTGCCTGGCAGGGCAAGCTCAACGCCGACCTGCAACTGGACCTGCCGGCCAGCGGCCCCAACGGCGTGGTCAGCGTCGACGCCAGCGGCGGCACCTTGCGCATGAAGGAAAAGGATCAGTGGCTGGATTTCCCCTACCAGACGCTGAAACTCACCAGCAAACTCACGCCCAAGCGCGTGGACACCGAACTCAACTTCGTCGGCGGCAAGCTCGGCGAATTGATGGTGCAGGCACAGCTCAATCCGCTGCCGAAAAACAAACCGCTGAGCGGCTCGTTCCGTCTCTCCGGACTGGACCTGTCGGTGGCGCGGCCGTTTGTGCCGATGGTAGAGAAACTCACCGGGCGCTTGAACGGCAGTGGCACGATTTCCGGCGGACTGCTGGCGCCGCTGGTCAACGGCACCGTGCAACTCAGCGACGGCGAAGTGTCTGGCGCCGAGTTGCCGATGGAGTTGCAGAATCTGCAACTCACCGCCGTGATTGCCGGCGAATCGGTGCGCCTCGACGGTGGCTGGAAAAGCGGCAAGAGTGGGCAGGGCAGCCTGAACGGTAACGTCGCCTGGGGCCAGGCGCTGGTGGTCGATCTGGCGCTCAAGGGCACGCAATTGCCGGTCACCGTCGAGCCCTATGCCAAGCTTGAAGTGGCACCGGACCTGAAAATTTCCATGGCCGGCGATGAGCTGAAAATTGCCGGCAAGGTACAGGTCCCGCGAGGCGAAATCACCGTGCGTGAACTGCCGCCGTCAACGGTGAAAGTGTCCGACGACACGATCATCGTTGGCGCGCAGACCGAAGAGGGCAAACCACCGCTGGCGATGAAAATGGACATCGACGTGGTGGTCGGCGAAGACAAACTGAGCTTCGCCGGGTTCGGCCTGACCGCCAACCTGCAAGGTCACGTGCACATCGGCGACAACCTGGACACCCGTGGCGAGCTGTGGCTCAACGACGGCCGTTACCGCGCCTATGGCCAGCGCCTGAACGTGCGTCGTGCGCGTCTGTTGTTTGCCGGCCCGATCGATCAGCCGTATCTGGACATCGAAGCGATCCGCCAGACCGACGACGTGATCGCCGGTATTCGCCTGAGCGGCAGCGCCGAGCAACCGACCACGCAAATCTTCTCCGAGCCGGCGATGAGTCAGGAACAGGCCTTGTCCTACCTGGTACTGGGGCGTCCGCTGAGCACCAACGGCGAAGACAACAACATGCTCGCGCAAGCAGCATTGGGTCTGGGCTTGATGGGCAGTTCCGGGGTCACCAGCGGTCTGGCCAAAGACCTGGGGATTCAGGACTTCCAGCTCGACACTCAGGGCAGCGGCAACACCACCAGCGTGGTCGCCAGCGGCAATATCTCCGAGAAACTCAGCCTGCGTTATGGCGTCGGCGTGTTCGAACCGGCCAGTACCATTGCCCTGCGCTACAAGCTGAGCAAGAAGGTTTATGTCGAAGCCGCCAGTGGCGTCGCCAGTTCGCTGGATATCTTCTACAAGCGCGATTTCTGAGGACGTGGCCAATAGCCGGGTCGTGACGCTGCGATCCGGTTTTTCCAGGATGTATTAGACTCACCGAACCCTCAAAACCTTGCCGGTTGCGCCTATGGTTCGCTTGAGTATGGTCTTGCTCGGTAATGACTTTGTCCGCAAACGCTGGACCGCGCTGGCGCTGACCGGCATTGTCTGGGGCGCGGCCGGGCTGGCGATCTTCATCGATGCGCTGGATGGCGTTTTGTATTTCCCGCTGCATCTCTTCGGCTATCTGTTGTTGCTCGAAGCGCTGATCCTGCTGCTGGTGCCGGCCCCGCAAACTGGAACGGCTGCTGCACTGCGTAAAGCGCGAGGTCTGGCGTTTCTCTTGCTGGGGCTGCTGATCGTTGACCGGCAACATGCTGCCGGGCTGATCCTGGCGGTGCTATTTGGCGGGGCTTTCATCGTTGATGGGGTCTTCAGGCTGGCGGCTGCGTTGGTGGTGCGCTTTGTCGGCTGGCAAGTGTCGCTGCTGGCGGGGTTGTTCGAACTCGGCTTTGGCGTGTTCATCCTCGAACCGTATCCGACGCTGTATAAGGGCACGGTGCCGTTCTGCATCGGCATGAGCCTGTTTCTCTCGGGCTGCGCGTTGTTGCGCCAAGCCGTGCGCTTCAGGCACCTGCCGCCGCTGACAAGCCCTGTTGCGCTTAGTGCGCCGGCCAGCAGCGACGCATTGGTCATTCATGTCTGGACCCCCAGCGGCACCGTCGATGACACTCTGGTGCGCAACCGTCTGCTCAACCGCTATATCGCCGCAGTCGACATCAACGGCGTAATCTCGGCTGGCCACGCGGCACTGGAATGTGGCCCGGACATTTACATCAGCCATTACCCGCTGGACGACATCGATCGTTCGGCGGGGGATTTCGTGCGCTTGCTGCGGGCGACGCCGAACAACGATGTCGCCGGGCGGTTTCTGCCTGACTATGCGGGGGAAGTGGCGGACTGGTGCCCGTCTTCGGTTCAGGTCAGTTTTGCTCACTACGACGCCCGGCGACTGCAGGCGTTCTGGGCTGAGTATCGACAGAACAGCACATACAACCTCACCAGTCGCAACTGCTCGAGTGCTGTCGCCCATAGTCTCGAAGCGGCCCTTGAAGGGGCGATGAATCGCGGGCATTCGAGCATGCTCGATTTCGCCAGAGTGATACTCAGCCCCGAGTTCTGGGTGGCGGCGCAGGTGCGTAAACGCGCCGAAGTAATGGCCTGGACGCCCGGTCTGGTGCTCGATTACGCACGGGCGCTGCATGCCGCCATCGAGCCGGCACCGCCGGGCTGGCACAGCATGTATGCGGTGACCAAACGCGCTTGCGGTTATGCGCTGACGGCCTTGCGCGGGCGCGAAGTGCATCCCCTCCAGCCGCCATCTGTGCATCCTTCCGACAAATCCTGACCGACGTTACACCGAGTCGCTGCCTTCGCGAGCAAGCTCGCTCCCACATTGGTCCATGTATGCATGAGATCCCTGTGGGAGCGAGCTTGCTCGCGAAGACGTCCGCCTGTGCAACACAAAAACCCAGTCCACTGGTCAACTAATTACAAAGCAACCTAACTATTACGTTGACATTCGCTGCCTAGGCAGTAACATCTCGACATACATTCACTGCCTAGGCAGTTATTAGGTGAGCACATGAAGCATTTCACCCCGGACGAATTCAAACACTGCCATCTCGGCCTGTTGCTCGGCCGTGCCGCGCTGCTCAAGGACCGGATTATCGACACCCACATGGAACCCCACGGCATCACCGCTGCGCAGTTCAAGGTGTTGATCATCATGGCCCAGTTCGGCGTCGACACCCCGGCCGAGCTGTGCCGGCATCTGTCGCTGGACAGCGGTTCGATGACACGCATGCTCGATCGTCTGGAGCAGAAAGGTTTCCTGGCTCGCCAACGCAGCGAAGGCGATCGCCGTCAGGTGCAACTCAAGCTCACCGAGCAGGGCCAGCAACTGGCCGATCGCCTGCCCTACATCGGCGCCGATGCGATGAATGAACTGGCCGGCGCCGTCACCACGGACGAGTTGAAGACCCTGGAATACATCCTCAAGAAAATCCTGCTGGCAGCCGGTGATCCGATCACTATCCAGCGGTTAGGTGAACACAATGAGCGGTAAAACCTTGCGCAGCAGCCTGACCCTGGTGCTGTCGGCGATGATCCTCGCCGGCTGCGCCAACTACAGCGGCCTCGACACTCAAGGCAAAAGCCTGGATGCGAAAAGCCTCAACGCCAGCCAGTCCCTCAACGGCGTGACTCTGTCGCCGGCCGCGTGGCCGAAGAGCGACTGGTGGACCAGCCTTGGCGATCCGCAACTCGACGGTCTGATCCGCGAAGCGCTACACGACAGCCCGGACATGCAGATCGCCGAAGCCCGCGCGCATCAGGCCAGTGCCGCCGCGTATGCCGCCGATGCCGAACGCTATCCGACCCTCGACGCCAGCGCCGGCATCAGCCGTTCGCGCTTGGCCAAGGATCAGGACCCGCGAGGGCAGGGCGATGCCTACGCCACCGTGCGTAACGTCAGCGCCGGTTTCAATTACAACTTCGACCTCTGGGGCGGTCAGCGTGATGCCTGGGAAGCTGCACTGGGTCAGGCTCGCGCTGCCGAAGTCGACCGTCAGGCCGCGCAATTGACCCTCGCCGCCGATGTGGCCCGCGCCTACAGCGATCTGGGTCAGGCGCATATCGTCTACGACCTGGCCCACGAAGATCTTAAACGCACCAAACAGATGCTCGATTTGAGCCAGCGCCGCTTGAGTGCCGGGATCGACAGCCAGTACCAGTTCCAGCAAACCCAAAGCCTTGAGGCCAGTTCCGAAGCCAGCCTGATCGACGCGGAAAAACGCTTGAACAGCGCCAAAATCGCCCTTGCCGTGTTGCTCGGTAAAGGTCCGGATCGCGGCGGCGAAATCGCCCGGCCAAAAGTGTTGCAGGCCAGTGCCGTGGCGGTGCCGTCGGTGCTGCCGGCGGAACTGCTTGGCCGTCGCCCGGATCTGGTCGCTGCGCGCTGGCGTGTAGAGGCGGCGAGCAAGGACATCGACTCGGCGAAAACCCGCTTCTATCCGAACTTGAACCTCACGGCCTCGGCCGGTGCGGAATCCTTGTTGGGTGACGCGATGTTCGGTTCGGCCAGTCGTTTCTTCAACATCGCCCCGACCATCTCGGTGCCGATTTTCGATGGCGGGCGCCTGCGCGCCAACCTCGATGCGCGCGACGCCGATTACGATCTGGCGGTGGCGCAGTACAACAAAAGCCTGGTGAAAGCACTGGGCGATGTC
This sequence comes from Pseudomonas sp. Irchel s3a10, assembly GCF_900187525.1. Taxonomy (NCBI): domain Bacteria; kingdom Pseudomonadati; phylum Pseudomonadota; class Gammaproteobacteria; order Pseudomonadales; family Pseudomonadaceae; genus Pseudomonas; species Pseudomonas sp. Irchel s3a10. The sequence continues at coordinate 360,481 of NZ_FYDR01000006.1, forward strand.
AGCGACACGATCAACCAGTTGCGCGACATCGGCCGGCAGATCGGCGCGCAGCAGCACGCCACCGAGATTGCTCAGGATTCTTACAACACCGTCGTCCAGCGTTACGGTTCCGGCATCGGCAACTACCTGGACGTGCTCAGCATCGAGCAGCAATTGCTGCAGGCCCAGCGTCAGCTGGCCAACCTCAATGCCGAGCAGATCGACCTGTCGATTCAACTGATGCAAGCGCTGGGCGGCGGCTTCCAGGGTGAAACCCTGACCGCAGCCAACGCCACCCCAGCCACGTCGCACAACTAATTCAGGTATTTGTCATGGCCACTGCCGAAAACACTCAAGCTCAAGCCAACACCCCCGACACCGGCAATCCGCGCAAGCGCAAAGTTATGCTGTTGGTCTTGGCCGTTATCGTGCTCCTCGCCTGTGCTGGCGTGTGGGCGTATCACGAATTCATCGGGCGCTTCAACGAAAGCACCGACGACGCCTACGTCAACGGCAACGTCGTTGAGATCACGCCGCTGGTGACCGGCACCGTGGTCAGCATCGGCGCCGACGATGGCGATCTGGTTCACGAAGGGCAGGTGCTGATCAACTTCGACCCGAACGACGCTGAAGTCGGCCTGCAAAGTGCCCAGGCCAAGCTGGCGCGCACCGTGCGTCAGGTACGTGGCCTCTACAGCAACGTCGACGGCATGAAAGCTCAGGTCAACGCGCAACAAGCCGAAGTGCAGAAGGCCCAGGACAACTACAACCGCCGGAAAAACCTCGCTGCTGGCGGGGCGATTTCCCAGGAAGAGCTGTCCCACGCTCGTGACGACCTGACCTCGGCGCAAAACGCCCTGGCCAACGCCAGACAGCAACTGAAAACCACCAGCGCGCTGGTCGATGACACCGTGGTCTCGTCGCACCCGGACGTGATGTCGGCCGCAGCGGATCTGCGTCAGGCGTACCTGACCAACGCCCGTAGCACCCTGATCGCGCCAGTCACCGGTTATGTCGCCAAGCGCACCGTGCAACTCGGTCAGCGCGTACAGCCGGGCACCGCGCTGATGGCGGTGATTCCGCTGGATCAACTGTGGATCGACGCCAACTTCAAGGAAACCCAACTGCGTGACATGCGCATCGGCCAGCCGGTGGACATCGAGTCCGACATCTACGGCAGCGACGTGAAATACAGCGGCACCGTCGACAGCCTCGGCGCCGGCACTGGCAGCGCGTTCGCCCTGTTGCCGGCGCAGAACGCTACCGGTAACTGGATCAAGATCGTGCAGCGCGTGCCGGTGCGGATTCACATCAACGCCGAAGAACTGGCCAAGCACCCGCTGCGGGTCGGTCTGTCGACCAACGTTGAAGTGAACCTGCACGACCAGAGCGGCCCGGTGCTGGCTCAGCAACCGCCGCAAAAGGCCTCGTTCAGCACCAACGTCTACGACCGCCAACTGGCTGAAGCCGACGCGATGATTGCGCAGCTGATCCACGACAACAGCGCAGCGGTGAGCAAGACCGCGCAACGCTGAGATCACACCTGACCCTGTGGGAGCGAGCTTGCTCGCGAAAGCGGTGGGTCATTCAGCATTGATTTGTCTGACAGGCCGCCTTCGCGAGCAAGCTCGCTCCCACAAGAGGGCGGCGTCAACCCGGTTCCAAAGGATTCACAATGAGCAATAACGCCTCTTTCACGCCGCCCAGCCTGTTGCTCAGCACCATCGGCCTGTCGCTGGCGACGTTCATGCAAGTGCTCGACACCACCATCGCCAACGTGGCGCTGCCGACCATTTCCGGCAACCTCGGAGTGAGTTCGGAGCAGGGCACCTGGGTAATCACCTCGTTTGCCGTGAGCAACGCCATCGCGCTGCCGCTGACCGGTTGGCTCAGTCGGCGTTTCGGCGAGGTGAAGCTGTTTCTCTGGGCCACCATCCTGTTCGTGCTGGCCTCGTTCCTCTGCGGTATCTCCACGTCGATGCCGGAACTGATCGGCTTCCGTGTGCTGCAAGGCCTGGTGGCCGGGCCGCTGTACCCGATGACGCAGACGCTGTTGATTGCGGTCTATCCCCCCGCGAGGCGCGGCATGGCCCTGGCGTTGCTGGCGATGGTCACGGTGGTCGCGCCAATTGCAGGTCCCATTCTTGGTGGCTGGATCACTGACAGCTACAGCTGGCCGTGGATCTTCTTCATCAACGTACCGATCGGCATCTTTGCGGTGATGGTGGTGCGCTCGCAACTGGCCAAGCGTCCGGTGGAGACCAGTCGCCAGCCGATGGACTACGTCGGTCTGATCACGCTGATCATCGGCGTCGGCGCGTTGCAGGTGATCCTCGACAAGGGCAATGACCTGGACTGGTTCGAGTCGAACTTCATCATCATCGGTGCGGCGATTTCGGTGATCGCCCTGGCAGTGTTCGTCATCTGGGAAATGACCGATCAGCATCCGGTGGTGAATCTGCGCCTGTTCGCCCATCGCAACTTCCGCATCGGCACACTGGTGCTGGTGCTGGGTTACGCCGGGTTCTTCGGCATCAACCTGATCCTGCCGCAGTGGCTGCAAACGCAGATGGGTTACACCGCGACCTGGGCCGGTCTGGCGGTGGCGCCGATCGGGATTCTGCCGGTGCTGTTGTCGCCATTTGTCGGCAAGTACGCGAACAAGTTCGACCTGCGCCTGCTGGCCGGTCTGGCGTTCCTCGCGATTGGCCTGAGCTGCTTCATGCGCGCCGAGTTCACCAACGAGGTGGACTTCCAGCACATCGCTCTGGTGCAGCTGTTCATGGGTATCGGCGTGGCGCTGTTCTTCATGCCGACCCTGAGCATCCTGATGTCCGACCTGCCACCGAGCCAGATCGCCGACGGCGCAGGCCTTGCGACCTTCCTGCGCACTTTGGGCGGCAGCTTTGCCGCATCGCTGACCACGTGGATCTGGATCCGCCGCGCCGATCAGCATCATGCATACATGAGCGAAAGCATCAGCACCTATGAGCCGGCGACCCGCGAGACCTTGAATCATTTGGGCGGCGCGAGCCAATCGGCGTACGCGCAGATGGATCAGATCCTCACCAGCCAGGCGTACATGCTCTCCACCGTGGATTACTTCACGTTGTTGGGTTGGGGCTTCATGGGGCTGATTCTGATTGTGTGGCTGGCGAAGCCGCCGTTTGCTGCCAAGGCCGGCCCGGCTGCCAGCGGCCACTAGGCAAAACGCGGTCAAAAATGTGGGAGCGGGCTTGCTCGCGAAAGCGGTGTGTCATTCAGCTGAGATGTCGACTGAACCACCGCCTTCGCGAGCAAGCCCGCTCCCACATTGGGTTTTGTGTTGTGTCAGCTGGCAGGTGCTGCCAGTTGTGGTGGCGGGGCAAAGTCGAACGGCGCCAGGGCAAACCCGTTCTCATCCACCTGTAACGCCCAACCCTGACGATCCCAGTCCCCCAGCACAATCCGCTTCGCCGCTTGCTCGCCGAGCTGCAGCTTGTGGATCGCCGGACGATGGGTGTGGCCGTGAATCAGGGTTTTCACCGCGTATTGCTGCATGATCCGCGGAATTTCCTCAGGCGTGACATCAACAATGTCATTGGCCTTCATCCGCGTCTGCGCGCGGCTTTCGCTGCGCAGCTTGCGCGCCAGTTTGTGGCGGGTGCTCAGCGGCAGGTGGCGCAGGATAAACAGAGTGATCGGGTTGCGCAGGTAGCGCCGCAACTTCATGTAGCCCACGTCGCGGGTGCACAGGCTGTCGCCGTGCATCAGCAGCACCGGCTCGCCATAGAACTGCACGACACTCGGGTCCTTCAACAGGGTGCAGCCGGCTTCTTTGCAGAAGGCCTTGCCGAGCAGGAAGTCGCGATTGCCGTGCATCAGAAAGATCGCCGTGCCGCTGTCGCTCAACTGGCGCAGGGCCTGGCAGATGGAACGCTGGAAGGGCGTCATGGCGTCGTCGCCAATCCACGCCTCAAAGAAGTCGCCGAGAATGTAGAGCGCACTCGCCGAGCGGGCGCGTCCGGCGAGCAAATCCAGAAACGCCCGGGTGATGTCCGGGCGCTCCTCTTCCAGATGCAAGTCTGAAATCAGCAATATCACGCTTCGATGATCTCGGCTTTCTCGATGATCACGTCGTCTGCTGGTACGTCTTGATGGCCGGACTTGGAAGTGGTGGCGACGCCTTCGATCTTGTCGACTACATCGGTACCGGCAACGACTTTACCGAACACGGCATAACCCCAGCCCTGAGCGGTCTTGGCGGTGTGGTTCAGGAAGCTGTTGTCGGAAGCGTTGATGAAGAACTGCGCCGAAGCCGAATGCGGGTCCATGGTGCGGGCCATGGCGATGGTGTACTTGTCGTTCTTCAGACCGTTGTCAGCTTCGTTCTGGATGCTCGGGCTCTTGTCTTTCTTTTCTTTCATGCCTGGCTCGAAACCGCCGCCCTGGATCATGAAGCCCTTGATCACACGGTGGAACACCACGTTCTCGTAGTGACCTTTCTTAACGTATTCGATGAAGTTGGCAGCGGTGATCGGCGCTTTTTCCGCGTCCAGTTCGATGACGATGTCGCCGTAGTTGGTGGTCAGTTTGACTTGAGTCATGATCGCTACTCTTTATAAGGAATTCGTGGTTTTCGGACACTGAGTACCGAAACCGGTTCAGCCTGCATCGGCCAAGGTGCGCAGTTTAGCGTGACAGGCGCGAATTTCGAGGCTGTTTTTCAAATCCCGGTGATTAAATGCGCTCCTTTATAGGCCACGCTCTGTCAGCCCCTTGACAGCATCGGCTATGATAGCGGCTTTGTTTTGTCTGGCCCCCTTTGCGGCCGCGCACATGTAAGTCAAGGATCCTATGAGCAAGCCCACTGTCGACCCTACCTCGAATGCCAAGTCCGGCCCTGCCGTGCCGGTCAATTTCCTGCGGCCGATCATCCAGGCAGACCTGGACTCGGGCAAGCACACCCAGATCGTCACCCGTTTTCCGCCTGAGCCCAACGGCTACCTGCACATCGGCCACGCCAAGTCGATCTGCGTGAACTTCGGCCTGGCCCAGGAGTTCGGCGGCGTCACGCACCTGCGTTTCGACGACACCAATCCGGCCAAGGAAGACCAGGAATACATCGACGCGATCGAATCCGACGTCAAATGGCTGGGCTTCGAGTGGTCCGGCGAAGTGCGCTACGCCTCGCAGTATTTCGACCAGTTGCACGACTGGGCGGTGGAACTGATCAAGGCCGGCAAGGCCTACGTCGACGACCTGACCCCTGAGCAGGCCAAGGAATACCGTGGCAGCCTGACCGAGCCGGGCAAGAACAGTCCGTTCCGCGACCGTTCGGTGGAAGAGAACCTTGACTGGTTTGCACGCATGCGCGCCGGTGAGTTCCCGGATGGCGCCCGTGTGCTGCGCGCGAAGATCGACATGGCCTCGCCGAACATGAACCTGCGCGACCCGATCATGTACCGCATCCGCCACGCCCATCACCATCAGACCGGTGACAAGTGGTGCATCTACCCGAACTACGACTTCACCCACGGTCAGTCGGACGCCATCGAAGGCATCACTCACTCGATCTGCACCCTGGAATTCGAAAGCCATCGTCCGCTGTACGAGTGGTTCCTGGAAAACCTGCCGGTGCCGGCCAACCCGCGCCAGTACGAGTTCAGCCGCCTGAACCTGAACTACACCATCACCAGCAAGCGCAAGCTCAAGCAACTGGTCGATGAAAAGCACGTCAATGGCTGGGACGACCCGCGCATGTCGACGCTGTCGGGCTTCCGTCGCCGTGGCTACACGCCGGCGTCGATCCGCAACTTCTGCGACATGATCGGCACCAACCGTTCCGATGGCGTGGTCGATTTCGGCATGCTCGAGTTCAGCATCCGTCAGGACCTCGACGCGAACGCGCCGCGCGCCATGTGCGTGCTGCGTCCGTTGAAAGTCGTGATCACCAACTACCCGGAAGGTCAGGTCGAAAACCTCGAACTGCCGCGTCATCCGCAGAAAGAAGAACTCGGCGTGCGCCAGCTGCCGTTCGCCCGTGAAATCTACATCGACCGCGATGATTTCATGGAAGAACCGCCAAAGGGCTACAAGCGCCTGGAGCCGAACGGCGAAGTGCGTCTGCGTGGCAGCTACGTGATCCGTGCGGACGAAGCGATCAAGGACGCCGACGGCAACATCGTCGAGCTGCGTTGCTCGTACGACCCGGACACCCTCGGCAAGAACCCTGAAGGCCGCAAGGTCAAAGGCGTGATCCACTGGGTGCCGGCGGCTGCCAGCATCGAGTGCGAAGTGCGTCTGTACGATCGCCTGTTCCGTTCTCCGAACCCGGAGAAGGCCGAAGACAGCGCGAGTTTCCTCGACAACATCAACCCTGACTCACTGCAAGTGCTGACCGGTTGTCGTGCTGAGCCATCGCTTGGCAACGCACAGCCGGAAGACCGTTTCCAGTTCGAGCGCGAAGGCTACTTCGTTGCCGACATCAAGGACTCGAAACCAGGTCAGCCGGTATTCAACCGTACCGTGACCCTGCGTGATTCGTGGGGCCAGTGATTTAGCGTCAAGGAAATATAAAGTGCTGACGATCTACAACACGCTCACCAAGAGCAAAGAAGTCTTCAAGCCGCTGGATGGCAACAAGGTGCGCATGTACGTGTGCGGCATGACCGTGTACGACTACTGCCACCTCGGCCACGGCCGCAGCATGGTCGCGTTCGACCTGGTGACCCGCTGGTTGCGTTTCAGCGGTTACGACCTGACCTACGTGCGCAACATCACCGACATCGACGACAAGATCATCAATCGTGCCCGCGAGAACGGTGAGTCGTTCGAAGCGCTGACTGAGCGCATGATCGCCGCGATGCACGAAGACGAAGCGCGCCTGAACATCAAGAAGCCGGACATGGAACCGCGCGCCACGGATCACATTCCGGGCATGCACGCGATGATCCAGACCCTGATCGACAAGGGCTTCGCCTACGCCCCGGGCAATGGTGACGTGTACTACCGCGTCGCCAAATTCATGGGCTACGGCAAGCTGTCGCGCAAGAAGATCGAAGACCTGCGCATCGGCGCGCGCATCGAAGTCGACGAGTCGAAAGAAGACCCGCTGGACTTCGTGCTGTGGAAAGCCGCCAAGCCGGGCGAGCCGAGCTGGGAATCGCCGTGGGGCGCCGGGCGTCCGGGCTGGCACATCGAGTGCTCGGTGATGTCCACCTGCTGCCTCGGTGAGACCTTCGACATTCATGGCGGCGGCAGCGACCTCGAGTTCCCGCACCACGAAAACGAAATCGCCCAGAGCGAAGCGGCCACCGGCAAGACCTACGCCAACGCGTGGATGCATTGCGGCATGATCCGTATCAATGGCGAGAAGATGTCCAAGTCCTTGAACAACTTCTTCACCATTCGCGACGTGCTCGACAAGTACCACCCGGAAGTCGTGCGTTACCTGCTGGTATCGAGCCACTACCGCAGCGCGATCAACTACTCGGAAGACAACCTCAAGGACGCCAAGGGCGCTCTGGAGCGTTTCTACCACGCGTTGAAAGGCCTGCCGAGCGTTGCTCCGGCTGGTGGCGAAGCCTTTGTCGAGCGTTTCACCACGGTGATGAACGACGACTTCGGCACGCCGGAAGCCTGCGCGGTGCTGTTCGAGATGGTGCGTGAGATCAACCGTCTGCGCGAGAGCGATCTCGACGCGGCGGCCGGTCTGGCGGCACGTCTGAAAGAACTGGCGAGCGTGCTGGGCGTGTTGCAGCTGGAAGCCGATGACTTCCTGCAGGCGGGCGCTGAAGGGCGTGTCGATGCGGCTGAGGTTGATGCGTTGATTGCGGCGCGTCTGGCGGCACGTGCGGGTAAGGATTGGGCTGAGTCCGATCGTATCCGTGACCAGCTGACGGCAATGGGCGTGGTGCTGGAAGACGGCAAGGGTGGGACTACCTGGCGTTTGGCTGACTGAATGCCTGATCCGCTTTAAAAACAAAACCCGCCGTGTGCGGGTTTTTGTTTTTGGGGGGGCGCTGTGGTTTTTGTGGTGAAGGGACTGGCGCCTTCGCGAGCAAGCCCGCTCCCACACGGGTCATCGGTTACGCCACCAATCCTGAGTCGGTCGCAAATCCCTGTGGGAGCGGGCTTGCTCGCGAAGAGGCCCACAAGGCCGACGCATCATTCAGCCTGGCGCAAGCGCTTGTAGAGGGTATTGCGGCTCACACCAAGTCTGCGTGCCAGATGCGAAATATTGCCCCCGGACGCTTTCAACTCGCGGTTCAACGCCTCCACATCATTCAGATCCAGCCCCAGCGGCTGCACGCTCTCCACCGGCTCCATCTCCAGATCGACAAAAAAATCATCCGGCAGATGCTCCGGCCGCACCGGTTGCTCCTCGGCCATTGCCAGCGCTACCTGCATCACACTGCTGACCTGACGCAGATTACCCGGCCACGGGTGCCGCTCGAACAGCTCCAGCACTTCGCGGCTGAGCCCGGCCCACTGCGTCGGCTCACGATGCTGTTCCCACAAGCGTTTGAACAGCGCCTCCTTATCACTGCGCTCTCTGAGCGGTGGCAACTCCAGGGTCAAACCGCCGATGCGGTAGTACAAGTCCTCACGAAACCGCCCCAGTTGCACTTGTTCGCGCAAAGAGCGGTTGGTCGCCGAGATGATCCGCAGATCCACCGGGAACAAATCGCTGCTGCCCACCGGTTGCACGCAGCGCTCCTGCAACACCCGCAGCAGCCGGGCCTGAGTCGGCAACGGCATGTCGCCGATTTCGTCGAGGAAGAGGGTGCCTTTGTCGGCTTTGCGGATCAGGCCGATGCTGCCTTTCTGGTTGGCACCGGTGAACGCGCCTTTTTCATAGCCGAACAGTTCCGACTCCACCAGTTCGGCGGGGATCGCCGCGCAGTTGACGGCGATAAATGCCTGTTTGCTGCGCGAGCTGGCCTGATGCAAAGCTTTGACGAAGACTTCCTTGCCGACCCCGGTTTCGCCGTGGATCAGCAGCGGAATGTCTTTTTCCAGCAGGCGTTCGGCCTGGCGCACGGCTTTCTCGACGCGGCTATCACCGAAGTGCAGGGTGCTGAGGCTGATCGCTCCAGCTGGTTTGTTCGACGTTTCGGTGTTTTTCGGGTCTGCAAACACCCGGGGCTGGATCGCAGCCTGTTTCGGCCGCTTCAGCAAACACTGAAAACGGTTGCGCCCGGAGGTCTGCAGGGCGAACGGCAAGCCGTCCGGCTGATTGATCAGCTCCAGCAGCGACACGTTGAACAGGCTCTCGACACTGACCCGCGACAAGCGCACGCCGAGCAGATTGTCGGCGCGGCGATTGGCCGACAGCACTTGACCGCTCTCATCGAAAATCAGCAAACCGGCCCACTGACTGTCGAGGTTGTTCAACCCGGTGTTGAAGGTCAGTTGAAAGTGCTGGCCATGGAACAGGTTGAGGATCAGCCGGTTCTCAACGGTCTGGCTCATCATCTTGACCATGCCCAGGGTGTGCGACGGCGGCAGGTAGCTGTCGCTGGACACGTCGAGCACCGCGATCACCTTGCGCTCGGCATCGAAAATCGGCGCGGCGGAACCGGTCATGAAACGGTTGGCTTTCAGAAAGTGTTCATCGTGCTCGATGTGCACCGCCTGTTCGCAGGCCAGCGCGGTACCGATCGCGTTGGTGCCGCTGCAGCGCTCCATCCAGCTCGCCCCGGCCTGAAACCCCCGCGCCAGATTCGGCTCGATAAAGCGCTGAGTACCCCACGAGGTCAGCACCTGGCCCTGATGGTCGGCGAGCATGATCAGGCAGTTGGAGTTGCTCAGGATGTTCTCGTAGTACGGCAGCACTTCCTGATGGGTGGTCTGCACCAGCGCGTGGTGACTGTCGAGCAACTGCGCGATGCCGGCGGCGGGCAGTTGATCGAAGGCCGGGGTGCTTTGGTGGTCAAGGCCGAACGCGCGGCAACGTTGCCAGGAGGTCTGGACAATTGCGTCGTGGGACAGCGGCGGGGCAGGTGCGGCCATGGTGGTGGGCCTCTGAAGGGCATTTTATTGTTGTTATGGCACTGCTTTCAAAACCAACACAGATCAAAACTGTGGGAGCGGGCTTGCTCGCGAAAGCGGTATATCAGACACATTTACATCGACTGACCACCGCCTTCGCGAGCAAGCCCGCTCCCACATTGGATTTTCATCGTTCACAGAATTTGGGCAAAAAGCGTTCATAGAGTGTTGTTCACTATTGTTCATTGTCAATCGCCCAACTGTTCAAATGTGTTCAGCAATGAACGCCCATTTCCCGCGTTTTCAGCCCTTTTCACGACAAATCAAGCACTTGTCATTTCTGGCACGAATGTCGCTCTGCTGCACAGGTCGCTTGACTCCAATAATAAAAAGGCCGAGCCATGTCACTCACCCTGGAGCACGTCAGCCGCACCGTCGAGGGCCAGACCTGGATCGACGATGCGTGCCTGAAATTCGAACCCGGTTCGTTCAACGTTTTGCTCGGCCGTACCCTGTCCGGCAAAACCAGCCTCATGCGTTTAATGGCCGGGCTCGATAAGCCCGACAGCGGCCGCATCCTTATGAACGGCGTCGACGTCACCCAGCGCCCGGTGCGCCTGCGCAACGTGTCGATGGTTTATCAGCAGTTCATCAATTACCCGACCATGACCGTGTTCGAGAATATCGCCTCGCCGCTGCGTCAGGCCGGTGTTTCCAAAGAAATCATTCATAGCAAGGTGCTGGAAACCGCGAAGATGCTGCGCATCGAGAAGTTCCTGCAGCGCTATCCGCTGGAGCTGTCCGGCGGCCAGCAGCAGCGTACGGCGATGGCCCGGGCGCTGGTCAAGGATGCCGAACTGATCCTGTTCGACGAGCCGCTGGTCAACCTCGATTACAAGCTGCGCGAAGAGCTGCGTCAGGAAATGCGCGAGCTGTTCAAGCTGCGTCACACCATTGCGATTTACGCCACCACCGAGCCCAACGAAGCGTTGGCGCTGGGCGGCACCACGACGATTCTGCACGAGGGCCGGGTGATCCAGAGCGGCCCGTCGACCTCGGTTTACCACCAGCCGCAAACCGTGCTGGCGGCGGAGCTGTTCTCCGAACCGCCGATCAACCTGATGCCCGGGCGCATTGCCGGCAACGAAGTCAGCTTCGCCAATTTCGTGCACTTTCCGCTGAACGTCGACCTGCGTCCTGTAGGCGAGGGCGAGTTTCGCTTTGGCGTGCGCCCCAGCCATATCTCGCTGGTGCCGAGCAACGATGACGATCTGGAGCTGGCGGTTACCGTCGAAGTGGCGGAGATCAGCGGCTCGGAAACCTTCCTGCATGTGCGCAACGAGCATTTCCTGCTGGTGCTGCACCTGCCGGGGGTTCACGAATACGACGTCGATGCGCCGATCCGCATCTACATCCCGACTCACAAACTGTTCGTGTTCGATGCGCAGGGCCGTCTGGTGCAGGCACCGGGCCAACGTGTCGCGAGGGTTGCCTGATGGCCGAAATCCGTTTGCAGCACCTCGCCCACAGCTACAGCAAAACCCCGAGCGGCGCGGAGGATTACGCGATCCGCGAGATGGATCACGTCTGGGAGCAGGGCGGCGCCTATGCCTTGCTCGGCCCTTCGGGTTGCGGCAAGTCGACCTTGCTCAACATCATTTCCGGCCTGCTCAGCCCCTCGCAAGGGCATGTGCTGTTCGATGGCAAAGCGGTCAACGACCTGACCCCGGAGAAGCGCAACATCGCCCAGGTGTTCCAGTTCCCGGTGGTCTACGACACCATGAGCGTGTTCGATAACCTGGCCTTCCCTCTGAGAAATCAGGGCATGGCCGAGGCGAAAGTGCTCAGCAAGGTGCAGGAAATCGCCGAAGTCCTCGACCTGCAAAACCTGCTGAGCAAGAAGGCGCGCAACCTCACCGCCGACGAAAAACAGAAAGTCTCCATGGGCCGTGGTCTGGTGCGTGACGATGTCTCGGCGATTCTCTTTGACGAGCCGCTGACGGTGATCGACCCGCACCTGAAATGGAAGCTGCGGCGCAAGCTCAAGCAGATCCACGAGCAGTTCAACATCACCATGGTCTACGTCACCCACGATCAACTGGAGGCCTCGACCTTCGCCGACAAGATCGCGGTGATGTATGGCGGGCAGATCGTGCAATTCGGCACGCCCCGTGAGTTGTTCGAGCGGCCGAGCCATACCTTTGTCGGCTACTTCATCGGCAGTCCGGGGATGAACCTGATCGAAGTGCAACCGCAGCCCGGCGGGGTCGGTTTCGCTTCGACTCACCTGCCACTGTCCGCCGCCCTGCAACGACATATCGAACACGGTCAGTGGAAAAATCTGAAGGTCGGCATTCGCCCGGAGTTCATTCACGTCTGGGACGAGCCGTTTGATGACGCGATGCAGGCGCGGGTGGTACACGTCGAAGACCTCGGCACCTACAAGATCCTCACCCTTGACCTCGATGGCGCACCGCTGAAAGTGCGTCTGGCCGAAGACAAACCGGTGCCGCAGGGCACGGCGTACATCAGTTTTCCTGCGCAGTGGCTGATGGTTTATGCCGATGAGTTTCTGCTTGAAGCCGATGAAGAGGTGCAGCCATGAACAAGGTGCAGAACAACAAGGCCTGGTGGCTGGTGTTGCCGGTGTTCCTGCTGGTGGCGTTCAGTGCGGTGATCCCGATGATGACCGTGGTCAACTACTCGGTGCAGGACATCTTCGACCAGTCCAGCCGCTACTTTGTCGGCGCCGACTGGTACAAGCAGGTGCTGCTCGATCCGCGCCTGCATGACTCGCTGCTGCGCCAGTTCATCTACTCGGCCTGCGTGCTGTTGATCGAAATCCCGTTGGGCATCGCTGTCGCCTTGACCATGCCGACCAAGGGCCGCTGGTCGTCGGTGGTGCTGATCATTCTGGCGATTCCGTTGCTGATCCCGTGGAACGTGGTGGGCACCATCTGGCAGATCTTCGGCCGCGCCGATATTGGACTGCTCGGTTCGAGCCTGAATGCGCTGGGCATCAGTTACAACTACGCGGCCAACACCATGGACGCCTGGGTCACGGTGCTAGTGATGGACGTCTGGCACTGGACTTCGCTGGTGGCACTGCTGTGCTTCTCCGGGTTGCGGGCGATTCCCGACGTGTATTACCAGGCGGCGCGGATCGACCGCGCCTCGGCCTGGGCAGTGTTCAGGCACATCCAGTTGCCTAAACTGAAAAGCGTGCTGCTGATCGCGGTGATGCTGCGCTTCATGGACAGTTTCATGATCTACACCGAGCCGTTCGTGCTCACCGGCGGCGGGCCGGGCAATGCCACGACCTTCTTGAGCCAGACCTTGACCCAGATGGCCGTCGGCCAATTCGATCTGGGGCCGGCGGCGGCGTTTTCGCTGGTGTACTTCCTGATCATCCTGCTGGTCTCGTGGCTGTTCTACACCGCCATGACCCATTCCGACGCCAATCGCTGAGGGCCCGGCCATGAGCAAGAGAAAGCTGATCCCGTTGCTGGTGTACATCCTGTTTCTGCTAGTGCCGATCTACTGGCTGCTGAACATGTCGTTCAAGAGCAACACTGAAATTCTCGGCGGGTTGACCCTGTTTCCGCAGGATTTCACCTGGCACAACTACAAGGTGATTTTCACCGACCCGAGCTGGTACACCGGTTATCTCAATTCGCTGTATTACGTCAGCCTGAACACGGTGATCTCGCTGAGTGTGGCGCTGCCGGCGGCGTACGCGTTTTCGCGCTATCGCTTCCTCGGCGACAAGCACCTGTTCTTCTGGCTGCTGACCAACCGCATGGCGCCACCGGCGGTGTTTCTGTTGCCGTTCTTTCAGTTGTATTCGTCGATCGGACTGTTCGACACGCACATTGCCGTGGCCTTGGCGCACTGCCTGTTCAACGTGCCGCTGGCGGTGTGGATTCTGGAAGGCTTCATGTCGGGTGTGCCGAAGGAAATCGACGAAACCGCCTACATTGATGGCTACAGTTTCCCCAAGTTTTTCGTGAAGATTTTCATCCCGTTGATCGGCTCCGGCATCGGCGTCACGGCGTTTTTCTGCTTCATGTTTTCCTGGGTCGAGCTGCTGCTGGCGCGCACGCTGACCTCGGTCAACGCCAAGCCGATCGCCGCAGTGATGACCCGCACGGTCTCGGCTTCGGGTATCGACTGGGGCGTGCTGGCGGCGGCGGGGGTGTTGACCATCCTGCCGGGCATGCTGGTGATCTGGTTTGTTCGCAACCACGTGGCCAAGGGCTTTGCCCTCGGTCGGGTCTGAGGAGCTGATGATGGAATGGATGAGTTGGACGACACCTACAGCTGCATTCTTTATCGTCATCGGCCTGATTCTGGTGGGGATGACGACGTGGGAATTGCGCTCGCCAAGCATCCTGCGACGCGGTTTTCTGCCGATTGCCACCACCCGTGGCGATCGCTTGTTCATCGGTCTTCTCGGCAGCGCCTACCTGCATCTGCTGGTAATCGGCGTCACCGACTGGAGCATCTGGGTAGCGTCCGCGCTGTCTCTGGTGTGGCTGTTGGTTGTGATGCGCTGGGGCTAGTCGAGTCGCTCGGCAATCGTGCTCCGTAACTCAAACTGGAGGTCTCTATGTTCGACAAAAACAATAAGCTGCGACATAGCATTTCATTGGCAGCCTTGCTGGCACTCAGCGGTTTGAGCGCATCTGCCTGGGCCGATGCCTACGAAGACGCTGCGAAAAAATGGATCGGCAGCGAGTTCAAACCGTCGACCCTGACGGCCGAGCAGCAGCTCGAAGAATTGAAGTGGTTCATCAAGGCCGCCGAGCCGTTTCGCGGCATGGAAATCAAAGTGGTTTCCGAGACCCTGACCACCCACGAATACGAGTCCAAGGTGCTGGCCAAGGCCTTCAGCGAAATCACCGGGATCAAGCTCACCCACGACCTGCTGCAAGAAGGCGATGTGGTGGAAAAAATGCAGACGGTGATGCAGTCGGACAAGAACATCTACGACGGCTGGGTCAACGACTCGGACCTGATCGGTACGCACTTTCGCTACGGCAAAACCGAATCGATCACCGACCTGATGGCCAACGAAGGCAAGAACTTCACCTCGCCGACCCTCGACATCAAGGACTTCATCGGCATCTCGTTCACCACCGCGCCGGACGGCAAGATCTATCAACTGCCCGACCAGCAGTTCGCCAACCTGTACTGGTTCCGCGCCGACTGGTTCGAACGCGCGGATCTGAAAGCCAAGTTCAAGGAAAAATACGGCTACGAATTGGGCGTGCCGGTGAACTGGTCGGCCTATGAGGACATCGCCAAATTCTTCAGCGAAGACGTCAAGGAAATCGACGGTAAACGCGTCTACGGCCACATGGACTACGGCAAGAAAGACCCGTCGCTGGGCTGGCGTTTCACCGATGCCTGGTTCTCCATGGCCGGTGGCGGCGACAAGGGCCTGCCCAACGGCTTGCCGGTGGACGAGTGGGGGATTCGCGTCGAGGACTGCCATCCGGTTGGTTCCAGTGTGACCCGCGGCGGCGACACCAACGGCCCCGCGGCGGTGTTCGCCACCACCAAGTATGTCGACTGGCTGAAGAAGTACGCGCCACCGGAAGCGGCGGGCATGACTTTCTCCGAGTCCGGCCCGGTGCCGTCGCAAGGCAATATTGCCCAGCAGATCTTCTGGTACACCGCGTTCACCGCCGACATGACCAAACCGGGCCTGCCGGTGGTCAACGCCGACGGCACGCCGAAATGGCGCATGGCGCCGTCGCCGCGTGGGCCGTATTGGGAAGAGGGCATGAAGCTCGGGTATCAGGACGTGGGGTCGTGGACGTTCATGAAGTCCACTCCTGAGAAACAGAAACTCGCGGCGTGGCTGTACGCGCAGTTCGTCACTTCGAAAACCGTGTCGCTGAAGAAAACCATCGTCGGCCTGACGCCGATCCGCGAGTCGGACATCAACTCGCAGGCGATGACCGATCTGGCGCCGAAGCTCGGTGGCCTGGTCGAGTTCTACCGCAGCCCGGCCCGCGTGCAATGGACCCCGACCGGGACCAACGTGCCGGACTATCCGCGTCTGGCGCAATTGTGGTGGAGCCACATCGCCGAAGCGGCCAGCGGCGAGAAGACTCCGCAACAGGCGCTGGACGGCCTGGCCAAGGATCAGGACGCAATCATGACCCGCCTCGAACGCTCCAAGGCGCAAGCTACTTGCGCACCGAAAATGAACCCGGAACGCGACGCGCAATACTGGTTCGATCAACCGGGCGCACCAAAACCGAAACTGGCCAACGAGAAGCCGAAGGGCGAGACCGTGAGCTACAACGAACTGCTGAAATCGTGGGCGGATGCGCGTAAGTAACAGCTGAAACGTGAAAGGCGAACGGCACCGGAAGGTGCCGTTTTTTTGCTGCCTGATCTACCGTAATCGCTTGCAGGCAAGCTCCCACAGGTTTCTGCGTCGCTCACACATTCCGAGTGCACCTGAAACCACTGTGGGAGCTTGCCTGCAAGCGATTGCTCTCTGACATTCAACATGGATATCGCTTGATCCGACGCTTTCGCGAGCAAGCTCGCTCCCACAGGTTTCGGCTGTGTTAACACACTCTGTGGATGACTACTGCCCCTGTGGGAGCGAGCTTGCTCGCGAAGGCTGAGTATCAGATTACTGTGGGAGCTTGCCTGCGAGCGATGGGGCCATGGGTGTCGCCGCAGGAAAACCGAGGCGGAATACGGTCATGACGCCGGGCAAGCTCTTCACCTCCGCCACGCCCTGATGCAGGCTCATGATCGAGCGCACGATTGCCAGTCCCAGCCCGGTGCTGCCCTGTGAACGCGAGCGGGCGCTGTCGACGCGGTAGAAGCGGTCGAACAGGTGCGGCAGGTGTTGCGCCTCGATGCCGGCGCCGGGATTGCTCACCAGCAGTGACGCTTGCGTCGCGCCTTGCTCGATCAGCAAGGTGATGGTTTTGCCATTCGGGGAATGGCGCAGCGCGTTGGACAGCAGATTGGAAATCGCCCGCTGAATCATCAGCCGATCGCCCAACACCGATGCGCTGCCAACAACATTCAAATGAATCTGCTTGTCCTGCGCCGCCAGCGAAAACATCTCCGCGACCTTCGCCGCTTCCGCCTCCAGCGCCACCGATTCAAACGGCGCCAGTGCCGACGGATGACTAACCTGCGCCAAAAACAGCATGTCGGAAACAATCCGCGCCACGCGCTCCAGCTCTTCGGTGCAGGACACCAGCACATCCTGGTATTCCTCGCTCGTGCGCTCGCGCGACAGCGTCACCTGGGCCTTGCCCATCAGGTTATTGATCGGGGTGCGCAGTTCATGCGCAAGGTCATCGGAGAACTGTGACAACTGCTGCACCCCGGCATCGAGGCGATGCAGCATGAAGTTGATGCCCTGCGCCAGTTCGCTCAACTCCTGCGGCATGTTCACCACCGACAGCCGATGCTCCAGGTCCTGCGTCGAGACCATCGCCGCCACTTTGCGAAACTCGCGCAGCGGCGCCAATCCACGCTGCACCGCGCCCCACGCGGTGAGGCCGATGAACACCAGCAACAGCGGCAGGGCAATCAGCGTCGAGCGCAGATAGGCGCTGAGCAAAGCCTGATCATGGGCGTTGTCCATCGACAGCAGCACCGGCACGCTGCTGCCATCCTTGAGGCGAATCAGCTTCGACGCGGTGAGGAACTTCGCACCTTCGGCATCGCTGCTGTCGCTGTAGGTCAGTTGATCGGTGGTCCCGCGAACAGCTCTGAGTTCCACCCGTGGATCGGTCAGACCCGTGCCGGATTTGAGCAGCGGCGAACGCAGATTCGAGCGCTCGTAAATCGTCAGCGTCAGGTTGTCATGGCCCATGACCTGATCGAGCAGAATGTGCGGCTTGCCACTGACTTCATTGGCATCGGCGTACAGCGACAGGCTGTGCTCGACCTGTGCCATCTTCTTTTGCAGGCTGTCGCGGGACAGCGCATTCAGCTCATGGGTCAGGGCGAAGTACGCGAGGATCGCCAGAAATACCACCAACAGCGCGCCGAGAATACTCACGGTCAAACCAAGGCGCATCGACAGGCTGGCCGGCTTCATTCCCGCGCCTCCAGCACGTAGCCGACACCGCGCAGGGTGTGGATCAGCTTGTTGTCGAACGGGTCATCGATCTTCGCCCGCAAGCGCCTGATCGAGACTTCGACCACGTTGGTGTCGCAGTCGAAATTCATGTCCCACACCAGCGAGATGATTTGCGTACGGGTCAGCACCTCGCCGGACTGGCGCATCAGCAGGTGCAGCAGGGCGAATTCCTTGGTGGTCAGGTCAATACGCTGCTCGCCGCGAAATGCGCGATGACGCCCGGGATCGAGTTCCAGATCGGCGACTTTCAGCACCTGCGGCAGCGGGATGTTTTCACTGCGGCGCATCAGGGTACGCACCCGCGCCAGCAGTTCGGGAAACTCGAACGGCTTGACCAGATAGTCGTCGGCGCCCAGATCCAGACCGCGAATCTTGTCCGCCAGCCGCCCGCGCGCGGTGAGCATCATTACCCGCGTCGAGTGGGTGCGGCGCAGTTGCTCCAGCACGCCCCAGCCGTCCAGTTCCGGCAGGTTCACGTCGAGAATAATCAGGTCATACGCCTGCTGTTGCGCCAGATGCAAGCCATCGGCGCCAGTGGCGGCGTGGTCAACGATATAACCACTTTCGGTCAAACCCTGATGCAAGTATTCGGCAGCTTTAAGCTCGTCCTCGACGACAAGGATTCGCATGATCTATCACCACTTTTATTTAAGGGATATTTAATTAAGGTGGCCGGGAGTTATGGTTTTTGTAAGGTCTTCCGGACGCTGTTCAATAACTGAATGACGCACACGGTAAAGGCTGTAGTGGCTACAGGGTCAATCTCGGAGGCCTTTAAAACGGCCATCCGCGACAGCCTGTCGCAGCCTGAATGCCCCAGCAGACATGTATTGCATTCAGGCAAGTGCTGTTCAGCAGATAACTACCGAGTATTTGTTTCCATGTATTGCGGCAAAGCCGTTTGCACTTCGCATCCTAGAACAAAACAACTTTGCTGAACCGTGGATAACGGATTTGTAATGTTCCAGTCACCTTGTCGATAAGTTCAAAACCCTAACGTGGCGGCATCGAAAAATCCTGAATCAAAGGAAGTCCTCCATTGCCCGGTCTAATTGAACTGACGGCGCGATCACGCCTGAAAAAAGCTGCCAGCGGCCTCTTGTTGCTGGTTGGCAGCAGCTTGGCCAGCGCATCGACCCTGACACTGGATCAGGCGCTGCAAAGTGCCTTCGCCGGCAACCCCGATCTCGCCGCCGCGCAGTGGGAAATCGGCATTGCCCAGGGCGATCGGCAACAGGCCGGGCTGATCCCCAATCCCGAGGTGTCGTGGGAGGCCGAAGACACCCGGCGCGACTCGCGCACCACTACGGTGATGCTCAGCCAGCCGATTGAACTGGGCGGCAAACGCGGTGCGCGCATTGATGTCGCCAGCCGTGCGCAGGACGCCGCCGGCATCGAACTGGAGCGCAAGCGCAATGCCTTGCGCGCCGATGTGATTCAGGCGTTCAACAGCGCGCAAACCGCGCAGCAACGCTTGCAGCTGTCGCGTCAGTCACTGCAACTGGCCGAGCACGGTTTGCGCGTCGCTCAGGGGCGGATCGAGGCCGGCAAATCATCGCCGGTCGAGGGCACGCGAGCACAGGTGCAGCTCTCGGAAGTGCGCCTGGAGGTGAACCGCGCCGAGCGCGATCAGGCCAACGCCTATCAGCAACTGGCGCAGGTCATGGGCGCACCGTTGCCGACCTCGACCAACGTCCAGGCCGCCACGCAAAACCTCGCCACGCTGCCGCCGCCCGGCCGTTTGTTCGAGCGTCTGAACCAGACCGCCGAGCTGCGTCTGGCGAAACTGCAGATCGATCAGCGCGAAGCCTCGTTGGGCCTGGAAAAGTCCCAGCGCATTCCTGATTTGACCGTGAGCATCGGCAGCCAGTACAGCGAAACCGAGCGCGAGCGGGTCAACGTGGTCGGGCTGTCGATGCCGATTCCGCTGTTCAACCGCAATCAGGGCAATGTGCTCGCCGCCGCACGGCGCAGCGATCAGGCGCGGGATCTACGCAACGCCACCGAGCTGCGTTTGCGCACCGAAGTCCAGACCAGCCTTGAGCAATGGCAGACCGCCAACGGCGAAGTCAACGCGTTCAACCAGACCATCCTGCCTGCCGCACAAAGTGCAGTGGACAGCGCCACCCGTGGTTTCGAAATGGGCAAGTTCGCTTTCCTCGACGTACTCGACGCCCAGCGCACCTTGATTGCCGCGCGCAGCCAATACATCCAGGCCGTCAGCGAGGCGACCGACGCCCGCGTGCGCCTCGAACGGATCTTCGGCGACCTCAGCGTCAGCCCTTGAATTTCACTTTTCAGACAACTGCGCGATGGCACGGCGCAGAGGAGTTTCCATGGATAAAAAACTGATGGTGGTCGCGGTGGCGACCTTGGCGCTCGGCATTGGCATCGGTTCGATGTGGCCGGCCAATTCAAATATCGACGCGCATGCCGATGAGGCTGCTGAACACGCCGATCATGCTGAAGAAGGTGCAGCGGCTGACCATGCCGAAGAAGGCCACATCGAATTGAGCACTGAGCAGGTCGCGGCGGCGGGCATTCAACTGGCCGAGGCGCGGGCGCAGAGCATCAGTCTCGGCCTGTCGTTCCCCGGCGAAGTGCGTTTCGATGAGGACCGCACGGCGCATGTCGTGCCGCGCGTGCCGGGGGTGGTCGAGTCGGTCGCGGTCAACCTCGGGCAAACCGTGAAGAAGGGCCAGTTGCTGGCGGTGATCGCCAGTCAGCAGATCTCCGATCAGCGCAGCGAACAGGCCGCCGCGCAACGTCGCTTGGCGTTGGCGCGCACTACCTACGAACGCGAAAAGAAGTTGTGGCAGGACAAGATCTCCGCCGAGCAGGATTTCCTCCAGGCGAAGCAGGCGTTGGAAGAGGCGGAAATCGCCATGAACAACGCTCGGCAAAAAATCAGCGTGCTCAGCGGCAGCGTGGTCGCCACCGGCGGCAATCGCTACGAACTGCGTGCGCCGTTCGACGGCGTGGTGGTGGAAAAACACCTGACGCCGGGCGAGGTGGTCGATGAAACCACCGCCGCGTTCACCCTTTCGGACTTGTCCCGGGTGTGGGTGACCTTCGGCGTTTCACCCAAGGATCTGACCCAGGTGCAGGTGGGCAGACCGGTCACCGTGAGCGCGCCAGAACTGAAAGCCGAAGTGAGCGGCAGCGTGGCTTACGTCGGCAGTCTGCTCGGCGAACAGACCCGCACCGCGACCGTGCGCGTGACCCTGGAAAACCCGCAGGGCTCATGGCGTCCAGGGCTGTTCGTCACCGCACTGGTCGCCACCGAGAGCCGCCAGGCCAAAGTCGCCGTGCCGGAAACCGCGATCCAGACCGTCGAGGACAAAACCACGGTATTCGTCCGAACCGACGACGGCTTCAAGGCGCAGGCGGTGGAGCTGGGCAGCCGCGCCGCCGGCCACGTCGAAGTCACCCAAGGCCTGGAGCCGGGCGTGCAAGTCGCCAGCGCCGGCAGCTTCGTCCTCAAGTCGGAGCTGGGCAAAGCCTCAGCCGAGCACAGTCATTAATTCTGGAAGGTCCCCATGTTCGAACGCCTGATCCAGTTTGCCATCGAGCAGCGCATCATCGTGCTGCTCGCCGTTCTGCTCATGGCCGGCCTCGGCATCGCCAGTTATCAGAAACTGCCGATCGACGCCGTGCCCGACATCACCAACGTCCAGGTGCAGATCAACACCGGCGCCGCCGGGTTCTCACCGCTGGAAACCGAGCAGCGCATCACTTTCCCGATTGAAACCGCGATGGCCGGTTTGCCGGCGCTGGAGCAGACCCGTTCGCTGTCGCGTTCGGGGCTGTCGCAAGTGACGGTGATCTTCAAGGACGGCACCGACCTGTTCTTCGCTCGCCAACTGGTCAACGAGCGTCTGCAGATCGCCAAGGAGCAATTGCCCGAAGGCGCGGAAGCCGTGATGGGGCCGATCTCCACCGGCCTCGGTGAAATCTTTCTGTGGACGGTCGAGGCGAAGGAGGGCGCGTTGAAGGACGACGGCACAACCTACACGCCGACCGATCTGCGAGTGATTCAGGACTGGATCATCAAGCCGCAATTGCGCAACGTACCGGGCGTCGCCGAGATCAACACCATTGGTGGCTTTGCCAAGGAATACCAGATCGCGCCGGACCCGAAACGCCTCGCCGCGTACAAGCTCACGCTTACCGATCTGATCACCGCGCTGGAGCGCAACAACGCCAACGTCGGCGCCGGCTACATCGAGCGCAGCGGCGAGCAGTTGCTGATCCGCGCGCCGGGGCAAGTGGCGAGTACTGAGGACATCGCCAACATCGTCATGGCCAATGTCGACGGCACGCCGATCCGGGTGAAGAACGTCGCCACGGTGGAAATCGGCCGCGAACTGCGCAGCGGCGCAGCCACGGAAAACGGTCGGGAAGTGGTGCTCGGTACCGTGTTCATGCTGATTGGCGAGAACAGCCGCACGGTCTCGCAAGCGGTCGCGAGCAAGCTCGAACAGATCAACAAATCCCTGCCGCAAGGCGTGATCGCCGTGCCGGTGTACGACCGCACGCACCTGGTCGACAAAGCCATCGCCACAGTGAAAAAGAACCTGATCGAAGGCGCGATTCTGGTGATCGCGATTCTGTTCCTGTTCCTCGGCAACATCCGCGCCGCGCTGATCACGGCGATGGTGATTCCGCTGTCGATGCTGTTCACCTTCACCGGCATGTTCAGCAACAAGGTCAGCGCCAACCTGATGAGCCTCGGCGCGCTGGACTTCGGCATCATCGTCGACGGCGCGGTGGTGATCGTCGAAAACACCCTGCGTCGTCTGGCGCATGCGCAGCAACATCACGGGCGTTTGTTGACCCGTGCCGAGCGTTTCAAGGAAGTCTTCGCCGCGGCGAAAGAGGCGCGGCGACCGCTGATTTTCGGCCAGTTGATCATCATGGTGGTGTACCTGCCGATCTTCGCCCTGAGCGGCGTCGAAGGGAAAATGTTCCACCCGATGGCGTTCACCGTGGTGATCGCGTTGCTCGGTGCGATGTTGTTGTCGGTGACCTTCGTGCCGGCGGCGATTGCGCTGTTCGTGACTGGCAAGGTCAAGGAAGAAGAGGGCGCGGTGATGCGCGGCGCACGTCGCGTATATGCGCCGGCGTTGGCCTGGGTCATGGCGCATCGCGCGGTGGCCGTGGGCGCGGCGTTGGGGGTGATCTTGCTCAGCGGCGTACTCACCAGTCGCATGGGCAGCGAGTTTGTGCCGAGCCTCAGTGAAGGCGATTTCGCCCTGCAAGCGTTGCGCGTACCGGGCACCAGCCTGACGCAATCGGTGGATATGCAGCAGCGTTTGGAGACGCTGATCCTGGCCAAAGTACCGGAGGTTGAACGGGTGTTCGCCCGCACCGGCACGGCGGAAATCGCCTCCGATCCTATGCCGCCGAACATCTCCGACAGCTACGTGATGCTCAAACCGAAGGATCAATGGCCAGACCCGAACAAGTCCCGCGAAACCCTGATGGCCGAGCTACAAGCCGCTGCCGCGACGCTGCCGGGCAGCAACTATGAACTGTCGCAGCCGATCCAGTTGCGCTTCAACGAACTGATCTCCGGTGTGCGCAGCGATGTCGCGGTGAAGGTGTTCGGCGATGACATGGACGTGCTCAACGCCACGGCGGCGAAGATCGCGGCGGCGATGCAAAAGGTCAACGGCGCCTCTGAAGTGAAAGTCGAGCAGACCACCGGGTTGCCGGTGCTGACCATCAACATCGACCGCGACAAGGCGGCGCGTTACGGGCTCAACGTCGGTGATGTACAGGACACCATCGCTGTGGCAGTGGGCGGGCGTCAGGCCGGCACCTTGTACGAGGGCGATCGGCGCTTCGACATGGTGGTGCGTTTGTCCGACGCCATGCGCAAGGACATCGACGGCTTGTCGGCGTTGCTGATTCCGGTGCCGGCGTTGAGCGGTGCGGCGAATCAGATCGGGTTTATCGCGCTGAAGGACGTCGCCAGCCTCGATCTGGTGCTCGGGCCAAACCAGGTCAGCCGCGAAAACGGCAAGCGCCTGGTGATCGTCAGCGCCAACGTGCGCGGGCGCGATATCGGCTCGTTCGTCAGCGAGGCCGGTGCGCTGATCGAGCGCGAGGTGCAGGTGCCGGCCGGTTACTGGACCAGTTGGGGCGGGCAGTTCGAGCAACTGCAATCGGCGGCCAAGCGCTTGCAGATTGTGGTGCCGGTGGCGTTGCTGCTGGTGTTCGGGTTGCTGTTCATGATGTTCAACAACCTCAAGGACGGCTTGCTGGTGTTTACCGGGATTCCGTTTGCCTTGACTGGCGGGGTGATGGCGCTGTGGTTGCGGGATATTCCGCTGTCGATTTCCGCAGGCGTGGGGTTTATCGCGTTGTCCGGGGTGGCGGTGCTCAATGGGCTGGTGATGATCGCGTTCATTCGCAATTTGCGTGAGGAGGGGCGTTCGCTCACGGAGGCGATCAATGTCGGCGCGTTGACGCGGTTGCGGCCGGTGTTGATGACGGCGTTGGTGGCGTCGCTGGGGTTTATTCCGATGGCGCTGGCAACCGGCACCGGTGCCGAAGTGCAGCGGCCGCTGGCGACGGTGGTGATCGGCGGGATTCTGTCCTCGACGATCCTCACGCTTCTGATATTGCCCGCGCTGTACCAGATCGCCCATCGCCGGGATGAGGACACCGGCCCGTCTGAATAGGTAATCCCTTGTGGGAGCGGGCTTGCTCGCGAAGAGGCCGTGTCAGTCGACATCAATGTTGGATGACACACCGCTTTCGCGAGCAAGCCCGCTCCCACATGGGTTCCGTGCACTGATCGGGCAGATAACGGATATGTAATTCCCCCGCCACCGTCACGAAAGGTGCGCCTTGTTACCTTGATCCCGTCAGCTACTTAAACGAGGAATCAACCATGAAATTCGCCCAACTGAGCACCTTCGCAGCCGCCCTGATGCTGTCGTCCCTGGCCATGGCCGAAGGCGGCGGTGACCGCACCTTCGATCGGATGATGACCGCCAATGACCGTTCCATGGAGCTGTTCGTCGCCAAGGAACAGGCCCGCGACCCGGTCGTCGTCAACGAGAAAAAAGACGCCAACACCAAAGACCTGTAAGCCCGGCGTACTGGAACAAGCCCGTTGTCGTGTGCCGATGCCGGGTTTTTTTTACGGAGGAGTAAACATGCAGTTGATCAAATGGATGACCTTCGCCGGCGTCATGGCGATGTCGGTAAATGCACTGGCTGAAGGCGGCGGCGATCGCACTTTCGAGCGTGCGTTCAGCGCCAACGCCAAAGCCATGGAGCAATACGCCGCCGAGCAGGGCAAAGCGGCGCCGGTGGTCAAGGAATACGAATACGGCATGAAGCTCGACGTGGTGAAAATCGTCAGCGTGGTGAAGCCGCAGCCGGCTTGCTCGGTGGTGCCGACGGCCATGACCTACGAAGACTCGCAAGGGCAACTCAATACGCTCAAGTACAGCGTGGCAGGCGTGTGCCGCAACAGCGGTGGCTAATTGCTGCAGCATGAGCCCGCATTGAGACATTGATTCGACGGAATACAGTTACACGGTGCTGAGAGGTTTTTGGCATATATACAACTTCAATTGAGCCTAAAAAACTGTCAACTCTGACAGTTGCCCCCATGTCTGATCGCACCAAGAGTGAGAGCGGCATAAACAACTTCAATCACTCTGCATTTAGAAGGCAATCTTATGGGCACCCAAGTAGATAAGTGCAATGACTCCAATTTCGAATCCATCGTTCTACAAAACTCCACGCCTGCCTTGGCGATGTTCTACGCGACGTGGAACGGTGCTTCAAGAGGCATGGCTATCACGTTCAGGCAGGCAGCCCTCCGTTATTCAGCCGATGTGAGCTTCGTCATGTTGGATATAGAGGAAAGCCCTCAAATGGCTCAGAGATTTGAGGTCACTAACGTTCCTACAGTTTGCTTGTTCAAGAATGGCAAAGTGGTAGCGACGCTAGGGCTCGCTGACGAAGCTCAATTAACTGCCTTTATTGATGGGAATATTTAGCGCACAAAAAGTAATTGGTGGGCGAATTTCTCGAGGGCCGCGATTAAAGCGGCTCTTGCGCGTTCAGTATTTCATTTCGTGATGTTTAAAACTGTGTGGGAAAAACTGAACCTTCCCACAATGTTTTCAGGTTGTCCGTCGGACGTCCGCTCTCTAGCCTGTGTAGGTCGCTGCCAAATCAGCGATCGGGATTGGAACCCCTCGGCTTAACTGAAGCAAAACGCACCGTTCATGACGTATGCTTGCGCACTTTCATGTGTGCACTCCGTTATGGCGGCTGTGCGCGGGAGACTTCGAGTCTGTCGGGTTTTGCTCAGTTGCCCGGGTTCCAACCTGCGTACAGCTGCCACCCCTTCGCGTGGAACCGAAAGGGCCAGCTCCACCGTCAAGCTGAGTGAAAACACTATGAAAAAGCCAACACCCAATCCGCCCGAAGCGAACGCTGCTGCAGACCCCGATCCAACATCCCCCTACGCCGCCATCGACACCCACAAACTCCACGAAGCTGCCGAGCGCGCCCTCGACTACTACCTCAAGCCCGCAGCGCCCATCATGGCCACGCCTTACACGGCCAACGCGCTGTTCCTGGTCAACCCCAACGCCGACACCGAATCCCTGCTGGCCAACGCCTGCGAATCCCTGGCCTCGGCCACGGTGATGCTCGGCGACTTCGCCGCGTTGCTGGAGGGCACGCATCGCAAGACGCTGCTCGGCATCGCGCAGGTGGTCATGCTCGGTGAACTGGCGGTGAACAAAGCGCTGGATAACGTGGAAGTCGCGACGTAGGCGAAGGTCCTTTGACGAGGATCTTTTTCTCGCCAGACCTGAATAAAATGACCGTGTATCTGAAAGCTATACGCGTATATGCATTAGCTACACGGTCGGTATAGAATCGACTCCGAAGTCGCTCTCATGGCTTCGCACCTCAAACGTTAGATCTCACGTTAAGAGCATGGCCTAAACCTCTCCGGGCCACTCAAGGAGTCAGAAAATGAAAAATAAACAAAAGCTGATGTGCTAACGCCATAAGGAGGCTCCAGCTCCAACATCACCTACCCAGATGGGAAACAGAACAATGTCCACAACTGAAAGCGTTGAAAAATCCAAACCCGTTCCAATCAACATGAGAGCGGACGAAAAGAAACGTAATCTGATCGATTTGGCAGCCGCCATGTCTGGTCGTGATCGCACAAGTTTTATCCTGGAAGCTGCCTGCCAAAAAGCTGAAGAGGTGATTCTGGATAAACGACTGTTCCTTCTCGACGACAGCGCATTTGACGCATTCGAACAGGCTATTGAAGCCAATCCGGCTCGAGGTAACGAATGCCTGCACCAACTGCTCGCTCGTCCAAAACGTTGGAGTTGACCGCGCCCGAGAAGCTCAACGACCAACACGAACTTGATGCCTTCGATTCTGGTGAGGTGACCATTGACCAATACCTGCAGAGGAAGGCGCGAAAAGCCCAATCCACCAAGCAGGCTGTTGTGTACGTCAGTTGCCTCAAAGGCACGTCGAATGTGATGGCCTACTACACGCTATCCAGCGGATCAGTCGCCCGCGCCAGCGTCATGCCGAAAAGCCGTCAACGCAACTCGCCTAGTGTCCATCCGGTAACTCTATTGGGACGTATGGGCGTAACACGGGAAGCTCAGGGCCAGGGCTTCGCCATCGATTTACTGCAAGATGCGATTGAAAGAGCTCTCAACGCGTCTCAGTCGATCGGATCCAGCGCGATAATTGTTCATCCCTTGAATGATCGGCTGTCGAGCTTTTATATCAAGTACGCGGGATTCATTCCGTGCCCCGACATTTCCCCTATAACACTGATGCTGCCTTTACGCTAAAAGCTTGGATTAATCAGCTATCCGCCAGGTTGTCTCGATAGCGGGTTGATTATGTCGCGACCGCAGAGCAAAAAAGGCGCCCCGAAGGGCGCCAAAAAATTCACCTCTGACCAAAGGAGCAAGGAGCTTCTAAAGGTGAATGGTATTGCTCGGGGAAACTCAGAGAATCGCCAACGGATACTCGACGATCACCCGCACTTCATCCAGATCCGACTCGAACGCCGTGGCGCGGGTAGTGGCTTGGCGCAAGCGCAGTGACAGGTCTTTCATCGAGCCGCTTTGCACCACGTATTTGACTTCGATATCACGCTCCCAACGTTTCTGATCGGTCAGCGGATTGCCCTCGGCATCGCGGCGCATGTACACGGCGTTAGCCTTTGAATAGTCAGCGTCGGTGCCACGTGCGTAACGGGTCATGAACGACAGACCGGGTATGCCGTAAGTGCTCATGTCGAGGTCATAACGCACCATCCACGAACGTTCTTTCGGCGAGTTGAAGTCGCTGTACTGGATCGAGTTGTCGAGGAAGATCGAGTCCGACTGACGCAGGTAATCGAAGTCGTCGTTGCCGTTGTTGCGTTGGTGGGAGAGGGCGACGGAGTGCGCGCCGAGTTTCACGCCTACGCGGCCGCTCCAGATGTTGTTGTCGAATTCGCCGAGCAGTTGTTTGCCTTCATCGACTGCCTTGTAATAGTTCAGGCCGCCGAACAGCGACAGGTCATCCGACAGTGGATAGGTCCATGCGGTGCCGGCGTAATACTGGTTCCAGGCATCTTTCAGGCGACTGGAGTACAGGCTGAAACTGAGGTTTTTGTTC
The DNA here is from genome assembly GCF_900187525.1 of Pseudomonas sp. Irchel s3a10. Taxonomy (NCBI): domain Bacteria; kingdom Pseudomonadati; phylum Pseudomonadota; class Gammaproteobacteria; order Pseudomonadales; family Pseudomonadaceae; genus Pseudomonas; species Pseudomonas sp. Irchel s3a10. The sequence continues at coordinate 389,252 of NZ_FYDR01000006.1, forward strand.
AGCACATAATCACCGCCGCCGTAAGCGATCCACGGCGAATTGACCGGGCCTGCGTAGAAGGTCGCGAAGTTCTCGCGCATGTCGCTCGACACCGGCTGGCTCATCGCGTGCAACCGACCGCCCTGCACCGACAGACCTTCAATGCTGGTGTTGCTTGCCGTCACCCCGCGAAAGCTTTCCGGCAGCAAGCGCGAGTCACCCGCCGCGACCACCGGATTGGCCGGGAACACATCGCCAACCTTGACCACCGTATCGAACGCCCGAATTTTCGCAGCGCCACCGACTTTGCTGTATTCGTCCCGTGCTTCGCCGTCGCTGTTGACCGGCAACACATCGAACGAACTGCGCCCGCCGTTGCGCCCGTCACCGGTATCGAGCTTCAGACCGATCATCGCAAACGCATCGACTCCAACCCCGACGGTGCCTTGGGTGAAACCGGATTCGAACTTGCTGATCACGGCATGCGACCAGGCTTCGGAATAACCGTTGCCGGTCGGGCTGGACTGGCCGTTGCGATGATCACGATTGAAGTAGAAGTTGCGGTTGAGCAGCGTCAGGCTGCTGCCCTCGACAAAGCCTTCAGGCTTGTCTTCTGCAAACACCATGGACGGCCCGGCGCCGACCACCACCGCTAAAGCGGCCATCGACATTTTTGTATTGTTAACCATCAAACACTCCTTGGGTTCGGCAGAACGGGAACGTGCGTCGGCGTGGTTTTATTGTTCGACGGGCAAAGGCCCGCCGGCATTGGTCGCCGGGTCACATCGTTGCAAGCTGCGGATAACGCCAAGGTGATGGGGGAATTACAATTTCGTCATGTGGCTGGAATGAAAACCCTGTATCAGGTCAGGGCTGCGAGTTGTTCGATTGTCTGTGGAAAACGCTCGACCAGACGGATCAGGGTTGTGGCCTGAGCATTGGGCGTTGCTCGTCCTTGCTCCCAGTTTTCGAGCGTTCGCGTGTTGGTGCGTAGATACATCGCGAATACTGACCGAGAGAGATTAAGTTGCTGACGGATGGCTACCACTTCCTCAGCAGTGATCGGCATCAGTTTTGGTAGCTGAACCTTGTGGGTACGCAAGGTGATTTTGCCTTGGCGTTCATTGGCCAGTGCTTCCAGTCCATCCATCAGTTCGGAAAAAATGTCACGTTTCATAGTGGCTTCTCGCGTTGAGTTCTCTATCCAGTGTTTTTCTGAAAAGTTTTTTCTGGGCAGGCGTCAAATCGTCCTGCTCGTTTTTGTTGTAGACGGTAAAGAGCCAGAACTGATCGAAGCCTGACCACCAGTAATAAATCACTCGTAATCCGCTGCGCTTGCCTTTCCCTCTTCGTTGGTCGCTAAAGCGAATTTTACGAAGCCCGCCTGTGTCCTCGATGAGATCGCCCGCTTCCGGATTTTTCAGCAACTCCAATTGAAAGCTGCGAAAGAGATCGTCATCCAGATAGTCGTCTCGGTGCTTCTGAAATACAGGTAATTCGATAAATAGAGCATCCATGTTCTGTACGTTACCTACGTATAGTGTTGTCTCGATAATCGAATCGGTCAAGGCTTCCTGGCCTTGCTTTTCGTCCCTTTTTCAACGGTAGACGCCGGTCGTAAAAACACCTGTAGGACGAATCGACGAGTGTGGTGAGAACGTTCGATTGAGTAGCGAGGAGGCTTGGCAATTGACGTGTCGGAACAATCCGCAGCACTATCGCCCCATGACTGTCCAACTTCGAATGACCATTATGTGCTCCTCCATGACCGCTTCCGGCGGGCCATGAGGTCATACGTGTTTGTCATTTGACGTGTTACCCAAAGCCCCGCCAGCAATGGACGGGGCTTTTTCATGCCCCGTCCGCACATGGCTCAAGGAGAGAGAAATGTTCGACATCAGAAGAGCTACCCCGGACGATGCCCAGATTGCCTTCGATATCCGGCGACTAGCGATTCGGCATCAGTGCATTGGTGCCTATAGCGAGCAGCAAATGCTCGATTGGACCAAAGGAGCGGCCGAAGACGGCTACGACGTGCTGATGGAGAGACACTTCTATCTGGGCTGCATTGAGGGTGAAGCCGTAGCGACCGGCATGCTCGATCTGGATTACCGTGAAATCGGCGCGATCTTCATTTGCCCGGATTTCATGCAGCGCGGGCTGGGTAAGCGTGTTCTGTACTTTCTCGAAGATTTGGCGCGGGATCTCGGGCTGACAGAGGTCTGTCTGGACGCGACGTTGAATGCGGTCAACTTTTACCGGCGCTGCGGTTACATCGGGGAGGAAAGTGCGGTTTATCAATCGCCTTCTGGCCTGCAACTGGCCTGCGTGCCAATGGTGAAGACATTGGGATGAAGATCAAAAGATCGCAGCCTGCGGCAGCTCCTACAGGGGAGTTGTGTAGGAGCTGCCGAAGGCTGCGATCTTTTGACGTTAAATCCCGCAAAAACAAAAACGGCACCCGAAGGTGCCGTTTTCATTTGTAGCCAGCCGAGCAATCAGCCCGCCAGACCCGCCTGCTGAACCAAGGTCAGCAATGGCTGCGGGTACACACCGAGGAAGAACGCGACCACGGCGATAGCCAGCAGCATTACACCGCCTGCCTTCTGTTCCCAGTGCAGCTGGGCGTCGTGGCGGCGCAGGTTCGGTTCGATCAGGTACAGGGTGACCATCACGCGCAGGTAGTAGAACACGCCGATGGCGCTGCCCAGTACCAGGGAACCGACCAGCCACCATTGGTGCGACTCGACACCGGTGGCGATGATGTAGAACTTGCCGATGAAGCCAGCGGTCAGCGGGATACCGGCCAGGGACAGCATCATCACGGTCAGTACGGCGGTCAGGTACGGACGGCGCCAGAACAGGCCGCGGTACTCGTACAGGGCGTCGGCGTCACGACCGTTGTACGGCGAGGACATCAGGGTGATCACGCCGAAGGCGCCGAGGCTGGTGATCACATAAGTCACCAGGTACACGCCGATGGCTTCCACCGCCAGACCCTTGCTCGCCACCAGCGCGATCAGCAGGTAGCCGAAGTGCGCGATGGACGAGTAACCGAGCAGACGCTTGAGGTTGCTCTGGGTCAGGGCCAGCAGGTTACCGAAAAGGATCGAGGCGACGGCGATCACGCTCAGTACGTCGCTCAGCACGCCACTGCTCGCGGCAGGGGAGATCTGGAACAGACGCACCATCACCGCAAACACGGCAACCTTCGACGCCGTGGCAAGGAACGCGGCGACCGGTGCCGGAGCACCTTCGTAGACGTCCGGCGTCCACAGGTGGAACGGTACCAGCGACAGCTTGAACGCCAGACCGATCAGCATCATGCCCAGACCCAACTGCGCCAGCGAGCTCGGCAGGTTGGTGGTAGCCAGGGCCTGACCGATACCGACGAAGCTCAGGGTGCCGGCGTCAGCGTAGAGCAGGGCCATACCGAACAACAGGAACGCGGAACCGGCGGCCGACAGCACCATGTACTTGATGCCGGCTTCCAGCGAACGCTTGTTGAAGAAGGCGTAAGCGACCAGACCGTAGACCGGCACCGACAGCAGTTCCAGACCGATGAACAAACCGGCCAGGTGCTGCGCGCTGACCAGAACCAGACCACCGGCGGCGGCCATCAGGATCAGCAGGTACAGTTCTTCACGGTTGCCCGGGTAACCCGAACCGCCATCGCCGAGGTAGGCGTGGGCGAGGGTTACACAAGCGAGGGTGGCGACCAGGATCAGCGCCATGTACAGGCAGGCGAAGGTGTCGATCTGCAGCAACGGGGTCACGGCCAGAGGCGCGACTTTCAGGGCTGGCAGGATCGACAGCAAGGCCAGGTTCAGACCGGCGACCGAGATCAGGAAGGTCTGCGAGTGGTTGCGGCGCCAGGCGATTGCCAGCATCACCACGATAATGGTGAGGCTGGTGATCAACAGTGGCGCAAGCGCAATAAAGTGTTGAATCGTGAATTCCATAGCGCTCTTACCGGGCCGAAGCGAGTTGAGTGAAGGCGGTGCCGAGCCACTGCTGCACGCCATGCATCGTGGCGGCGGAAGTGTCGAGGAACGGTTGCGGGTAGACGCCGAGGTAAATCAGCAGCACCGCAAGGCCCAGCACCATGGTCAGTTCGCGACCGTCCATGCCGTGCAGGATCGAATCCGATTTCGACGGACCGAAGTAGGCACGGTGGATCATGATCAGCGAGTAGACCGAACCGAACACCAGACCGGAGGTGGCAATCGCGGTGATCCATGGCGCGCTGGCGAAGGAACCGATCAGGATCAGGAACTCGCCGACGAAGTTACCGGTACCCGGCAAGCCCAGCGACGCGGCGGCGAAGAACAGGCTGATCGCCGGCAGGTAAGCGATACGCGACCACAGACCGCCCATCTCACGCATGTCACGGGTATGCAGACGCTCGTACAGCTGGCCGCTGAGGATAAACAGTGCCGCGGCCGACAGACCGTGCGCCAGCATCTGGATCACTGCACCTTGCAGCGCCAGTTGGCTGCCGGAGTAGATGCCGATCAACACGAAGCCCATGTGGGAAACGGACGAGAAGGCGATCAGACGCTTGATGTCGGTTTGCGCGAACGCCAGGAATGCACCGTAGAAGATCCCGATCAGACCGAGGGTCATGGCGATCGGCGCGAATTCGGCCGAGGCATTCGGGAACAGCGGCAGGGCGAAACGCAGCAGGCCGTAGGCCGCGGTTTTCAGCAGGATACCGGCGAGGTCGACGGAACCGGCGGTCGGCGCCTGGGCGTGGGCATCAGGCAACCAAGAGTGGAACGGTACAACTGGCAGCTTGACCGCGAAGGCGATGAAGAAGCCGAGCATCAGAATGTACTCGGTGGTCATCGACATCTTGGTCTTCAACAGATCGGCGTAGTTGAAAGTAATCACGCCGGTGTTGTTGAAGTTGACCAGCACCAGACCGAGGATCGCCACCAGCATGATCAGGCCGGAAGCCTGAGTGAAGATGAAGAACTTGGTCGCGGCGTAGATCCGGGTTTTCTTGCCGTCCGAAGAACTGTGACCCCAGAGCGCGATGAGGAAGTACATCGGCACCAGCATCATTTCCCAGAAGAAGAAGAACATGAACAGGTCGAGGGCGAGGAACACGCCGACAACGCCGCCCAGGATCCACATCAGGTTCAGGTGGAAGAAGCCAACGTGACGCTGGATCTCTTTCCACGAGCAGAGTACCGAGAGGATACCCAGCAGACCGGTCAGCAGGATCATCAACAGCGACAGGCCGTCGAGGGCCAGGTGCACGTTGATGCCGAAGCGCTGGATCCAGACGTGTTTGAACTCAAGCGCCCAGGTCGGATCGGCACCAGGCGCCGGCGCAAATGAATAGTCACCGTGGGCCCACAGCCAGAGGCCGAGGGCGAGTTCCAGGGTCATGGTCAACAGCGCAATCCAGCGGGGGAGGGTAGCGCCGAAGCGCTCACCCATCCAGCACAGCAGGCCGCCGATGAAGGGGATCAGGATTAGCCAAGGCAGAATCATGACGGGCTCGTTTCCTTTCGCAAATTCGCAAGGTTCATATCAGACCGCTACCAGCACGATGGCGCCGATTACCAGCACGGCACCAGCAGCCATCGAGGCGGCATACCAACGCAGTTGACCGGTCTCGGTACGGCTCAGGGCGGTGTGACCACCCTTGGCCATACGCGGGATCAGACCGATGGTCTGGTCGAGCGGGTCTCTGCGCAGTACATGGCTGATCGCAAGGTACGGCTTGACGAACAGTTTGTCGTAGATCCAGTCGAAGCCCCAGGCAGCGAACCACCAGGCCGAAAGGAAACGGCCGATGCCGCTGTTGGCGATCGCCGTCACGAAGCGACGCTTGCCGAGGAACAGCAGGGCCGCCAGCAGGATACCGGCCAGAGCGATGGCGCCCGAGGCGATTTCCAGACTGTGCTTGGCTTCGCCACCGGCATGGCCAACGCTTTCCGGCAGTACGCCGTGCAGCGGTGGGACGATCATGGCGCCGACGAAAGTCGACAGCACGATCAGCACCGACAGCGGCAGCCAGTGAGCGATGCCGTGACCGGCGTGGGCTTCAGTCTTGGCTTCACCGTGGAACGTGATGAAGATCAGGCGGAAGGTGTACAGCGAAGTCATGAACGCGCCGACCAGACCTGCGTAAAGCAGACCGTGGTTGCCGCTGGCGAACGCTTCCCAGAGGATTTCGTCCTTGGAGTAGAAACCGGCGGTGACCAGTGGCAGGGCGGCCAGTGCAGCACCACCGACGATGAAGCTGGCGTAGGCCAGTGGCAGTTTTTTCCACAGACCGCCCATCTTGAAGATGTTCTGCTCGTGGTGGCAGGCAACGATCACCGCACCGGAAGCAAGGAACAGCAGGGCCTTGAAGAAGGCGTGGGTCATCAGGTGGAAAATCGCGCCATCCCAGGCGCCAACGCCCAGCGCCAGGAACATGTAGCCGATCTGGCTCATGGTCGAGTAGGCGAGGATACGTTTGATATCGGTTTGTACCAGTGCGGCGAAACCTGCGAGAACCAGCGTCACACCGCCAACGATGCCGACCAGGTGCAGGATTTCCGGCGCCAGGGTGAACAGGCCGTGGGTACGGGCGATCAGGTAGACACCGGCGGTCACCATGGTTGCAGCGTGGATCAGTGCCGACACCGGGGTCGGGCCCGCCATCGCATCCGCGAGCCAGGTTTGCAGCGGCAGTTGCGCCGATTTACCGACCGCACCACCCAGCAGCATCAGGGTCGCCAGGGTGATCCAGAAGTCGCCGACCTGGAATTTCTGCGGTGCCAGCACCAGCAGTTCCTGGATGTTCAGCGTGCCCACTTGCTGGAACAGGATGAACAGGCCGATGGCCATGAACACGTCGCCGATCCGGGTCACGATGAAGGCTTTGAGTGCGGCGTTACCGTTGTTGCGGTTGCTGTAGTAGAAACCGATCAACAGGTACGAGCACAGGCCCACGCCTTCCCAGCCGAAGTACAGGAACAACAGGTTATCGCCGAGGACCAGGAACAGCATGCTGGCGATAAACAGGTTGGTGTACGAGAAGAAGCGCGAGTAGCCCGCTTCGCCGCGCATGTACCAGGACGCGAACAGGTGGATCAGGAAACCGACACCTACCACCACGCCGAGCATGGTGATCGACAGGCCGTCGATGTAGAGGGCGAAGTCAGGCTTGAAGCCTTCGACCGCCATCCACTTCCACAGTACCAGGGTGTAGTGACCGCCCTCGGGAGGCGCGACGTTGAATTGCCAGATGACGTAGGCGGCGACAATCGCCGACAAGCCAATGGAACCCACGCCGATCAGCGCCGAGAGGTTTTCCGACCAGCGTCCACGGGAGAACGACAGCAGCAGGAAACCGATCAGAGGGAATACAAAAGTCAGAAAGATTAGGTTCATCCGCGCATCTCACTGGCAGCGTCGATATCGAGCGTGTGGAAGCGGCGATACAGTTGCAGCAGGATCGCCAGACCAATACTGGCCTCGGCGGCTGCCAGGCTGATCACCAGGATGAACATGATCTGTCCATCCGGTTGCGCCCAGCGGGCGCCCGCAACGATGAAGGCCAGGGCAGAGGCGTTCATCATCACTTCCAGACTCATCAACACGAACAAAATGTTGCGGCGGACCATCAGGCCGACCAGACCAAGGCAGAACAGGATCCCGGCAACGGCCAATCCATGTTCGAGAGGGATAGCAGGCATGTCTTACTCCTTCGCCTCGTTACGGCCCAAATGGAACGCCGTGACGGCTGCGGCGAGCAGCAGCATCGAGGCGAGTTCGACCACCAGCAGGTACGGACCGAACAGGCTGATGCCCACGGCTTTCGCGTCTACGGTGGTGTGGCCGATGGCCTGACCGCTCTGGTGAGCGAACAGCACATACAGCAGTTCGGCCAGCAGCAGGGCGGCGAGAATCACTGGCCCCGCCCAGATACCGGGCTTGAGCCAGGTGCGTTCCTGCTGCACCGAGGCCGGGCCCAGGTTCAGCATCATCACCACGAACACGAACAGCACCATGATGGCGCCGGCGTAGGCGATCACTTCCAGCACGCCGGCGAACGGTGCGCCGAGGGCGAAGAAGGTCATGGCCACGGCGATCAACGAGATGATCAGGTAGAGCAGGGCGTGCACAGGGTTGGTGTTGGTGACCACACGAAGCGTGGACACAACCGCGATACCCGATGCGAAATAGAAAGCGAATTCCATCGTTCTTCCTTAAGGCAGCAAGCTCTTCACGTTGATCGGTTCGGCTTCGTTCTGTGCAGAGCCTTTCGGCTTGCCAGCGATTGCCATACCTGCAACACGATAGAAGTTGTAATCAGGGTTTTTGCCGGGGCCGGAGATCAAAAGATCTTCTTTCTCGTACACCAGGTCCTGACGTTTGAACTCGGCCATCTCGAAATCCGGGGTCAACTGGATTGCGGTGGTCGGACAGGCTTCCTCGCAGAGACCGCAGAAAATGCAGCGCGAGAAGTTGATACGGAAGAAGTCCGGGTACCAGCGACCGTCTTCGGTTTCAGCTTTCTGCAGCGAGATGCAACCTACCGGGCAAGCCACGGCGCACAGGTTGCAGGCTACGCAACGCTCTTCGCCATCGGGGTCACGGGTCAGGACGATGCGACCACGGTAGCGTGGCGGCAGGTAGACCGGCTCTTCCGGGTATTGCAGGGTGTCGCGCTTGCGAAAGCCATGGCCGAAGACCATGACCAGGCTGCGCAACTGGGTACCGGTACCCTTAACGATGTCGCCAATATATTTGAACATGGGTCAAATCCTCACTGAACCGCAACCGCAGGTGTGTTCCACAACACAACCGCAGCGGTTATCAGCAAATTGATCAGGGTCAGTGGCAGGCAGAATTTCCAGCTGAAATCCATCACCTGGTCATAACGCGGACGCGGAATGGAAGCGCGCAGCAGGATGAACAGCATGATGAAGAACGCGGTCTTCAGTGCGAACCAGACGAAGGACAGTTGCGGCAGGATGCCGAACGGACCGTGCCAGCCACCGAAGAACAGGGTGACCAGCAGCGCCGAGATCAGGATGATGCCGATGTATTCACCGACGAAGAACATGCCCCATTTCATACCGGCGTATTCAATGTGGTAACCGTCTGCCAGTTCCTGTTCCGCTTCCGGCTGGTCGAACGGGTGACGGTGAGTCACGGCGACGCCTGCGATGAAGAAGGTACAGAAGCCGAAGAACTGCGGAATGATGAACCACAGGTTCTGCGCCTGGTACTCGACGATGTCGCGCATGTTGAACGAGCCGACCTGCACCACGATGCCCATCAGGGCCAGGCCCATGAACACTTCGTAGGACACGGTCTGCGCCGAGGCACGCAAGCTGCCGAGCAGGGCGAACTTGTTGTTACTCGACCAGCCGGCGAACAGCACCGCGTAGACCGACAGACCAGCCATGGCGAAGAAGAACAGCAGGCCGATGTTCAGATCCGCGACGCCCCAGGTCGGGGTGATCGGGATGATCGCAAACGCGATCAGCAGGGCGGACATGGCCACCACCGGTGCCAGGGTGAAGATCACCTTGTCGGCAAACGGCGGGGTCCAGTCTTCCTTGAAGAACATCTTCAGCATGTCGGCGGCGATCTGGAACATGCCGAACGGGCCAACGCGGTTCGGACCGTAACGGTCCTGCCACCAGCCCAGCAGGCGACGTTCGACAAAGCTGAGCAACGCACCCGCGACCACAACGGCCAGCAGAATCACGATGGCTTTGATGACCGTCAGGATCACATCGATCACTTCAGGGGTGAACCAGGTCATTGCGCTGCCTCCTGCAGACCGTCGACGGACAGGCCGGCGAATGCCGGTGGAATGCCGGCGATGCCCGCAGGCAAGGCCACCAGACCAGCGCCCAGTTCTTCATTGATGCGCAGCGGCAGACGCAGGGTCTGGCCGGCCACGTTCAGGCTCAGCAGAGCACCGTCGTTGACGCCCAGGCGATCCGCTTCGGATTTGGCCAGCGCCACGTACGGAGCCGGGATGCGTTCCTGTACCGGTGCGGCTTTCGACGAGTTTTCGTCGCTGCCGAACAGGTGGTAGAACGGCACGGCCTGCCAGGTGCCCGGCGCCGGGTTGAAGGCGCGCGGAGCAGCAGCGAACCAGTTCAGCGAATCACCGGTGCCTTCGATCAGGCGGGTGCCCGGGTCGCCAGCACGCAGGTGACCACCGACTTCGTCCTGGAACTTGTTCCAGGCTTGTGGCGAGTTCCAGCCCGGCGACCAGGCAAACGGCACCTGCTGACGCGGTTCGGCCGAGCCCGAGTAACCTTCCATGGAGAAGGCGAACGCGGTGTCTTTGTCTTGCGGGGTGCGCGGTTCGTGAACGCTGATGTCGGCGCGCATCGCGGTGCGACCGGAATAACGCAGCGGCTCACGCGCCAGTTTCAGACCCTTGATGCGGAACGCGGCAGACGGCGCGGCATCGACGATACGCGCCAGTTGCTCGGTGCTCGATGCCACGGCAGCGGTGACGTGGTCGAGTTGCGTCCAGTCGATCGGTTGGTTCAGCAGGGTCGAGCGCAGGGCGTGCAGCCAGCGCCAGCCTTCGTGAACCAGGATGCTCGCATCCATGTATTGCGGATCGAAAACCTGGAAGAAGCGCTGGGCGCGACCTTCCTGACTGACCAGCGTACCGTCGCCTTCAGCGAAGCTCGCCGCTGGCAGAACCAGTTGCGCGCGCTCGGTGGTGGCGGTCTTCTGGTGGTCGGCAACGATCACTACTTTCGCAGCGTTCAGCGCGGCATCGACCTTGGCTTTCGAGGTGCGGGTGTACAGATCGTTTTCCAGCACGACGATGGCGTCGGCTTTGCCATCGATCACGGCTTGCAGCGCCGCGTCGACCGATTCGCCACCGAGCATGGCCAGGCCCAGGCTGTTGGCTTCCGGGACGATCAGGCTGATCGAACCGTTCTTCTCGCGCAGCTTCAGGGCTTTGGCGATGTTCGCCGCCGCTTCGATCAAGGCTTTGGAACCCAGCGAAGTACCGGCGATGATCAGCGGACGTTTGGCCGCGAGCAGGGCGTCAGCGATACGCTGAGCCAGTTCCAGTGCTTCGGCGTCCAGACCTTCAACGGCCGGGGCGCTGGCATCCAGTGCGTGAGCCACGGCGAAACCGATGCGCGCCAGATCGTCCGGAGCGGCGTGAACGCACTCTTCCGCGATGTCGTCGAGCTTGGTTTCCGCCAGGCTGGCGATGAACAGCGGGTTCAGTTCGTGCTGACCGATGTTCTTCACCGCGGCGTCGAGCCACGGCTGAACGCGCATGGCTTCGGCCATGTCTTCAGCTTTGCCCTTGACCGACTGACGCAGGGACAGCGCCATACGGGCGGCGGTCTGGGTCAGGTCTTCACCGAGGACGAACACGGCGTCGTGGTCTTCGATGTCGCGCATGTTCGGCACGGGCAGCGGGCTGTCCTTGAGCACTTGCAGGACCAGACGGATGCGCTCCAGTTCGGAGGCTTCGATACCGGAGTAGAAGTGCTCGGCGCCGACCAGTTCACGCAACGCGTAGTTGCTTTCGAGGCTGGCACGCGGCGAACCGATACCGACGATGTTGCGCCCGCGCAGCAGGTCAGCGGCTTTATCCAGCGCGGCATCCAGACCGAGCTTGGTGCCGTCGGCCAGCAGCGGCTGACGTGGACGGTCGGTGCGGTTGACGTAGCCATAACCGAAACGGCCACGGTCGCACAGGAAGTACTGGTTCACCGAGCCGTTGAAACGGTTTTCGATGCGACGCAGTTCGCCGTAACGCTCGCCCGGGGAGATGTTGCAGCCGCTGGAGCAGCCATGGCAGATGCTCGGCGAGAATTGCATGTCCCATTTACGGTTGTAGCGCTCGGAGTGAGTCTTGTCGGTGAACACACCGGTCGGGCAGACCTCGGTGAGGTTGCCGGAGAACTCGCTTTCGAGGGTGCCGTCTTCAACGCGACCGAAGTACACGTTGTCGTGGGCGCCGAATACACCGAGGTCGGTGCCGCCGGCGTAGTCCTTGTAGAAACGCACGCAGCGGTAGCAGGCGATGCAGCGGTTCATTTCGTGGGAAATGAACGGGCCCAGTTGCTGGTTCTGGTGGGTGCGTTTGGTGAAGCGATAACGGCGCTCGTTGTGGCCGGTCATCACCGTCATGTCTTGCAGGTGGCAGTGACCGCCTTCTTCGCACACAGGGCAGTCGTGCGGATGGTTGGTCATCAGCCATTCGACAACACTGGCGCGGAACGCCTTGGATTCTTCATCGTCGATGGAGATCCAGGTGTTGTCTGTGGCAGGGGTCATGCAGGACATGACGATGCGACCACGGGTGTCGTTCTCGTCGGTGTACTGCTTGACCGCGCACTGGCGGCAGGCCCCGACGCTACCAAGCGCGGGGTGCCAGCAGAAATAAGGGATGTCGAGGCCCAGCGACAGACATGCCTGTAACAGGTTGTCTGCCCCGTCGACTTCGAGCGCTTTGCCGTCTACGTGGATAGTGGCCATGGTTCAAAGGTCTTCGTTGGCCCGGTGTCAGCGGGCGTGGCTAATGGAATCTTGTTATCCGTCCGAATCCAGTCAGCCCCGAAAGGCGTCATCGGACGAAAGGCGAAGGGCACGGACCCTTCGCCTTTTTAAGCGTTTACGCGCCGACTACGATCGGCCTTGCCAGAGGCGGGACGGCGGCGCTTGCGGGCGCGATACCGGCTTCGAACTCTGGACGGAAGTATTTGATGGCACTGCCCAACGGCTCCACGGCACCCGGTGCGTGAGCACAGAAGGTCTTGCCTGGGCCGAGGAAACCGACCAGACCCAGCAGGGTCTCGATGTCGCCTGGCTGACCACGGCCTTCTTCAATGGCCATCAAGAGCTTGACGCTCCATGGCAAGCCATCACGGCACGGGGTGCAGAAGCCACAGGACTCGCGGGCGAAGAACTGCTCCATGTTGCGCAGCAAGGAAACCATGTTGACGCTGTCGTCCACCGCCATCGCCAGGCCGGTACCCATACGGGTGCCCACTTTGGCGATGCCGCCGGCGTACATTTGTGCGTCGAGGTGCTCAGGCAGGAGGAAACCGGTACCGGCGCCACCTGGCTGCCAGGCCTTGAGCTTGTAACCGTCGCGCATGCCGCCGGCGTAGTCTTCGAACAGCTCACGGCCGGTGACGCCGAATGGCAGTTCCCACAGGCCAGGGTTCTTGACCTTGCCGGAGAAGCCCATGAGCTTGGTGCCCATGTCTTCGCTGCCTTCGCGGGCCAACGATTTGTACCAGTCAACGCCGTCGGCAATGATCGCCGGCACGTTGCACAGGGTTTCGACGTTGTTCACGCAGGTCGGCTTGCCCCATACGCCGACGGCGGCAGGGAAGGGCGGTTTGGAGCGCGGATTGGCGCGGCGGCCTTCGAGGGAGTTGATCAGTGCGGTTTCTTCACCGCAGATGTAACGCCCGGCGCCGGTGTGGACGAACAGTTCGAAGTCGAAACCGCTGCCCAGAATGTTTTTACCCAGCAGGCCTGCAGCCTTGGCTTCTTCCACGGCACGGTTGAGGTGCTTGGCGGCGGTGGTGTACTCGCCACGCAGGAAGATGTAGCCACGGTAGGTTTTCAGTGCGCGGGCACTGATCAGCATGCCTTCGATCAGCAGATGGGGCAGTTGCTCCATCAGCATGCGGTCTTTCCAGGTGTTCGGTTCCATTTCGTCCGCGTTGCACAGCAGGTAGCGGATGTTGATGGATTCGTCCTTGGGCATCAGGCCCCACTTCACGCCAGTGGGGAAGCCTGCACCGCCGCGACCTTTGAGGCCGGCGTCTTTCACGGTCTGGACGATGTCGTCCTGAGCCATGTCGGCGAAGGCTTTGCGCGCAGCGGCGTAACCGTTCTTGGCCTGGTATTCGTCGAGCCACACGGCTTCGCCGTCGTCACGCAGACGCCAGGTCAGCGGGTGAGTCTCGGCCGAACGCTTGATGCGGTTGGCAGGACCGAAAGATGTCAGGGTCATACGTAGCCCTCGAGCAGTTTGGCCACGCCGGCAGGCTGCACGTCGCCAAAGGTGTCGTCGTCGATCATCAGCGCCGGTGCCTTGTCGCAGTTGCCGAGGCAGCAGACAGGCAGCAGGGTGAAACGACCGTCGGCGGTGGTCTGACCCAGGCCGATGCCCAGATTGTTCTGGATTTCGCTGACCACCGACTCGTGGCCGCCGATGTAGCAGACCATGCTGTCGCAGACGCGAATGATGTGGCGGCCGACCGGCTGACGGAAGATCTGGCTGTAGAACGTCGCCACACCTTCAACGTCGCTGGCCGGGATGCCGAGGATCTCGCCGATCGCGTACAGGGCGCCATCCGGCACCCAGCCGCGTTCTTTCTGAACGATCTTCAGGGCTTCGATCGACGCCGCGCGCGGGTCTTCGTAGTGATGCAGCTCGTGCTCGATGGCCGAGCGCTCGGTTTCACTCAAGGTGAAACGGTCTGTCTGGATAAGCGTGCTGTTCATGCTTAGCGGTCCACGTCGGCCATAACGAAGTCGATACTACCCAGGTACGCAATCAAGTCCGCGACCATGCTGCCTTTGATCACCGAAGGGATCTGTTGCAGGTGCGGGAAGCTCGGAGTACGGATCCGGGTACGGTAGCTCATGGTGCCGCCGTCGCTCGTCAGGTAATAACTGTTGATGCCCTTGGTCGCTTCGATCATCTGGAAGGATTCGTTGGCCGGCATGACCGGACCCCACGAAACTTGCAGGAAGTGCGTGATCAGGGTTTCGATGTGCTGCAGCGTGCGCTCTTTCGGCGGCGGCGTGGTCAGCGGGTGATCCGCCTTGTACGGGCCTTCCGGCATGTTGCGCATGCACTGGTCGATGATCTTGATGCTCTGGCGCATCTCTTCGACGCGGACCATGCAGCGATCGTAGGCATCGCCGTTGGCGGCCAGCGGTACTTCGAATTCGAAGTTCTCGTAGCCGGAGTATGGACGCGCTTTACGCAGGTCGAAGTCGCAACCGGTCGAACGCAGGCCGGCACCGGTGACGCCCCATTCCAGGGCTTCTTTGGTGTTGTACTGGGCGACGCCGATGGTCCGACCCTTGAGGATGCTGTTCTGCAGGGCCGCCTTGGTGTACTCGTCGAGGCGTTTTGGCAGCCATTCAACGAAGTCTTTCACCAGTTTGTCCCAGCCGCGCGGCAGGTCGTGGGCAACGCCACCGATGCGGTACCAGGCCGGGTGCAGACGGAAACCGGTAATGGCTTCGATCACCGTGTACGCCTTCTGGCGGTCGGTGAAGGTGAAGAACACCGGGGTCATGGCGCCGACGTCCTGGATGTAGGTACCCAGGAACAGCAGGTGGCTGGTGATCCGGAAGAACTCGGCCATCATGATGCGGATGACGTCGACCTTCTCCGGCACCTTGATGCCGGCCAGCTTCTCGACCGAGAGCACGTACGGCAGGTTGTTCATCACGCCGCCGAGGTAGTCGATACGGTCGGTGTACGGGATGAAGCTGTGCCAGGACTGACGCTCGGCCATCTTCTCGGCGCCACGGTGGTGGTAACCGATGTCCGGCACGCAGTCGACGATCTCTTCGCCATCGAGTTGCAGAATGATGCGGAACGCACCGTGGGCCGAAGGGTGGTTCGGGCCCAGGTTGAGGAACATGTAGTCCTCGTTCGCCCCGGAACGCTTCATGCCCCAGTCTTCAGGACGGAAGCGCGCGGCTTCTTCCTCAAGCTGTTGCTTGGCGAGGTTGAGGCTGAACGGATCGAATTCGGTGGCGCGCGCCGGGAAGTCCTTGCGCAGCGGGTGACCTTCCCAGGTCGGCGGCATCATGATGCGCGACAGGTGCGGGTGGCCTTTGAAGTCGATGCCGTACATGTCCCAGACTTCACGCTCGTACCAGTTGGCGTTCGGCCAGATGCTGGTGACGGTCGGCAAGCTCAGGTCGCTTTCGGACAAGGCGACTTTGATCATCACGTCACTATTACGCTCAAGCGACATGAGGTGATAGAACACGGTGAAATCGGCGCCCGATGGCAGCCCTTGACGCTTGGTGCGCAGACGCTCGTCCACGCCGTGCAGGTCATAGAGCATGACGTACGGCTTGGGCAGGTTGCGCAGGAAGGTCAGGACTTCGACGAGTCTGGCGCGCGCCACCCACAGCACCGGCATGCCGGTGCGGGTCGACTGAGCGGTGAACGCTTCGGCGCCAAAACGGTTGTTCAATTCGACGACCACATCCTGGTCGTCTGCCTTATAAGGCGGGATGTACAGAGCGCTGCCTGTAGTCATGGTTATTTTTTCGCTTTCGGTCAACGTAAAGAATGAAGCCAGCTTCTCGTTTCTTTGAAACAGACTGGATCAGACTTCGTCAGGGCTGCGCAGGTTGGTGACTGCGATTCGCTGTTCGCGGCGCTGTTCCTTCTGCGATGGCATGTCGGCGCGATAAACGCCTTGGTCGCCAACGACCCAGGAAAGCGGACGACGCTCCTGTCCAATCGATTCCTGCAACAGCATCAAGCCTTGAAGGAATGCTTCTGGACGAGGCGGGCAGCCAGGTACGTAGACGTCCACGGGCAGGAACTTGTCCACCCCTTGAACCACGGAGTAGATGTCGTACATGCCACCGGAGTTGGCGCACGAACCCATGGAGATAACCCACTTAGGCTCGAGCATCTGCTCGTAGAGACGCTGAATGATCGGCGCCATCTTGATGAAGCAGGTACCGGCGATAACCATGAAGTCGGCCTGACGCGGTGATGCCCGGATAACTTCGGCGCCAAAGCGCGCGATGTCGTGGGGCGCCGTGAAGGCGGTGGTCATTTCCACGTAGCAGCACGAAAGGCCGAAGTTGTACGGCCACAGGGAGTTTTTACGCCCCCAGTTGACCGCGCCACTCAGCACGTCTTCGAGCTTGCCCATGAAAATGTTTTTGTGGACTTGATCCTCTAACGGATCGGAAACGGTTTCCCGTTCGCCGATCGGATATTGCTCGTTAGGAGCATCGGGGTCGATTCTGGTGAGATTGTATTGCATTGCCAAAGCCTCATTGTTTCAGCTTCGCCTGCCGCTTGCGACGAGCTTCCGGAGCCCAGTCAAGGGCGCCCACTCGGAACAGGTAGACAAGACCTGCCAACAGAATTGCTATGAAAACGAGAGCTTCGACGAATCCGGTCCAGCCGCTTTCGCGGACGGACACAGACCATGCAAAGAGAAAGAGGGCTTCGATATCGAAGATCACGAACAGCATCGCGACCAGATAGAATTTGGCTGAGAGCCGCAAGCGGGCGCCACCTGTAGGTAGCATGCCGGACTCGAACGGTTCGTTTTTGCTGCGGCCCCAGGCTTTTGACCCGAGGAGGCTGGAGACGCCAAGCATGAAGGCACACAGGCCGACGACACCCAGAAGGAAAATGGCAAAGCCCCAGTTGTGGGCCATGAGTCCTGTCGCTTCGGGCATGCTGGTAATCCTTAACAGAGAGCAAAGGTCTCTGAGCTTGATAAAGAAATAGGCAGTGACGATATGTCGCAGCAATCAATCGCGCTGATTTTATGGCTAAACACCCGGCAAGTAAAATTCCTATAGCGAAATTATTTATTGGAATAAGGACATAGCGTACCTCCAATGCCCTGCAGGCCATGCGTTGCGGGCATTAGCCGGGTTTATGCAAATAATGTTTTGTAGAGAATGTAACGAACATAGTTGCGGCTAAATGATAATTGATATCGTTTGCAGGGGTTTTGTAACTGTTTAGCGGTGCAGTAAACAGAAAGTTGTCTTATATGCCTGTTACTGCAAGTAGCGGTGGCGCCCGTTTTAGCTGATTTTTCTGACCTGAGTACTGGTCAGGATCAATGTTTTGTCGCACGGCCGGCGCTAAATCTGTGGGAGCGGGCTTGCTCGCGAAGGCGTCTCGTCAGTTTGCATAGGCGGTGGCTGACACACCGCATTCGCGAGCAAGCCCGCTCCCACAGGGGTTTTGTGGTGTTTGGGGAATCGGCGGGCAAAAAAAACGCCCCGAACCAGTCGGGGCGTCAGTCTTGCGGCTCTGCGGTTAGCTTTCTATACGATCCGCAAAGGCCGTTTGCTCAGCGAAGCCGAATCAGTGGAACTGTTCTTCTTCGGTCGAACCGGTCAGTGCGGTTACCGACGACGAGCCGCCCTGAATCACGGTGGTCATGTCGTCGAAGTAGCCGGTGCCCACTTCCTGCTGGTGAGCCACGAAGGTGTAACCCTTGGCGGCGTCAGCGAATTCCTGCTCCTGCAGCTTCACGTAGGCAGTCATGTCGTTGCGGGCGTAGTCGTGCGCCAGGTTGAACATGCTGTGCCACATGTTGTGAATGCCGGCCAGGGTGATGAACTGGTGCTTGTAACCCATGGCGGACAGTTCGCGCTGGAACTTGGCGATGGTCGCGTCGTCCAGGTTTTTCTTCCAGTTGAAGGAAGGCGAGCAGTTGTACGACAGCAGTTGGTCCGGGTATTCCTTTTTGATCGCTTCAGCGAAGCGACGGGCTTCTTCCAGATCCGGCTTGGCGGTTTCGCACCAGATCAGGTCGGCGTACGGTGCGTAGGCCAGGCCACGGGCGATGGCTTGATCGAGGCCAGCGCGAACCTTGTAGAAACCTTCCTGAGTGCGCT
Source organism: Pseudomonas sp. Irchel s3a10 (assembly GCF_900187525.1). NCBI lineage: Bacteria > Pseudomonadati > Pseudomonadota > Gammaproteobacteria > Pseudomonadales > Pseudomonadaceae > Pseudomonas > Pseudomonas sp. Irchel s3a10. The sequence continues at coordinate 407,843 of NZ_FYDR01000006.1, forward strand.
CGCCAGTCACGAACGGCTGGTCGTACGGGTCGCAGTCGGAAGTCAGCAGGTCAGCCGCGTTGGCGTCGGTACGGGCCAGAATGATGGTCGGGGTACCGGCAACGTCAGCAGCCAGACGCGCAGCGGTCAGCTTCTGTACGGCTTCCTGAGTAGGGACCAGTACTTTACCGCCCATGTGACCGCATTTTTTCACGGAAGCCAGTTGGTCTTCGAAGTGCACGCCGGCGGCGCCTGCTTCGATCATGCTCTTCATCAGCTCGTAGGCGTTCAGAACGCCGCCGAAACCGGCTTCAGCGTCAGCCACGATCGGCGCGAAGTAGTCGATGTAGCCATCGTCGCCCGGGTTCTTGCCGGCTTTCCACTGGATCTGATCAGCACGACGGAACGAGTTGTTGATGCGCTTGACCACGGTTGGCACCGAGTCCACCGGGTACAGCGACTGGTCCGGGTACATGGATTCTGCGGAGTTGTTGTCCGCAGCCACTTGCCAGCCCGACAGGTAGATCGCCTGGATACCGGCCTTGACCTGCTGAACAGCCTGGCCGCCGGTCAGGGCGCCCATGCAGTTGACGAAATCTTTCTCTGGGCGGAAGGACGGCTTGGCACCCTGGGTCACCAGGTTCCACAGCTTCTCGGCGCCCATTTTTGCAAAGGTGTGCTCGGGTTGAACCGAGCCACGCAGACGGACGACGTCAGCAGCGGAGTAAGTGCGAGTCACGCCTTTCCAGCGCGGGTTTTCAGCCCAGTCTTTTTCAAGGGCTGCAATTTGCTGTTCGCGTGTCAGTGCCATGGAGATAAACCTCGTCGCGTCTTTATGAAAAGTTGTTCTGCGGTGGAAAATTCCTGCGCTCGCTGACCAGAAGCTTAGGTGGTCAAGTCGGATTCGGCGGGGTAGGCGACGGGATGAACGATGGGCTCGAGGGGAAGTGAGCAGGTAGTGGCGGACTGTGGGCGCATTCGGGCGTCGTGGGCCTTTATACGGTCTACAGCGTGAAGCCGGGTTACCTAATTACGCTTCCGTCCCTCGGGACAACTTCGTTCCAGTCGGCAACCTCGTCAAACACACCTTGTGGGCGGTACAGACACGAAGCGGTTCGCGGGGTAGGTGCGAACATCGCTTCGAAGGCCCTTGCCAGGGCCTCTGATTAGCGGGAGCGAGGCCATCATGCCTTCGCTTTTTTGGCCCGTCAAACGTTTTGTAGTGCTTTTTTTAAAGCACTACATCTTTCGTCTAATACGACTAATCAGTCAGTTTTCGGTGCTTTAGTCCAGAGCGTCGACTTTCACCCGCAAGGTCATGTCATCCCGGCCTTGAGTCGAGTAGCTGCGGGTCAGGCCCTGTTTGTCGGCCTGAGTCTGGCGATTCACGCCGGCGAGGGTGATCCATTCGCCCAGGCGTCCGCTGACCGTTGTGTCGGTACTTTGCACGTTCACTACATCAGGACGGTCCTGGCTCATACGGTCACGGTTGGTACTGATCGCCAGGTGAACGATGTCGCCGGTGACGCTGGCGGTAACGTAGAAGCCTTGGGTGACGTTGCGGTATTGGGTCTGGCTGTTGTAACCGCCGTAGGAGTCACTTTGAACATTGGTAATCGGCACGCTCTGACCAACCTGAATCAGCGCCGGCATGCCGTCGGTGGCCTGCACTTGCTGCACGCCGCCGTCACGGCTGGCGGTGCTGCGGCTGATGATCCGGGTCTGATTCGGCTGCGCGCCGTTGACTGAATAACCTTCATCGCCGCGACCGTTGTTTTCATTGGTGTCGACCGTGATCAGCAAGCGCTTGGGCGCAGTGTCCAGTTGCGTGATCAACGCCTTGAGTTCCTGGATCTTGTCCGGCTCGGCCTTGATGATCAGTTGGTTGCCATAGGCGCTGACCTGGCCGTCCTTGCCGATGAAGTCTTGCGCCATCGGCAGCATGTCGGCGCTGGTGCGGTAGTTGAGGGGCACGATTTCTGTGGCTGCCATCACCGAAAAACTGCAGCCGAGCAGCAGGGTGGTGAGCAGGGTGCGTAGGGACATGTCCGTTATCTCCGCTTTCGAAAGGCTTGATATTGCCAGTTTGTCGGCCCGGGGTGGGGCAAGTTGAATCGTAGACAGCAAAACGCCCCGGCATCTGAAGATGGCGGGGCGTTTTGAGGGTGCTCATATACCGCTTTTTGTGGCGAGGGAGCTTGCTCCCGCTGGGCTGCGCAGCAGACCCCAAATTTTCAGGGCCGCTTCGCGCCCCAGCGGGAGCAAGCTCCCTCGCCACAGGGTTTCACAGGTATGGGATCTCTGTTGATCAGGCCGAATGCCGAACCATATCGACATGCGGAATCCCGGCTTCGAGGAATTCCTCACTGACCAGGCTGAAGCCCAGGCGCTCATAGAACGCCGTGGCCTGTACCTGGGCGCTGAGCATCTGCTGCTGCAGGCCACGGGCTTCGGCTTCGGCGATGACCGCTTGCATCAGCGCATCGCCCACCTTCATCCCGCGCCAGTCCTTCAGTACCGACACCCGGCCAATGTGCCCGTCAGGCAGCAGGCGGGCGGTGCCGATCGGAAAGTCGCCTTCGAACGCCAGAAAATGCACGGCGGTCGCATCATCGGCGTCCCATTCCAGCTCGGGTGGCACCGATTGTTCGGCGATGAACACCGTTTCACGAATGCGCCGGATCTCGGCGATGTCCTTCTGCCAGTCTGCGACACGTACGCGAATCTTATTCATCGGCAAATCCCAGGCTGCCCTGTTTGACCAGTTCGCACAGCAGGCCGCGACCGTCTTCGTCGTTCAGCCACTCGCCGAGGTTGTCGACGTGCAGCGCATCGGCGGCGCAGATCAGCTTCAGCAGCTCGCGCAGCTTGCCCGGCAGGTAACGGCTCTGGCCGCTGGCGAACAGCAGCAGATCGTCATCTACTTCCGACCAGGCCAGGCGCGCGCTCGGGTTGCGGATCAGCACTGCGCCGTCCTGCAGGGCATTGAGGAAGTCATCTTCTTCAACGTCTTCCGGGCCGACCACCAGTTCCGGGTAGCGCGGCTCGGTCATGTACTGGCCGAACCAGGTCAGCAGCAGGCGCTCGTCGCTCATGTGCTCGGCGAGCAGGCTTTTCAGGCGGCCGAGTGCGTCGTGCTGGATCTGATGTGGATCATCGCTGACCGGTTTCGCATCGGCGTCGGTGTAGCGTTCTTCGTCAGTCAGGAACTGGCTGAGGAAGTCGGTGAAGTGGGTCAGCACTTCCGAGGCGCTCGGGGCGCGGAAGCCGACCGAGTAGGTCATGCAGTTGTCCACGGCGACACCGCAGTGGGCCAGGCGCGGCGGCAGGTAGAGCATGTCGCCCGGTTCCAGCACCCATTCTTCGGTCTCGTGGAATTCGGCGAGGATGCGCAGATCCGCGTGTTGCAGCAGCGGGCTCTCGGAGTCGCACATCTGGCCGATTTTCCAGTTGCGCTGGCCATGGCCTTGCAGCAGGAACACGTCGTAGTTGTCGAAGTGCGGGCCGACGCTGCCGCCCGGGGCGGCGAAGCTGATCATCACGTCATCGACGCGCCAGCTCGGCAGGAAGCGGAAGTTTTCCAGCAGCTCGCTGACTTCCGGAACGAATTGATCAACGGCCTGAACGAGCAGGGTCCACTCTTTTTCCGGCAGTTTGCTGAATTCGTCTTCGGCGAACGGGCCGCGACGCAGCTCCCACGGGCGCTCGCCGTGTTCGATCACCAGGCGCGACTCGACCTCTTCTTCCAGGGCCAGGCCAGCGAGTTCGTCGGCGTCGATCGGGCTTTCGAAGTCAGGGATGGCCTGTCGGATCAGCAGCGGCTTTTTCTGCCAGTAATCGCGCATGAATTCGCGCGCCGTGAGACCGCCCAGGAGTTGAAGAGGAGTATCAGGATTCATGTGTAACCTATTGAAAAAAAGCATTTTTCAGACGGGAATAAAAACGCCCGGCGCGGCCGGGCGTCTCAAACGGGTCAAGCGGTGAATCAGATGCGTCGGGCTTGCGCTACAGCGTTGCCGATGTAGTTGGCCGGGGTCAGCTGTTTCAGTTCGGCTTTCGCTTCGGCTGGCATGTCCAGGCCGTCGATGAAAGTCTGCAGCGCTTGCGGGCTGATGCCCTTGCCGCGGGTCAGTTCTTTCAACTTTTCGTACGGGTTTTCGATGTTGTAGCGGCGCATTACGGTCTGGATCGGCTCGGCCAGCACTTCCCAGCAAGCATCCAGATCGGCAGCAATCTTGTCGGCGTTGAGTTCGAGTTTGCTGATGCCCTTGAGGCTGGCTTCGTAGGCGATCACGCTGTGAGCGAAGCCCACGCCGAGGTTGCGCAGTACGGTGGAGTCGGTCAGGTCGCGCTGCCAGCGGGAGATCGGCAGTTTGCTCGCCAGGTGCTGGAACAGCGCGTTGGCGATGCCCAGGTTGCCTTCGGAGTTTTCGAAGTCGATCGGGTTGACCTTGTGCGGCATGGTCGACGAACCGATTTCGCCAGCGATGGTGCGCTGCTTGAAATAACCCAGGGAAATGTAGCCCCAGATGTCACGGTCGAAGTCGATCAGGATGGTGTTGAAGCGCGCAATCGCGTCGAACAGCTCGGCGATGTAGTCGTGCGGTTCGATCTGCGTGGTGTACGGGTTGAAACCCAGACCCAGCTCGTCTTCGATGAAGGCGCGGGCGTTGGCTTCCCAGTCGATCTGCGGGTAGGCCGACAGGTGCGCGTTGTAGTTGCCCACGGCGCCGTTGATCTTGCCCAGCAGCGGCACGGCAGCGACTTGAGCGATCTGACGCTCGAGACGGTAAACCACGTTCGCCAGCTCTTTACCCAAGGTAGTCGGGGAGGCCGGTTGGCCGTGGGTGCGCGACAGCATCGGCACGTCGGCGAAACGGATCGCCAGTTCACGGATCGCGTTGGCGGTCTGGCGCATCAGCGGCAGCATCACGTCGTCACGGCCTTCGCGCAGCATCAGGGCGTGGGACAGGTTGTTGATGTCTTCGCTGGTGCAGGCAAAGTGGATGAACTCGCTGACCTTGGCCAGCTCCGGCAGCTTGGCCGCCTGCTCCTTGAGCAGGTATTCGATCGCCTTGACGTCGTGGTTGGTGGTGCGCTCGATCTCTTTGACGCGCTCGGCGTGCTCCAGCGAGAAGTTTTCAGCCAGTTCATTGAGAACGGCGTTGGCCTCGGCGGAGAAGGCTGGCACTTCCGGGATACCGGCGTGGGCGGCCAGGCGCTGGAGCCAGCGCACTTCAACCAGGACGCGGGCACGGATCAGGCCGTACTCGCTGAAAATCGGGCGCAGGGCCTGGGTTTTGCCGGCGTAGCGGCCGTCAACAGGGGAAACCGCAGTGAGCGAAGAGAGCTGCATGGGGTGTTCTCGGACAGTCGGGCAACGAAATGGGGCGCGTATCATACATGAAAAAATCCGCCGGTCCGTTGCCAACTGACCGGCGTATTACGCGCTACAGACTACAAAACTTTTATTGCGCGACGATTTACTCGCTGCGCATCAACGGATACAGCTCTTTGAGCAGCTTGCGCCGGCTGATCACCAACTGCCAGCGGTGGCCGCCGAGCTGTCGCCACAGGCGTGCCGAACGGATGCCGGCCAGCAGCAGGGCGCGGATCTTCGAAGCGTTGCTCGGTTGCTGCAGGTTGCGCATGTCGCCATGCACCTGAATCCGCTGGCGCAGGGTGCTCAGAGTGTCCTGATACAGCGCACCGCAGGCGGCGATCACGTTTTCGTGGGCCGGGCCGAAGTGTTCGACCTGTGACTGGATCTGCGGCAGGCGCTTGCCAATGGTGTCGAGCATGTCGTCACGTTTGGCCAGCTGGCGTTCCAGACCGAGCATCGACAGGGCGTAGCGCAGCGGCTCGCGCTGCAGGGTGCTCGGGTCGCGCTCGAGGGCGCCGATCAATGCCCGATAACCCTCGCGCAGATTGAGGTCGTCGCCGCCGTACACATCCAGTGTGTCCTTCGGGTCGCGTACCAGCAGGCTGCCGAGCATGCAGCTCAGGCCGGCCTCGCTGGTCTGGCCGGTCTTGGCGATGCGGTCGACCAGCACGGCGGCGAGAAACACCCCGCCCAGCGCCGTCAGTTGCTCCTGAGTCGGGCTCATGCCTGGCCGCTCCACGGCTCGGCGACTTCGATCACGCCGCCACCGAGGCAGATTTCACCGTCGTAGAACACCACGGACTGGCCCGGAGTCACCGCGCGTTGCGGTTCGTCGAACACGGCGCGGTAGCCGTTTTCGGTTTTTTCCAGGGTGCAAGCCTGATCGCTCTGGCGATAACGCACTTTGGCGGTGAGGCGCAGTGGCTGGCTCAGGTCGATCGGGTTGACCCAATAGATTTCCGAAGCGAGCAGGGCGCTGGAGAACAGCCACGGATGGTTGTTGCCCTGGCCGACGATCAGCTCATTAGTGTCCAGATCCTTGCGCAACACGTACCACGGCTCGTCGCCGGCATCTTTCAGGCCGCCAATGCCCAGGCCCTGACGCTGACCGATGGTGTGGTACATCAAGCCGTGGTGACGGCCGATGACTTCGCCTTCGGTGGTCTTGATCTCGCCCGGTTGCGCCGGTAGGTATTGCTTGAGGAAGTCGCTGAAACGTCGCTCGCCGATGAAGCAGATCCCGGTGGAATCCTTCTTCTTGGCGGTCGCCAGCTCGTATTTCTCGGCAATGGCGCGAACTTCCGGCTTTTCCAGTTCACCGACCGGGAACAGGGTCTTGGCGATCTGTTCGCCGCCAACGGCGTGCAGGAAGTAGCTCTGATCCTTGTTTGGATCGAGGCCCTTGAGCAGTTCGGTGCGGCCATCGATGTCGCGACGGCGCACGTAGTGGCCGGTGGCGATCAGGTCGGCGCCAAGCATCATGGCGTAGTCGAGGAACGCCTTGAACTTGATCTCGCGGTTACACAGGATGTCCGGGTTCGGCGTGCGACCGGCCTTGTATTCGGCGAGGAAGTGCTCGAACACGTTGTCCCAGTACTCGGCGGCGAAGTTGGCAGTGTGCAGCTTGATGCCGATCTTGTCGCACACGGCCTGGGCATCCGCCAGGTCGTCCATGGCGGTGCAGTATTCCGTTCCGTCGTCTTCTTCCCAGTTCTTCATGAACAGGCCTTCCACCTCATAGCCCTGCTCGATCAGCAGGAGAGCGGAAACGGAAGAGTCCACGCCGCCGGACATGCCGACAATGACGCGCTTCTTGGATGTGTCAGAAGGGGCTGGATCACGCATAGGGATTCAATGAGTGTCTTGAAAAAGGACGCGATTCTAGCAGGCTCACGGCCTCAAGGCTAAAGAGAAGGGCGGATCAGTTCGAGACTGAAGTGATGGCCGGCCAGATAGTCGTCGATGCAGCGGATGATCAGCTCACTGCGCCAGTTGTCACGCTGAGCGATTAATTCGCTACGGGTCAACCACTTGGCGCCGACGATGCCGTCGTCAAGTTGATAGTCCGGGTGGTGTTTCACCGCTTTGGCGCTGAAGCACACGCGTTGATAAGTCACGCCGTTGCTCGGCGCGGTGTACAGGTAAATGCCGATCACGCCGGTGAGTTCGACGTCCCAGCCGGTTTCCTCAAGGGTTTCGCGGATGGCGGCGTCGATCAGGGTCTCGTTCGGGTCGAGATGGCCGGCGGGCTGATTGAGCACATTACGCCCAGCCTTGTGCTCTTCGACCATCAGGAAGCGACCGTTGTCTTCGACGATGGTGGCGACGGTGATGTGGGGGAGCCATTCCATAGGGTGTCCTCAAATATTGAATTGAAGCCCAATCCCTGTAGGAGTGAGCCTGCTCGCGATAGCGCAATGTCAGCCACCATAATCGTTGAATGGTATACCGCTATCGCGAGCAGGCTCACTCCTACAAGGGGCTTGTGTTGTGTTCGGAAACACAAACCCCGGCACACGGCCGGGGTTTGTGATGTTCCCTTTACAACCTTAAACCAGCGCAGCAATCGCCGCGTTGAAGGTTGCGCTTGGGCGCATGGCCTTGCTGATCAGCTCGGCGTCGGCGTGGTAGTAACCGCCGATGTCGACTGGCTTGCCCTGCACCGCGTTGAGCTCGGCAACGATGGTCGCCTCGTTCTCGGTCAGGGTTTTGGCCAGGGTCGCGAACTGCGCTTGCAGTGCCGCGTCTTCGGTCTGGGCGGCCAGGGCCTGAGCCCAGTACAGCGCCAGGTAGAAATGGCTGCCGCGGTTGTCGATGTTGCCGACCTTGCGCGATGGCGACTTGTTGTTGTCGAGGAACTGGCCGGTGGCCTGATCCAGGGTTTTCGACAGAACCAGCGCTTTCGGGTTGTTGTAGTTCACACCCAGATGCTCGAGGGAGGCTGCCAGAGCCAGGAATTCGCCCAGCGAATCCCAGCGCAGGAAGTTCTCTTCGACCAGTTGCTGCACGTGTTTAGGAGCCGAACCGCCGGCGCCGGTTTCGAACAGGCCACCACCGTTCATCAGCGGCACGATCGACAGCATCTTGGCGCTGGTGCCCAGTTCCATGATCGGGAACAGGTCGGTCAGGTAGTCACGCAGTACGTTGCCGGTCACCGAAATGGTGTCCTTGCCTTCGCGGGTGCGCTGCAGGGTGTACTTCATGGCATCGACCGGCGCCATGATCTGGATGTCCAGACCGCTGGTGTCGTGATCCTTCAGGTAAGCCTGAACCTTTTCGATCACCACGCCGTCGTGGGCGCGCATCGGGTCCAGCCAGAAGATCGCCGGGGTGCTGCTGGCGCGAGCACGGTTGACGGCCAGTTTGACCCAGTCCTGGATCGGCGCGTCTTTGGTCTGGCACATGCGGAAGATGTCGCCGGCTTCGACAGCCTGTTCCATCAGCAGGTTGCCCTTGCTGTCGGTAACGCGAACCACGCCGTCAGCCTTGATCTGGAAAGTCTTGTCGTGCGAACCGTACTCTTCAGCTTTCTTCGCCATCAGGCCAACGTTTGGCACGCTGCCCATAGTGGTTGGATCGAACGCGCCGTTGGCTTTGCAATCTTCGATCACAGCCTGGTAGATGGTTGCGTAGCAACGATCCGGGATCACCGCCTTGGTGTCGTGCAGCTGACCGTCGGTGCCCCACATCTTGCCGGAGTCGCGGATCATCGCTGGCATCGAGGCGTCGACGATGACGTCGCTCGGCACGTGCAGGTTGGTGATGCCTTTGTCGGAGTTGACCATCGCCAGCGATGGGCGAGCAGCGTAGACCGCCGCGATGTCAGCTTCGATCTGTGCTTGCTGCTCGGCCGGCAGGGCCTTGATGCGCGCGTACAGATCGCCGATGCCGTTGTTCAGGTTGAAGCCGATCTGGGCCAGCACGTCAGCGTGCTTGGTCAAGGCGTCTTTATAGAACTCGGCAACGATCTGGCCGAACATGATCGGGTCAGAGACCTTCATCATGGTCGCTTTCAGGTGAACCGAGAGCAGCACGCCTTGCGCTTTGGCGCTTTCGATTTCAGCGGCGATAAACGCGCGCAGGGCGTTTTTGCTCATCACGGCGCAGTCGAGGATTTCGCCGGCCTGAACGCTGGTTTTTTCTTTCAGGACGATAGCAGTGCCGTCTTTGGCGATCAGCTCGATTTTCACAGCGTCAGCGGCGTCGATCAGGGCAGCTTTTTCGCTGCCGTAGAAATCGCCGGTGCTCATGTGAGCGACGTGGGACTTGGAGTCTTTGGCCCACGCGCCCATTTTGTGCGGGTGCTTGCGAGCGTAGTTTTTTACCGACAGAGGAGCGCGGCGGTCGGAGTTGCCTTCACGCAGAACCGGGTTCACGGCGCTGCCCTTGACCTTGTCGTAACGCGCCTTGGCTTCTTTTTCGGCGTCGTTGGTCACGGTTTCCGGATAGTCCGGCAGGTTGTAACCCTGGGCTTGCAGCTCTTTGATTGCCGCTTGCAGCTGAGGTACCGAAGCACTGATGTTCGGCAGCTTGATGATGTTGGCTTCAGGCGTAACGGCCAGGTCGCCCAGTTCGGCGAGGTGGTCGGCTACGGCTTTGTCGCCCAGTTGCTCGGGGAAGCTGGCCAGGATGCGCGCTGCAAGAGAGATATCGCGGGTTTCCACGGCGATATCGGCCGAGGCGGTGTAAGCCTCGATGATCGGCAGCAGGGAGTAGGTGGCGAGGGCTGGAGCTTCGTCGGTGAAGGTATAGATGATCTTCGAGCGGGTGGGCATATTCGGATTAACTCTCTCTTCTTTGCTAAAGCGTGCGCAGAAACTCGAGGGGCGCCGGGTAAGCGCGTTCGTTCAAAGTCATCCATGAACCGAATGTCGAGAATCTTCGCGGTGATGTTGGGTGCATCAGTAGAGCGTCAAGCAGTCAGGCTGCGGTAACAACCCGACCAATCAGGCGGAAAGTCTCGTTCTAGAGAGGCCAGCCGTCGTGACCCTGTGGTCAGCGGGCGGCATTATACATAGGTAGCTGGCAATCTGCCGATGGTTCATATGCAACCAGTCTCGTACATTGGTCTAAAGGTCGCAGGGGCGGGTGGGGCGTAGAGTCGCTGCGAATGCTTGAGTTTGGCGCTTTTCCCTTTGCTTTCAGGCTTGTACGAAACCAGATGTGCCCGCGCCGTGAACAGAGGGTTTGCGTGTTGATTTAACTGGGTTACGCTCGAACCAAGCCAGATGTTCAATCCAAACAATGGAGTTCAGCATGGGTTACAAGAAGATTCAGGTTCCAGCCGTCGGCGACAAAATCACCGTCAATGCAGACCATTCTCTCAATGTTCCTGATAACCCGATCATCCCCTTCATTGAAGGTGACGGCATTGGCGTCGACGTCAGCCCGGTGATGATCAAAGTGGTTGATGCTGCCGTGGCCAAGGCCTACGGGGGCAAGCGCAAGATTTCCTGGATGGAGGTTTACGCTGGCGAAAAAGCGACTCAGGTCTATGACCAGGACACCTGGCTGCCCCAGGAAACCCTGGACGCCGTCAAGGATTACGTGGTCTCCATCAAGGGCCCGCTGACCACCCCGGTCGGTGGTGGCATCCGCTCCCTCAACGTTGCCCTGCGCCAGCAACTCGATCTTTATGTATGCCTGCGCCCGGTGGTGTGGTTCGAAGGTGTGCCGAGCCCGGTGAAAAAGCCTGGCGACGTCGACATGGTGATCTTCCGCGAGAACTCCGAAGACATTTATGCCGGTATCGAATGGAAGGCCGGCTCCCCTGAGGCCACCAAGGTCATCAAGTTTCTGAAAGAAGAAATGGGCGTCACCAAGATCCGTTTCGACCAGGATTGCGGTATCGGCATCAAGCCTGTTTCCAAGGAAGGCACCAAACGTCTGGTGCGCAAGGCCCTGCAATACGTGGTGGACAACGACCGCAAGTCGCTGACCATCGTGCACAAGGGCAACATCATGAAATTCACCGAAGGTGCCTTCAAGGACTGGGGTTACGAGGTGGCGAAGGAAGAATTCGGCGCCGAGCTGCTCGATGGCGGCCCATGGATGAAGTTCAAGAACCCGAAAACCGGCCGTGAAGTCATCGTCAAGGACGCCATTGCCGACGCCATGCTCCAGCAGATCCTGCTGCGTCCGGCCGAGTACGACGTGATCGCCACGCTGAACCTCAACGGTGACTACCTCTCCGACGCCCTGGCGGCTGAAGTGGGCGGTATCGGTATCGCGCCGGGCGCCAACCTGTCCGACACCGTGGCCATGTTCGAGGCGACACACGGTACCGCGCCGAAGTACGCCGGCAAGGACCAGGTCAACCCGGGCTCGGTGATTCTGTCGGCCGAGATGATGTTGCGTCATCTGGGCTGGACCGAAGCGGCTGACCTGATCATCAAGGGCACCAACGGCGCCATCAAGGCCAAGACCGTGACCTATGACTTCGAACGTCTGATGGAAGGTGCCACGCTGGTGTCTTCTTCGGGCTTCGGTGAGGCGATCATCAAGCACATGTAAGTCGTGCAGGTACAAAAAAACCGCCTTCGGGCGGTTTTTTCATGACTGGGTGACGGTTGAGTCAGCCTGATACCTTTTCTTGTTGGGAGGCATGCTTGGCCGATTCGTTTGTCTCCTTCTCCGCCTGGATTTTTACCGCGTGCAGGCCTTTGGGGCCCTGAACGATGTCGAAGTTGACGATTTGTCCGGCCTTGAGGGTTTTATACCCGTCCATGTCAATGGCGGAGTAGTGTGCAAAGAAATCGATCTCTTTGCCGTCCTCGTCACGTCCTTCCCGGGCATCGGTGTTGATGAAGCCGAACCCCTTGGCATTGTTGAACCACTTGACCTTGCCGACAGCCATGCTCAAATCCCTCTGCAACAGACTCCATCGCTGGAGTATCATCCAGGACATCCGCAATCTGATTCGTTAAAAGAATTGACTCCGCGGATCTTTTTTACCCACTGTGGGCTCTATTGGTTGTAACACCGTTTTCCCGATAGTCAAGGTGACCGGGCAGTCGGAGTTGAAAAGGTGTACAGCCGCCCCCACCACTGTATTTGCACAACTGACGAACCTTTCTTTCCATGCATGCAATCAGCCAGATTCGACTAACATTCAATCAGGATCGCCCGCTTCTCCAAAAGGATCTTCCACAGGAGCACGACGACGATTCGGCAGGCGTTGCTGTTCAGGAAGCAAAGCCTGCGTTACAGGCGCCGCCGATGTACAAGGTGGTTTTGTTCAACGATGACTACACACCGATGGATTTCGTCGTCGAAGTGCTCGAGGTGTTTTTTAACCTGAATCGCGAGCTGGCGACCAAGGTCATGCTGGCCGTTCACACAGAAGGACGGGCAGTATGTGGAGTGTTTACCCGCGACATCGCCGAGACAAAGGCCATGCAGGTCAACCAGTACGCCAGGGAAAGCCAGCATCCGCTACTCTGTGAAATCGAGAAGGACGGTTAATCGCCGACCACTTGGGTATGAGGTGAAGCTATGTTAAACCGCGAGCTCGAAGTCACCCTCAATCTTGCCTTCAAGGAGGCTCGTTCGAAGCGTCATGAATTCATGACCGTCGAACACCTGCTGCTGGCCCTATTGGACAATGAGGCTGCCGCCACCGTATTGCGTGCCTGCGGCGCAAACCTCGACAAACTCAAGCACGACCTGCAGGAGTTCATCGACTCCACCACGCCACTGATCCCCGTCCATGACGAAGATCGCGAGACCCAGCCAACCCTGGGCTTCCAGCGTGTACTGCAACGTGCTGTCTTTCATGTGCAGAGCTCGGGCAAACGCGAAGTAACCGGCGCCAACGTGCTGGTTGCAATCTTCAGTGAGCAAGAGAGTCAGGCCGTATTCCTGCTGAAACAGCAGAGCGTTGCGCGCATTGATGTCGTCAATTACATCGCCCACGGCATTTCCAAAGTGCCAGGGCACGGCGATCACTCTGAAGGTGAACAAGATATGCAGGACGACGAGGGCGGTGAGTCTTCTTCTTCAGGCAATCCGCTGGATGCTTATGCCAGCAACCTCAACGAACTCGCGCGCCAGGGTCGCATTGATCCGCTGGTCGGCCGCGAATCGGAAGTCGAGCGTGTCGCGCAGATTCTTGCGCGCCGGCGCAAGAACAATCCGTTGCTGGTCGGCGAGGCAGGCGTGGGTAAAACCGCGATTGCCGAAGGCCTGGCCAAGCGCATTGTCGACAACCAGGTGCCGGATCTGCTGGCCAACAGCGTCGTCTATTCGCTCGACCTCGGTGCACTGCTCGCAGGCACCAAGTATCGCGGTGATTTCGAGAAGCGCTTCAAGGCGCTGCTCAATGAACTGAAAAAACGTCCGCAGGCGATCCTGTTCATCGACGAGATCCACACCATCATCGGTGCGGGCGCTGCGTCCGGTGGCGTAATGGATGCCTCGAACCTGCTCAAGCCGCTGCTGTCGTCTGGCGACATTCGCTGCATTGGCTCGACCACGTTCCAGGAATTTCGCGGCATCTTCGAGAAGGATCGTGCGCTGGCGCGACGCTTCCAGAAGGTCGATGTCGTGGAACCGTCGGTGGAAGACACCATCGGTATCCTGCGCGGCCTGAAAGGGCGTTTCGAGCAGCACCACAACATCGAATACAGCGATGAGTCGTTGCGCGCCGCTGCTGAACTGGCATCGCGCTACATCAATGACCGGCATATGCCGGACAAGGCCATCGACGTGATTGACGAGGCGGGTGCCTACCAGCGCCTGCAACCGGTCGAGATGCGCGTCAAGCGCATCGAAGTGCCGCAGGTTGAAGACATTGTGGCGAAAATCGCGCGGATTCCGCCGAAACACGTCACCAGCTCCGACAAGGAACTGCTGCGTAACCTGGAGCGTGACCTGAAGCTGACGGTGTTTGGTCAGGATGCGGCGATCGATTCGCTGTCGACCGCGATCAAACTGTCCCGTGCCGGGCTCAAGTCGCCTGACAAGCCAGTCGGTTCGTTCCTGTTCGCAGGTCCCACCGGTGTCGGTAAAACCGAGGCTGCGCGGCAACTGGCCAAGGCGTTGGGTATCGAACTGGTGCGTTTTGACATGTCCGAGTACATGGAGCGCCACACCGTATCGCGTCTGATCGGTGCGCCTCCGGGCTATGTCGGCTTTGATCAGGGCGGTCTGTTGACCGAAGCGATCACCAAGCAGCCGCACTGCGTATTGCTGCTCGATGAAATCGAGAAAGCGCATCCGGAAGTCTTCAACCTGCTGCTGCAGGTGATGGACCACGGCACGCTCACCGACAACAACGGGCGCAAGGCGGATTTCCGCAACGTGATCGTGATCATGACTACCAACGCCGGTGCCGAAACCGCGGCGCGTGCTTCGATCGGCTTCACTCATCAGGACCACTCGTCTGATGCGATGGAAGTGATCAAGAAGAGCTTCACGCCGGAGTTCCGTAACCGTCTGGACACCATTATCCAGTTTGGTCGCCTCAGTCATGAGGTCATCAAAAGTGTGGTGGACAAGTTCCTTACCGAGCTACAGGCGCAGCTGGAAGACAAGCGTGTGTTGCTGGAAGTTACCGATGCGGCGCGCAGTTGGCTGGCGGCCGGTGGTTATGACTCGGCGATGGGCGCACGTCCGATGGCGCGTTTGATCCAGGACAAGATCAAGCGTCCGCTGGCGGAGGAGATTCTGTTTGGCGAGCTGGCCGAGCATGGCGGTGTGGTGCACATCGACATCAAGGATGGTGAGTTGACGTTTGACTTCGAAACCACGGCTGAGATGGCCTGACAGCTGTAAAACAAGAGGGCGCCTTCGGGCGCCTTTTTTGTTTTGTGTCTGGATTTGGTGTTTGGGTGTATATCCGTTGCTGCGGTAACGGCCGCTTAGGGTTCCGCCCTGACGGCGGGTCACTTTTGGCAAACGCCCCAAAAGTAACCAAAAGGTCTATGCCCTGACGTTCGGCCCTCGCTTAGGCTCGGGTTCCTTCGCTCCGGGATTCATCCGGGGGGCAGCGCCTACGGTTTGCTTCGCTGCACCTCCTCTCGCTGTGTTTGGCTGCGCCAAACGGTCGCTGCGCTCCCACCCCCGGATAAATCCCTCCACTCAGCCTGCCGACGGGCCCTCAGATCAAAAGCGGTACTCGAGCTAACGCTCATTGTGGTGAGTGGGGCGGCTTCGCCGCATGGGGTGCACGCTCTCTGAACTGTAGGAGCCAGCCTGACAGCCGACCAATTTCCAACTGAACACGCTCATTCCAACTGTAGGAGCTGGCTTGCCAGCGATGGCGGCCTGACAGCCGACCAAACTCCAACTGAACACACCCATTCCAACTGTGGGAGCGGGCTTGCTCGCGAAGGCGGCCTGACAGCCAACCAATTTCTAGCTGATTACACCCAATCCCACTGTGGGAGCTGGCTTGCCAGCGATGGCGGCCTGATAGCCGACCAATTTCCAACTGAACACACTCATTCCAACTGTGGGAGCGGGCTTGCTCGCGAAGGCGGCCTGACAGCCAACCAATTTCTAGCTGATTACACCCAATCCCACTGTGGGAGCTGGCTTGCCAGCGATGGCGGCCTGATAGCCGACCAATTTCCAACTGAACACACTCATTCCAACTGTGGGAGCGGGCTTGCTCGCGAAGGCGGCCTGCCAGCCAACCAATCTCTAGCTGATTACACCCGATCTCACTGTGAGAGCTGGCTTGCCAGCGATGGCGGCCTGACAGCCGACCAATTTCCAACTGAATACACTCATTCCAACTGTGGGAGCGGGCTTGCTCGCGAAGGCGGCCTGCCAGCCAACCAATTTCTAGCTGATTACACCCGATCTCACTGTGGGAGCTGGCTTGCCAGCGATGGCGGCCTGACAGCCAACCAATCTCTAACTGAAAACACCCCATACCATGTAGGAGTTGCCGAAGGCTGTGATCTTTTGATCTGTGCTTTGGCTTTGGCTTTGGCTTTGGCTTTGGCTCTTGATCTGGCTTTTGATTTTTTGCCCCTTCGGCAGGCCGAGCGAAGGTGTTCATCCGGGGGGTAGGCGCGTAGCGCCCTGCGGCGAAGCCGCATACATCGAGAGGAGGTGCAGCGAAGCAAACCGGAGGCGATGCCCCCGGATGGACACCGTAGCGAGGGAACACTGAGCCTCAGCGAAGTGCCGTACGCCGGGGCAAAGCCTTTTGGGTTACCTTTTTGGCGTTTGGAAAAGGTGACTCGCTGTAAGAGCGAAACCATAGGAGGCCGTTACCGCAGCAACGGATATACACCCAAACCAAAACCAAAACCAAAACCCAAATCCCAGATACAAAAACGCCCGGCAAAGCCGGGCGTCTTGTATTGACTTGATTAACGAGCGCGGTAAGTAATGCGCCCTTTGCTCAAGTCATAGGGCGTCAGCTCGACGCGCACTTTGTCACCGGTAAGAATACGAATGTAGTTCTTGCGCATCTTGCCGGAAATATGCGCGGTTACGACGTGCCCATTTTCCAACTCCACACGAAACATGGTGTTGGGCAGGGTGTCGACGACAGTGCCTTCCATTTCGAAGCTGTCTTCTTTCGACATGCAGTAAAGCCCTCGGTATCCAATGAATGGCCCGGTGCAACTGCGCCAGGCAAAAGCGGCGTGCATTGTGCCCGAAAAAGGGGGTTTAAGCCAAGGGGTTTACGGCTTGCGATCAGTTAAGGATCACCCAGCGCTGATTAATCAGCAATTCGATGGGGCGATATTGGGTCTTGTAGCTCATCTTTTTGCAGTTCTTGATCCAGTAACCGAGATACACCGCTTCCAGCCCCAGGCGCTGGCTTTCGGTGATTTGCCACAGGATTGCGAAACGGCCCAGGCTACGGCGCTCCTCGTCAGGTTCGTAAAAGGTGTAGACCGCCGACAGGCCGTTGGGCAGCAGATCGGTTACCGCGACGGCGAGTAACCGTCCGTCGAGACGAAATTCATAGAAGCGCGAAAAAGGCAGGTCGCGCACCAGAAAGGTCGAAAACTGGTCGCGGCTCGGCGGGTACATGTCGCCGTCGGCGTGTCGCTGTTCGATATAGCGCTGGTACAGATCGAAATATTCTTCGCTGAAGTGCGGTTTTACCGGGCGTACCTGCAGATCGGCATTGCGTTTGAAAATACGTTTCTGCTGGCGGTTGGGGCTGAACTGCGCCACCGGGATGCGTGCAGGCACGCACGCATTGCAATTCTGGCAATGGGGCCGATACAGATGATCGCCGCTGCGACGAAAACCCATTTCCGACAGGTCTGCGTAGACATGCACATCCATGGGCTGACTCGGGTCGAGAAACAGCGTCGTCGCCTGCTCCTCGGGCAGATAACTGCAGGAATGAGGCTGAGTGGCATAGAACTTCAAGCGCGCCAACTCGGTCATGATCAACCCTCGGGATAAGCTGGTGAATTAAGTGTAAGCCACGCGCGCAAAAGTCGCTCAGCAAACCCAAGTGGCACGACTGGGTTGATCCAGGTGGCGAGCCAGATAGTCGGCGAATTCCTGGCGGGGGATCGCGCGGGCGCCGAGGCTGTGCAGATGATCAGTCGGCATCTGGCAGTCAATCAGAACGAATCCCGCTTCTTTCAGATGCTGCACCAGCGTGGCAAAGCCGAATTTGGAGGCGTTGTCGGCGCGGCTGAACATCGATTCGCCGAAAAACAGCTGCCCCATCGCCAAGCCATACAGGCCTCCGACCAGTTGGCCCTGATCCCAGACCTCGACCGAATGGGCGAAACCGCGTCGATGCAATTCGAGGTAGGCGTCCTGCATGGCCTCGGTGATCCAGGTGCCGTCGGCATAATCCCTGGGGGCGGCGCAGGCGCGAATGACGGCGTCGAAATCCTGATCGAAGGTCACCTGGTAGCGTTGCTTGCGCAGCAGTTTGCCGAGGCTGCGCGAAACATGCAGTTCGTCGGGAAACAGCACGGTGCGTGGGTCCGGCGACCACCAGAGGATCGGCTGTCCTTCGGAAAACCACGGAAAACAGCCGTGCCGGTATGCTTGCACCAGACGATCGGCGGACAGATCGCCGCCGGCAGCCAGCAATCCATTGGGATCGCGCATGGCCTTATCCAGGGGCGGGAAAGTCAGGGAATTGCGTTGTAACCAAGTCAGCATGGCGTCCAGGCTTGCAGAAGGGGAGGGCGGTGCGGGCGCGAGGCCCGCGCTAAAGTGTGCCGTTAAATGACAGGAATGTCGTCCAGATACTTCTCCGCGTCCAGTGCCGCCATGCAGCCGGCGCCGGCCGAGGTCACGGCCTGGCGGTAGACATGGTCGGCCACATCGCCGGCAGCGAAGATGCCGGGGATCTCGGTGGAGGTGGCGTCACCGTCACTGCCGCCCTTGACCAGCAGATAACCGTCGCGCATTGGCAATTGGCCCTGAAACAGCTCGGTGTTGGGTTTGTGGCCGATGGCGATGAATACGCCGGCCAGTGCCAGTTCGCGGGTCTGCCCGGTATGGTTGTCACGCAGGCGCGCGCCGGTCACTCCGCTGGCATCGCCCAGCACTTCGTCCAGATTCTGGTTCCAGTGCAGGCGAACGTTGCCATTGGCGGCTTTTTCGAACAGTTTGTCCTGAAGGATTTTCTCCGAGCGCAATTTGTCGCGGCGATGGATCAAATGCACCTCTTTGGCGATGTTCGACAGGTACAGCGCCTCCTCGACAGCGGTGTTGCCGCCGCCCACCACGGCGACCACCTGATTGCGATAGAAGAAGCCGTCACAGGTCGCGCAAGCCGAAACCCCTTTGCCGGCGAAGGCTTCTTCCGAAGGCAGGCCCAGATACTGCGCCGAAGCGCCGGTGGCGATGATCAGGGCGTCGCAAGTGTAAGTGCCACTGTCGCCAATGAGCTCGAACGGGCGCTGCTGCAACTTGGCGGTGTGGATGTGGTCGTAAACGATCTCTGTGGCAAAGCGCTCGGCGTGTTTTTGCATGCGCTCCATCAGCACCGGGCCGGTCAGGCCTTCGACGTCGCCAGGCCAGTTGTCGACTTCGACGGTGGTGGTGAGCTGACCACCGGCCTGCAGCCCGGTAATCACCACCGGTTTGAGGTTGGCACGGGCAGCGTACACGGCGGCGCTGTAACCGGCGGGGCCGGAACCGAGAATGATCAGGCGTGAATGCTTCGCTGCGTTCATCAAATACACCTCATAAGCCTTTGTCACAAAAGGCAATGCATGCTCAAATTGAACCGCAGGATTTGTGCGCTTGGCTATGCTCAGCTATGGGGTTTGAAGCATGGCATCAGCCGCACAAACCCGTACAATGCCGGGCTGTTACAGAATATTTGTAGAGCGCTGTGTTTATGGCTGTGTTTATAAAAGCTGCGGCACAGTGTTAAAAGTAGTCTCAGATGCGCCGGTTCACTTTTTTACCTGCCTGGCTTGGGCAGTTTTTTATCGACATTCAATAGATGGACGCGCCCCGGGCGCAGGAAAAGAAGCGTTTTGAAGAAATCCACCGCAGCACCAAAAACAGTCGTTCCGCTCTGGCGCCAGCAATTGCACTACCGGCTCAAGGAAGGTGCATTGATCGCCATCGGAGCCTTGTGCCTGTTCCTGATGATGGCCTTGCTGACCTACGGCAAGGATGATCCGGGCTGGAGCCACAACAGCAAGATTGACGATGTGCAGAATTTCGGCGGCCCCGCCGGTTCTTACAGCGCCGATATCCTGTTCATGGTGCTGGGTTACTTCGCGTACATCTTCCCGCTGCTGCTGGCGGTCAAGGCCTATCAGATCTTCCGTCAACGTCACGAGCCGTGGCAGTGGAGCGGCTGGCTGTTCTCCTGGCGCCTGATCGGTCTGGTGTTTCTGGTGCTGTCGGGCGCTGCGCTGGCGCATATCCATTTTCATGCGGCCACCGGCCTGCCGGCGGGCGCGGGCGGGGCGCTGGGCGAAAGTCTCGGCGATCTGGCGCGCAATGCCCTGAATATTCAGGGCAGCACGCTGTTGTTCATTGCGCTGTTCCTGTTCGGCCTCACGGTGTTCACCGACCTGTCGTGGTTCAAGGTGATGGACGTCACCGGCAAGATCACTCTCGACCTGTTCGAACTGTTTCAGGGCGCGATCAACCGCTGGTGGTCGGCGCGTACCGAGCGCAAGCAACTGGTCGCGCAACTGCGTGAAGTCGATGACCGCGTCCACGATGTGGTCGCCCCGACTGTCACCGACAAGCGTGAGCAGGCCAAGGTCAAGGAGCGCCTGATCGAGCGCGAGCAGGCCCTGAGCAAGCACATGTCCGATCGCGAGAAGCAGGTACCGCCGGTCATCGCCCCGGCTCCGGCCAAGGCGCCCGAGCCAAGCAAGCGCGTGCAGAAAGAGAAGCAGGTGCCGTTGTTCGTCGACAGCGCCGTGGAAGGCACCTTGCCGCCGATCTCGATCCTCGATCCTGCGGAAAAGAAACAACTCAATTACTCGCCGGAATCCCTGGCAGCGGTCGGCCACTTGCTGGAGATCAAGCTCAAGGAATTCGGCGTCGAGGTAACCGTGGACTCGATCCATCCGGGCCCGGTGATTACCCGTTACGAAATCCAGCCTGCAGCCGGCGTCAAGGTCAGCCGCATCGCCAACCTGGCGAAAGACCTTGCACGTTCGCTGGCCGTGACCAGCGTGCGGGTGGTCGAGGTGATTCCGGGCAAGACTACGGTCGGTATCGAGATTCCTAACGAAGACCGGCAGATCGTGCGTTTCTCCGAAGTGCTGTCGACCCCCGAGTACGACAACTTCAAATCGCCGGTCACCCTGGCCCTGGGCCACGACATCGGCGGCAAGCCGGTCATCACCGACCTGGCGAAGATGCCGCACCTGCTGGTCGCCGGTACTACCGGTTCCGGTAAGTCGGTGGGCGTGAACGCGATGATCCTGTCGATCCTGTTCAAGTCCGGCCCGGACGACGCCAAGCTGATCATGATCGACCCGAAAATGCTCGAGCTGTCGATCTACGAAGGCATTCCGCACCTGCTGTGCCCGGTAGTGACCGACATGAAAGACGCCGCCAACGCCCTGCGCTGGAGCGTTGCCGAGATGGAACGTCGCTACAAGCTGATGGCGAAGATGGGCGTGCGTAACCTGTCCGGCTTCAATGCCAAGGTCAAGGAAGCCCAGGACGCCGGCGAGCCGTTGAGCGATCCGCTGTACAAGCGCGAAAGCATTCATGACGAAGCGCCGCTGCTGCAGAAGCTGCCGACCATCGTCGTGGTCGTCGACGAATTCGCCGACATGATGATGATCGTCGGCAAGAAGGTCGAAGAGCTGATTGCGCGTATCGCGCAGAAGGCGCGTGCCGCCGGTATTCATTTGATCCTCGCGACCCAGCGTCCTTCGGTGGACGTGATCACCGGTCTGATCAAGGCAAACATTCCGACCCGTATGGCGTTCCAGGTGTCGAGCAAGATCGACTCGCGGACCATCATCGACCAGGGCGGCGCCGAGCAACTGCTCGGCCATGGTGACATGCTCTACATGCCGCCGGGCACCAGCCTGCCGATCCGTGTGCACGGCGCGTTCGTTTCCGACGATGAAGTACACCGCGTGGTCGAAGCCTGGAAACTGCGTGGCGCACCCGAATACAACGATGACATCCTCAACGGTGTCGAAGAGGCGGGCAGCGGTTTTGAAGGCAGCAGCGGTGGCGGCGACGGTGATGATCCGGAGGCCGACGCGCTGTATGACGAAGCCGTACAGTTCGTCCTGGAAAGCCGCCGGGCGTCGATTTCTGCAGTACAGCGCAAGCTGAAGATCGGTTACAACCGCGCTGCGCGCATGATCGAAGCCATGGAAATGGCCGGGGTCGTCACCTCAATGAACACCAACGGTTCGCGTGAAGTTCTGGCCCCGGGCCCGGTTCGCGACTGATTAAAAGCAAAAGGCGGGACAATGATGTGCCGCCGCTCCCCCAACGAGTATTCAAGAGGACTCCCATGCGTCTTATCCGCATGCTGTTGCCAGTACTGGCGCTGACCACGTTCACGGCCCACGCCGATGACAAGGACGTGGCGCGTCTGACCCAATTGCTGGAAACGTCGAAAACCCTGACCGCGAACTTCTCGCAGCTGACCCTCGACGGCAGCGGCACCCAGTTGCAGGAAACCACCGGTGAGATGACCCTGCAGCGTCCGGGCCTGTTCTACTGGCACACCAATGCCCCGAACGAGCAGACCATGGTCTCCGACGGCAAAAAGGTCACCCTGTGGGACCCGGATCTGGAGCAGGCGACCATCAAGAAGCTCGACGAGCGTCTGACTCAGACCCCGGCGCTGCTGCTGTCCGGTGATGTGTCGAAGATCAGCCAGAGTTTTGATATCACCGCGAAAGAGGCGGGCGGCGTGATCGACTTCACCCTCAAGCCGAAGACCAAGGACACCCTGTTCGACAATCTGCGCCTGTCGTTCCGCAATGGCCTGCTCAATGACATGCAACTGATCGACAGCGTCGGTCAGCGCACCAACATCCTGTTCACCGGGGTCAAGGCCAACGAAGCGGTGCCGGCGTCGAAGTTCAAGTTCGACATCCCGAAGGGTGCTGACGTTATCCAGGAATAAACCCGGATCCCGGGTTGGGCTCTTGTGGCTTGGAGCTTTTGTGGCGAGGGGATTTATCCCCGATGGGCTGCAAAGCAGCCCCAAAAAAGGCGACTGCTGCGTAGTCCATCGGGGATAAATCCCCTCACCACAGGGTCACCAACAGGTGTCCACAGGTATTCCAACCGGTTTCAGACAATCAGAGGTTTCAACGCTACGTGATGGATCTGTTTCGCAGTGCACCGATTGCCCAGCCACTGGCCGCGCGTTTGCGTGCGACCAATCTGGATGAGTACGTCGGTCAGGAGCACGTGCTCGCTCGCGGCAAGCCTCTGCGTGAGGCGCTGGAGCAGGGTGCCCTGCATTCGATGATCTTCTGGGGGCCGCCGGGTGTGGGCAAGACCACCCTGGCGCGATTGCTCGCGGAAGTCTCGGATGCGCACTTCGAAACGGTCTCGGCGGTTCTCGCCGGGGTCAAGGAGATCCGTCAGGCCGTTGAAATCGCCAAGCAGCAGGCCGGTCAGTACGGCAAGCGCACGATCCTGTTCGTCGATGAAGTGCACCGCTTCAACAAATCGCAGCAGGATGCGTTCCTGCCGTACGTCGAAGACGGCACGCTGATTTTCATCGGCGCCACTACCGAAAACCCTTCGTTTGAATTGAACAACGCGCTGTTGTCGCGGGCCCGCGTCTATGTGCTGAAAAGCCTCGACGAGACGGCGCTGCGCAAACTGGTGCGTCGCGCGCTCACCGAAGAGCGCGGGCTGGGCAAGCGCAACCTGACCCTCAGTGACGAAGGCTTCCAGATGCTGTTGTCGGCCGCTGACGGCGATGGTCGGCGCCTGCTCAATCTGCTGGAGAACGCCTCGGATCTGGCCGAAGACAATAGCGAAATGGGCACCGAGTTGCTGCAAAGCCTGCTCGGTGACACCCGGCGACGCTTCGACAAGGGCGGCGAAGCGTTCTACGACCAGATCTCCGCGCTGCACAAATCGGTACGCGGTTCCAACCCCGATGGCGCGCTGTACTGGTTTGCGCGGATGATCGACGGCGGCTGCGATCCGCTGTACCTGGCCCGGCGCGTGGTGCGCATGGCCAGCGAAGACATTGGCAACGCCGACCCGCGCGCCCTGAGCTTGTGCCTGGCGGCGTGGGAGGTGCAGGAGCGCCTCGGCAGCCCGGAAGGCGAATTGGCGGTGGCTCAGGCCATCACCTATCTGGCCTGCGCGCCGAAAAGCAACGCGGTGTACATGGGTTTCAAGACTGCACTGCGCGCCGCTGCCGAATACGGTTCGCTGGAAGTGCCGCTGCACTTGCGCAATGCACCGACCAAGCTGATGAAGCAATTGGGCTATGGCGACGAATACCGCTACGCCCACGACGAACCGGACGCCTATGCCGCCGGCGAAGATTATTTCCCGGAAGAGCTCGAGCCGATTCCGTTCTATCAACCGGTGCCCCGTGGCCTGGAATTGAAGATTGGCGAGAAGCTCAACCACCTTGCCCAACTCGACCGTTTAAGCCCAAGACAGCGGAGAAAATAGTGCTTCCATTGATCGTTGCGGTCTCCGTCGGCGGGATTGCCGGCACCCTGTTGCGCTTCGCCACCGGCAATTGGGTCAACGCCAATTGGCCGCGGCACTTCTATACCGCGACGCTGGCCGTTAATATCGTGGGCTGTTTGCTGATTGGCGTGTTGTACGGCCTGTTTTTGATACGCCCGGAGGTGCCGATCGAGGTGCGTGCCGGGTTGATGGTCGGCTTCCTCGGGGGGCTGACGACATTTTCATCCTTTTCACTGGATACGGTGCGCCTGCTGGAAAGCGGGCAAGTGCCGCTGGCCCTGGGCTATGCGGCGATCAGCGTATTCGGCGGGCTGCTCGCGACGTGGGCCGGCCTGTCCCTGACCAAACTTTGATAACGAGAAACCGACATGCTCGATTCCAAACTGTTACGTAGCAACCTTCAGGACGTAGCGGACCGCCTGGCTTCCCGTGGCTTTGCTCTGGATACCGCGCGCATCGAAGCGCTGGAAGAACAGCGCAAGACCGTCCAGACCCGCACCGAAGCACTGCAGGCTGAGCGTAACGCGCGTTCCAAATCCATCGGTCAGGCCAAGCAGCGCGGCGAAGACATCGCGCCGCTGATGGCGGACGTCGAGCGCATGGCGGGCGAGCTGAGTGCCGGTAAAGTCGAGCTGGACGCGATCCAGACCGAACTGGATTCGATCCTGCTGGGTATCCCCAACCTGCCGCACGAATCGGTACCGGTCGGCAAAGACGAAGACGACAACGTTGAAGTGCGCCGCTGGGGCACGCCGACGCAGTTCGATTTCGAGGTCAAGGACCACGTCGCCCTCGGCGAGAAGTTCGGCTGGCTGGATTTCGAAACCGCCGCCAAGCTGTCCGGCGCACGTTTCGCCCTGCTGCGCGGCCCGATCGCCCGTCTGCACCGCGCCCTGGCGCAGTTCATGATCAACCTGCACGTCAACGAGCATGGCTACGAAGAGGCCTACACGCCTTATCTGGTTCAGGCCCCGGCGCTGCAAGGCACCGGCCAGTTGCCGAAGTTCGAAGAAGACCTGTTCAAGATCGCTCGCGAAGGCGAAGCCGATCTGTACCTGATCCCGACCGCCGAAGTGTCGCTGACCAACATCGTGGCCGGTGAAATCGTTGATTCGAAACTGCTGCCGATCAAGTTCGTCGCCCACACCCCATGCTTCCGCAGCGAAGCCGGTGCATCGGGTCGCGACACTCGCGGCATGATCCGTCAGCACCAGTTCGACAAGGTTGAAATGGTGCAGATCGTCGAGCCGTCGACTTCGATGGAAGCGCTGGAAGGCCTGACCGCCAACGCCGAGAAAGTCCTGCAACTGCTGGGTCTGCCTTACCGCACCCTGGCGCTGTGCACCGGTGACATGGGCTTCAGCGCCGTGAAAACCTACGACCTCGAAGTGTGGATTCCGAGCCAGGACAAGTATCGCGAAATTTCGTCGTGCTCCAACTGCGGCGACTTCCAGGCCCGGCGCATGCAGGCGCGTTTCCGTAACCCGGAAACCGGCAAGCCTGAGCTGGTGCACACCCTGAATGGTTCCGGCCTGGCAGTCGGTCGTACGCTGGTGGCGGTGCTGGAAAACTACCAGCAGGCCGACGGTTCGATCCGTGTGCCGGACGTGCTGAAGCCGTACATGGGTGGCCTTGAGGTCATCGGCTAAATGAAATATCTGCCGCTGTTTCACAACCTGCGCGGCAGTCGTGTGTTGGTCGTCGGTGGGGGGGAGATTGCCTTGCGCAAATCCCGCCTGCTGGCCGATGCCGGTGCGCTGCTGCGGGTGGTCGCACCTGAAATCGAAGCGCAACTGCGCGAACTGGTCACCGCCAGCGGTGGCGAATGTCTGCTGCGTGGTTACGTGGAAGCGGACCTGGACGGTTGCGGTTTGATCATTGCCGCTACCGACGATGAAACGCTCAACGCCCAGGTCTCCAGCGATGCCCATCGGCGTTGCGTGCCGGTCAACGTGGTCGACGCGCCGCAGCTATGCAGCGTGATCTTCCCGGCGATCGTCGACCGTTCGCCACTGATCGTTGCGATCTCCAGTGGCGGCGATGCGCCGGTGCTGGCCCGTTTGATTCGCGCCAAGATCGAAACCTGGATTCCTTCGACCTACGGCCAACTGGCCGGTCTTGCCGCGCGTTTCCGCAATCAGGTGAAAAACCTGTTTCCGGATGTGCAGCAGCGTCGTGGTTTCTGGGAAGACGTGTTTCAGGGCCCGATTGCCGATCGGCAACTGGCCGGGCAGGGCACTGAGGCCGAACGTCTGTTGCAGGCCAAGATCGATGGCGAAGCGACCGTTACCACCGGCGAGGTGTATCTGGTGGGGGCAGGGCCGGGTGATCCGGATCTGCTGACCTTCCGCGCCTTGCGTCTGATGCAGCAAGCCGACGTGGTGCTGTACGACCGTCTGGTGGCGCCGGCGATTCTCGAGTTGTGCCGTCGCGATGCCGAGCGTGTCTACGTCGGCAAGCGTCGCTCAGACCACGCCGTGCCGCAGGATCAGATCAACCAGCAACTGGTGGATCTGGCCAAGGCCGGCAAACGCGTGGTGCGCTTGAAGGGCGGTGACCCGTTCATCTTCGGTCGCGGTGGTGAAGAAATCGAAGAGCTGGCAGCCCACGGGATTCCGTTCCAGGTGGTGCCGGGGATCACGGCGGCCAGCGGTTGCGCGGCGTATGCCGGGATTCCGCTGACCCATCGCGATTACGCGCAGTCGGTGCGCTTCGTCACCGGTCACCTGAAGGATGGTTCCACCGATCTGCCATGGGCCGACCTCGTCGCCCCGGCGCAGACGCTGGTGTTCTACATGGGCCTGGTGGGCTTGCCGGTGATTTGCGAGCAGTTGATCAAACACGGTCGTAGCGCGGACACCCCGGCGGCGTTGATCCAGCAGGGCACCACGGTCAATCAGCGGGTCTTTACTGGCACGCTGGCCGACCTGCCGCGTCTGGTGGCGGAGCATGAAGTGCATGCGCCGACGCTGGTGATCGTGGGGGAAGTGGTGCAGCTGCGCGAGAAACTGGCGTGGTTCGAGGGTGCTCAGGCGCAGGTCTGAAACCTCGTTGCCCTCATTCGCGAGCAAGCCCGCTCCCACATTGGATCTGTGTCATGCACAAATCATCTGTGGGAGCGGGCTTGCTCACGAAGAGACCCTCAAAAACACCGAATCAATTAACCCCGCCGCCAAACCCCTTTCCCACTCAGCCGCTCCCGATCATGGGCGATGGTGAAATCCTGTTTCGGCCCCTTCGGCACAACCCCCGTCGGATTGATGGTCTTGTGGCTACCGTAGTAGTGATTTTTGATGTGCTGAAAATCCACCGTCTCGGCAATCCCCGGCCACTGATACAGCTCACGCAGCCAGTTCGACAGGTTCGGATAATCGGCAATTCGCCGCAAATTACACTTGAAGTGCCCGTGATACACCGCGTCGAAGCGAATCATCGTGGTGAACAAGCGCACGTCTGCCTCAGTCAGGTATTCCCCGGTGAGATAACGGTTGGCGCCTAAAACGCGCTCAAGATGATCGAGCTCGGCATACACTTCATCGAACGCCTCTTCATAAGCCTGTTGCGAGGTGGCGAAGCCGGCACGGTACACGCCATTGTTTACCGCCGGATAAATCCGTTCGTTCAGTGCATCGATCTCGCCGCGTAACGGTGCCGGGTAAAAGTCCAGCTCGTTACTGGTCAGGCCATCGAAGGCGCTGTTGAACATGCGGATGATTTCCGCCGATTCATTGCTGACGATGCGCTTGAGTTTTTTGTCCCACAACACCGGCACCGTGACGCGCCCGGTGTAGTTCGGGGTGTCGGCTGTGTAACGCTGGTGCATGAAATCGAAGTGATCGAGCTTGTCGCCGGTAGAGCCGAGGGCCTTGTCGAAGGTCCAGCCGTTTTCCAGCATCAGCCAGCTGACCACGGACACGTCGATCAGGTTTTCCAGGCCTTTGAGCTTGCGCAGGATCAACGTGCGGTGCGCCCACGGACAGGCGAGCGAAACATACAGGTGATAGCGCCCGGCTTCGGCAGCAAAGCCGCCTTCACCGCTCGGCCCGGGCTGGCCGTCAGTGGTAACCCAATTGCGCCGTTGCGCCTGTTCGCGCTGAAAGGCGCCGTCTTTGCTGCTTTCATACCACTTGTCCTGCCAGTGGCCATCGACGAGTAAACCCATGATCAATACTCCTGATTCCAATAAGCGTTGGAGCCGAGTCTATTCCGATGAGTTCGAACAAAAAGCGCAAAGATCGGGCGCCAATGATCGGTTAAATCGATTTGTTGCGCGCCGCCCAGTACTGCTCGGCAGTCGCGAACGCTTGCTCGCGGCTTTGACCAAGGCCGCGCAGGGCCAAGGCCATGGTCGAAATCAGGGCCATTTGCGGATAGCTGTCGACCACCTCGCCGCGCCACACGGCCTTGAGATGTTCGACGTCCAGCGAGGCCGGTTTGACGTGGCGCTGACTCGACAGCTGCGGCCATTCCTCGTCCCAGCTCTCGCCGCCCTTGGTGCCGTACAGATGGCTGTCGGCATCCGGGTTGATCTCGATTTCGCCGCCGTCGCCCTTGACCACGATTGCGGTGTCGCCGAGCAGACCGCTGGCCTCGCGATGCACCGCTTGATAGCCCGGGTGGAAAATGCTTTGCAGGCCACAACGGGCGCGCAGTGGATTGAGGATGCGTGCCAGCGAGTGAATCGGCGAACGCAGGCCCATGGTGTTGCGCAGGTCGATCATCTTCTGCAACTGCGGCGCCCAGTCGATCAGCGGCATGAACGCCAGACCGCCGTGGTCCAGCGCGCTGCCGACCTGCGCCCAGGTGCGGCACAGCGGGATGTTCAGCTCGCCAAGCAGTTGTTCGGTGTACAGACGCCCGGCGGTGTGCGCGCCGCCGCCGTGCATGAAGATCCGCACGCCGTTTTGCGCCAGGCACTTGGCTGACAGCAGGTACCACGGCAGATGGCGTTTCTTGCCGGCGTAGGTCGGCCAGTCCAGGTCGACATTCAGCGCCGGTGCCTGCAAGCGCTCGCGCAAGGCCTCGGTGAAGCCGGCCATTTCCTCGGCGCTTTCTTCCTTGTGCCGCAGCAGCATCAGAAACGCCCCGAGCTGTGTGTCTTCGACTTTGTCGTCGAGCACCATGCCCATGGCTTCCCGCGCTTCTTCACGGGTCAGGTCGCGGGCGCCGCGTTTACCCTTGCCGAGGATCCGTACGAACTGCGCGAACGGGTGCTCGGCGGGCGTTTCAAGGGTCAGCGCTGGAAAGTCGGTCATAAACAATTCGTCGGTTTGGGCAGGCCCGCCAGTTTCGCGGCGAGTTTGGCAGGGGTGCCTTTGAACAGTCGGTTCAGGTGCAGGCTGTTGCCTTTGTCCGGACCGAGTTTGAGTGCGGTGTACTTGATCAGCGGGCGGGTGGCCGGTGACAGCTGGAATTCTGCGTAAAAGCTGCGCAGCAGTTCGAGGACTTCCCAGTGTTCCGCAGTCAGTTCGATGTCTTCAGCGGCAGCGAGGGCGCTGGCAACGTCATGGGACCAGTCGTCGAGGTCGACCAGAAAGCCGTCCTTGTCCAGTTCGATGGCGCGGGCGCCGACAGTCATCGAGTTCATAGCCAACTGTTGACCTTGTCGTGATGGATCGACAGTTCGACGAACGCCGGGTAATCGATGGCTTCAGCCCAGTCGGGAGCAACGATGGCGCGGGCCAGCAGGTCTTCGGCGAGGGCGAACAGCTTGACCCGGCGCTCGTTCAGCGTGTTGAACGGCGCGGTTCCCGCTTGCAGGGCGTAGACCGCGTCGCCGGATAACAGCAAGGCGTCGGCAGCGCCGATCACGCGCAGGCAACTGTTCAGGCGCTCGTCGCCGAATGGGGAATGAGACAACACATGCAAAGTCGACATCAGAGGGTGATCACCTGGTCGTAACGGTCAATAAGGGCGGTGATTTCGCTAGCGCCGAGCGGCTGCGCTTCGTCCAGCGACAGACTGCTCAGGCCACGATTGCTGGCGCTGTCGGCGCAGTAGAACAGCTCTTCAACGCCGAACATCGGCAGCGCCTGCAGGTTGGCGCTGAGATCTTTCTGTTGCAGAACCTTGGCGTTCTGTCCGGCGGCCAGTTGCAACACGCCATCGTCGAGAAACAGCAGGCCGATCGGCAGATCGAACGCGCCACCGGCGAGGACGATGTCCAGCGCTTCGCGGGCGCCAGGGCCGGACCATGGCGACTGGCGGCTGATGATCAACAGGGATTTGGCCATCTCACGCGCCTCCGAAGCAGATCAGTCGATCGGCGTCCTGCACCGCATCGTGCAACTGGCCGAGGCCGGACAATTCCCACGGCGCGCTGACCGCGACGGCATCACGCTGGTAGCGTTTGGCTTCTTCGTCATTCAGTACGCCACGGCGCAAGGCGGCGGCGATGCACACCACGCCGTCCAGTTGCTGCTCGCTGATGAACGCGCGCCACTGTTTGGGCACGTCCAGCTCGTCCTGCGGGGTGACCACCACGTCGGAGGCGTTGTAGACGCCGTCCTGATAAAAAAACAGCCGGACAATCTCATGCCCGCCGGCCAGCGCAGCCTGCGCAAACAGCAGGGCGCGACGCGAGGAGGGCGCATGGGCGGCGGAAAACAGCGCAATGGCGAACTTCATGACGGACTCGATCAGCAAAACTGCGGCCATGATAAAGCTTTATGAAGGCAGCCGCGAAACCAAGTGAAGCACATGCCCTCTGTGGGAGCGGGCTTGCTCGCGAAGGCGTTGGGTCATTCGAAACATCTTTGACTGAAGCACCGTTTTCGCGAGCAAGCCCGCGCACACAGGATCGTCTTTCAACGGGGCATATAGCCCAGTTGCCAACGCCGCGGAATGCTCAGGGACAGCACGCCCAGCACCGCCGCCAGCAAGCCGCTGGCGAACAATGCCCGAAGCCCGAAATGCTGCTCCAGCAGCGCGCCGAGAATCGCGCCGATGAACATCCCGCTCCACGGCACCAGTTGCACCCGCCAGCCATTACGCCGCTCGCCGAGCATCCAGCGCCCCAGTCCACGGCCGAACCGCGACAGCGCTCCGGTCACGTAGGTCAGGCCCACCGGCAGGCCATTCACTTCCTCGACCGCCGCGTTGAGCATGCCCATCGCGATGATCGCCGCCAGCAACGCCGGCAGTTGCGTGTCATACGGCCAGGCCGCCGCCAGGCAGAGCAGGGTGGCGATGCACAGCAACAAGGGCAATGTGCGCCGACCACCGAGGCGCCCGATCACGATGCCCAAGGCATTACCGATCACGAAGGTGACGACGAGGATGATCAGGCGCAAAGTCAGTCCGAGGTCGCCGTCACTGATCGCCACCGCCAGCCGCGTGGTATTACCGCTCATGAACGAAACGAAATCGCCGCTGGCCATGAAGCCGATCGCGTCGGTCATGCCCGCCAGCACTGACAGGCTGGCCACCAGCGCCAGACCGATGCGGCCACGCCATTTCTGCCGGTGCAGATGCCCGGAAGTGGCGCGGTGAGTCGAAGTGGAGGGCAGCATCGGCGACGATATCCTTCAGCGGCGGTTACGGTTCCAGCCCATACAATTCGCAGTAATCTTCCCAGCGCATGTGGGCCATTTCCGCTACCTCGCGATGCACCTCCATGCGCTGGGCCTGATAGTCCTCGGGCGTTGCGGCCGTCAGGAGCAAGGTCAGTTCCCAGGCGAACAGGCCTTGATTCTCCGCCTCGGCCTCGAAGGCTTCGTGCAGGCGTTCTTCACGATACTGCGCAGCGGTTTCACCCTTGGCCTGGGCCAGCAGCGGATTGAGATGATCGAGGGTTTCGCGCAATTCGGGGCGCGCGTCGAGAAACAGTTTCAGGGCTTGTTCATGTCGCTGGTCGGTGGGCGCCATGTATGTTCCTTGTGAGGCTGATGACCCTAGGGTGCCGGAGCAGTCGCTGCATGTCGCGCTATAAATGCAGTAAAGCAGAACGATTTTGCCTGTTGCGATGATACAGTCCGCTTTTTTCTGAATGAGCGAATGCAATGCGAATTCTGATGGTAGCGCTGGCCGCGAGCGTGCTGGCCGGTTGCGCGGGTTCGGTGATGGACCATTCTCGCACCAAAGCCCCGTACAAGGTCCTGACCTCGGACAAGCCGGAGAAAGTTGTCGCTCAGTGCGTACAGTTCGGCTGGCAGGACGAAGCAGTGTTTGGCGTGGACGCCGGAGCGTATCTGCAACCGGGCAAGAAGGGTGGCTCGACGGTGTACACCCGTTCCGCAGAGTCGTTTGTCGACGTGACCAGCGATGCTTCGGGAACCGTGCTCAACTACTACGCGCAGAAGGATGATTTTGTTGCCAAGCGCCGGCTGGCGGCGTTGGCGACCTGCCTCTGATCATGCGTTGAAGCGGCTGCCGCCATCGCCAGCAGGCTGGCTCCCACACTGGATTTGTGTTTGCCACCGATCCTGTAGGAGTGAGCCTGCTCGCGATAGGGCCAGTGAATTCAACCGATCAGACGCTTCTGGAAATAATGCCGGCTATGCCCCGGCGGGTAATCAACGATCTCGCCAAACTGGCTGAATCCCAGCTTCTCGTAGAACGCCGGCGCCTGAAAATCGAAGGTGTCCAGCCAGATGCCGAGGCAGTTCTTCTCCTTGGCCAGATTTTCCGCCATGGCCATCAGTTTCGAGCCGATGAGTTGCCCGCGACCGTGCTCCGGGACGCACAGCAACTCGATGTACATCCACTGGAAGATCACCCGGCCGTACAAACCGCCGAGAATCGCGTCGTGCTCATCGCGCACCAGCAGGGCGAAAGGTTCAGAGGTGGAGCCGCCGGTCCGGGCGTCGTTATACGCAATCAAAGGCTCGAGAATGGCCTTGCGTTGTTCTTCCGTGGGGTTCTGCGACAGCTCGATTCGCAAAGTCATGCGTAACTTCCTTGTGAGGTGAACTCGCAGCCTATCCTGCCCGATGGGCGCTTTCCAAGTCCTTCCTCATCCCTTTGGAACCGCCGCTGTCGCGCCGGGGTCTAGCTTTTACAGCGTCATTCCGAACGCGGTTGATGAGGATCCCCCATGAATATTTTCGAAGCCCTTCGCGAAAGCCACGACCGCCAGCGCAGTTACGCCAAAGCCCTGGTCAAAACCAGCGGCGACACCCCGGAGCGGGTTGAAGCCTACAAACAGCTGAAAGCCGAGCTGCAGGCCCACGAAACCGCTGAAGAGCGCCACTTCTACATCCCGCTGATGGAGTTCGACAACGGTGTTGACCTCAGTCGCCACGCCATCTCCGAGCACCATGAAATGGACGAGATGATGGAAGAACTGGATGAGACCGAGATGTCCAGCCCGGCGTGGCTGGTAACGGCGAAGAAGCTCTCGGACAAAGTCCACCACCATCTCAAGGAAGAAGAGCAGAAGTTCTTCCAGATGGCCGGCAAATTGCTCGATGACAAGCAAAAGGAACAGCTCGCTGGCCAGTACGAAAAGGAGTACCAGGCGCAACTGCAATGAGTACTGAATGCCAGTTTTTGCAGTGTCGGCGTGTAGGCCTTTGGCCATGCGTTGGGTGGGTCTTGTCGTAATCAGCTGTATATTCATCCAGTGTTTTCGGCGTTTTTGACTTGAGACGCCGATTGACTGCGACAAAACCGCCGATGGACAAAAAAACCACCTCCGTTAGCTTGAAGGCCTCTCCTCGGACAGGAGAGTTCTTAAATCAACGGAGTGAAAAACATGAATCAACCACAAGCTCAAACCCAGCTGCGACACGGTCGCGTCACCTCTCCAGCCAGCCGCGGTGCGGTAGCCATCGAGCAAGGATTGCTCGGTGCCTGGCAGGTCAACGAAATGGAAGGCGGCAAGAACTTTCCGGCGCTGACGGCAGGGCCTTTTCCTGCGCCGTATGGCAGCGATAGTGACAGCGTCACGCCGCCCGCCGATGGTTACATTCTCAGCGGTGGCAAGACCGATGCCCGTGACTGCGTGAACTTCACCGACGAGGAAATGAGCAAAAAGCTCAATCGTCCGTTCAGTTGGCCACTGCTCAGTGTCACCCCGGGCCAGACGCTGGAAGTGAAGTGGGAATACACCGCGCCGCACACCACCCGTGGCTATCGCTGGCTGATCACCAAAGATGGCTGGGATCCGAAACAGCGTATTTCCCGAGCACAACTTGAGGCGCAGCCTTTCGCCGAAGACTTCTACACTCAGGTGCCGTATTACAGCTATCCGGGGGAATTGAAGGCCAAGGTCAATCATTCGGTGCAATTGCCGGCCAACAAAAAGGGCCGTCACGTCATCGTGCTGATGTGGATCGTCGCCAACACCGGCAACGCGTTCTATCAGGCGTTCGACGTCGACTTCAAATAACGGCGTTACGCTCAACCCACAGGTTCTGAAGGATTAGAACATGTCAAATATCGACTTCACGCTAGTGCAAAACCAGGCGGCCGACGCGGCCTCGCTGATGCCGAGCATCGCCGGCAAAAAAATACTCATGGGCTTCTGGCACAACTGGCCGGCGGGGCCGAGTGACGGTTACCGTCAGGGCCGCTTCGCCGAGATCGCTCTGGAAGCGGTGCCCAAGGAATACAACGTGGTCGCGGTGGCGTTCATGAAGGGCAGCGGGATTCCGACCTTCAAGCCGTACAACGTATCCGATGCCGAGTTCCGGCGTCAGGTCGGCGTGCTCAACAGCCAGGGGCGGGCGGTGCTGCTGTCCCTGGGTGGCGCCGATGCGCACATCGAGTTGCGCAGCGGGCAGGAACAACCGCTGGCCAATGAAATCATCCGTCTGGTCGAAACCTACGGCTTCGATGGGCTGGACATCGATCTTGAACAGAGCGCGATTGATTTCGCTGCCAACAAGACCGTGCTGCCAGCCGCGCTGAAACTGGTCAAGGATCACTACGCAGGCCAGGGCAAGCACTTCATCATCAGCATGGCCCCGGAGTTTCCGTACCTGACCACCAACGGCAAGTACGTCGGATACCTGCAGGCACTGGAAGGCTATTACGACTTCATCGCGCCGCAGTTCTACAATCAGGGCGGCGACGGGGTCTGGGTACCGGAAGCCAATAATGGCAATGGTGCGTGGATCGCGCAGAACAACGATGCGCTGAAGGAGGACTTCCTCTATTACCTGACCGAAAGTCTGGTGACCGGCACCCGGGGCTTCACCAAAATCCCGGCGGACAAATTTGTCATCGGCCTGCCGGCCAACGTCGATGCGGCTGCCACCGGTTACGTGATCGACAGCACCGCCGTCGGCAATGCGCTCAAACGTCTGGCGATCAAAGGGCTGCCGATCAAGGGCCTGATGACCTGGTCGGTGAACTGGGACAACGGCGTCAGCAAGGATCGCGTGCCGTACGGCTGGGAGTTCAGTCGGCGTTATGGACCGTTGATTCACGGAGCGAAAACAGCGACACAGGAAACGGATGACACGTTGTCGCGCGTCGCCCGTTAGCAGCAATTAAAGAGCCCGGTAGCGCTGCCGGGCTTTTTTGCGTGGGCCTGGCAAGTAATGCTCGGGTGTGAGTCATAGCGGAGCGGGTGGTTTATCCGATTGGGACGCGCTCGGTACATTGAGTAAATGACTTGACGAGATCCAGCAAGCAGGCAGCCGCCTGATTGATCTGCGTATCGGTAAGCGCCGCGTAGCCAATCAGCACGCCGGGTTTGACCGCGTGACTGCTGGTGAATGCGGATACCGGTTGCAGGCAAAGGTTGAAGAGGGCAGCCCGTGCGCAGAATTCTCTTTCATCAATGTCTGCGGGTAACCAGAGCACAAAATGTAATCCGGATTGCTCGCCGGAAATCTGCAGATGAGGGTTTTCTCGCAGCTTTGAGATCAGCAAATCGCGTCGATGTTGATACGTCTGTCGCGAGATGCGCAAATGCCGTACATATTTTCCGGTGCAGAGAAACTGGTTGAGTGCGAGCTGACCCAGTATGCCGGGCGTCTGGCCGGTGTCTTCGAAGAGGTTGATGACTTTCTTCTGTAAATGTTTGGGAATGACCATGAAGCCCAGACGAAAGTTGCTGAACAGGGTTTTATTGAAGCTGCCGCAGAAAATCACCCGGTCGTTTGTATCTATTGATTTGATGGCGGGCAGGGGAGCACTGCCATAGTTGTACTCGCTGTCGTAGTCGTCTTCGATGATGATCGCATTTGCAGCGGTGGCCGAGGCCAGCAGGGCCTTGCGGCGTGCCATGCTCATGCAGACACCCAAAGGAGCCTGGTGAGAGGGCGTGACATAAATGGCCTGAACCGGACTGGCGGGTGACAACGCTTCAACGATCAGACCTGCTTCGTCCACTGGAATATCGATGATTGTGTTGCCGGAACAATTGAATATCCGCCGGGCCCAGTAATAGCCGGGATCTTCCATGGCAACAACGGCCTCTTTTCCCAATACCCGGCTGATAAGGTCGAGACAGTGTCTGATGCCATGGGTAATCACGATGTCCTGAGGTGAGCAATCAATCCCGCGGTAGATCTGGATATGGTCGCAAATGGACTTGCGCAAGTTTTCGTCACCGCCGAGTGACGAGGCCGATACTGCGGTGGCGAGGTCTTTGGCGGAAGGTGTGCATAACGACTTTACATCTTTTTCTTCGAGCAATCCCGGATCGGCCAGTCTGGCAATAAACGGTACATACGGCTGTAAATAAGTAATGGGAGCAGGTGAATCGGATGACCGGTGAGTATCAAGTTCGACTTGCAGTTCCTTAGTTCTGGCCGCGGCGATCAGATTGTCCGGCAATGTTGCGCAGACCACCGAGCCGGCACCTCGCTTGCGAATGATGAAACCTTCTTCGCGTAATTGATCGAAAACAGTTTCCAGGGTCCCTCGGGAAACTCCCCATCTTTGCGCAAGCGTGCGTGTGGAGGGCAGCGCTTCGCCGGATGGGAGCCGACCGGAACTGATCAAGTGTTCAAGGAAACGGCACAAAAGCTGATGTTTGGTGGACAGCGAATGTTCGGTCAATTCGAACGGCAAGACTAGGTCGAGGCCAACTGGCCGCTTACCTCTGGTCATAGTGGTACACACCAAAATCCATTTAATGGATCTTCATCTTAGCGCGGCATACAAATACGCTCAACGCCGCTCAAGCTAACGCGTTGAGGGGTGGCGCGCGAGTCATTGGGGTCAAGAGAAACTGGATTGGTATAGGGATATCGTCGGCAATGACTGCTTTTGAAAAACTGTCAACACTCAATAAGACTAATCATCGCGAGCCGCAACTAAAGATTGCGATAGTCGGAGGGGGTGCAACAGCGATTAGTGTAATTGATGCGTTGCAGCGCGACGTTAAGCTGAAAAATATGGATGTTGCAATTACCCTCTATGAGCCTGACAAGAAAATTGGTCCAGGTCGCGCTTATCAAAACGATGGTGATTATGGATTGATTAATCGCCAGGCCCGATTCATGTCCGTGAAAAGTGACGATCCCCGGCACTTTGTAGGATGGGTCACTCATAAATATGGAAGTGCACTGGCGCAACTTGACTTCTTGCCCCGTCACTATTTTGGTGAGTACCTGTCCGATTGTTTTGCCGAGCAAGTGGCGCTGGCGCGTGACCTCAAGCGACCGATTCGGGTGATCGGGCAAAAGGTCACCAGTCTGACGATGCACGATGACAAAGCGGTCGTCGGTGTCGAAAACGGGCCGCAACAAGTATTTGACCGGGTGATTCTGTGCATCGGTACCGCTGAACCGGCGGATATCTTCTCGTTGGCCTGTTCCCAGAATTACATCGGCAATCCGTATCCGATGTGGACCAAGTTTTCCGCGATTGGCGGCGACGATCAGGTGGCGATCATTGGTTCCAGCCTCTCTGCTGTCGATGCAGTCCTGGCCCTGAATGCCCAGGGACACCGCGGCAAGATCGTCATGCTGTCGCGCAATGCGCTGCTGCCAGCGGTGCGCATGCCGCATCACGACTTCACTTACAAGGTCATCACCCGCGAACGCATCGAAGAGCTGCGTGATGAAGCGGGGATGATCTCGTGGTCGAAATGGCTTGGCCTGATCACCTTCGAACTGACAGCCCAAGGCGTGGATCTGGAGAAGCTCAAGGCTGAACTGGCGCCTGGTCAACTGCCGTTCGAGCGGCTGGAGCGCCATCTTCAGGCGTCGGCCCGCGGCGAAAAGTGGCTGTCCATCCTGATTGATATTGCCAACGACTACGTCGAGCTGGCCTGGGACAGCCTGAGTGCGGGCGATCGCAGTTACTACATGGCCAACTATCATTCGATTTTCATGAGCCTGTGCAACCCGATGCCTCCGGCGACGGCCAACAAGTTGCGCAACATGCTTGAATCCGGGCACCTCGTGATTCGCCCTGGCCTGAAGGGCGTGGAGCTGAGTCCTGGTGGCGGTTTTGTCTTGAATTATCAGGCAGGCGCCTGTCATGCCGACTGGGTCATCAATGCCACGCGATCTGAAACGGGTGGCGTCGGGCAGACAGGTACCGAGCTGGTGTCTTCGATGGTCAACAATGGCGTCGCTCAGCACCATCCGTTTGGTGGCCTGCACGTGTCATTCGGTTCGCACAAGGTCATCGACCGCAGTGGCAAGGCCAGCGACGCTATTTATGCCTTGGGCCAACTGGCTGCCGGTAACCATTACTACACCAGTTCACTGGCCATGATCACACGTCAGATCGACCGGGTTCTGCCGCATTTGCTGACGACTGATCAATACCTCAAGGAGCTTTCTGCGTGAAATCCAGCCGCCCCGGAATCCTGTTACCTGCAGCGTTGTTGTCGGCTGTAATCGTGCCGCAGCTCGGACTTGGCCTGATGACGCCTACGGTTGCAAAACTGGCGGAAGAGTTTCGAGTCCCCCATGAGGCGATTCAGGAAACATTTGTTGTTTACATGATCGGGTATGCGTTGTCCGTGGTATTGGCAGGGATTCTTGCCGATCGTATCGGAGCCCGTCGTGTACAGATTTCGGGGTTGTTGATTTGTGCTGCCGGGTGCCTGCTTGCAGCGTTCTCGGACTCCTTTTACCTGTTTGCGGTTGCGCGTTTCATGCAGGCCCTCGGAGGGTGTGTAGGGACCGTAACCACCAGACTGATCGTGAAATCCGATTATCCGGAAAGCAAACGCCTGCGAATTCTCACCACCCTTGCCTCGGCGATAGCGCTCACACCGTGTATTGCACCGTTGCTCGGCGGCATGCTGTTACCTTCGCTGGGATGGCGCTGGATGATGGGCGGCGTGGGGATCTTCAATCTCGCGGCATTGGTGCTTTTCTGGCAGGTCGACACCTCTCCGGGGGCATCGGATTCGACGGGGCGCAGCATCATTGCCGTTTATGCCGCCAACTTCAAAAATGCGGATTATCTGGCTTATGCCGCCGGGATCAGTCTGGTGTGGATGAGTTACTTCGTGTTCCTGTCCTGTTCGACTTATGCGCTGCAGACGGAGCTGGGCATGTCCAGCCTGGGTTACGGCGCGGTGATCTCCCTGTGCGCCGTCGGTTATGTGATTGGCAGTACGTTGGCGCGAGCATTGAGCGCCAGGTGGGCGTTGAACGAGATCCTGCTGCTTGGAAGCAGGGTAGGCATGGCCGGGTGCATGTTGCTGGGCATTCTGCTGTCGGTGTTCGGCAGTGTGCTGCCGGCGCTGCTGATTCCGATGGTGTTCATTCTGTTGTCGGTCGGGATGGTGATTCCCGCGACTCAGGCCGGGTTATTGAAGAGCGTCAGCCGCGATATCGGTATTTCCTCCGGGCAGTTTTTCTTTTTCCAGATGGCGGCGGGGGCCGGTTACGGTTTGCTGGTCAGCTCCTTTTCCGAACTGGGCGTTCGTGGCCTGGCACTGTTTATCGCCATTCCGATGGTCGTGTTGTTCGTTTTCCTGAATATGTCGCGGGCACTGTCGAAGTCCCCGGATGAGCAGTTGAAGGCAGTCTCTCGGACCTGAGATTGCTGTTGCTGCGACCCTGATAAAAAAACAAGGATGTGTAGTCGTGCAGTATCTGAAATCGCTGAAGTTGAACAGTGTGTGTTATGACATTCGTGGCCCGGCACTGGAGCAGGCCAGAAAGATGGAGGAGGACGGCCAGCGCATTCTCAAGCTGAATATCGGCAATCCGGCGCCGTTCGGTTTCGAGGCACCCGACGAGATACTCCAGGATGTGATCCGTAATTTGCCGAAGGCGCAAGGTTACAGTGACTCCAAAGGCTTGTTCAGCGCCCGCAAAGCTGTCATGCAGTACTGTCAGCAGAAGCAGATCGAGGGCGTCGGCGTCGACGATATCTACCTGGGCAATGGCGTCTCCGAGCTCATTGTGATGTCACTGCAGGCGCTGCTGAACAATCGCGATGAAGTGCTGGTGCCCGCACCGGATTATCCGTTGTGGACCGCTGCGGTGAGTCTTGCCGGGGGCAATGCGGTGCACTACATGTGCGACGAACAGCAGGACTGGTGGCCGGACCTTGATGACATACGGGCCAAAATCACCCCTAACACCCGAGCGCTGGTGATCATCAACCCCAACAACCCCACCGGTGCGGTGTATCCGCGAGACGTGCTGCTGGGAATGCTGGAGATCGCGCGCCAGCACAATCTGGTGGTGTTCTCCGACGAGATCTACGACAAGATTCTCTACGACGAGGCGGTGCACATCAGCACCGCCTCGCTGGCGCCAGACCTGCTGTGCCTGACCTTCAACGGGTTGTCCAAGTCGTACCGGGTGGCCGGGTTCCGCTCCGGCTGGCTGGTGATTTCCGGGCCGAAGCAGCATGCCGCCGGCTACATCGAAGGCATCGACATGCTGGCGAACATGCGCCTGTGCGCCAACGTTCCGGCCCAGCATGCGATCCAGACCGCGCTGGGGGGTTACCAGAGTATCAATGACCTGGTCTTGCCTCAGGGGCGCCTGCTCGAACAGCGCAACCGGGTGCATGAACTGCTCAACGCTATTCCCGGCATCAGTTGCGTCAAGCCGATGGGCGCGCTGTACGCATTTCCAAGGATCGATCCGAAAATTTGCCCGATCAAGGATGACGAAAAGTTTGTCCTTGAACTGCTGATGTCGGAAAGGCTGCTGGTGGTCCAGGGAACCGCGTTCAACTGGCCCGCAGCCGACCATTTCCGCGTGGTCACGTTGCCGGCATTGCCGGACATCGAAGACGCCATGGCGCGGATTCATCGATTCATCAGCAGCAGGTCAGTCAACAACCTGAGCGTTCGCCGAATGTCGAATAACGCCCGGGACCTGTGGCCGGTCTTCTGATTCCAGACGCAGATCAAGTAAGCAAGTTGTCATGCCAGACGTAAGTTCGTGGCAGGTGTGACAGCGCAAAGTGCCAGACGGCTGGATGCCACGCTCGGCCATCTCTCTAAGTTGTGCAGCATAAAGGAATGAGTATGCGGAACTTTGATGCGCAGGTTTCTTATCGGGTCATGCTTTCTCAGGATGAGATTAATCATCGTGGGGCCGGTTGGGAAAAAGAGGCCTTGAATGAACTGGAAGAGCGACTTGGGGCAGGGTCCGACTTTCCCTGCATCTTTTCCAAGAATGCATTCAAGAAGTCTTCGATCAAGTTTGTATTTGTCGACACTTTGGATGCCCAAGGGTTGGCGAAACTGGCTGAAGGCTTGAAAGAGTATGTGACGCTTTCCAGAACATGGAGTGGTTCAATCGAAGACGCTTATCCGCTTATCGTATTCTTTTCAACCGACGCAATATCCGCCAGTACGGCGCAGGACTATCAGGCCGCCGGGTGGGGCGTGTTGCAGAGCCTGCACTGGCTGGATGAAAGCCCGTGGCCGGACAGCGTCGATGTCGACCCGGAGTCACCGTTCTGGTCGATGTGCTTCGCGGGAATGCAACTTTTTGTGAATATGAGTTCTCCAGCACACAAACTTCGCAAGAGCAGAAACCTCGGGTCGAGATTTGCGCTGGTGATTAATCCGCGTGAACGCTTCGATGTATTTGCCGGCGATACCGTGGGCGGACGTAATGTTCGCGCCAATATACGTAAACGCATCCTTAAATATGATTCGGTGCCCCACGCCTTGCAATTGGGCGGGTTTGGCTCTGACGCCAAAGAGTGGTGGCAATACGGTTTGATTGAAGAAAATGCAGAGCGTACGGATGTTTGTCCATTCAAACATTCCAGCCATGAAAATAAAGAGGAAGCCTGATGTTCAAGTTGATTGTATCCAACGGCAGAGTGGCAGATCGCACGGCATTTACCCGTATCGGTGCGTTGAAGGCCGCGTCGGCACTTGAAGCAAAGTACGGTGTAGCGCCGCTGTATATCGGTGATGGCAGTTGCGAGCCGGCTGCCGATGACTGGACAGTCAGTCTGCCGGCAGGACGTGAGCAGATCGATTCGCTGCATCGCGCCGTGGCCTGTGCGGTAGAGGAGCAGCAACTCACAGTGGTCATCAACGGCACCTGCCCGGCCAGCCTGGGCAGCGTACCTGCGGTGGCCAGACATTACCCGGACCTTTGCCTGGTGTGGGTCGATGCCCATGGTGACTTCAATATTCCGACGACCACTGACACGGGCTACCTGGGCGGGATGGTGGTGTCGGCATTATGTGGCCTCTGGGACAGCGGCTGTGGCGCGGGCGTGCGTGCGGAGAACGTCATTCTGGTCGGCGCGCGCGACATCGACGGGCAAGAGCAGCGTCTGCTGAGCGCCAATAATGTGCGCACGCTTTCCCCGCAGCAGGCAACCGCCGACGCAGTGCGCAGCGCTATCGGCCAATCGAAGGTCTGGGTGCACATCGATTGGGACTCTCTTGAGCCTGGCTACGTGCCCGCCGATTACGCAGTGCCTGACGGTCTGCTGCCGCAACAGCTCTCGGCGATCCTGGGAGCGATTCCGCTGGAGCAGATCGTCGGCCTGGAAATCGCCGAGTTCAACGCCTCCTGCGATGCGGCGACGGCACAGCGTGCGACCCAGTGCATCATCGATATCGTTGACCCGCTCCTGTCCAAAGCGTGTCTTGAGGCGAGTGTGTGCCATGCATAAACCGCCTGCTGCTGACCGGCTGCGTTTCAGCAAGATGCACGGT
Organism: Pseudomonas sp. Irchel s3a10; assembly: GCF_900187525.1. Taxonomy (NCBI): domain Bacteria; kingdom Pseudomonadati; phylum Pseudomonadota; class Gammaproteobacteria; order Pseudomonadales; family Pseudomonadaceae; genus Pseudomonas; species Pseudomonas sp. Irchel s3a10. The sequence goes on from NZ_FYDR01000006.1 coordinate 451,291, forward strand.
GCGGGCAACGACATGATCATTCTCGATCTGCGTGATGCGCAGGATCCGTCGCGCGAGTTGTGCAAGTACCTGGCTAACCGCCATAAAGGTATCGGCGCCGATATGGTCTTGGGCATCAAGGCTGCGCGCAATCCATCGTCCGTGGCCTCGTTCGATATCTGGACGGCGCAGGGCGAGTCCTCCCGCCAATGCGGCAACGGCGCGCGGTGTGTCGCCGCATGGCTGGTTCGGGCAGGCCTGACGGAGGCGTCCGAGTTCACCCTCGACAGTCCTTCCGGTACCCACCGGGTCCGCGTCATGGAGGACGGCAACTATCAGATCAGCATGGGCGCGCCGAATTTCTCGCCCGCCGCCATCCCGGTGTTCGGCTTCGACCAAGCGCAGTCTGCTTATCAACTCGAACTCGCCGGGCAACACCTGGCGTGTGCGGCGGTATCGATGGGCAACCCGCATGCGGTGATCGAAGCCGAGCGTGATCAGTATGAGATTCCAGCTGTCGGCAGCGCCCTGCAAAACTCCGGGTATTTCTCCCCTGACGTCAACGTCGGGTTTGTACAGCTGCAATCGCGCAACAGGATAAAACTCAAGGTCTACGAATTCGGCGCTGGCGAAACGCTGGCCTGCGGCAGCGGTGCCTGCGCGGCGGTCGCGGTGCTGGCGCGGGCCGGGCGGGTCGACCGCTCGGTCGATGTCGAATTGCCCGGCGGAACCCTTGAAGTGACATGGGAGAGTGACTTGTCCGCAATGTACCTCTCCGGCCCTGCTGAATTCGTATTTGATGGAGAACTCGCTCATGCCGTTGTATGAAAGCATTCTGGACACGATCGGCCGCACGCCAATCGTCAAGCTGCAAAGGCTCGCCCCGGAACACGTCAGCATTTATGTGAAGGTCGAGTCGTTCAACCCCGGTGGGTCGGTCAAGGACCGGCTGGCGCTGGCAGTGGTACTCGATGCCGAAGCCAGAGGCCTGTTGAAGCCTGGCGATACGATCGCCGAATGCACCTCCGGCAACGTCGGCATTGCGTTGGCGATGGTTGCCGCGGCGCGCGGCTATAACTTCGTGGCGATCATGTCCGACAGTTACTCGATCGAACGGCGCAAGCTGATTCGCGCCTATGGCGGCAAGGTTCTGCTGTTTCCTGCTCATCTGGGCAGCAGCGGCGGCAACCAGATTGCCGATGAACTGGCACAGAAATTTGGCTGGTTCAGATCGCGACAATTCGATAACCCGGCCAACCCGTCCTATCACCGCGAAACCACCGCCACCGAAATCCTCGGTGATTTCGCCGGTAAACGCCTGGACTACTTTGTCACCGGTTTCGGCACCAGCGGCACACTGACCGGCGTTGGCCAGATGCTGCGAGTCGCGCGACCCGCGGTGCAGATCGTTGCCGCAGAACCGGAAAATGCTGCGTTGCTGTCGGGGGGCACCTGGGGCGTGCACCAGATTCAGGGACTCGCGCCCAACTTCACGCCGACCATCATGGACAAGACCGTCATCGATAAAGTCCTGACCGTGAACGAGTACGAGGCGCGCGACACTTCGCAGCGCCTGGCCAGGGAGGAGGGGATCTTTGTCGGCATTTCTTCGGGCGCCTCGGTCGCCGCAGCGTTGAAGGTTGCCGAGACCGCAGCGGCCGGTTCCGTGCTGCTGGCCATGCTGCCGGATACCGGTGAACGTTATCTCTCGACGTTCCTGATGGACGGCATCGCCGAAGGTTCCGACGATGACTGGTTGCAGTCGCTCGAGCCGTAACAGGCAACCGGTTACTTGGCGAAGCAGGCGCTCTAAGGGATTAGCATCATGGTGGAAACTCTTCCGGCAGCAGATTACATCGAGTTCGCGCGCCCGTTTCCAATGCATCGTGGAGGTGTACTGGAAGATTTCAGGCTGACGTATGAGACGTTCGGGCAACTGAATGATCGTCGCGACAACATCGTCCTGGTGCTGCCCGGCATGTCCGCCAACAGCCACGTCTGCAGTGTCGCCCGCGATCCTGAGGCGGGCTGGTGGGAGGACTTTGCCGGTTCAGGCAAGCCGATCGATACAGACCGCTGGTATGTCATCTGTTTCAACTACCTGGGTGGTTGCAAGGGCTCGACGGGGCCGCTGTCCACCGAGCGGGCGAGTGGCAGGCCTTACCAGTCGCGCTTTCCCGAGCTGAGCATCGAAGACATCGTCGACACGATCGTCATGGCCGTGAAAGCGCTGGGCATGGCGCAAGTGACCTGCCTGATCGGCGCTTCGATGGGTGGCATGTGTGCGCTGGCCCTGTTGACCCGGCATCCGGGGTTTGTCCGGCATCACATCAACCTGTGCGGCGCGGCCAGTTCGCTACCCGTGTCCACGGCCTTGCGTTCATTGCAGCGGGAAGCCATTCGCAGTGATCCGCTGTGGGCCGGTGGGGAGTATTCGCCGGATGCGCGCCCGATCCACGGCATGACGCTGGCCCGCAAGATCGGCCTGTTGAGTTATCGCTCCGGCGCGCAATTGAATCGCCGTTTCAGCCGCAGCGATCAGGCGGCCGGTAAATCCGCCGGCATGACCCACGACTTTGAAGTCGAGGATTATCTGCAGGCCAATGCCTGGCGATTCGCACGGGATTTCGACCCCAACAGTTATCTGCAGCTAAGCCGCGCGATTGATCTTTATGCCTGTCTGCAGCAGCCGCAGGGCGGTTTTCAGACTGCCGGGCTGGAGCAGGTTCTGGTGGTCGGCGTCGAGAGCGACACGCTGTTTCCTGTCGCGCAACAGCAGCACATCGCTCAAGGGCTCGAACAGGATGGTGCCGAGGTGACCTTTGTCCGGCTCGATTGCCCGGACGGACACGACGCCTTTCTGACCGATCTGCGGGCGTTCGGGCCGCTGCTGGAACATTTCATGAATCGTATTGGTTCCGTCCTCCCTGCGGGCAGGGCGGAGCGTTGTCTGGAGTTGCACGATGAACGATTTTGACAAGGTTGCATTGGTAACCGGCGCCAACCGTGGCATCGGTTTTGAGGTGGCGCGACAACTGGCCGTCGAGGGCGTGACGGTGGTGCTCAGTGGCAGGAATTATCAGGCTGTCGCTCAGGCGGCCGATGAGCTGACCGGCATGGGCCTGAAGGCGTTCCCGTGTCTGCTGGATGTCACGGATGAAGACAGCATCGCCTCGGCGGTCAAATTGCTGGAGGCGAAGTTTGGTCGACTGGATATCCTGATCAATAACGCCGCGATCCGTATCGAATCCTACGGGTTGAACCCTTCGCAACAACCACTTCAACAGTGGCGCCAGACGTTTGAAACCAACCTGTTCGGCATGGTCGCGGTGACCCAGCATTGTCTGCCGCTGATTCGTCAATCTGCGGCCGGACGCATCGTCAACGTATCCAGTCTGCTGGCATCGCTCACCACCCATACGGACGTCGATTCCTACGCCTATTCACCGATGTTCAAATCCTTGCCGGGCTACAGCGCCAGTAAAAGCGGGGTGAATTCGTGGACGGTTCACCTGGCTTACGAACTGCGCGACACGCCCGTCAAGGTCAATGCCGTGCACCCCGGTTACACCAAAACCGGCATGAATGACGGCGCCGGTGATCTCGATGTGCAGGAAGGCGCGCGAACCAGTGTCGCGCTGGCGCTGATCGGTGCCGATGGCCCCACGGGCACTTACCGCCATCAGGATCGCGTGATTCCCTGGTGAGTCGTTGCTGTTTTTCTGCTTTTAACTGTTCAGTAGAAAGGATTCTTCATGATTAAGCTTGCACTCGTCACCGATAAGCCGAACCTGCACATTGACTACGACATGCCGCCATTGCTGGAAGCCTGCAAGCAACTGTCGATCAACGCCGATGTGTGCTGCTGGGACGATCCGTCAGTCGATTGGGCGGCGTATACCGCCGTATTGATCCGTTCACCGTGGGACTGCATTGAAAGCCTCGACGAATTTTTTGCCTGGTGCGACAAGGTGCATGCACTGACCTGCCTGTTGAACGTGCCGTCCGTGGCCCGGTGGGGTTTGAACAAGTTGTACCTGAAGGACATTGCTGCGCGCGGCGTGCCGATTATTCCCAGTGTGTTCCTGGCGCCCGACGATGCCCCCGAGGGTTATCTGGCTGACTTCCTCGACGCGAACACCGACAGCCACGAATTTGTCGTCAAACCGACGATCGGCTCGTATTCGCGCGGGGTGAAACGGTTTGTCCGCGGCGGTTCCGAGGCCGCGCTGGCGCACATTCGCGCGCTGCAAAAGCGCGGTTCGCATGTGATCATCCAGCCGTACATCACCACCATCGACACTTACGGCGAGACGGACCTGACCTTCTTCGATAACACCTTCAGCCATTCCATCCGCAAGGGCGCCATGCTCATGGCGGACGGTACGGTGAACGTGCCGACCCCCGAATTTCGTCAGCCGCGCGAGGCGGATGCCGAGGAGCAGGCGGTGGCGCTATCGGCGCTGGTGGCTTCTGCCGAGGTGCTCGGGCTTGAGCTGCCGTTGCTCTACGGCCGGGTCGACGTGATCCGCGACTATGACGGTCGGCCGATGATCATGGAGATGGAGATTTGCGAACCGTCGCTCAACCTGCCGTTTCGCGCCGACAGTGCGATGAACCTGATCAAGGGCGTGCTCAAGCGCATCGACCGGCACCTGGTCGATCTCTGACAACCTCCGCGAACGCCAGTAAACAAGCCCGACAGCATTGCCGGGCTTTTTTTGCGTGCGCGATTATTCGACTATGGGCGTTTTCCGATGGCACAAGGAACAGGCGTCATGACCAAGACAGCCGAGCGGGTCAACATTGTCGACACTCAGGTGTTGTCCCACGACTGGTATCTGTTGCAGAAAATCACCTTCGACTACCTGCGCAACAATGGTGACTGGCAGCGGCAGACTCGCGAAGTCTACGACCGTGGCAATGGCGCGGCGATCCTGTTGTTCAACCGCGAAAAGCGCACGGTGGTGCTGACCCGCCAATTCCGCTTGCCGGTGTTTGTCAATGGCCACGACGGCTTGTTGATCGAAGTGGCGGCGGGGCTGCTGGAAGGTGCGGCGCCGGAACAGCGGATCCGCGACGAGGCCGAAGAGGAAACCGGTTACCGCGTGCATGACGTGAAGAAGGTCTTCGAGGCCTACATGAGCCCCGGCTCGGTGACCGAGAAACTGCACTTTTTTATCGCCGAATACGACGCGAAGTCGAAGGTCAGCGAGGGCGGCGGCCTGGAAGAAGAAACCGAAGAACTGGAAGTGCTGGAGTGGCGCTTTGATGAGGCACTGGCGGCGTTCCGGCGTGGCGAGATCTGCGACGCCAAGACCATCATGCTGTTGCAGTATGCGGCGATGAATAATCTTTTCGACAGCTGATTCAGCGCCAATCCATTGTGGCGAGGGAGCTTGCTCCGCTGGGCTGCGCGGCGGCCCCAGGTTTTTGCCAGTGCTGCGCACTGGAGCGGGAGCAAGCTCCCTCGCCACACATATGGCATTTACAGGGTTAAAACAGGTCGCCTGTTCTACCGACATCAGACCAGTCACCACCCTCCAGCACCAGCAACCGCTCTTTGGCCTCAAGCCCGCCCGCGAACCCGGTCAACTTCCCCGACGCGCCGATCACCCGATGACACGGCGCCACAATCGAAATCGGATTGCGCCCGTTCGCCGCGCCCACCGCACGCACCGCTGTCGGGTTGCCGATCTGCTCGGCGATCTGGCTGTAAGTGCGGGTTTCGCCAAACGGAATGGTCAGCAGCGCCGCCCAGACCTTCTTCTGAAATTCGGTACCGACAAAGTCCAGCTCCAGATCGAAACGATCACGGCGGCCGGCAAAATATTCTTCAAGCTGCTGCGCGGCTTGCTGCAGCAGCGGATTGTCCGGTGCTTCCGTCATCGGCCCGAGGCGCACCCGGCCCGGTTTGTCGTTTTCCCAGAGGATGGCCGCCAGTCGTGCGCCGTTCGCCACCAGCTTCAATTCGCCGACCGGTGAGGGCAGGGTGATGAACGTGTAAGACATGGTCAGAACTCCGGATCGGGACGGCGAGAGCGCCCAGCATACTGCCTGAGCGGGGAGGCGCAAATTGCAATAGCGACCATACTGCTTGGTGCTTTTGCTGCGTTCCCCTCTGTTCTGCACAGAACCCGAAAACAAAAAAGAGATCGACTCATGAAGTACGAACCTTTGGCCAAAACGCTGATCGCGACGTCACTGGCACTGAGCTGCCTCATGGCCCACGCCGCATCCGTGGCCCCGGTCGCCGCCGAAAACGGTATGGTGGTCACCGCTCAACACCTGGCCTCGCATGTCGGCGTCGATGTGTTGAAAAACGGCGGTAACGCGGTGGATGCGGCGGTCGCTGTGGGCTATGCGCTGGCGGTGGTGTATCCCGCAGCGGGCAACCTCGGCGGTGGCGGTTTCATGACCATTCAACTGGCGGACGGGCGCAAGACGTTCCTCGACTTCCGCGAAAAGGCCCCGCTGGCGGCGACGGCCAACATGTACCTGGACAAGGACGGCAACGTCGTCCCGGACCTGAGCACCCGTGGTCACCTCGCCGTGGCGGTGCCGGGCACCGTGTCGGGCATGGAGCTGGCGCTGAGCAAGTACGGCACCAAACCGCGCAAGGACATGATCGCTCCGGCGATCAAACTGGCTGAGGACGGTTTCGAACTGGAGCAGGGCGACGTCGATCTGCTGGACTACGCCACCGATATGTTCAAGAAGGACATGCGCGATTCCGGCTCGATCTTCCTGCACAACGGCGAGCCGATGCAGGTCGGACAGAAACTGGTGCAGAAGGATCTGGCGAAAACCCTGCGCACCATCTCGGACAAAGGCGCCGACGGTTTTTACAAGGGCTGGGTGGCCGACGCCATCGTCACATCCAGTCAGGCCAACAAGGGCATCATCACCCAGGCCGACCTCGACAAATACAAGACCCGCGAACTGGCCCCGGTTGAGTGCGATTACCGTGGCTACCATGTGGTCTCGGCGCCACCGCCAAGCTCCGGCGGGGTGGTGATCTGCGAGATCATGAACATTCTCGAAGGCTATCCGATGAAGGATCTGGGCTTCCATTCGGCCCAGGGCATGCACTACCAGATCGAAGCGATGCGCCACGCCTATGTGGATCGCAACAGCTATCTGGGCGACCCGGATTTCGTGAAGAATCCGATCGAGCACCTGCTGGACAAGAACTACGCCACCACGCTGCGCAACGCGATCCAGCCGCAGAAGGCCGGGATCTCCGCCGAGCTGAAACCCGGCGTCGCCCCGCATGAAGGCAACAACACCACGCACTATTCGATCGTCGACAAGTGGGGTAACGCAGTGTCGGTGACTTACACCCTCAACGACTGGTTCGGCGCCGGGGTGATGGCGAGCAAGACCGGTGTGATCCTCAACGACGAGATGGACGACTTCACCTCCAAGGTCGGCGTGCCGAACATGTACGGTCTGGTGCAGGGCGAGGCCAACGCCATCGCCCCGGGCAAAACCCCGCTGTCGTCGATGAGCCCGACCATCGTCACCAAGGACGGCAAAGTGGTGATGGTGGTCGGTACGCCGGGTGGCAGCCGCATCATCACCGCGACCTTGCTGACCATGCTCAACGTCATCGACTACGGCATGGGCCTGCAGGAAGCGGTCGACGCGCCGCGTTTCCATCAGCAATGGATGCCTGAGGAAACCAACCTTGAAGACTTCGCCGCCAGCCCGGATACCAGGAAGATCCTCGAGAGCTGGGGCCACAAGTTTGCCGGGCCGCAGGATGCCAACCACATCGCCGCGATTCTGGTCGGCGCGCCGTCGCTGGGCGGTAAACCGGTGGGGAAAAACCGTTTCTACGGGGCCAACGATCCACGGCGTAACACCGGGTTGTCATTGGGTTACTAATATACCTGTTACTTGTTAAGGGTAAGAGCCGTTCTAATGGAAACAGTTTTGGGACGGCTCTCTTGGTTTTAGTGTTGTATTAGTTCTTCTATTTGTTTGATGAACTGTTCTTGTTCGGTAGGTGTTTGGGTGAGTTCGAAATTTTCAGCTTTAAGCTCTTCCATTTTGCTGATTATGGAATTGATGTTCTGTAGAAGTGAGGCAAGTCGCTTCGTTCGTTTAAGTGCCGCGAGGTCTGCTTCAGGCCATTCGAGAGTCAGTTTTCTGTAGGGTATGTTGTAGTCGTAGTAAGTGTCGAGTTGCTCGTTGTCATATATTTTTTCCTTTATATCAGATTTTGAGATTTTGCAGTCCATCAGTAACAGCAAGGCAGGGACGTCAATTCCCATGTTCTCCATGCAGCACTGGTAAATTAAGCTATTGCTTTGGAAAGATTCATTGAAGAATCCTGTTTCCGAATAAAGGCATGAAGTTAGGCTGTCGCGAACGAAGTAGGCGTGTTCGATTAGAGTCGTATCTTCCTTGAATGATTCAAGGTTTGAAATGGCTGTAGTGTGGAAGCTGCAAAGTAATGCTTCGGTGTAGCATTCAATATTCAATGCGTACTCCTCGAATGCTTCCGATTTTTTGTAGGTTTGCGGGTAGTGATTGATCTCATCTCTTGCCCAGAGATAAGAGTTTTTCAGATCTGTAAGTGAATGCTTTATTGAATTCATTGCCTTTTCAGCTTCAATCACTAAGGCAGTCGAGAATCCGTTCTTCTGTTCTTTGTTTGACGTTGTGCGAAATCGAGACCATGTATTAAAAATGGTATGTCTGTTTACTGAAAGACCTTTTGCCTGAATCTGATTTGCTTTTTTATTTAATAGGGTGTGAAAGTTGTCAACGACGATGCTGAAGTCGTAGAGTGTGTTGGTGTTTTGCGTGGTTGTGATTCTAAGGTAGTCGACCAAGCTTACTTCGTTGATGGCTTTTATGTATTTTTTATCGGCGCCTACCATTAGCGATCTTACGGTGATTTCGTTACTCATATTACAGTCCTTGTGCGAGTGGTGTGGGGGATTGTTTGATTAGATGCTTATTCAACTGGTTAGGGCATGTGAAATTAGGTTTACCCCAATCCCGGCAAATATAAAAGGGGTTAGATATTTTGTGAGTTCGACAATCAAACTCAATATTATGAAGTAGTAGGAGATTTCTGGAGCGTTGAGCTGATATTGCTGTATAGCGTCTCCGAGCCAGCCCGAGGTGCCAACGATTAGGGCCGAGTAAATAACAAGAATGAAGCCGTTTTTGTAATTGGCTTTCCTGAAAACGGCTTCACTGGTGTAGGTTTTGTGAACTCTCGCACCAGCAAATCCAATACATGCCAGGAGAGAGGTAAGCCATAGAAGAATTGACGCCATCCAGTAACCCTTTTCGATGATGGGGAATCGCTTGATACGCGGATTTGTGGTATCAAACGTCTACGTGTTTACTGTATGGTATCGATTTGATATCACTGAGTCTACGACGAGTACTCGCCCCGGTTTCATTGGATAGGGAACACACCGTGAGCACCGCATTGCTGATCATCGACGTCCAACAGGCTCTCTGCTCGGGCGAGTATCAGTGCTTCGACATCCACCGTGTGATCGACACCATTAACCAGCTCAGCACGCGCGCGCGCAAGGCGGGCGTGCGGGTGGTGCTGATTCAGCATGAGGAAAAGGACAGCCCGCTAGCCCATGGGGCCGAAGGTTGGCAACTCGCCGCCGGCCTGCTGACGACCGCCGAAGACCTGCGCGTACGCAAAACCACCCCAGATTCGTTCTATCAGACCGAGCTGGGCAAGCTGCTGCCCAGCGAAGACTTCGAACGTCTGATCATCTGCGGCCTGCAGACCGACTACTGCGTCAACGCCACCGTGCGCCAGGCCCATCAGTTGGGTTACGACGTCGTGCTCGTGGCTGACGCCCATTCCACCGTGGACAACGGCAACATGAGCGCCGAAGACATCATCGCCGAACACAACAAGGACCTGGCGCACCTGACCGGCGCCATGGCCCGGGTCGAAGTCAAACCCGCAGCCGAGATCATTTTCTAAACCAGCGAATCCCCCTGTGGGAGCGAGCTTGCTCGCGAAAGCGGTGGGCCTGTGACGCATGTGTTGGCTGACCCGACGCCTTCGCGAGCAAGCCCGCTCCCACAATGATTGAGGGTGTTCACCAATTCCCACGTCCGGCACAAATCCCCTGTGGGAGCGAGCTTGCTCGCGAAAACGGTGGGCCTGTGAAGCATGTGTGGGCTGACCCGACGCCTTCGCGAGCAAGCCCGCTCCCACAATGATTGAGGGTGTTCACAGATTCCCACGTCCAGCACAAACCCCCTGTGGGAGCGAGCTTGCTCGCGAAAGCGGTGGGTCTGTGACGCATGTGTTGGCTGACCCGACGCCTTCGCGAGCAAGCCCGCTCCCACAATGGTTGATGGTGTTCACAGATTTCCATGTCCAGCATGAGTTCCCTGTGGCGAGCGAGCTTGCTCGCGCCGGCTGCGTAGCAGCCCTCACACTTCAAGTGGCAAACAGAACCCCACGAATCTCCCCAACCTGCGGTGCCACGACGCCCTCCAGCACCATGCGGGTAATCGTCTGCGCCGCAGTGTGATAATCCTCATCCTGCGGTACTTCGCGCCCGGTGATGCAGCCCATCTGCCAGCCAATATTGGTGTAGGTGCGGGTTGCCGACCAGATGAACAGCATCAGGTGTTCCGGGTCCACCGGGGCCAGCAGGCCGCGCTCGATCCAACTGCGCAGGCACTCGACGTTGCGTCGGGCTTCGGCGTGCAGCAGGTCGCGGCATTCGTCTGGCAACTGGCGCCCGCCGAGCAGCAGCTCGCCGCTGAATACCTTGGCAATCGCCGGGTGTTCACGGGCGATACGGATGCGCGCGGCGATGTAGGCGCGCAGCCCGATCAGCGGGTCATCGCTTTCGCGCAGCGCCGCTGAGGCTTCCAGCAGCGGTTCGACAAACTCCAGCAGAACCTTGGAATAGAGGTTTTCCTTGGTCTGGAAGTAGTAATACAGGTTGGCTTTGGGAACGCCGGCGCGGGCGGCGATGTCGCGGGTCTGGGTGGCGTTGAAGCCGTTAGCGGCGAATTCTTCCCTGGCGGCGGCGAGGATCAGTTGCTCGTTGCGTACGCGGATGGCGCTCATGGGAACACGGTGTGAATAGAAGGCATGGGCAGATTCGGGCAAAATTCGGTTTCGCAATATACAAAACTATATAGCGATGAGGCCAGCTAACTGCTCGACTCGTGTCAGGGCCGACTGATTTTTTGTGTAAATTTCCCGATTCAGTCTTTCCTCTGGCGAGCGCTCTCTCTAGAATCCGCCCGGCCTTCGCAATGGAGGCTCTTTGATATCATTTGGCTGGGTTCACATAGGGAAGACAACATGCAATTCGGGAAAATCCTGGCGCTGGGCCTGGTGCTTGCGCTCGGTGGCTGTGCCAGTTTCACTAAAGACGAGGTCGCGCCGGTCAAGCTGCCATCGATGGCCAGCTACGCGAACAAACCCAATGTCTATGTGGACTTCGACTTCTATCAGGGCGAGCCGAAAAGCGCTTCGGCCGTAGAAGTGCCGCAGGCGCGTGACCAGCTCAAGCCTGAGCTGCAAAAGATTCTGAGCGATTCGGGTCTGTTCGGCCGTGTCACTCTGGACGAGTTCCAGAAGCAACCGGGCGACTACAGCCTGCGTCTGAAAATGTACAACCATCCGCCGAATGCCGGTTCGATGGTACTGGGCTTCATCAGTGGTTTCAGCCTGGGGGTGATTCCGGCGTACGGCACCGATCAGTACACCATGAGCCTCGAAGCCGTGGACGGCACAGGTCAGGCCCTGACCACTGCGAGCAACCATGATGCGGTCGGAACCTGGATCGGTATCTGGTTCATTCCGCTGATGGGCAACACCCCGAAGGCGGCGGTCAACGACACGTTCGCCCGTCAGGTCAACGCGCTGCTCAAGCAGATGATCGACAACAACAACCTGAAATACTCGGCACTCGAGCCCCGTACTCCACGGGCCTGAAGCAAAAAAAAGAGCCGCAATCGCGGCTCTTTTTTTCGCCCTTACTTCAGGGCCTGGATGAACTGAGGATCGCTGTACAGTTCCTTCAGCAGATCGCGCAGCATCGGGTTATAGGCGTTGACCGCGTTCGGAATCGCAATGAAACCGAAGAAGCTGCTGCTCCACTTACTGCTGACATTCTTGGTCGCGTCGTAAACCACGTTCTGCCCATTAAGCAGGGTGAAGCGTGCCGCGAGTTCGCCATCGCCCGTGCCCATGCCGGCCGACAGGTTGTTCTTCACCACCAGTACTTTCAACTGACGCTGAGCCTGCGGATCAAGCAGACCGGCCTTGCGCAGTTCTTCGGTGATCGCGTCCTGGATGTGCGCCGGGATGCTGCCGGATGGCGAGCGCACCGGGTAGGCCCGCACAGTCAGCGAACCTTCGCCGGACTCGGCAGTTACCTGAGGATTGCTGATCGCCTGCAGGGGCGGGGTCTGCTTGAGCTTCTGAACGTTTTCAAAGCTCGGCTCATAGCGGGTCATGGTCATGCCACAACCTTGCAGCAGCACGGCCAGCATCGGGATCAACAACAGAGACTTGTTCACGGCGTTTCCTTGCGTGAGGAATAAGGGGGGGGCGAATTATGGGCAGAGTGCCATCATTGAGCAACCGACTTCACCCGTGAAGCGCTCAGTGCTTCAACAGATTCTCGATCTGCGCCAGTTCCCAGGTACTGAGCAGATTCACCGGGTCGGTGCCGTAACGGCTGTTGAATTGCCATTCGCGGCCATCCGGGCAGCGGCACTGTTCACAGTGATGCAAGTGCCCACCCTCAACATCCAGCAATAGGCGCCAGCCCTCGATATCGACCGTAACCAGTCCGGTATCAGCGGGCGTCTCGGATCTGTTGAACATCAGCACGCCCAGCGCAGCCTCGCGCAAGCGCTGGCAAACATCGCGGGCGGTCAGCAATGCAGTCATGGTCATACTCGGTGGAGGCATAAGCGCGTCAGGATAAATCGCTCGGCCAAGGGTGTCAGCGATCACTGGCCCGATTCCGAACTATTCCGTAACATCCGCACCCCTCATTTTCGCGAACATCCGCGGCCACCCTCGTGGGCCGCTCAGTCAGGTAAGCCATGAAACCGATACGTCTGCGCGCCGATGTCCTGGCCGGACTCACCACCTCGTTTGCCCTGTTGCCCGAATGCATTGCGTTCGCGCTGGTGGCGCATCTCAATCCGCTGATGGGCCTGTACGGCGCCTTCATTATTTGTACGCTGACGGCGTTGTTCGGCGGCCGGCCGGGAATGGTCTCCGGGGCGGCGGGCTCGATGGCGGTGGTAATCGTCGCGCTGGTGGTGCAGCACGGTGTGCAGTACTTGCTGGCAACGGTGTTGCTCGGTGGTTTGATCATGATGGCGTTCGGCTTGTTGCGCCTGGGCAAACTGGTGCGCATGGTGCCGCACCCGGTGATGCTTGGTTTCGTCAACGGCCTGGCGATCATCATTGCACTGGCGCAACTGGAGCATTTCAAGAGCGGTGAACACTGGCTCAGCGGCACGCCGCTGTACCTGATGACCGGGCTGGTGTTGCTGACCATGGCCATCGTCTACATCCTGCCGCGCCTGACCCGCGCCGTGCCGCCGGCATTGGTGGCGATTCTCGGTGTTGGCCTGCTGGTCTACCTGTTCGGCCTGCCGACGCGCACCCTCGGCGACATGGCGCACATTGCCGGCGGTCTGCCGAGCTTCGCGCTGCCGGACATCCCGTGGACGCTGGAAACCCTGCGCATCATCGCCCCGTACGCGATTCTGATGGCGCTGGTCGGCCTGCTGGAAACCCTGCTGACCCTGAACCTCACCGACGAAATCACTGAAACCCGCGGCTACCCGGATCGCGAGTGCGTGGCGCTGGGCGCGGCGAACGTGGTCTCCGGCGCATTCGGCGGCATGGGCGGTTGCGCGATGATCGGCCAGACCGTGATCAACCTCAGCTCCGGCGGCCGCGGGCGTTTGTCCGGGGTGGTGGCGGGGGTGCTGATTTTGCTGTTCATTCTGTTTCTGTCGCCGCTGATCGAGCGTATTCCGCTGGCGGCGCTGGTGGGGGTGATGTTCGTGGTCTCGCAGCAAACCTTTGCCTGGGCGTCGTTGCGGGTGTTGAACAAAGTGCCGCTCAACGATGTGCTGGTGATCATCGCCGTGACCACTATCACCGTGTTCACCGATCTGGCCACCGCCGTGCTGTGCGGGATCATCATTGCCGCGCTGAACTTTGCCTGGCAGCAGGCCCGCGAGTTGTACGCCGATGAACACCTGGAAGCCGACGGCAGCAAGCTCTACCGCCTGCACGGCACGCTGTTTTTCGCCTCGACCACGCCGTTCCTCAACCAGTTCGACCCGGCCAATGACCCGGCCCGGGTGACCCTCGATTGCCGGCATTTGAGCTTCGTCGATTACTCGGCGATTGCCGCGTTGAAGACCCTGCGCGAGCGTTACCAAAAGGCGGGCAAGGAGTTGCAGGTGTTTCATCTGTCCGAGCGCTGCAAGAAGCTGTTGAAACGCGCCGGCGTCGAACACCACTGATTGCAGTTGTGGGAGCGAGCAAGCCCGCTCCCACAGCGGCGATGCCAAAGATGACTATCGGGAAAATTTCTTCGCCCCGGCCACACAAAGAATCACGCCCACCGTCACCACCAGCATGCCGATGCTGACTTGCTCATGCAGCAGCGTCGCTGCCAGCGCCAGGCCGAAAAACGGTTGCAGCAACTGCAGTTGACCAACCGCGACAATCCCGCCCTGGGCCAGGCCGCGATACCAGAACACGAACGCGATCAGCATGCTGAACAGCGAAACGTAGCCCAGACAGACCCATGCCGACACGCTGATGCCGCTGAACGACGGCGGGGCCAGCCACAGGCTCGCGATTGCCATCGGGGGCAGCGACAAGACCAGCGCCCAACAGATCACCTGCCAGCCACCCAGGGTGCGCGACAGTTTTGCGCCTTCGGCATAACCCAGACCACAGACCAGAATCGAGGCCAGCATCAGCAGGTCACCGGTGGGCGAGGCGGACAGTCCCTGTGACAAGGCGAACCCCACCACCAGAGCACTGCCGAGGATCGAGAAGAACCAGAATACCGGGCGCGGACGCTCGCCACCGCGCAACACGCCAAACAGCGCAGTGGCCAATGGCAGCAAGCCGACAAAGACGATCGAATGCGCCGATGTCACGTGCTGCAATGCCAAAGCCGTCAGCAGCGGGAAGCCGAGCACGACGCCCAATGCCACGATCAGCAACGAAAACCACTGATCCCTGGACGGTCGCCGCTCACGGAACAACCACAACAGGGCAACGGCCAGCACGCCGGCAATGGCGGCGCGCGCGACGGTGAGAAACACCGGGTCAAACTCCAGCACTGCCAGGCGTGTAGCCGGAAGCGAGCCGCTGAAGCACACCACGCCAATAAAGCCATTGATCCAGCCGCTGGTTTTTTCCAGTGCCGGGTTGCTCACGTTTGAAGTCCTTTCCATACGATTCACACTCATTGTGGGTTGCTTTGAGAGAATCCTATGATCGAGAATCAGGACAATCAAAAAATTGTCATGGATACATCCCGACATGTCCCGCTCTCGTTACAAGACCCTCGTCGACACTTACGCCGCCGACATTCGCACCGGACGTCTGGCGCCCGGCACCCGCCTGCCGACACACCGGCAACTGGCCACGCAGGAAGGGCTGGCACTGGTCACGGCCTCGCGGGTGTACGCCGAACTCGAAGCCATGGGGCTGGTCAGCGGCGAAACCGGGCGCGGCACCTTCGTGCGCGAAACCTCGTTGTCGCCGGGGCAGGGCATCGACCAGAAAGACGTGGCCGTCGGCATGATCGACCTCAATTTCAACTACCCGTCCTTGCCCGGTCAGACGCAACTGTTGCGCACCGCACTGCGCCAGTTGGCGTTGTCGGGAGATCTGGAAGCGTTGTTGCGCTATCAGCCCCATGCCGGCCGGGCCCACGAACGGGCTTCGGTCGCGCGCCATTTGCTCAGTCGCGGTGTCAGCGTCGACGCCGAGCAAGTGCTGCTGGTCAACGGCGCCCAGCAGGGGCTGGCGGTGACGCTGATGGCGTTGCTCAAGCCCGGCGATGTGATCGCCGCCGATGCGCTGACCTATTCCGGGTTCAAAGTGCTGGCCGAGGCGTTGCATCTGGAAGTGGTGGCGATCCCGGTCAACGAGCAGGGGCCGGATCTGGCCGCGCTGGATAAGCTCTGCCGCAGTCGCTCGGTGCGTGCGGTGTACAGCATGCCGACCCTGCATAACCCGCTTGGTTGGGTGATGCCAATCGAGCAGCGCGAAGAATTGGCTGCCATCGCGCGGCGGCATGATCTGACCCTTATCGAAGACGCGGCCTACGCTTTTCTGGTGGAAGACCCGCCGCGACCTCTGATCGACCTGGCGCCTGAGCGCACGGTGTACGTCTCGGGCCTTTCGAAGAACATCGCCACCGGCCTGCGCGTCGGTTTCATTGCTGCGCCTGCGGCCCATGTTCCTGCGTTGGAGCGGGTGATCCGCGCAACCACCTGGAACACCCCGGGACTGATGACCGCGATTGTCTGTGGCTGGCTCGACGACGGCACCGTGATCGAGCTGGAAGCGCAAAAACGCCACGATGCTCAGGCGCGCCAGGCGCTGGCTGCCGAGTTGCTCAAAGGGTTGCCGTGCGTCGCCCATCCAAACTCGTATTTCCTGTGGCTGCCCTTGCCGGAAGACGTGCGTGCCGATCAGATTGTGGTGGAGCTGATGCAGAAGCAGATTTCGGTCACCACTGCCGAGCCGTTCGCCGTATCGGCGCATGTGCCGCATGCGATTCGACTGGCCCTGGGTTCGGTGGAAATGGATGTGTTGCGGCAGGCCTTGACCACCGTCAGGAAGGTCATTGCCGCTTACCTGTAAAACGAGGCCCGGGGGGACAGATGTTACCCTTGCGCAGCCAGATTCAAGCCGTTCCGGAACCTTAGATGAAAAACACCGTTGCACTCTTGCTTGCCTTGACCGCCACCGCCGTACTGTTCAGCTCGACCACCCGCGCCGCAGGCGATCCGCAAGCCGGCGAAAAGATCTTCCCGCGCCTGTGCGGCGGCTGCCACCAGGTTGGCCCGGATGCGCGTTCGGGATTCGGCCCACAACTCAACGGCATTATCGGTCGAGCGGCCGGGACCTCGGCCAATTACGTGTATTCCGAGGCGATGAAAAACTCGGGCAAGACCTGGGACCGAGAAACGCTGACCGCGTATCTGAAAGATCCAAAGGGCGTGGTGCCGGGCACACGAATGATTTTCTGGGGGCTGAGTGATGAGGAGAAGATCGATAATTTGTTGGCGTATCTGCAGCAGTTCCCCAATTAAAGATTTTGCTCGGCCGGCCCGGCAAACCAGGCCAACGGCATTTGCGAAGTCAAAGAGGGCCGATCAAGCCACCTGATTACGGCCCGCCGCCTTCGCCTGATACAACTGCTGGTCGGCACGTTTGATCAGCATTGTGTGGCTGTTGTCCGCCGGGTCGGCCAGCGCGACGCCAATGCTCACCGTGACCTGGCCGATGTCGGCAAAGTGCGCTTGGGCCACGGCGACACGGATTTTTTCCGCGACCACCTCCGGTGTATCAGGCTGGGCGACTTCCGGTAGCAATACGGCGAACTCCTCGCCGCCGTAACGGGCGACGAAATCGGTGGCACGCACGCTGACCTGAATGAGTTGCGCCAATTGCTGCAGCACGTCGTCGCCAATCGCGTGGCCGTAGGTGTCGTTGATGCGCTTGAAGTGATCGGCGTCGATCAGCAGCAGGGCAAACGGTCGCCCGGTGCGACGGAACAGCAGACTGTATTCGCTGAGTTTTTCGTCGAAGCGGCGACGGTTGTAGACACCGGTCAGGGCATCGTGGGTCGCCAGGTTCAACAGTTCGGCATTGGCTTGCATAAGAGCGGCGGTGCGCTGGGCGACGGTGGCTTCCAGCGAGGCGTTGGCTTCCTGCAGTTCGCGCTCCTTGGCCAGCAGCGACTGGGTCATGGCGTCGATCGACTGCCCAAGCTGAGCGATTTCCCGCACCGGGTGCTGCAGCGGGAAGTGTGCTCCGGGCTGCTGGTTCTGCACCTGTTTGGCTGAGTGCGCGAGTTGCTCGATCGGCCGGCTCAGATACTGCGCCAGATAGTACGCCACCAGCCCGAATGCCACGGCGGCGACCACACCCAGCAACAACAATTTATAGAGCAGCAGGCGCGCCGGCTCCAGAGCGGTGTCCAGTGGCTGGCGCACGGCAATCGACCAGGACAGCGCAGTACTCGAAGGCGTCGGTACGGTGACCATGCTGGTCAGGTAACCGTTGCCGACCGACCAGCCCGGCAACTTCGACACATTCACCGCCAGTTGTTGGCCCATCAATGCTTCCGGGTACAGCACCTTGCCGTCATGATCGATGATCAGCGCTTCGATATCCGGCGATGCATTTTTATGCGAGAACGCTGCCGATTCGACGATACGCGTCACCCAGCTCCAGTGCGCGTGCGCCCCCAGCACGCCAACCACCTGGCCGTCGGCGTTGCGGATCGGGGCGGCGAAATCGATGAAACGCAGCGGTTCGCCGTTGGGCGTTCCCGGCAGCAGTTTGGCCAGCAACACCGCTTCGTGCGGGTCACCGGTGTACTCACCCCGCAAGCCAGCCTGGAACCATGGCCGCTGCTGTACCGATTGCCCGACCAGCAAATTGTTGACCGCTTGATGCACATGGCCGTCGGCATCGGTCACGCCCATCCACGCATACTCGGCCCGGGCCTGGGTGCGCAGTTGCATCGATTTGAGAATCGCCGGGTTGTCGAGATCGCCGCGTTCCAGATGCGGCGCACGGCTGAGCAGGTAAACCTCGAGCTGGCGTTCGCGCAACTGGTCACCGAGCAGCGTCGCCGCCGAACGCGCGGTATTGAGCAATGAATTGCCGCTGACCTGTTTCGTCTGTTCGGTGGCGATATGACCGACATATAAGCCGACGCTCACCAGGGTCAGCAGGGACAAACCGGCGAACCAGAGGGTCAGGTGGCTTCGCAGACTGGCTTTGAGCATGGGCAGGCAAATTCTGTTTGGACGTTGTGGCCGCATGGTATGCGCATTAAGCGTCGGGCTGCCAGTCGGTCGCTTCGGATAAGCACCGTCGGAAGTTTCGCCGATGCTCTGCGTGGCAAGATCGTTTCCGACGCGAGTTGTTGAAAAGAACCACGGCTGCAAACGACGAAATGAAAAAGCCCGGCTGATCAGGCCGGGCTTTCTTTGACTGCTTCAGAACCGTTGTTTCAGGCATTGCGGCTTTCGATCAGACGATCCGAGCCACCTTCGGCAACCCGACGCTCCATCAGACGATCGGAGCCACCTTCGGCCACACGGCGTTCCAGCAGACGATCCGAGCCACCTTCGGCAACGCGGCGCTCCAGCAGACGATCCGAGCCACCTTCGGCAACGCGGCGTTCCAGCAGACGATCGGAGCCACCTTCGGCAACGCGGCGCTCCAGCAGACGATCGGAGCCACCTTCGGCAACGCGGCGCTCCATCAGACGATCCGAGCCACCTTCGGCAACACGGCGTTCCAGCAGACGATCCGAGCCACCTTCGGCAACACGGCGTTCCAGCAAACGATCAGAACCACCTTCAGCCAGACGGCTTTCAATCAACTTGTCCGAGCCGCCTTCAGCGACCTGGGTGTGAGCGGGTGTTGCTGCAAAAGCGTTAACTGCAAGAACCGAGAAAGCGATGCCGAGGATGGTTTGGCGTTTCATGATCGTGTGCTCCGGGGTGTATTGGGTTGGTATGGAGCTGATGTTACGCCGCGGATTTTTTATGAGAACTTCATTGGCGTGATGGTGACTATCGACGCCAGCGATGTAAGCCGGAACGCCTGATTCAGAGCTTCTGCACCCGAATACATAGCTCGCCGGTGGCGCGGGTCAGGGCCAGATCATGCAGTGCGTCGTGGGTCAGACCCTGCCGAGCCTTGGCCAGCCAGACCGGGCAATTCGGGTCGCGGCGATGCGGCGCGAAGTCGGCGTACTGGCGCAGCAGGCGGGTCTGCAATTCATCCAGGCGCGGACGAATCTGCTTGGCCAGATCCGGTCGCGGGGTGTCTGGCGCCACACCAGCCGCTTGCCATTGCGCGAGCAATCCGTACTGCACCAGTTTGTTCGCTTCCATTTGTGCAGCGATCAACTGGGCGACGTCTTCGGGGTCGAGCTGGTATTCGGTCGCCAAAGTGCGGGCATTGGCGATGACCTGGGCTTCGCGCGGGCTGTCCTGAATCGGCTTGCCACTGTCCCATTTGGTCAGGGCGACGAGGTCGCCGATGTTCAGGCGTTCGTTCAGGGTGGTCAGCAAAGGACGCAATGCTTCGGAGGAAGCAGGGGGCTCGTCGGCGTGCGCCATGTGACTGAAAAGAACCAGCAGGGAACAGGTCAGAGCATTTCGCAACGGAGTCATGGGCAGGCGCGTTCCACAAAAAATAGTGCCGACATTTAAGCCTTGAGCAGAGGCGATGTCGACCGACTTTATCCCGCCCATCTAGCGTAATATCCCTCGCATCTCCCACCCCGAGAACGATCCTCAATGCAAACCCCCAGCACCATCAAACCGCTCTGGCAAACCTACCTGTTGTTCCTTGCGCCGATGGTGTTGTCCAACTTCCTGCAATCGATGTCGGGCACGGTCAACAGCATCTACATCGGGCAGATGCTCGGTACGCAGGCGCTGGCGGCGGTGTCGGGGATGTTTCCGGTGATCTTTTTCTTCATCGCGCTGGTGATCGGCCTGGGGGCGGGCGCCGGGGTGTTGATCGGTCAGGCGTGGGGCGCGCGTGAAGCGCACATGGTCAAGGCGATCGCCGGGGCAACGCTGTTGCTGGGGGGGCTGATCGGTTTGCTGGCGGCGGTACTCGGCAGCGTGTTTGCGCGGCAGGCCTTGCAAGGGCTGGGGACGCCGGCGGATGTCCTGGACGACGCAGTGGCGTATGCGCACGTGATGATGTGGATTCTGCCGTCGATGCTGGTGTTTGTGCTGTTCACGCAATTGCTGCGCGGGGTCAGCGATACCGTGTCGCCACTGTTGGCGCTGATCGTGTCGACCTCGGTCGGGCTGGCACTGACCCCGGCGTTGATTCGCGGCTGGTTCGGTCTGCCGCAGTTGGGCATTCAGAGCGCCGCCTACGCGGGTCTGGCCGGTAACCTGTCGGCAATGGCATGGCTGGCGTGGCGGCTGATTCGCAACAAACATGCGCTGGCACCGGACCGCGAGTTCTTCGCGGCGCTGCGGCTGGACGCGGTGATTCTCGGCAAAGTGCTGCGCATCGGCCTGCCGACCGGGGTGCAGATGATTGTGTTGTCGCTGTCGGAGCTGGTGATTCTGGCGCTGGTCAACCAGCACGGCTCGCAGGCGACAGCGGCCTATGGCGCGGTGACGCAGATCGTCAACTACGTGCAGTTTCCGGCGCTGTCGATCGCGATCACCGCATCGATTCTTGGCGCCCAGGCCATCGGTGCCGGGCAACTGCAGCGCCTGGCAGCGATCCTGCGCACCGGGCTGTTGATCAACGTGTGCCTGACCGGCGGTTTGATCGTGCTCGGTTACCTGTTGTCGCACTGGTTGCTGGGATTGTTCCTGACCGAAGATTCGACCCGGGCGATGGCTGAGCACTTGCTGCACATCATGTTGTGGAGCCTGTTGGTGTTCGGTTTCCAGGCGATCATCGGCGGCATCATGCGCGCCAGCGGAACGGTGCTGGTGCCGGTGATTATTGCGATTGTCTGTGTGGTCGGCGTGCAGTTGCCGGCGGCTTACTGGCTGGACGGTCAGTACGGTTTGCAGGGCGTTTGGATGGCGTTCCCGGTGGCGTATCTGGGCATGCTGGTGTTGCAGACGCTGTATTACAAACTGGTCTGGCAGCATCAGAAGATCGAGCGGCTGGTCTGACGAACAAAGAGGGTCGTCCCGGGGCGGCCCTTTTTCGTGTCGCTGGCATTGTCGATCAAAGCGTCGTAGCTTACCCGCCATAACAATAAGGATGCTTGAGGGTATCGATGGGAGCTTTCCGTCTGTTGCTGGCCGTTCTGGTCGCCGTTTCTCATATGGGCAAGACGGTCGCAGGGTTCAATCCGGGAGTGGTCGCGGTCATCTCCTTTTTGATCATCAGCGGGTTTGTCATGACTTCGCTGATCGAGCGCAACTACAGTGTCCCCGGGAAAATCGGCCTGTTCTACGTGGACAGGGCCTTGCGGTTGTACCCGCAGTTCCTGTTCTACTTCGTCCTCTCTTGTACGGTGATCCATTTCCTTCTGCCCGGCACTCCTCAGGCGGCGGAGCTGACGCTCAAAACGATCGCCAGCAGCGTGCTCATGCTGCCGCTCGGCTTCTACATGTTCGGAGTCGCGGGAACCGAAATTGTCCCTCCGGCCTGGTCGCTCGGTCTGGAGATGTGTTTCTACCTGGTGATCCCGTTCCTGCTGATTTTCAAGCTGCGGGGCGCTGCATTTGTGCTCTCGGTCGGCATTTTCATGCTGGCGTGTCTGGGTTACCTCAACACGGATGTCTACGGTTACCGGTTGCTGCCCGGGGTACTTTTTATCTTCCTGTGCGGCAGTTATCTGTATCGGTCTCAGGCCAAAGGGGTGGCAATTGCCGCTGGTACAGCGGTGCTGGCAGGGTTGCTCTTCGTCGCGATCATGGCGGGGCTGATCGAACGTCGCCCGTTCAACGCGGAGGTGAGCCTGGGTATCGCGTTGGGCATCCCTGCGCTGTATCTGCTGACTCGATTCAAATATCACCGGGTTGACGAGTTTCTCGGCAACATCAGTTACGGAGTGTTCCTCAATCATTTTGTGGTGATGTATTTTTTGCGCGGTTTCTGGCCGGTTGCCTACGACACCCACATCGTGGTGGCGGTACTGGTGCTGGCCTTTGCGCTGAGCGGGGTTTCCTACTACTGCGTCGAACGCTCGGCGTTGAAGCTGCGTCATCGGCTGCGTCGCGGGCAGCGGCAGAGCGTTCAAGCCCAAGGCGTCGAGACGCCGGCCTGAACCACACCGGCAGACAAATGACATGGCGCATTCGCCGGTTGTTTGCTTAAGTCAATCGAGGCCTCGAAGGTTTGCCCTGTCCGGAGAATCCAATGCGTGCCCGATTCACCGCTGTGGCACTGTTCACCGGCCTGTGCGTCATGACCTGCGCGCAGGCCGCTGAATACAATCGCGTCAACACTACCGCCAGCAAGATCAGCTTCATTTACAAGCAATTCGGCAATCAGGTTTATGGCACCTTCGGCAAGTTCGACGCGACGCTGCAGTTCGACAGCGACAACCTCGCCAACGCCCACACCACGCTGCACATCGACCTGGCCAGCATCAATGCCGGCAGCGACGACGCCAATACCGAGCTGGTGAAACCGGCGTGGTTCGATACCCAGCGCTTTCCCGAAGCGGTGTTCGTATCCAGCCGTTTTACCCGCGTGGCAGATAATCACTATCTGGTCGCCGGCCAGCTTACCGTCAAAGGCATCACCCGGGAGGTGCAGGTGCCGGTCGAGCTGAAACCGGACAGCGCGATCGGCATTTTCGACGGCGAACTGGTGCTCAATCGCAACGAATTCGGACTTGGTGCGGGGGAGTGGGCGGACACAGTGGTATCCAACGATATTGCCATCACCTTCAAGGTGGTGGCGCCACAACAGTGACGCCACCGCTGGCAATCAATACGCGCGCCAGTGTCCCGGCGCCCAGCGCCACTCACGTCCATCCCAACGATAGTGACCGGCGACCCAGTGATAACCGGGTGCTGGCATGACCGGCACGACTTCCACCGGCGGCGGTGGCCGATGCGGCCGTACCGGTTCGACAATGCAGCCCGACAGGGTGATCGCGACCAGTGAGGCGGCGAGCAGGGTTTTCAAGGTTCGTGACATGGTGGTGTTCCCGATAGATGAAGTTGGCAGGCGAGGCGGTTTCAACGGGCCCAGCGCCCTTCAACCCAGAACCAGTTCGGCCCGCGTGCCTGCCAGTGCCCCGGCCGCCAGTGAGCACCATGGCGCACCGGTTGCCAGTGGCCGGGCATCCACACATAACCGCGTCCTTCCCAGCGCCAGTGGCCCTGATCCCAGACATAGCCGGGACGCGCGCCGGGCATCACTTCCATGCGCATCGGTGGTGGGGCTTGCTGAACAATCACCACCTGCTGGGCAAACACCGGCGCGCTGGCCAGCGCCGCCAGCGTCATCGGCACCAGCAGCAGGGTCTTTCGCCATTTGAACAGTGAACGCAAAACGCTCATGACAACTCCTCAAGGCCTGCGTGAAAAAGTGAACGCAGTTGAAGAATTGGACGCCAGATCGGCGAAAGATCCGGTCCGCGCAGGATGAAATTTTCTTCAGGTCAACCACCATCCTCCCTGTAGGAGCTGCCGCAGGCTGCGATCTTTTGGTTTTTTAGACACAAGATCAAAAGATCGCAGCCTGCGGCAGCTCCTACATAAAGCGGGCGTCGGGACACGGTATGATGTCGCGGTTTTCCGCCGGAGTTCAGCTGTCATGTCACGCATCACCCACTACAAATCCCCATGCCCCGAAAGCGTCAACAGCCAGATTCTGCAACTGGTAGTCGATTACCTCACCGACATCAGCGCGGTCGGTCTTGGCCCGAGCAATCTGCTGTACAACGTCTATCAGTACGCGGTCGGCTATGAGGTGCATCTGTATCTGGAGGCGCTGAACGGCGAGAAGGGCACCGAGGTGGAATTGCTGGTGGCGACCGCCGAGGATGATCCGGAAAAGGTCACCGGTTTCCTCCTGTATCTGCCGGTGCAGGGCGATTGGGAAGCGTGCAGCGTCGCCTACATGGCCGTGCGCGAAGGCTATCGGCGTCAAGGCGTGGCGCGGGCGATGATTGGCGAGATGGTGGCGCGTTATCCGCATGCCGAACTCACCTGCAGCGTCGGCAAGGTGCCGTACTTCGAGGCGCTGGGCTTCGATGTGATTGGCGCACGCGAAACCCAGGTGCTGATGAGCACCCGGCATTACCGCAGCAACGGCCTGCGCGGTTTCATCGACACCACGCCGATCTATCGCTCGCTGGAAGTGCAGCAGATCCACACCTACCTGCTGCAGAAAAACGGCAAGCGCGCGATGCTCGATGCCGAAAAACAGCGCGACCGGCATCTGGATCAAACTACCCGTCACGTCGAAGAATTTGTCCGTCAGCGCCTGACGCTGCACTGAGTCCGGAGCAAAAAACGGACAAAAAAAGAGCCTCAAGGCTCTTTGATGGGGAGAAGTAGAGCCCATGAGGCTCAAGCTGCGCATGAAACAGGGAACAGGCTTGATTTGGGGTTCAGAACACCCGTTCCCTACGCAGTCGCTCAGGAGTCAAGCGCCTGCGTACCTTCATCATGGGAACGCGCGGAGGCTGACTCAAGTACCGCTAGTCGCACGGGCGGCGGCCCGTTCCACCATCGCGATGATGGTGGCGAACAATTCGTCCTTCGCTTGCCCGGCACTGATTTCAGCGCTGGCGGCAGCATTCGACAATGCCTCGGCAGCACCGAGCATCGCGCGCAAACCGGCCTGGGTGATTTCCCCGCCAGCAGCCAGCGGTTGCAGCACACTGCGGCACTTTTCGAGGAAGATTGCCTCGTAGTCGCGCTTGATCTTTTCCAGCTCCGGCGTGCTGCCCAGCGCTGCAATTACCCCCGGAATCTCATTGCCCTGCAATAACACGCAATCGACGTACGCCGTGGCGATCACCGTCGCGGTGTCGATCAGCGTTGGTGGGCACTGGTCGATCGCTGCATCCATCACCGCAGTCTGGCGAGTATCGAAGTCGCGATACAGCGCCGCGAGCAAGCCCGAGCGAGTGGTGAAGTGGTCGTAGACCACCGGTTTGGTCACCCCGGCCTTGTCCGCCAGATAACCCAGGGTCAGGGCATCGGTGCCGTCGGCCCGAATGATCTGCCAGGCGACGTCGAGCAACTGGCGGTTGCGATCTTCGCGCGACAGGCGACGTCGTGGTTGGGCAGGGGGATCGGCTTCGGTTATTTCTTTGGTTGACATCGCTTATATACCAAACGTAACTTACTGTTCGTAACTTACCAAGAGTATATAGCCCTTGGTCAGCGCAAACTTACAGGAGAATGACCATGCACGCATTGATTGTTGTGGCGCATCACGAACCGCGTTCGCTGACTCACAGCGTGGCAACGCAGATTGCCGAGGGCTTGACCCGCGCCAACCCTACCAATACCCGAGAAATCGCCGATCTGTACGCCGAGGGATTTCAGCCGGTGTTCGGCGCAGCGGATTTCGCCGTGCATCACCGTGAAGCGCGGCCGCCAGCCGACGTATTGGCGGAACAGGCACGGATAGATCGGGCCGACGCCCTGGTGCTGGTATTCCCGGTGTACTGGTGGTCGATGCCGGCGTTGCTCAAGGGTTGGATTGATCGGGTGTTCAGCAACGGCTGGGCGTTCGATTTCGCTGGCGACCTGAAGCATGTGAAGAAGCTGCAGCGCCTGCGCGTGCATCTGGTCGGCCTTGCAGGGGCCGATGAACGCGCATACGAACGCCACGGTTATGGCCCGGCGATGAAGGCGCAGATCGAACACGGGATTTTCGATTACAGCGGGGCGACAGTGGTCAGTTCGACTCTGATGGTGGAGTCGGAGGTGCGTGATCCGCAGGAGCATCTGCAGACGGCACGGCACATCGGCGCCCAGATGTTCACCTGAATCTCACCTCCTGCAGGAGCTGTGGCACGCTGCGATCTTTTGACTTTTGAAAGCAACATCAAAAGATCGCAGCGTGCCGCAGCTCCTACAGGTTTTGTCAGCGTGATCCGGGCCAGCCGGCCTTGGCGAGGGCCGCGAGCAATGTTTCCGAATCCAGCCCCGGCACCGCATGCCCGTTGCCCTCGGTGCTCTCGCTGGCGAGCAGGGCGTTGATGATCGCTTCTTCGACTGCTTCGGTGGCGGCCAGGAACAGCTCGCTGATGTGGTCATTGTTGACCATGCGCAAGCCGTCGCAGGTCGGCGCGCCTTTGCCCTCGTAGGCGGCGGGCGGCACGTGTTCGTTGCCGGTGGCGAAGGCGATGAAGATGTCACCGCTGTGGTCTTCGTTGCCGCCGCCGCTGCGCGCCAGACCGAGGCTGGCGCGTTGCGCGAGACGCGTGCATTGATGCGGCAGCAGCGGCGCGTCGGTGGCCAGGCAGACCACGATCGAGCCCATGCCCGGATGCGGCAGTGAAGCACGCAGGAACGGCGAATCTACCTGCTCCATGTAGCGCCCCACCGGGTAACCGTCGACCCGCAACTCGCTGCGAATGCCGTGGTTGGCCTGCACGATCGCCCCCACGGTCCAACCGCCCTGAGCGCTGCTCAAACGCCTTGACGCGCTGCCGATGCCACCCTTGAATTCGTGGCAGATCATGCCGCTGCCGCCGCCGACGGCGCCTTCTTCAACGGCGCCGTCATGTGCTGAGCTCAGCGCCTCGGCGACATGCTCGGGTTTGACGTGAAAACCATTGATGTCGTTGAGCAAGCCATCGAAGGTTTCCAGCACCACCGGCATGTTCCAGTAGAGGCGCCCATCGTCCGGTTGCTGCTGACGATCCAGCGCAATCAACGCATCGCGCACCACGCCGAGGCTGTGGGTGTTGGTGAAGGCGACGGGACTGGTCAGCAGTCCGGCCTCGCGAATCCACTCAAGACCGGTGGCATCGCCATTGCCGTTGAGCACATGCACGCCGGCGAAACACGGTTGCTGGTTGGTCGAGCCGCGACGCGGTTCGATCACTGTGACGCCGGTGCAGATGTCACGTCCGCTGTCGCTGCGACCACGCACGTTACTGTGGCCGACGCGCACGCCGGGAACGTCGGTGATGGCGTTGAGCGGGCCGGGTTGCAACTGGCCGATGCGGATGTTCAGGTCACGGGCACGAGGTTTCATGTTTTGTCTCTCTGTAAAAATCTGAAGGACTCACGGACCTTGTAGGAGTGAGCCTGCTCGCGATTGCGGTGAGCCAATCAACAAAGATGTTGAATTCAAAGACGCCATCGCGAGCAGGCTCGCTCCCACAGGGAAATGTGTTGGGGTTACTGACCGTTCTTGATCTTGCTCCACACCCGCGTGCGCACGCGCTCGATGGCTTTGGGCAGCGGCTCAAGCGTGTACAGGGTGGCCATCGCCGCCGCGGACGGATACACCGCCGGGTTATCCCGCGTGGCCGCAGCCACCAGTGGGGTGGCGGCGCGGTTGCCGTTGGGGTACGACAGGTGATCACTGACCGGCGCGATCACTTCCGGGCGCAGCAGGTAGTCGATGAACGCCAGACCCTGAGCGCGGTTCGGCGCATCCTTGAGCAGCACCAGCGTGTCGAACCACACCGGCGCGCCTTCCTTGGGCAGGCTGTAGGCGATCTTCACGCCGTTGTTGGCCTGCTCGGCGTTGGTTTTGGCTTCGAGCATCGCCCCGGACCAGCCGACCGCCACGCAGATGTTGCCGTTGGACAGGTCACTGATGAATTTCGACGAGTTGAAGTAGGCAATGTGCGGGCGCAATTTGAGCAGCAGCGCTTCGGCTTTCTGATAGTCCTCGGGCTTGGTGCTGTTGGGCGGCAGCCCGAGGTAGTGCAGGGCCACCGGGAGCATCTCCGACGGCGAATCGAGCATCGCCACCCCGCACTGGCCAAGCTTGGCGAGGTTCTCTTCCTTGAACACCAGATCCCACGAATCCAGCGGCGCCTTGTCGCCAAGCGCGGCGCGCACCTTGTCGACGTTGTAGCCGATGCCATTGGTGCCCCACAGGTACGGCACGGCGTATTGATTGCCGGGGTCGTTGTTGGCCAGTTTGCTCAGCAGATCGCTGTCCAGATTGTTCCAGCCCGGCAGTTGATCGCGCGGCAGCGGGGCGAGGGCGCCGGCCTTGATCAGGGTCGGCAGGCTGAAGTTGCTCGCCACCACCACGTCGTAACCGCTGCGGCTGGTCAGCAGTTTGCCTTCGAGCACTTCGGCGCTGTCAAAGGTGTCGTAAACCGGTTGAATGCCGCTGCCGCGCTTGAAGTCCGCCAGGGTATTGGGGCCGATGTAGTCGTACCAGTTGTAGACGTGCACGCTCGGCGCGTCGGCGGCACTGGCGGCGGATGCGACGCCAAAACAGGCGAGCAGGCCAAGGTTGATGCCCCGGTTGATATAGCCACGACGACAACGCATGATGCGGCACTCCTGGCCTGCGGCAGGCCGGTGATTGACAGGAGTGCTCAGCCTATCGGGGCGGGCACGCCTGACCCATTCCCATCATGGGTTACTCAAAAGGGGTAGAGCGTGGACGCGTTGTTGCAGGAGTTGCCGGTGCATCAAAGTCTGGCGCGGGTGTTTGCCACGGTTGGGCAGGACGGTTTCTGGCGCGCGCTGGTCGACACGCTGCGCCTGCTGGTGCCGCTGGACAACGCGCTGGTGGCGCTGATGAAGGCGGGGCAGGCACCGCAATTGCTGATCGACTTCGACAGCAAGGGCCGCGCCGACGAGCAGGAAGAACTGGCCAGCTACAGCGCCGGGATGTACCTGCTCGATCCGTTCTACCAAACCGCCTCGACCGGCATCGCCGACGGCCTGCACAGCCTGGCCTCGGTGGCGCCGGACCAGTTTCTGCACAGCGAGTATTACCAGAGCTACTTTCGCTCGGTGGTCGGTGAGGACGAGTTGCAGTTCATGATTAACGTCGAGAGCGGTGTGCTTGGCCTGTCACTGGGGCGCTCGACGACTTTCGATCTGGCCGAGCAGGGCCGCCTGCTGTGTGTGCGCGACTGGGTGTTGGCGGCGATGCGTCGCCATGTGCAGTTGTTGCCGCCGCAAGGGACCGGCGTCGAGCCAGTGGCGGGGGATCTGGCGACGCTGCTCGATCGCTTCGATGCACGCCTGACTACCCGTGAAGTCGACACCGCGCGGCTGATTCTGCAAGGCTTTTCCAGCAAGGCCATCGCCCAGCAGATGGGCATCTCGCCGGAGACGGTGAAGGTGCATCGGCGCAATCTATATCACAAGCTCAATGTGACCGGGCATGGCGAGCTGTTCGCACTGGTGCTGCGCCCACCCACTGCCTGAACCTGTGAGAACTTGCTTGCCAGCAATGACGGCCTCAAAGTCCACCAATCCCAAACTGAATACACCCGATCCAATTGTAGGAGCCAGCCTGCGAGCCGACCAACCCCCATCTGAATGCACTCAGTCTAATTGTGGGAGCCAGCCTGCTGGCGAAGACGGCTTACCAGCCAACCAATCCCAAACTGAATGCACTCAGTCAAATTGTGGGAGCTGGCTTGCCAGCGATGGCGGCCTGCCAACCGACCAACCTCCCACCTGAATGCACTGATTCCAACTGTGGGAGCGGGCTTGCTCGCGAAAGCGGCCTGCCAGACAAAATCAAAACAACAGAGCAAACGCCGCACATAAACATAACCCCGCAACCACGTTTAAAGTACACGAACCGTTACGCCATACAGGCTACAACGCCTTGCGCCGTTACCTACGCGTACGCCAGAATCCGCCGGCTTACACGGCTATGGGCCGGGCTATATCGTTTCCCTGTCACTGAAAATCAGTGATCGGGTTTGGTAGCCCGTCTGTAATAGCTGTATGGCAACACCTTTGCAGTCCCTTTGTGGGGCTCGGTTTTATGGTGGTCATGCGTGGGGCTCACTCGTGAGCGCCGGGTTCCTATTGCAGCCGGTCTACCAACCCGCGTATGGCCACCACCCCTCGTTTGGTAGCGAGAGTGATGGCTCCTGAAGAACTGCAATAGGAGTACATCCATGTTCAAAGCCACACCCAACCCCCCGGACACCTCGATCCCGTACGACCCAGCCCTCGACCCGCAGAAGATAAAAGCGGCAACCGACCGCGCCATCAACTTCTACCTCAACCCCGGCGCACTGAAGATCTCGATCCCTTCAGCCTCGTCACGCCAATCGAACAGAATCTTCCTCATCGACCCCACCGTGGACGAAGAAACGTTGCTCGTCGAAGCCTGCGAATCCCTGGCCGCCGCCAGCGACATGGCCCGCGATATCGGCGACACCGGCGACCACTCACAGCGCCGGGCGATGCTGATGCTGCATCAGGTGATCATGCTCAGTGAACTGATGGTCAACCGGGTACTGGACGGCCGCCGCGTGCCGAACTAACTGCCCGGTCCCCTGTAGGAGCTGCCGAAGGCTGCGATCTTTTGATGTTGCTTTTAAAAAACAAGATCAAAAGATCGCAGCCTGCGGCAGCTCCTACAGGGAGTCATTCTTTCAAAGTACTTTGATCGGAGTTCCATCTGATGTCCGAAACCCCACCCAATCCGCCAGTCACAGACCCGCTATCACCCTACGAATCCCTCAACTCAAGAAAACTCCACGAAGCCGCCGAACGCGCCCTCGACCATTACCTCGCGCCCGCGAACATCATGGCAACGCCGTACACCCCCAGCAGCATGTTCCTGGTCAACCCACAAACCGACACCGAATCCCTGCTGGCCAACGCCTGCGAATCCCTGGCCTCAGCCACGGTCATGCTCGGCGATTTCGCCGGAACGCTGGAGGGGCCGAGTCGCAACACGGTGTTGGGTATCGCGCAGGTGGTGATGTTGGGAAAGTTGGCGGTGAATCAGGCGCTGGATAATGTTGTGCCCAAGGAATAGGCGCTCACAGTTCTGGCCTCTTCGCGAGCAAGCCCGCTCCCACAGTGGATCTGCGTTGGTCACAGGTTATGTGCCCGACAAAAGAAACTGTAGGCGTAAGCTTGCTCGCGATTGTGTCTAGTTCTGATATAGGTATAGAAGGTCCTCCTTCTCAAGAAAGACATTGGTATAGCCTTTTTTATCTCTTGGCTTATCCCGCAGCTATGACCGTCAGGTATTTGTTATTACAGGCAATGGCACGTGTACCGTCGGGCGTGATGGCAATTCCCATCACGCCCATAGCAGGGAGGTGAGCGTCTAATATTACTTCCAGACTTACCGTATCTATGACCGAAACAGCACTAAAGGTGTCATGCGAAGTCAGAAATACGTGTCGGCCGCCCGGCGCGATGGCGATATGTTTAGAACCTCGCATCACGCTAATGTTCTTTTTCACCGACTGGCTTGGCACATCGATTACTACTACCTTATTTGCGGCACTAGCAACAATAAACGCATACAGGCCGTCTGGAGTGATGCCTATGCTCGTCAAGCTGCCCTGGGTCAAAAGCGCAATGGTCTTAGTCACCAAGTAGCTCTTCGTATCGATGATCGAGACAGATTGGTTGAGGCTATCGATAACAAAAGCCTGCTTGCCATCTGGCGTGATTGCAATCTCGGAGGGTCGACTATTCGCCCCTGTGAATATTGTTTTGATCACTGACAAGCTCTGTACATTGATGACGCTGACTGAACTTCCGTTGAATGCACTAACAAAGGTGTGTGCGCCGTCTGGTGTGATGGCAACCCCGAATGGGTAGGGGATCGTCTCAATGCCAATGGTTTTAATCACTGACAGATTCAACATGTCGATGACAAAGAGTATGTTCCGACTTGTAATAAAAGCTCGTGAGCCATCCGGCGTGATGGCAGCGTGGGTGGGGTAGTCACCGATTCTGGTTGTCTTAATCTGTGATAGGTTCACCGCATCGTAGAGCCCGACGGAGTATGAGTTATCAACGGTCAAAACACGCAAGCCGTCCGCCGTGATGGCAATATTTTTTGCGCTCGAATTGTGTGCAACCAACTCCGTATATCCAACAATCGTCAGCCTCGCCGTGGCAGTTTTAGTACCGCTAACAGCGATCAAATTGTAAGTTCCAGGGTTTCCTTTGGCTTTCACACCACTAACGGTCAGCATACCGTTATTGTCAGTCCAGAAGTCACGGGAACCATTGCCGTTGTCGGCATAGGTGAAGCCTGCTGGCAGGTTCAGGGTGATTTTTTCATTCGGAACAGGCACGCCTTGAGTCGTACTTGAGTTCAGGACGATGTCCTCGACCAGGTCGTTATATTTTTTCAAATAGGGCTGGTTGATAAATGTCAGTTCTGCCTCATGAATCGCCTTTACGGTATAGGTACGCACAGGGAAGACCACCGCCTCGCTCTCATCCGTGCTCTTGCCGAACGCGGCTTTGAACTCCATGGTCAACGGGCTGCCATCCTTAAGGTTTCTCAAGCCTGCAAAAGCGATGCTCCGCTCGTAGTAACCTTGATCGAGCCACTTATCGCTGACCATTGAGCCTGGTGCCGTATGGATCTGCAGGTTGTAGTCGCTGCCATCAGCGTTCGTCCCTTTCAGGCGCAGCCAGACATATTGGCCTGTGGCAATCAACGGCCAGACGCCCATGCGATAGGTGGCATTGCTGGTCAGATTCCCTACGTTGAACTCCGGGCCTTCGCCGTCGTTGTCCGCGTCCTTGATGATCGGTTTGAGCAGTTCATTCTGCGGCATGTTCAACACAGTCAAATCAAAGACGAGGGACGGCAGCGGCTTGCTGTCGCGGATGACGACGTAGGACACCTTCACATCTTTGTTCAGGTTGAACGCGACCACACTATTCGGAATCGCAAACTCCCGGTTGCTGCCCAGCGGCCGAGGAACAGAGGTGTGCGAACCGCCTGCGGGCGTACCCTGTGCGCCAGTCCAAGTGGCGATGATTTCATCAGTTGGCAGCAACGCGCTGTTGTCCGGCACCACGATGGTCAAGGTGTCCCTGACCAGCAGCGGGTTGAGTGCGCTGTCGCCGTTGTTTTCCTTGATCGAAGGGGCGAGCAGTTCCAGCGCGACGCCCACGGTGAACACCAATGGATTCGAGAGGCTGGTCTCATTTGTGGCATGGCGCCAGAGCTGGTAGCGGACGGTGATCTTGCTGCCGCGGTTCGGTTCGATGTGTT
>NZ_FYDR01000008.1:0-85837 GCF_900187525.1 Pseudomonas sp. Irchel s3a10
AGGCAAGCCGCTGC
Source organism: Pseudomonas sp. Irchel s3a10 (assembly GCF_900187525.1). Classification (NCBI taxonomy): domain Bacteria; kingdom Pseudomonadati; phylum Pseudomonadota; class Gammaproteobacteria; order Pseudomonadales; family Pseudomonadaceae; genus Pseudomonas; species Pseudomonas sp. Irchel s3a10. The sequence goes on from NZ_FYDR01000008.1 coordinate 15, forward strand.
CGGACTCGGACCTGATGACAATCGGCACCCCCGCTTCGGCAACGTCTTTGTCCACGCCGTCGTTGACGATTTCCGGGGGAATGTACATGTACAGGTTGGAGTGGCTGCCGGGGTCCGGGTCGGTATCCTGGCCAGCGGGGATTTCCAGTTTGACGTAGAGGTTGAGAGGGGTGTCCGGACGCTCTTCTTTTTGATTGGGCTGTTTGATTTCGTAGGTGAGTTCGTAAGGATCTGTCTGCAGATGACGGGGAGCCACCCACAAGAGGGTCGGTTGCTTGAGCTCGGTCTCGTCAATGATGGGGCGCCCGTCGACCTCACGGTCATTGAGCAGCAGCTTGACGGTATCTCCAACAGCCTTGGTGGCCCAGACGGGGATCACGACTTGCAGACCGTCATCGGGAAAATTGAGCAGCGCCGCCGCCCGGTTGATCCCCCACTGGCCGGAAGGCAGGAGGCGCCCGGGGACTAGCGGGGCCAGCAGTGCCAAGGGAACAGGGATTTTCTTCTTGGGCTTGACGAACATGATGGGGCACTCCTTCGAGCTGTCGGGGACAAGAGCGATGGAGTCCATTCAGCGCTGAAGCTGCTGCGTTGACTACTGTCAGAAATAACAGGTAGGAGGTTTTTTCCGACGAGCGGTCAGTGGCGGGGCACTTGGGTAACTGGCTCAAAACCCAGGAGATAGACAGCCTGAGGCGCTGTATCGGGGATAAATGCAGATGTAGCGGGGGCGGCGGTATTCAGGATTTATTCAAAGTCTTTTGGCGAAGGATGTACACCGTCACCAACACCGCGCTGGTCAACATGAACCCCCGCGCCCACGGCAGCGGCACCAGGTAACACGAAAACAGAATGCTCGCCCACATCAAGCCGATCGCGTAGACCTTGCCCTTGAGCGGTATGCCGTTGCCGTCGAGGTAGTCACGAATCCATGGCCCGAGCTTCGGGTGTTCGACCAGCCATTGATAGAAACGCGGAGAGCTGCGCGCGAAGCAGGCGGCCGCCAGCAAAAGGAAAGGGGTGGTGGGCAGAACAGGCAGGAAAATCCCGATCACCCCCAATGCCACGCTGAGCCAGCCGACGGCCAGCAGGATGTAGCGCAACATCAGGGGGCGGTTGCCTATGGGGTTGTCCATAGGCTGGGGCTTAATGGTGACGTGGCTTGAGGATCGCCGGTTTTTCGTCCGGGGCCTGGCACAGCAGGTACAGCGCGGTCAGGGCTTCCGGGATCTGCACGATCATGTCGTCCATCAGGTTGGCGTCCTTGGCGATGTCTTCGAACTCTGGCTGTTCGTCGAACAGGCCGGAACCGACCATGATCGGCAGGAGCATTTCGCTGACTTCTTCTTCAGCGGTCTCGAACCAGGCCGCTTCACGCAGGAATACGCCTTCCATGAAACCGATGCACCAGCCGCGCAGTTCGGAGTCGTCCGGTTCGTCGCCCAGGTCCAGGTCACACGGCAGTTCGAATTCTTCGTCGGACGCCAGTTGGCGGGCGATGTGTGCCTTGAGGCCGATCAGCGTGGCTTCGATTTCTTCGCGCTGGGCCTCGCTGCTGTAATGCGGCTCTTCGGCGAACAGAGCGTCGATCCACTCACGCTCCGGTACGTCTTCTGCACAGATCGACAGGGCGGTCAGGTAACCGTGGGCGGCCACGTAATCCAGCGCCTCTTCGTGCAGCTCGTCGGCGTCGAGAAAGACTTGCAGGCGGGTTAGTTGCTCAGCGAAGGACATTACGGGGCTACCTTGGGGGAATAAACAATGCGGGAATTCTAGGCCTTCTTGCTCGCTCAAGCCAGCCGCACGGCAGATTTGCCGCAATTACAGGCAACACGAATATCCCTGTGGGAGCGGGCTTGCTCGCGAATACGGTGTATCAGACACTTTTGTATCGACTGGCACGCCGCCTTCGCGAGCAAGTCGATTCGTCGCACCGCCGCTCCCACAGGGTTTTCGTGTTGGCGGCTAGCGGAGTCTTATCAGCGGCACCCTGTGCCGGGGAACGCTCGGGTATACTGCCGCGTTTTGCGCTCCCTGCTCGTATTGCGGTGGTCTGGCAACGCGCTCTTACGTTTTGTTTAAGCAGCTGTGGCTGTCCTGAACCAGCCTGTGCAGGGATGTTTCGGTAGATTTTTGGAGTTTTTATGCTCGAACAGGCTCAACGCGTCCTCAAGGACATCTTCGGCTACGACAGTTTCCGTGGCCGTCAGGGTGCAATCATTGAGCGCGTGGCCAGCGGCGGTGATGCGCTGGTGCTGATGCCTACCGGTGGCGGCAAATCCCTGTGCTTCCAGGTGCCGGCGCTGTTGCGCGAAGGCCTGGCGGTGGTGGTGTCGCCGCTGATCGCCTTGATGGACGATCAGGTCGCCACCCTCGAAGAGCTCGGCGTGGCTGCGGCGGCACTGAACTCCACGTTGAGCGCCGAGCAGCAGCGTGACCTCGCCGCGCGAATCAAACGTGGCGAAGTGAAAATGCTCTATCTGGCGCCCGAGCGTCTGGTGCAGCCGCGCATGCTGTCGTTCCTGCAAGGCTTGAACATCGCGCTGTTCGCCATCGACGAAGCGCACTGCGTGTCGCAATGGGGCCACGACTTCCGTCCGGAATACCTGCAACTGGGCCAGTTGGCGGAAATGTTCCCCGACGTACCGCGCATCGCCCTGACTGCCACCGCCGACAAGCGTACCCGCGAAGAAATCGTCACCCGCCTGCACCTGCAGAACGCCGAGCGCTTCCTGTCGAGCTTCGACCGGCCGAATATTTTCTACCGCATCGTGCCCAAGGAGCAGCCGCGCAAGCAGTTGCTCGCGTTCCTTGCCGAACGGCGCAGCGATGCCGGCATCGTCTATTGCCTGTCGCGCAAGAAGGTTGAAGAAGTTGCCGCGTTCCTCAGCGAGCAGGGCTTCCCGGCGCTGCCGTATCACGCCGGTTTGCCCAATGATCTGCGCGCCTATCACCAGAAGCGCTTCCTCAACGAGGAAGGTCTGATCATGGTCGCCACCGTGGCGTTCGGCATGGGCATCGACAAGCCCAACGTGCGTTTCGTCGCGCACCTCGATCTGCCGAAATCCCTTGAAGCCTATTACCAGGAAACCGGGCGCGGCGGCCGTGATGGCCTGCCGGCGGATGCGTGGATGGCTTACGGTCTGCAAGACGTGGTGATGCTCAAGCAGATGCTGCAGAACTCCGAGGGCGACGAGCGCCACAAGCGTCTGGAGCAGCACAAGCTCGACGCGATGCTCTCGCTTTGCGAAGAAACCCGCTGCCGCCGGCAGACCTTGCTGGCGTATTTCGACGAAGACATGCCCGAGCCTTGCGGCCACTGCGACAACTGCGTCGACGGCGTGCAGACCTGGGACGCCACCGAGCCGGCGCGCCAGGCGCTGTCGGCGATCTATCGCACCGGCCAGCGCTATGGCGTCGGCCATCTGGTGGACGTGTTGCTGGGCAAGGACAACGAAAAGGTGCGCAGCTTTGGCCATCAGCACCTGTCGGTGTACGGCGTAGGCAAGGCGTTGAGCGAGAGCGAATGGCGCTCGCTGTTCCGGCAACTGGTGGCCCGTGGCCTGGCTGATGTCGATCATGAAGGTTATGGCGGTCTGCGCCTGAGCGACACCTGCCGGCCATTGCTCAAGGGTGAAGTGAGCCTGGAGCTGCGCCGCGACCTCAAGCCGCAGGTCACCGCCAAGACCGCCAGCAAGAGCCCGGCCAGTCAGTTGGTGCGTGGCGAAGAGCGCGAACAGTGGGAAGCCTTGCGCGCGCTGCGGCGTAAACTCGCCGAAGAACACGGTGTGCCGCCGTACGTCATCTTCCCCGACTCGACCCTGCTGGAAATGCTCCGCAGCCAGCCGACCTCGCTGGCCGACATGGCCCGGGTCAGCGGTGTCGGTGCGCGCAAGCTGGAACGTTACGGCGAGGCCTTCCTCGAAGTGCTCGGCGGGGAGGCCGAAGCGCCGAAAGTGGTGGCCGACGTGCGTCACGAACTGATCACCCTGGCCCGCGCCGGCATGACCCCGATGCAGATCGCCGGGCAGCTGCAGTGCTCGGAAAAGAACGTCTACAGCATGCTTGCCGAGGCCATTGGCAAGCAGCAATTGTCGCTGGAGCAGGCGCTGGATTTGCCGGAAGAACTGATGGGCGAAGTGCAGGACGCGTTCCTCGATGGCGAGGGCGAATTGCCGTCTGTCGCTGAAGTGGCTGAGCTGTTCGCCGGTCGGGTTCCGGAAGGCGTTCTTTACTGCGTAAGGGCTGCGCTGCAATCTGAATTCGAAATGTAAGACGGCGATTGCGCCAACCGTCAGACAGTTGTAACGATTCAGTACGGATCGGCTCTTGCCTATAGCCAAATGTCATGCTTAGCTGACTAATAATTAGTTTTTCTCTATTTGTCAGTCTACTCATGAGTGCTTTATGCCGTTAACCGATCAACACCGCTTTGGCATGCAACTGGCCCAGATGTCCCGTGGCTGGCGCGCCGAACTGGACCGCCGGCTGGCCGGTCTGGGTTTGTCCCAGGCACGCTGGCTGGTGCTGCTGCATCTGGCGCGTTTCGAAGACGCGCCGACCCAACGCGAGCTGGCGCAAAGCGTCGGTGTCGAAGGGCCGACCCTCGCGCGCTTGCTCGACAGCCTGGAAAGCCAGGGCCTGGTGCAACGTCAGTCAGTGATGGAAGACCGTCGGGCGAAAAAAATCGTCCTCTGCGCGCCCGCGCTGCCGCTGATCGAACAAATCGAAACCATTGCCACGCAACTGCGCCACGAATTGTTCGAAGGCGTCGACGAGGCGGATCTGAAGGTGTGCATGCGCGTTCACGGGCACATTCTGGCCAACCTGGAAAAATCTTGAGGCATAACCGCGTGCCGGTTTTTTGAGGGATCGCGCTGAGCAGACTATAAGAACTACTGGGCAATATCGTGTTCGTACCGGATGTGCGAACGCATAGAAACCGGTTTTGCTTATTTAAGGGATGCTCATGCACGCAAGTCGGCACGTGGTACTGCGCGGTAGCGCCAAATGGCTGCTGGTCGCTGGCGTATTCTGCTATTCGACCTGGTCGATGGCACTGGGGCTGGGCGACATCACCGTCCACTCGGGCCTCAATCAGCCGCTCAAGGCCGACATCGCGCTGGTGGATGCCGCGGGCCTCAGTGCCAGCGACCTCTCGGCCAGCCTGGCCACGGCGGATGAGTTCGGCCGGGCCGGGGTCGAGCGGGTGTTTTTTCTCAACGACCTCAAGTTCACCCCGATCCTGCATGGCAATCGCCAGATGATCCGGGTGACCTCGCGCAAGCCGGTCAATGAACCCTATCTGAATTTTCTGGTGCAGCTCGATCAGCCCAATGGCCGCTTGTTGCGCGAGTACACGCTGCTGATCGATCCGCCCGGATCGCCGGGGATCATACCGGCCACGGACGAACCCGATCCACGTCCGCAATCCTCTGAATTCCCCACCGTCGAACCTGCCACGGCGGCCCCGCAGGCTGCCCAGGGTAAACGCGATGCGCCGCCTTCTGCGCCGGCATCGCCAGCGGCGGCTGCGCCCGTCAGCGATGCCTTGGCCGAGCAATTGGCGGCCAGCGTGTTGCTCAATCAGCAACTGCAGAAGACCGTCGACGAACTCAACGTCAAACTGCAAACGCAGGAAGTGCAGATTGCTGACGGTAGAAAGCACGTCAGTGATCTGCAAACGCGTTTGAGCGAGTTGCAAAAGCCCCCGGCACCGGCCGTTACGCCGCCGCCACCTGCGCCCGCAGCAACCCCAGCGCCGCCAGCTGAAGACGATGGCCTCAATTGGCCGTTGCTCGGTGGTTTGCTGCTGTTGCTGGGCCTGTTGGGGGGCGTGCTGTTCGTGCGCCGTCGCCGTCAACGGGTTCAGGATGCAGCGCCGCTGGCGCTGGCCCCGACAGGTCTCGCGCCAGATCTGGATGACACACCCACCACAGCCTCGCCCAGCCTCGGCGCAGCGCACGAACATCGTGAAGAACCGGCGGCAGGCGATGTGCTGGAAGCGGTGGGGATCTATCTGGCTTACGGGCGACTGAACGAGGCCGTCGGGTTGCTGCGCAATGCCCTGGACAAGGAGCCGGAGCGCATCGATCTGGGCGTGCAGTTGCTCGAAGTGCTGGGGCGTCAGGGTGACAGCGCCGCTTATGAGCAACAGGAAAACCAGTTGCGTGGGGCAGGGGTTGATCCTCAGCAATTGGCCGCGATCCGTGAACGGCATCCGAAATTGAACAGCGCTGCGCCGATCACACCGGTATTGCCGATCGTCGCTGCTGCGGCAGTGGCCGCTCCTGCGCCACCGGCGCCCGAGGATGATTTCGAATTGAATCTGGGTGAGCTGTCGATGGCGTCCAGTTGGGATCTTGAGGACAGTCGTTCGGCACCTGAGCAGCACGTGGATCCGTCTGCATCGAATTCGGGGCTTGAAATCCTGCCAGCGGATTTCGAGTTGCCCGAAACAGTGGCCAGCGAAGAGGCGGAGCTGGAGTGGATCCCCGAACCGGACGCGCAGCCGCTGGACGATGACTTTCTCAATGCGTTCGGCGATCCTCCGTCCACTCTGGCGCTGGAGCCGCTGACGTTGCAGGAGCCGGAACCTGCTGTCGGGTCAGTGAAACTCGAACAGGCGCAGACCTGCATTGATGATGGGGATATCGACAGCGCGATTGCCTTGCTCAACGAATTGCTCAAGGAAGGGGATGAACCCCTCAAGCAAACGGCGCGGACGTTATTGGCGGGGATTCGCTGAAGGTTGAGTCAGCGGAATTGTTCGCTGACTGAACTATCGCCTTCGCGAGCAAGCCCGCTCCCACAGTTGGAATGCGTTCCAGTGTGGGAGCGGGCTTGCTCGCGAAGGCGGCCTGGCAGGCACCATAGATCCACCCGAATGATCAGAACGTCTGCCCCAGATTCAGATAAACCGCCTGCTCGTTCGCATCATTCAGACCGTAGGTGAAGTTCAGCGGCCCCAGCGGCGTATCGAAGCCGATAAACACACTGGCGGCATTGATGTAGCCGCTGTCGAATTCATTGTCGTTGTTCCACGCCCGCCCACGTTCCAGCGACGCCCCGGCATACAGCGGGAAGTCCAGGGGCAGGTAGGCGCGCGGTGTCAACCGGCGGTAATACACCGCGCGCATCAGGCTGACGTTCTGCCCGGAAATCGAATCCTCGCGAAAGCCCGACAACTGCCGTGCACCGCCGAGCAGGAAGCTCGACGTCACCACGTTGGCGTCGTTCAGCGTTCGGCCGTAGCGCCCGCCGAGAATCAGCGTATCCGGACCATGGCTCATGGCTTTGTCGAGTTTGAATTCCCACTGCCGGTAGCGCGTGTCCGAGCCCAGGCTTGGTTCGAATTGCAGCAGGGTCAGGCTGACGTCCTTGCCCTCGTGGGGGAAGTAGACGTTGTCCAGCGAGTCGTACGAGTACTTCAGCGAGTAGAAACCTTCAGTGAAGTTTTCCCTCGGCAGGTCCTGATCACCGATTCGCACGTCCGCCTTGCCCCAGGCCTCGCCAACCCCGAAGCGGATTTCGCCGTTGTTGCCGATCTGTCGGCCGAAATTGAGGCCGAAACCGTAGCGTTCGACGCGGTATTGGGCGATCGGATCGTTGTCGAGCACGGCATCGACGTTCTGCGCCTCAAACGCAGCATACGGCGCGACGAAGTAGCGCGAGCCAACGTCCAGCGGCTGATAGAACTCGGTATACAGTTCCTGCTTGTCGCCGATTTGTGCGCGGGTCAGCCATTCCGCGCCGAGGCGGTTGATGCCGTTGATGCGGTAACTGGCGCCGAGGTTGAAGGCGCTGTCACCGCGCATGTCATCTGACAGGTTCAGGCCGACCCGCAGGTAATCGGTGCCGCTGCGTTTGCCCCGGGCGCTGATCACCAGCGTGTGATCCTGACCCTTGTGCACCACGCGGTACTGCACCTGTTCGAAGTAGTCGAGGCCGTATAGCGTGCCCATGTCCGAGTGCAGCCGACCGAGGTCCAGCGGCTCGCCGATCGGCTGGCGGATGTAATAGCGGATCACTTCATCGCCGACTTTCGAATCGTTCTCGACCCTGATCGCGGTGATGATTGGGGTGCGCTGACCCGGGGCGCGGGCGGCATTGAGTTCGGCGTCTTGGGATTCGTGAGGTTTGAGCTGAGCGAGGCGGGCGTCGAGAATTCGCGTGGCGCGGTAACCGGCGTCGATCATCTCCTGGGCTTTGCCGAAGTCGGTGACGCCGAACGCCGCCAGCGCCGGCTGGATCAGCACGTCGGTGGGTTTGAGGGCGGCCAGTTGTTCTTCGGAGTTGCGCCGGGTCATCAGGGTGATCGACTGGTTCAGCACGTCGACCACGGTGGCCAGTTGCTTGCGGTTGCGCAGCGGCGTGCCGATGTCGACCACGATCGCCACATCGACGCCCATTTCCCGCGCGACGTCGAGCGGGATGTTGTCGGTCATGCCGCCGTCCACCAGTAGCCGCCCGTCCAGTTCGACCGGGGCGAACACCGCCGGAATCGACATGCTGGCGCGGATCACCTGCGGCAGGTGGCCTTTGCGGAACACCACTTTTTCGCCGTTGGCGATGTCGGTGGCGACGGCGCGGAACGGGATCGGCAGTTTGTCGAAGTCGCGGGTGTCACTGGTGTGCGCCAACAGGCTTTCCAGCATCAGCGCCAGGTTCTGGCCCTGAATCACTCCCAGCGGCAGGCCGAGGCTACCGTCATCGCGAAAACTCAGTTGCTGTTTCACCAGAAAATCGCGGTCGTCCTGCTTGCGGCGAAACGGCACGTCTTCCCGGGGCGGGGCGTCGGACAGTGCCTGCTGCCAGTCAATGTTCAGCGCGAGTTTTTCCAGTTCATCGATCTTGTAACCCGAGGCATACAGGCCACCGACCACCGCACCCATGCTGGTGCCGGCAATCGCGTCGATCTTTATCCCTTGTTCTTCAAGAGCCTTGAGCACACCGATGTGCGCCAGGCCACGGGCGGCACCACCGGACAACACCAGGCCGACTTTGGGGCGGGGGGCTTCGGCGGCATGCACGATGACATTAGCAAAGAGGGGCAGGAAGCCAAGCAGCAGGCAGAACAGCAAACGGCGCATGGTGAGTCTCGGGGCAAGCGATAAAGCCGGCTATTATAGCGGCGCCCTCTGTCTCAGGAGTTTCAGCGAACATGTCTGCTGCAAAACCGGAAGTCGTCATCACTTATTGCACCCAATGCCAGTGGCTGCTGCGCGCTGCGTGGCTGGCGCAGGAACTGCTCAGCACCTTCGGCGATGACCTCGGCAAGGTGTCTCTGGTGCCCGGCACCGGCGGGGTATTTCACATCAGCTGCGACGATGTGCAGATCTGGGAGCGCAAGGCCGATGGCGGTTTTCCCGAGGCCAAGGTGCTCAAGCAGCGGGTGCGCGATCAGATCGACCCTGAGCGCGACCTCGGCCACAACGATCGCACTCAGTGAGACGCGGCTTCGGCAGCCACGGTTTTCTTGTCGGCGCTGCCTGACATCCGCGCCGAGACCACGATGGCGATGATGATCAGCGCGCCTCCGATCAGCATGCGTACGGTCGGGTTTTCATTGAACAGCAGCCAGGCGATGGTGATGCCGTAAACCGGCTCCATGGCGAACACCACGGCGGCGGTGCGCGCCTTGATCACCGCGAGGCTGGCGACGAACAGGCTGTGGGCGACGCCGGTGCAGAACACCCCGAGCAGGCCGATCCATAACCAGTCCAGGGCGCGTACTTCGCTCAGTTGCGGAGCGGCCACCGGCAGCAGACACAGCGCCACCACCACGTTCTGGCAAAGCGCGGCCTGCACCGCCGGGATGCGTCCGGAGCTGGCGCGGTTGGTCAGCGACAGCAGGGCGAACAGCAAGCCCGACAGCACCGCCCAGAGCAACCCGGTGGTGGCGCCGCTGGCCAGATCGAACGCCGGGGTGACCAACACCAGACCGACGCTAACCAGCACCACCAGCACGATTTCATTGGCGCGGATGCGTTCGCGGAAAATCAGCCCTTCAAGAATCACCGTGAACGCCGGGAAACTGGCAAAGCCCAGAGTCGCAATCGCCACGCCGGCGACCTTCACCGCGATGAAAAAACTCACCCAGTGTCCGGCCAGCAACACGCCGCTGAGCGCCAGACGCCGCCAGTCGACCGCCTGCAGTTTCCGCCAGCCGTGCTGACTGGCGAAGCGGGCGAAAAAGGCCAGGGCGAGCACGGCAAACGCCGCACGTCCGAAGACGATCACCGCCGGCGAGGCGGCCGCGAGTTTGCCGAACACACCAGTCAGGCCGAACATCAGAGCGCCGATATGCAGGGCGCCGAGGGCGGTACGCGGAGTCATTGCAATCCTTAATCCGAACACAGTTTCAATGTAGGAGCTGCTGCAGGCTGCGATCTTTTGATCTTGCTTTTGATCTTGAAAAGTCAAAGTCAAAAGATCGTCCGAACGCGGCCCGAGCCTGCGGCAGCTCCTACAGGTGAATGCACATTGAAGCGTGTTACGGCTCGGAAGTCTGTCGGCGAACTAGCGTTTTTTGTCGCAGGAATCGCGACGCAATTGCCCCGGCGAGGCACCAAACTCACGCAACACTGCTGCGGAGAAGGCACTCTGCGAGCTGTAGCCAACCCGACTGGCGATCTCGCCGATCGGCAGCGCCGTCTCGCGCAACAGGCAAACCGCCTTGTGCAGGCGCCGGCTGCGAATGTAGTCCATCGGCGTCTGCCCGCATTCAGCCATGAACCGCGCGTGCAGGCGGGCGCTGGACAGCCCGGCGATCTGCGCCAGATCGGCCACCTGCAGCGGGTAGGCGGCGTGTTGCTCGATGTGCGCATCCAAAGCCGCGTAGGGCAGGCGCCGCGTCGAGAGTTCGCCAGGTCTGGCGTGATTCAGGCTGGCCAGCAGCAACACCGCGCCTTGCTGAGCGATCAGCGGATCAGTGACCGGGCTGTTCGCCAGCCAGTTGACCAATTGACTTTGCCCCGCATCAAGGGACAACCGCGCCGGCTGGTCGAGCAAGCGCTGACTGGCCGCGGCGTGCTCGCCCAGCGAATCGCTGAGCCATTGCTCGTCGGGCACGTCCAGCACCAGACAACGACTGCCATCGGGGCTGCCGCACGCGTGATGCGCGCCGCCGGGGACCACCACAAAACTCTGCTGGCGCACCTGACTGCCCTGACCCTCGACTTCGAAATCCAGCGCGCCGGACAAACCGAACACCAGTTGCGCGTGGTCGTGGCTGTGGACGATCAGGTCGTGGGTGTATTGGCGCAGGGTGAGGATCGGGCGCATGGCAGAGGTCTCCGAAGTGAGCGCCAGTCTACACCGGGGTAGCGGACTTGCGCGCTGTCACACGACTGACGCCTGCCTGTCATGGTCGATTCACCGGGCGCGTGCACAGTGGCGAAAACATCGCAGAGGGTTGCCCATGACCAGCGCCGAGCTCGCCAGACCCAGCCGCAAACAACGGGTGCGTACCTTGTGGATTTCCGACGTGCACCTGGGTACGCGGGATTGCCAGGCCGAGCACTTGTCGCAATTTCTCAAGGGCTACCACGCCGACAAGATCTACCTGGTCGGTGACATCATCGACGGCTGGAAGCTGCGCGGCGGCATGTACTGGCCGCAGGCGCACACCAACGTGATCCGCCGCTTGCTGACCATGAGCAAGCGCGGCACTGAGGTGATCTACGTCACCGGCAACCACGATGAGTTCCTGCGCCGTTATTCGAAGCTGATCCTCGGCAACATCCAGTTGGTCGATGAGGCGGTGCATGTCACGGCGGATGGCCGGCACCTGCTGGTGATTCATGGCGATCAGTTCGACGTGATCACCCGCTATCACCGCTGGCTGGCCTTTCTCGGCGATTCGGCCTACGAATTCACCCTGACCCTCAACCGCTGGCTCAATCACTGGCGTGCCCGTTATGGCTACGGTTACTGGTCGTTGTCGGCGTACCTGAAACACAAGGTGAAGACGGCGGTGAGTTTCATCAGCGACTTCGAAGAAGCCATCGCCCATGAATGCGTGAAGCGAGAATTGCACGGTGTGGTCTGCGGGCACATTCACCATGCCGAGATTCGTAAGGTCGGTGAGGTGGATTACCTCAATTGCGGCGATTGGGTGGAATCGTGCACGGCATTGATCGAGCACTGGGATGGCACGATCGAGCTGTATCGCCTGGCGGATGCACAGGCGCGGGAGGCGCAGCTCAAGGCGGCCAAGGTCGCTGAACTCGCCTAGACGCCAGATATCTCCTGTGGGAGGGGGCTTGCTCCCGAATGCGGTGTATCAGTAAGTACATGTTTATCTGACACACCGCCTTCGGGAGCAAGCCCCCTCCCACATTGATCTGTGGTGTTCTCAGGCGGGGGAGTGTTCTTCCATCGCGGCCTTGTAGATCGAGTGCTTGGGCTGGGCAAACAGCCGTTCCATCATCGGTTCGAAGAAACTCAGCGGCAGGGTTTCATAGGCCGGGTCAAACGCCGCCGCATCGTACCTGGCGCAGAATTCCGTCGTCGCCTGATACTGCGGATGCGCGGCGAATTGCTCGCGCAGGTGCCGATCCATGCCCAGGTGATGGAAGAAGTAGTAGCCCTGAAAGATCCCGTGCTTCTCGACCATCCACAGGTTCTCGGCGCTGACGAACGGCTTGAGAATCGCCGCCGCGATGTCCGGGTGGTTGTAGGAGCCGAGGGTGTCGCCGATGTCATGCAGCAGCGCGCAGACCACGTATTCCTCGTCGCGGCCGTCACGATAGGCGCGGGTCGCGGTTTGCAGCGAGTGGGTCAGGCGATCCACCTGAAAGCCGCCGAAATCACCTTCGAGCAACTTCAGGTGCGCGACGATCCGCGACGGCAATTGCCGGGCGTAGGCACTGAAGTCAGCGGCGATGATCGCCCAGTCTTCCTCGGTGCCATCCTGCATGTGGGTGAAGCGGGCATTGGCGTTCATCGGCAAGCCTCCAGATGGGTCGGGGTTCAGAACGCCACGCGGCCGAGAATCATGTCACGGTACATGACGAAATCGCCGAGCAGGCTGTACAGCGGATGTTGGAAGGTCGCCGGACGGTTCTTTTCAAAGAAGAAATGCCCGATCCAGGCAAAGCTGTAACCGGCCAGCGGCAGGGCCAGCAATAGCAGCCAGGCACCTTTGGCGATGGTCATGGCCAGAATGAAAATCACCAGCGTGGTGCCGATGAAATGCAATCGTCGGCAGGTACTGTTGGCGTGTTCGCTGAGGTAATACGGGTAGAACTCGGCGAAAGTGTTGAATTGCTTGATGTTTTCCACGACTGCGATCTCTGTGGTTATTGTTCTGACGGCAAGTTGTTCGGCGGGTAGCTTATTTGAGTCTAGAGTGAACACTGGCATCAGCCAGTGACAATGGGCGCCACTTTAGTATCCTTCGCAAATCGGGTCGTCACATGCGATCCATCATGTAAAAGAATAACGCCATGAGCGAACGAACGACTTCTGCAAGCTGGGCGATGGGGATTGTCAAAGCATTGGAGATGGACGGCCTGGATTGCCGGGTACTGTTCAAGCAACTGGGGCTCGATTACGCCGCCCTGGATGATCCGGATGCACGTTTCCCGCAAGATTCCATGACCCGTCTCTGGCAACGGGCGGTCGAGCTGTCCGGCAACCCGGCGATCGGCCTGAACATGGGCAAAGTAGTGCGCCCGGCCTCGTTCCACGTTGCCGGCTACGCCTTGATGTCGAGCAACACCCTGGCCGAAGGCTTTCAACGCCTGGTGCGTTATCAGCGGATCATCGCCGAGAGCGCCGACCTGAGTTTTCGTCTGCTCGAAGAAGGCTATGCGCTGATTCTGACGGTGCATGGCGATCACCTGCCACCGACCCGGCAGAGCGCTGAAGCCTCGCTGGCCTGCGCGCTGGGCCTGTGCGGCTGGTTGACCGGGCGCACCCTGCATCCGGTCAAAGTGCTGTTTCAGGGCGACGAGCCCGCAGACTTGCAACCCTACCGGCAAGCTTTCCATGCTCCCTTGATGTTCAACTCGCCTTACGACGCGCTGATTTTCGAACGGGCCGACATGGAAGCGCCGCTGCCCACCGCCAACGAAGCCATGGCGCTGCTGCACGACCGGTTTGCCGGGGAATACCTGGCGCGATTCTCTGAAAGTCGCGTGACCCACAAGGCGCGCCAGGTGCTGTGCCGTTTACTGCCGCAGGGCGAACCCAAGCGCGATACGGTGGCGCAGACCCTGCACCTGTCGCAGCGCACCTTGCAGCGCCGCTTGCAGGAGGAGGGCACCAGTTTTCAGCAGTTGCTCGACGACACCCGCCGCGAACTGGCCGAGCAGTATCTGGCACAGCCAGGCATGACCCTGCTGGAGATTGCCTATCTGCTGGGGTTTGCCGATCCGAGCAACTTCTTCCGCGCGTTCCGCCGCTGGTTCGACACCACGCCCGGCGATTACCGGGCGCGGCTGTTGCAGGCGCCAGTCAGTGACGCCAAAAGGCCGGAATACACAGTACAAACACCGTAATGATCTCCAGTCGGCCAAGCAGCATGCCGAACGACAGGATCCACTTGGCGGCATCCGGCAAGGTGGCAAAGTTGCCCGCCGGGCCGATGGTCTCGCCCAGGCCCGGGCCGACGCCGGACACGGTGCTGGCAGCGCCGGTCAACGCGGTCATCCAGTCGACGCCGAGCAGCGACAGCAGCAGGGCGATCACGCAGATGGTGATGGCGAAGAAGAACGAAAAGGTCAGGATCGAACGCACGATCTCTTCATCAAGACGGTGGCCGTTGTACTTCTGCTTGATCACCGCGCGCGGGTGAATCAACTGGTTCAGGTTGGCCTTGAGCAGGATGTAGGCGACCTGAAAACGGAAGATCTTGATCCCGCCCGCCGTCGAGCCGGAGCAGCCGCCGACAAAGCCCAGATAGAAAAACAGCATCAACGAGAAGTTGCCCCACAGGCTGTAGTCGCCGAGGGCAAAACCGGTGGTGGTGACCACCGAGGTCACGTTCAGCGCCACGTGCCGCAGCGCTTCCAGCCAATGCAGCTTGGTGGTCCACCAATACCAGGTGCCGAGCACCAGCCAGGTCACCAGCAACATGCCGAGCAAACCCTGCACCTGCTGATCCTTGATCAGCGCACGACGGTTGCCGCGCATGGTCGCCACATACAGGGTGAACGGCAGGCTGCCGAGGATCATGATCACCACCGCGACCCAGTGCACCGCCGGTTGCGTCCACTTCGCCAGTGACTGGTCGGAGGTCGAGAAACCGCCGGTGGAGATCGCCGACATCGCGTGGTTGATCGCATCGAACGGGCTCATCCCGGCCCACCAGAACGCCAGGCTGCCGAGGATGGTGATGCCGACGTAGGCCGCCACAATCAAACGCGCCACCATGTGCGAGCGCGGCATGACCTTTTCCGAACGGTCGGACGATTCGGTCTGGAACAGGCGCATGCCACCGATGCGCAGCAACGGCAGAATCGCCACCGCCATGCCGATGAAGCCGATGCCGCCGAGCCAGTGCAGCAGCGAGCGCCACATCAGGATTCCCGGTGACATGTTGTCCAGCCCGCTGAGTACGGTCGAGCCCGTGGCGGTGATGCCAGACATGCTTTCGAAGAACGAGTCGGTGTAGCTGATGTGCTGGGTCAGGAGAAACGGCAGCGCGGCGAAAATGCACACCACCAGCCAGCTGCTGACGGTCAGCAGGTACATGTCGCGCGGGCGCAGGTGGATATGTTCGGGGCGCCCGGGAATCACCAGCGCAAGCCCGGCGAGGAAAGTGATCATGCTCGCCCAGAGGAATGACGGCAGATCGCTGGTGCGCTCGAAAATCACCAGGGTGGCCATGGGCACGACCATGGCGATGGCCAAGGTGATCAGGAAGATGCCGATGATGAAACCAATGATCCGTAAGGTCGGCAACGCCATGAAGTCCGCTCGGGCTGATAGAGGAAGGGCGCCATTCTACCTGTGGGGCATGGCATGTAAACCGGCACCCTGTTGCTGGATACCGCTAGAATAGCCGCACATTTTTCTCAGGAGGTGGCCGATGCAGGCTCTCGACGCGTTGCTCAACCGTGTTTCCGTTCCACGACTGGTCGAACCGGCCCCCACTGCCGAGCAGCGCGAAGCCCTGTTTGGCGCAGCCTTGCGCGCACCGGATCACGGGCATCTGCAGCCGTATCGCTTCCTGACTGTTGAAGGCGCGGCGCGCGAGCAGATGGGTGAGTTGCTGGCTGAAGCGGCGCAAATGCAGGAAGGCGAAGTCACTGAAGCGATGATCGACAAGGCGCGCAACGGCCCGCTGCGTGCGCCGCTGGTGGTCGTGGTGATCGCGAAGCTGCAGGAACACGTCAAGTATCCGAAGTCCGAGCAGTTGCTGGCGGCGGGGTGTGCGGCGCACGGGATTCTGCTGGCGGCGTACGCGCAGGGGATTGGTGCGGTGTGGCGTACCGGTGATCTGGCGTATTCCAAGCATGTGGCCAAAGGTTTGGGTCTGGCGGAAGGCGAAGAGGTGATTGCCTTCCTGTACCTCGGCACGCCGCAGAAAGAACCGCGTGTGGCGGAGAAGGTTGATCTGGCCGAGTTCGTCAGCGCCTGGCCTTCCAAGGCCTGACACCACCGATCAACTGTAGGAGTGAGCCTGCTCGCGATAGCGGTGGATCAGTCAATGAATTTTCGTCTGATCCACCGCTATCGCGAGCAGGCTCACTCCTACAGTTTTGATCAGGGTTGCACGACGGCGCCCGGCACTAACGGCAATTCCAGACTGGCGATAAACCCGCCGTCCGGATGATTGGCCAGCAGCAGACTCCCGCCATGGCGCTCCGCCGCGCGCTTGGCAATCGCCAGGCCCAGACCATGTCCCGCCGCCGTCTGCCCCGGCGCCCGGTAAAACGGTTCGCCCAACTGGCTCAGGTGCTCGGCCTGCACGCCCGGCCCGTGGTCGCGCACGCTCACCACAATCCGTTCGCCCTGACGCGTGGCCTGCATTTCGATTGCCTGCCCCACCGGGTTGAAGCGTTGGGCGTTGCGCAAAAGGTTATCGACGGCGCGCTCGATCATGGTCGGCCAGCCGGTCAGCGTCAGGTGTTGTTCGGCGTCCAGCAGCACGGTCTGCTCGGGTGAGCCAAGTTGCGCGTCCTTCTGCAGGGTGCCGAGCAGCGCATTCAGGTCTACTTCTTCAGCACTGGCGTTGTCGGCATCGACCCGCGCCAGCACCAGAATCTCGCTGATCAGCGCTTCGAGGCGATCACATTCGCGGGTCAGGCGTGGCCAGAGCTTTTCCCGTTCTTCGGGGTTGGCGCGCTCCGCCAGCGCCAAGGCGATGCGCAGCCGCGCCAAGGGTGAGCGCAGTTCGTGGGACACATCGCGCAGCAATTGGCGCTGACTGCCGATCAGGCTCTGCAGGCGCGCGCCCATGCGGTTGAAGTCGTTGGCCAGCACGCCGAACTCGTCGCGGCGGTTGGCCAGTTTCGCCAGGCTGTTCTGTTGATAGGTGGTCTGCCCCAGATCATGCACTGCGCCGCGCAAACGGCTGAGCGGTCGGGTGATGGAGAAGGTCACCAGCAAGCTGAACAGGGTCAGCACCACCAATGCGATGCCCAGCGCACTCAGCGGCCAGAGCAGGCTTTCGCGGTGCCAGGCGTCGAGTTCCGGGTGCGGGATGCGGAAGATGAACAGGTAGGTGTCGCCGGTTTTTTCGCTGGTAGATTCATCGGTCAGGCGCCGCCAGGGCAGGCGTCGGTCATCGTTGTTCTGTCGCGCTTCGAAGGCGGCGGCGCGGCGCGGGAAGGTGCCACGCACCACCGGGTCGCCGCTCTCGTTCAGCACCTGGACATCGATGTGATATTGGCGTTTGCGTTGTTCGAGGATGTCCTGCGCGGCGTCTTCGCCCTGGGTTTCGTAGGTTTGCGTCCATTCGGCGGCCAGCGTGTTGAGACCCGGATGGCGGCTGAGAATCCACGCGTCCTGATTGAGCATGTGCCCGAGCAGGATCGACAGCCCCGCCACCAGAGCGATGGCCAGCCAGAAGCTCGCAAGAATACGCCAGAACAATGAACGCACAGAAAATCCCCAATCAAACAAAAACCCAACGATATGGGAGCGGGCTTGCTCGCGAATGCGGTGTGTCAGTCAACATCTCTTTGTCTGATACACCGCATTCGCGAGCAAGCCCGCTCCCACATTTGGATTGAGTGGCAACAGACCCGACGGCGTTTAGCCGTCGGGTCCGAGGTTATCGCATTATTGCGCCTTTTGCGGCTGTTGCGCTTTCCACGCCTTGAACTCGGCCCATTCGGCGCGGCGTTCAGCCTGTTTCTTCTGGATCTCGTCGAATTTCTTCTGTTGATCCGGTTTCAACAGGTTGCGTACGTCAGCTTCGGCTTTCTTGTGGTTGGCCGCGATCTCGTCCTTCATGGCTTTCTGATCCGCCGGCGAGAGTTTTTCCAGGTACTTCTCGACCACCTGACGACGCTCGTGCATCTGCTCGCCCATGATCTTGCGGATCTGATCACGCTGTTCGCGAGACAGGTCGAGTTGGCTGTACGGGCCTTTGCCGTGCTCGCCGTGCACCTGACCGCCGTGGCGTGGGCCGTCGAGCGGGCCACCCATCGGGCCGCCATCCTGTGGCACAGCCATGGCGACGGTTGGCAGAGCGGCAGCGAACATCAGAGCGATAAGAGTCTTGCGCATGGTGTATCTCCTTGTCTCGTTCCCGGTACGTTCCGGATGAGTTCAGATTACGGAGATCAAGGTCAGCGGCGGTCAGCGCTGCGTAAAGCTTGGGTAAAGACGCTTCGGTCCTGACCTGACAAATATCACTGGCAATCCGCCTGTGGCGAGGGAGCTTGCTCCCGCTGGGCAGCGAAGCGGCCCTCGCTTTTCAAATCAAAAACGAGGGACTGCTGCGCAGTCCAGCGGGAGCAAGCTCCCTCGCCACAGAGAAGCAAACGGTTTACAGGCTGTAGTAGTAACCACGGCTGCGCAGGGCGACGATCCGAGGGCGGCCGTCGGGGTGGGGGCCGATCTTTTTGCGCAGGTTGCTGACGTGCATGTCGAGGCTGCGGTCGTACAGGGTCAGCTTGCGGCCGAGGGCCAATTGCGCCAGTTCCTGTTTGTCCAGCGGTTCGCCGGGCTGCTTGAGCAGGGCTTCGAGCAAACGGCTTTCGGACATGGTGAGGGTCAGTTCTTTCTCGTCGATGCTGACCACGCCGCGCACCGGGCTGAAGCTCAGGTCGCCCAGTTCGAGCTGGGTCGACACGGCAGCCGGGTGACTGCGGCGCAATACGGCACGCAGGCGCGCGGTGAGTTCACGTGGATCGCAGGGTTTGGCCAGATAATCGTCGGCGCCCAGCTCCAGACCAAGGATGCGATCCAGCGGTTCGCCACGGGCCGAGAGCATCAGCACCGGCAGCTCCGCGTGTTCGCTGCGCAATTGCTTGAGCAGTTCCAGACCGCTGCCGTCGGGCAGCATCACGTCCAGCACTACAGCGGCAGGCGCCGATTCGGCCAGCGCCTTGCGCGCGCTCTGGCCATCGTGGCAGGCGCGTACCTGGAAGCCTTCCTGGCTCAGCCAGCTACTCAGGAGTTCGCACAACTCCTGGTCATCATCAATCAGTAACAGCTCGCTCATGACTCACTCAATTTAGCCATTGCCGACGTTTTCGGCTTGCTCCACTGGCAAAGATACCGCACAGCAGCGCCAATAGCGCTACCCCGGCGCCGGTGACGAACCATTGCTGCTGTTCGGTCAACAGACGTGGCACCGGGCTGGCCTGGGCTTCCTTGAGTTGCAGCTTCAGGCGCTGGTTCTCCTGGCGCAACCGGGCGAGCTGGGCGCTTTCGCGGGTGTTGTCGGCATTTTGCAGTTGTTTGCTCAGTTCTTCCCGCTGCTGCTCACTGGCCTTCAGGCGCTGCTGCAACTCGGTAATCTGGCTGCCGGCACTTAATGACAATGGCGTGGAGCTGCCGCTTTCGGTGGTTTCCTCACCATGGGCGGGCGCCATGATCGACAACGTGACCCACATCAGACACAACGGACCTTTGCGCATTGCGATTCCTGCTTGCAAATGGATATTGGGCAGGTTGTCGGCAGGCAAACGAGAATAATGAGCGATTGAGAGCGGGGAGAATCGGGAAGGTTCAGTGCGGGTGGATGGGATATCGCGGTTGATGATTTTTGTGGTGAGGGGATTTATCCCCGATGGGCTGCGAAGCAGACCTTAAATGGGAGCATGCGGTGTGTCAGGCACACCGCATTGGATGGCTTTGGGGTTGCTGCGCAACCCATCGGGGATGAATCCCCTCGCCACAGAGTCCCTCGATATTCCTTGGTTACGGCAAAACCTGCTTGAACGGCTTGACGATCACGTTGGCGTACACGCCGGCGGCGATGTACGGATCGGCGTCGGCCCAGGCCTGGGCGGCGCTGAGGGAGTCGAATTCGGCGACGATCAGGCTGCCGGTGAAACCCGCAGCGCCCGGATCATTGCTGTCGACCGCCGGGTGCGGGCCGGCCAGTACGATGCGGCCTTCGCCCTTGAGCACTTGCAGGCGTTCGAGGTGGGCCGGGCGCGCGGCGAGGCGGGCCTCGAGCGAGTTGGCGACGTCGGTGGCAATGATTGCGTAGAGCATGTCAGTCCTCGGTTTTTGGTGTTGTGGTATCGGCGTCATGCAGATGGCGGGACAGGTAGATGCCCTGACCGACCAGGAACAGCACGGTCATGCCCAGGCTGCCGAACACCTTGAAGTCGACCCAGATGCTCTGGAAGGTGAATGCCACGAACAGGTTGGCAGCGCCGCAGAACAGGAAAAAGGCGATCCAGGCGATGTTCAGGCGGGTCCAGACCGGATCCGGCAGGGTCAGCGCGTGGCCCATGATGCGTTTGATCAGCAGCCGGTCACCGATGAAGTGGCTGCCGATGAAGGCCAGGGCAAACAGCCAGTTGACCACCGGGGCTTTCCATTTGAGGAAGGTCTCGCTATGGAACGCGAGGGTCAGGCTGCCGAACACCAGGCAGGCGATCAGGGTCAGCCATTGGCTCTTTTCCAGCTTGCGCTGCTTGATGAACAACGCGCCGTAGACCACCAGGGAGCTGATGATCAGCATCGCCGTGGCGCTGTAAATACCGCCTACAGTCACTTCATGGCCAGCGATGTCGACGACCCGTGGATCAAGTTTGTAAACGATGAAGAACAGCAGAAGCGGGATGAAATCGATGAATTGTTTCACAGTGAGAGCCAGAAGCTGGATGTGGCGGCATAATAACAAACATATGGGCGCGCGATAGCGCCAGCTGATTTGAGGTTACAACTCCCCGTGAATGTTGATTTGCATTGCCACAGCACGGCCTCCGATGGCGCCCTGGCGCCGGCGGTTCTGGTTGCGCGTGCGTTTGAAAACGGCGTGCGAATCCTTTCGTTGACCGATCATGACACCCTCGAAGGCCTCGCCGAAGCGCGCAGCGCTGCCGAGGCGCTGGGCATGCAACTGGTCAATGGCGTCGAACTGTCCTGCACCTGGGGCGGCGCGACCATCCACGTGTTGGGCTACGGTTTCGACGTCAACGCCGCGCCACTGGTCGAGGCGATCGCCAGATTGCACGATGGCCGCTGGCTGCGGTCGGAGGAAATAAGCCGCAAGCTCGGCCTCAAAGGTATGCCCGGTGCCCTCGACGGTGCCCGGCAGATCCAGCAGGAGCTGGGCGACAGCGGCAACGCCCCGGCCCGCCCGCATTTCGCCGACTGGATGGTGCGTGAAGGTTTTGTAAAGGATCGCGCCGAGGCGTTTCGCAAATGGCTCGGCGCCGGCAAGCTGGGTGACGTCAAGCAGCACTGGCCGACCCTGGAAGACACCGTCGGCACCCTGCGTGCCGCCGGCGCATGGGTCAGTCTGGCGCATCCATGGCACTACGATTTCACCCGTAGCAAGCGCCGAAAGCTGATTGCCGACTATATTCAAGCAGGCGGGCATGCAATCGAAGTGGTCAATGGCCATCAGCCCGCAGAACAGGTCGGCAGCCTGGCCATCCTTGCCCGCGAGTTCGGTCTGCTGGTCAGCGCCGGCAGTGATTTCCATGGCCCTGGAGGCTGGTCCGAGATAGGCCAGTACCGGCCGGTTCCCGAGGACCTTCCACCCCTGTGGTGTCGGTTCAAACATGACACAGATATTGCCGCCGTCTGAACAGGTAGAAAACGTGAGTCAATTTTTCCAGATCCATCCGGAAAACCCGCAAGCGCGCCTGATCAAACAGGCGGTCGAGATCATCCGCAAAGGCGGGGTGGTGATTTATCCCACGGACTCTTCCTACGCCATCGGTTGCCAGATCGGCGACAAGACCGCGATCGAGCGCGTGCGCCGTCTGCGTCAGCTCGACGAGAAGCACAACTTTGCGCTGATCTGCAGCGACCTGTCGCAACTGGGCAACTACGCCAAGATCGACACCGGCACTTTCCGCATTCTCAAGGCGCATCTGCCGGGGCCTTACACCTTTATCCTCAACGCCACCCGCGAAGTGCCGCGTCTGCTGCTGCATCCGAAGAAACGCACCATCGGCCTGCGGGTGCCGAGCCATCCGATTGCCCTGGCGTTGCTGGCCGAACTTGGCGAGCCGCTGATGAGCGTGACCCTGATCATGCCCGGCGATGAAGATCCGCTGAGCGACCCGTACGAAATGCGCCAATTGCTGGAACACCAGGTGGACCTGATCATCGACGGCGGTTTCGGCGGGATCAAGGCGTCCACCGTGATTGACCTGACCGGCGACGACCCGGAAGTGATCCGCGTCGGTTGCGGCGACCCCGCGCCGTTCATGGTCGAGGCCTGAATGTCCGCAGTGGAAACCGTTGTCGATCCCCAGGCCGGCGCCCAGCAGGAATTGCCGTTTGCCATGGTCTATGGCCAGGCGGTCACGGAAATGCCGCTGGACCTGTACATCCCGCCGGATGCGCTGGAAGTGTTTCTCGAAGCCTTCGAAGGCCCGCTCGACCTGCTGCTGTACCTGATCCGTAAACAGAACATCAACATCCTCGACATCCCGGTGGCGGAAATCACCCGCCAGTACATGGGCTATGTCGAATTGATGCAGTCGGTGCGCCTGGAGCTGGCCGCCGAGTATCTGGTGATGGCGGCGATGCTGGCCGAGATCAAGTCACGGATGCTCCTGCCACGCGCCGAAACCGTCGAAGACGAAGAGGACGACCCGCGCGCCGAACTGATCCGTCGCCTGCAGGAATACGAGCGCTTCAAGGCTGCCGCCGAAGGCATCGACGGCCTGAATCGGGTCGGCCGCGACGTGGTCGTGCCCAAGCTCGACGCCCCCGAAGCCCGGGCGCGCAAGCTGTTGCCGGATGTCGCGCTGGAAGAGATTCTGATGTCCATGGCCGAGGTACTGCGCCGTGGCGACATGTTCGAAAGCCACCAGGTCAGCCGCGAGGCACTGTCGACCCGCGAGCGCATGAGCGATGTGCTGGAACGGCTCAAGGGCGGCGGCTTTGTGCCGTTCGTCGAGCTGTTCACCGCCGAGGAAGGTCGCCTCGGTGTGGTGGTGACCTTTATGGCGATCCTTGAACTGGTCAAGGAATCCTTGGTCGAGCTGGTGCAGAATGAGCCGTTCGCCGCGATCCACGTGCGAGCCCGAGCCGAATAACGAGTCGAAACATGAACCTGACTGAACCCCGCGAGCTGGCGCCCCTGCTTGAAGCCTTTCTGTTGGCCTCGGGAAAACCGCAATCGCTTGAACGCCTCTACGAACTGTTCGAAGAAGGCGAGCGGCCCGAACCGCCGGTCTTCAAGAAAGCCCTGAGCCTGCTGGCCAAGTCCTGTGAGGGCCGCGCGTTCGAGCTCAAGGAAGTCGCTTCCGGCTACCGCTTGCAGATCCGCGAGAAGTTTTCGCCGTGGGTCGGGCGTTTGTGGGAAGAACGTCCGCAGCGCTATTCCCGCGCGCTGCTGGAAACCATGGCGCTGATCGCCTATCGCCAGCCGATCACCCGGGGCGAGATCGAAGACGTGCGGGGCGTGGCGGTCAACACCAACATCGTCAAGACGCTGATCGAGCGCGAGTGGATCCGTATCGTCGGTTACCGCGACGTGCCGGGCAAATCGGCGATGTTCGCCACCACCAAGGCGTTTCTCGATCATTTCAACCTGAAAAACCTCGAAGACTTGCCACCCTTGGCCGAACTGCGCGAGATGGAAACCGAGCCAGTACTCGATTTCGACGACGCACCAGTACCGCAGGGTCTGCAGGAACAGGCCGACGCCAGCGCCGAGCCGGAAGAGCCGAAGGAGGAAACCAGTTTCCACACCTTGCTGCTGGAGCTGGACAGCATGGAGGAGGGGATCAAGACCGACTTCGATGATCTGTTGCGCGATGCCGTGGATGGTGAAGCGTCGACGACTGAGCCGGAAGTCGAGACCGTCGAGCCGGTGATTGAAGTTGAACTCGAGACCGAGCCAGAAGCGGAACCGGAAGAGGACATTCTTGGCGTTGCCGAAGCCCGGGAAAAACTCCTGGCCGCCGTCGCCGCCCTCGAACAACCGGTGCCAGCGCCCGAACCCGAGCTGAGCGAAGAAGAAGCCGAAGCCCGTGCGCTGGCCGAAGCCATCGAGGCCGAACGCCGCGAATTCGAAGACTGATCCCGATCCTCTGAACGCTACTGTTCCCTTGTAGGAGTGAGCCTGCTCGCGATAGCGGTGTATCAGTTCACATCTTTTTGCCTGACACACCGCTATCGCGAGCAGGCTCACTCCTACAGGGAGTTGTGTGCTTCTGGAGTAGCCATGAGTTCCACCAAAGACCCGTGCATCAGCCTCTGCAAGTTCAGCGACGACATCTGCCTCGGCTGTGGCCGCAGCAAGCGCGAAATCAAGGCCTGGAAGAAACTCGACAAGGACGACAAGCGCACAGTGCTGGCCGAAGCCGCGCTGCGCCTGATCAAACTCGGTGGCGCCGGTCGGCGGAAAAAGAAATAACTGGCGATCGATCAGCTAGTCTTTGATGCGCGATGGCGCACATCCGCGTATGATTCGCGACCCTTCGGCGATCCCTTCGCCCGAAAACCAGATTTCAATGCTTCAGGCGCCGCCTGAACAGACCACACCGGGAGGTGCCCAGATGAGTGACATCAATCAGCAAGACGACCAGGAAATCGGCCCAGCAGGCGAAAAACTGCAGAAAGTCCTCGCCCGTATCGGCGTTGGCTCGCGCCGTGACGTCGAAGCCTGGATCAGCCAGGGCCGGATCAAGGTCAATGGCAAAGACGCTACCCTCGGCCTGCGCGTCGACATGCACGACGCCATCACCATCGATGGCAAGGTGATCAAGCGCGAAGAGGCTGCCGAGTCGGTACGCCGCGTGATCATGTACAACAAGCCCGATGGCGAAATCTGCACCCGTGACGACCCGGAAGGCCGTCCGACCGTGTTCGACAAACTGCCGCGTCCGAAAGAAGGCCGCTGGATCAACATCGGTCGTCTCGACATCAACACCACCGGTCTGCTGATGTTCACCACCGACGGTGAGCTGGCCAACCGTCTGATGCACCCGTCCTACGAGATGGACCGTGAGTACGCCGTGCGTGTACGTGGTGAAGTCGACGACGAGATGATCGAGCGCCTGAAAGCGGGCGTGGTGCTGGAAGACGGCCCTGCGCGTTTCACCGACATTCAACAGGCACCGGGCGGCGAAGGCTTCAACCACTGGTATCACTGCGTGGTGATGGAAGGGCGTAACCGTGAGGTTCGTCGCCTGTGGGAATCCCAGGGCCTGGTGGTCAGCCGTCTGAAGCGCGTGCGTTTCGGTCCGGTGTTCCTCAACTCCGACCTGCCGATGGGCCGCTGGCGCGAAATGAGCCAGTACGAAGTCGACGTGCTGAGTGCCGAAGTCGGCCTGACCCCGGTGGCGATGCCGCAACTCAACGCCAAGAGCAAGGACAAGCTGGAGCGTATGCAGCGCAAATCGTCGCGGCCGATGGCCAAGACCGAGCGTGTGCGTACCCTGCGTCCAGCCGCTGGCGCGCCGACCGGCCCACGCCCGAGCCGTGAGCCGCAGATCGAAGGTGAGCGTCCGGGCCGCAAGCCGGTTGCCCGTGATGGCGAGCGCGCACCGCGTCCGGCCAACGGTCGTACCGAGCGTGGCGAAGGTCGTGCGCCGGCCGGTCGTGGTACGCCGGTAGCGGATCGTCCTGCCGACACCACCAACAAGCGTCCGGCCAAGCCAGCACCGAAGCGTCCGGGCATCAAGCTGGTCGACGGTGACAAGCCGTCGGGCAAGCGCCGTGGCGCACCGGCTGGTTCTGGCCAGCGTCCGGGTTTCGGTCGCAAGAAGCCGGAATAAGGCAGCTGTGAGCTTTGAGCGGCAAGCTTCGAGCTAAAGCAAAAAACGCCAACCGCAGGGTTGGCGTTTTTTTTCGTCTGGTGAAAGAGTTGCATTGGCTGAACCGGCCTCTTCGCGAGCAAGCCCGCTCCCACATTGGAATTGCGTCAAACACAAATCCCATTGTGGGAGCGAGCTTGCTCGCGAAAGCGTCAGTCGCCTAAAACACAAACCGCCCATCAAACACTGGCTTGTCATCCAGCGCCAACACCCCGCCAGAGAAAATCAGATCCAGGTGATGACTGCCCTTGGCCCCACCGCCCAGTCCCAGATGCAACCCGCAATGCCGCTCTTCGAACCCGGCATTGCGCGCATACAGATCTTTTACCCCTTCATTGGTACCAATCCCCAGTTCCTCGATGCGCCGGTTCGACGGGTTGGCGTCCAGGTACTTGTTGAAATCATGCTCCAGCCCTGGCACATCGGTGGCAATGCGGCTGATGGTCGAGTTCTCGATCCACAGTTCCAGTGGCGACTCCAGCACGCCGTACTTGCGCGCAAACGGGATGGTGCTGAGGAACGTGCCCTTGAATTTCACATGGCCGTTGATGGCTTCGCTATGGGTGGCGATTTCGCCGGGGGCCAGGTCGAAGTTGCCGACGCCGTTGATGTCGGTCCACTTCTTGATGCTGCTCAGCGGCGTTTCAAACCATGAGCCGTGGTCGTCCTTGAAGCTCAGCGTGGTGGCCTGGGACATGCGTTGGATCAAGTGGCTGTTGAGCCCGGCGATGCGCTGCGGGGTGACGCTGAAAGTGTCGTAGAAATAGTCGCCGTAATCCTTGAACAGCAGCGACTTCTTCCAGTTTTCCGCCATCACGCCTTGCAGGGCGCGGACGAACTCCGGGCCGTCGGGGCGCGGGTTGGGCAGGGTGGAAGAGTCGTAGAAGAAAATGTACAGATCGCTGTCGGCGATGGCCGCGGTCAGCGTGGCGGTGCTTTCCAGATCCAGGCGACGGGCACTGAACGTGAAGCGGGGATGATCGCCGGCCTGTTCGGCGATGGCGCCGGTCAGGGCTTCGTAATCGGCGGTGTGGCCGAGCAGTACCTTCGCCGAGTCGAGACCGGCAAGGGCAGGGTGATGTTCGAGGTAGTAAAGGAAATGCGAGATCGCGCGGGGCTTATCCATGAGTCCTCCCTGACTGACCGTGAAGAAAGTGGCAGGCACGACCGGCCGGATCGTGCCTGCCCGGGGATGTCTTACAGAGGCCACATCGCCGTGCCGAACGGAACCACCGCGTCGGCTTGCATCATTTCCACAGCCGCCTCATGGGTCGGTGCTTCGAACCATTCGTCCAGTTGCAGTTCGGTGTCCAGGTCTTTTTCCAGTGCTTGCATGGTCGATCTCCTAGATGACTTTCACGGTTATGACTGGCCGGTCGAGTTGGCCGGCAAGACGTGAAGAACCTAGTTCAGGGTGTTTTGTAATGCAAAAAATTATTTATTTAAAATTTAAATAAACTTTTTATTCTGTTTTTAAGCGGCGGATTTCTTATTTGAAAACAAAAAACTAAGCGACAACTTTCATTAGCAAGCTTGCTACCGTCAATTTGCAGACGTCCTACCGAATTTTCCGAAATGGAAAATCTGCGTTACGCATCGTAAAGAAAAGTTTACGAAAACCCCGATAAAGCCCAGTGAATTTACCCCCTTGCCGACGCTGTAAGGAAAACCTGCCGAACCCCTGCCGCAAAGGCCTTGTGCAAGGCTCTGGCGTGCTTGTTTCAGCGCCGTTTGCAGGGTGAGATGCGCCTCATGCCTGTCGTGCAGGTGCATAACAAGAAGGAGGCGCAATGAACGCCGAGATTGATCTTCACTTCTCTCTGTGGGGCGGTTTTTCGCTCGTCCCCGTCGATGGCCTGCAAAGGCCTGACTCAATTTTTGCAGCCGTCCGGACATATCGAGGCGGACCCACGCAATCCCGGCAAGCGCCACGCTGATCCAGCGGGGTCTGGCAGCAGGGGGTTAGCGGTGTACAATGCGCCGCGTTTTAACTGTGACCCTCTGCGTAATCGCGCAAACCTCAAGGTTATCCGCCTTGTTCACTCCGCCACGTCACAAGCGTGTCGGGTTCGATTTCGTCACAGATAAAAACAAACAGGTGACGCATGACCGTTGTAAAAAAGCTGAATTCCTGGTGCTTGCGCTGGGGTTTGATCGAGGTTGTCTGAAATCGCAACCTTGCAGCAACGTCTACTGAACATCATCAAACCTTGCGTGGGACCTTTTTCATGAGTGGACAAAACTCGCAATCAGGCGAGCTGAAACGCGGCCTGAAAAATCGCCATATTCAACTGATCGCCCTCGGTGGCGCGATCGGTACCGGATTGTTCCTCGGCTCGGCCGGGGTCCTGAAATCGGCCGGCCCGTCGATGATCCTCGGCTACGCCATCTGCGGCTTCATCGCCTTCATGATCATGCGCCAGCTCGGCGAGATGATCGTCGAAGAGCCGGTGGCCGGTTCCTTCAGTCATTTCGCGCACAAGTACTGGGGCGGTTTTGCCGGTTTCCTGTCGGGCTGGAACTGCTGGATTCTTTACATTCTGGTGGGCATGTCGGAGCTGACCGCGGTCGGCAAGTACATCCACTACTGGGCGCCGGACATCCCGACCTGGGTCACCGCCGCCGCCTTCTTCGTGCTGATCAACGCGATCAACCTGGCCAACGTCAAAGTGTTCGGGGAGGCCGAATTCTGGTTCGCGATCATCAAGGTCGTGGCGATTGTCGGCATGATTGCACTGGGCAGCTACCTGCTGGTCAGCGGCCATGGCGGCCCGCAGGCCTCGGTCAGCAACCTGTGGTCGCACGGCGGGTTCTTCCCCAACGGTGTCAGCGGTCTGGTGATGGCGATGGCGATCATCATGTTCTCTTTCGGCGGTCTGGAAATGCTCGGTTTCACCGCCGCCGAAGCGGACAAGCCGAAAACCGTGATCCCGAAAGCGATCAACCAGGTGATCTACCGCATCCTGATTTTCTACATCGGTGCGCTGGTGATCCTGCTGTCGCTGACTCCGTGGGACAGTCTGCTGGAAACGCTCAACGCTTCCGGCGATTCGTACAGCGGCAGCCCGTTCGTGCAGGTGTTCTCGATGCTCGGCAGCAACACCGCCGCGCACATCCTCAACTTTGTGGTCCTGACCGCAGCGCTGTCGGTGTACAACAGCGGCACTTACTGCAACAGCCGCATGCTGCTGGGCATGGCCGAGCAGGGCGATGCGCCGAAAGGTCTGGCGAAAATCGACAAGCGCGGCGTGCCGGTGCGTTCGATCCTGGCTTCCGCAGCGGTGACCCTGGTCGCCGTGCTGCTTAACTATCTGATCCCGCAGCACGCGCTGGAACTGCTGATGTCGCTGGTGGTTGCAACGCTGGTGATCAACTGGGCGATGATCAGCTTCTCGCACTTCAAGTTCCGCCAGCACATGAACAAGACGCAGCAGACGCCGCTGTTCAAGGCGCTGTGGTACCCGTACGGCAACTATGTCTGCCTGGCGTTCGTCGCGTTCATCCTTGGCGTAATGCTGCTGATCCCGGGCATCCAGATCTCGGTGTACGCGATTCCGGTGTGGGTCGTGTTCATGTGGGTCTGCTACGTGATCAAGAACAAGCGCGGTGCGCAACAGGCGCTGCACGCGGCAAGTGCTTCGAAGTAAGCGTTGACGCAACAAACGACAAACCCGGCCAACGTGCCGGGTTTGTCGTTTCTGGGGTTTACACAATCCCTTGTAGGAGTGAGCCTGCTCGCGATAGCGGTGTATCAGTCGACGAATATTTATCTGACTATCGCGAGCAGGCTCACTCCTACAGGGGGATCGGAGGCTCGGACGGTTTCGCGGTATCCTGCACCCTCTGATTACGGACGCTTTTCCATGCTGGTGATTTCCAACAACGTGCATCTGCCGGATGCCGAGATCGAATTGACAGCCATCCGCGCGCAAGGCTCCGGCGGGCAGAACGTCAACAAGGTCTCCAGCGCCGTGCACCTGCGCTTCGACATTCCGGCTTCGTCCTTGCCCGAGTTCTACAAGGAGCGACTGCTGGCGTTGCGTGACAGTCGCATCACCAGCGATGGCGTGCTGATTATCAAGGCTCAGCAATACCGCACGCAGGAAGCCAACCGTGCCGATGCGCTGGAGCGTCTGACCGAGCTGATCCTCAGCGCCACCAAGGTCGAAAAGAAGCGCCGCCCGACCAAGCCGACCCTCGGCTCGAAGAAGCGCCGACTCGAATCCAAGACCAAGCGCGGCAGCATCAAGGCCGGCCGTGGCAAGGTGGATTTCTAGTCTTCGCGGTACTTGGCCGTGTGCTTGTAGAGGTACACGCTCAGCGCCAGGCCGCTGAGCGAGGCAATGGCGGCGAACAGGAAGATCGAAGCAAAACCGAAACCCGCGGCAATCGCCCCGGCCAACGGTCCGGTGATCCCCAGCGACAAATCGATGAACAACGAATACGCGCCGACCGCTGCGCCACGGCTGGAGGCTGGCACCAGGTTCACCGCTTCCACGCCCAGCGCCGGGAATACCAGCGAGAAGCCGAAACCGCTCAACGCCGCGCCGGCCAGTGCCCAATGCGCATCCGGTGCCAGCCACAGCAGCAACAGGCCGAGGGTTTCCACCGACAGGCAGGCGATCGCCACGCGGAAGCCGCCGAGGCGGTTGATCAGGTTGCCGAACAGCAGTCGCGCGCCGATGAAGCTGGCGCCGAACAGGCTCAGGCACAGCACCGCGTTATCCCAGTGCCGGGTGGCGTAATACAGAGTGATGAAGGTGGCGATGGTGCCGAAACCGATCGAGCCCAGTGCCAGGCCGCAGCCGTGGGGGAACACCCGACCGAGCACGTGCATGAATGGCAGGCGCTCACCGGCGACAATCGGCGCCGCGGTTTTCGGCCACGCCAGCAGCAGACCCAGCGCTGCCAGCAGGATGATGCT
Organism: Pseudomonas sp. Irchel s3a10; assembly: GCF_900187525.1. NCBI lineage: Bacteria > Pseudomonadati > Pseudomonadota > Gammaproteobacteria > Pseudomonadales > Pseudomonadaceae > Pseudomonas > Pseudomonas sp. Irchel s3a10. Next base: position 31,308 of record NZ_FYDR01000008.1, read on the forward strand.
GACGCCCATGCTCCACAATCCCAACTGACCGACCAGCCACACCCCGAGCGGCGCACCGACCGCCAGCGCACCGTAACTGGCGATGCCATTCCACGAAATCACTTTGGCGGTGTTCGCCGCACCAACGCGGCCGATGCCCCAGCCGATAGAGCCGGAGCCGACCAGGCTTTCCGCGCTGCCCAGCACCAGACGGCCGATCAACAGGCTGATCAGGCTGAGCATCGGCAAGTTCGGTGTCCACGCCGAAATCAGCATGAACACGCCACTCAAGCCACAACCGGCCAACCCGATCATCACCGCGCTCTTGCTGCCCTGGTTGTCGATGATCTTGCCGGCGTACGGACGGCTGAGCAGGGTGGCGAGGTATTGCACGCTGATCACCAGCCCGGCGATCACCGCGCCGAAACCCAGGTCACTGTGGACGTAACCCGGCAGCACCGCGAGCGGAATGCCGATGTTCAGGTAACCGATAAAGGTGAAGAGGACGATGGACACGACTTGCAGCGTGACCGCCAGGGGGCGCTGGGGTTGTGGCATAGAGGACGACATGGGAAACGATCCACGGCAAAGCAGGATTAGATAGGCTGCTTATGATACCGGCGCGGACGCGGCAGGGGCGGGGAAAAGTAAAACTATTTGCCGCAGGGCAGATTCACGACTTGGCCGGGGCGACCAGTTGCGTGGTGACGAGGGCGGCGAGGGCGTTTTCTTCGCTGCCGAAACGGGCGAGCAGGGCGGCCTGCTTTTCCGGGGAGAGGCGGTTCCAGATCTCGATCATTTTCTCGGTGGCGCCGATCAGGACGGCGGCTTGGCTTTCAGAGAATTCGTCGGTCATGGCGGGCTCGGTTTCAGGCAGTGTGGAAAGCGCATCTTAGCGCTTTCCACACGGTCTGTACGGCGGGGTTTTACTCTTCGCTGTCGGCCTGGCGGCTCTCAACGGCTTCTTTCGGCTCGGGCTGCTGGGCGCCGGCTTGTTGCGTGGTCGTCTGCTCAGGTACGTGCAGGCTTGGGAAGGGGAGATTAGGAATCTCGTGCATGGTTGCGCTCCTCGCTAAGTCTGTTGATAGATCTGGTAGATCCGCGCTTCTTGAAAGCCTGCGCAGGATACAGCAGGAAAAATGACAATCAGACTTTTAATTGAAAATAATGCGACAGATGGCCGCAGGGAGAAGCGCAATAACAAAGGTCGCCGCAAAAACATCTGTAGGAGTGAGCCTGCTCGCGATGGCGGTGTGTCAGTCAACTCATATGCTGGCTGATACACCGCTATCGCGAGCAGGCTCACTCCTACAGGGGGATTGCGGGGTTATTTGCAGGCGTCGGCGATGGCCTCGGCCAGCAGCGCCAGACGCGTTGCATCGATCCCGGCGACGTTGGCCCGTCCCGAGCTGACCATGTACACGCTGTGCTGCTCACGCAGTCGTTTCACCTGCTCCGGCGACAGCCCGGTGTAGGAGAACATTCCGCGTTGTACGCCAATGTGTGCAAAGCGCTCGCGCAGACCGTGCGGTTCCAGCGCTTCCACCAGACCGCTGCGCAGTTGCGCGATGCGCAAGCGCATGGCTTCCACTTCGTCGGCCCAGCGCGCTTTCAGCTCCGGGTCGGCGAGGATGGTCGCGACCACGGCCGCGCCGTGATCCGGTGGTGTCGACCACAGGTTGCGGGCGATATTGGCCAACTGGCTGCGGATGTCGATCAGCTTGTCAGCGGTTTTCGCGCAGACAATCAGAGCGCCGGTACGGTCGCGGTACAGGCCGAAGTTTTTCGAGCAGGAGCTGGTAATCAGCAGCTCGGGCACTTCGGCGGCGAACAATCGGGTCGACCACGCGTCCTGCTCCAGTCCGTCGCCAAAGCCCTGGTAGGCAAAGTCGATCAACGGCAGCAGGTCACGGCGGCGCACCACGTCGAGCACGCGCTGCCAGTCGTCATGGTTCAGGTCGAAACCGGTCGGGTTGTGGCAGCACGCATGCAGCAGCACCACGTCGCCCTTCGGCACTTCGTTGAGTACGGCGAGCATCGCATCGACGTCGAGGCGGTTGTCGCTGCCCACGTACGGGTAGTGACTGACCTTGACCCCGGCCGTGGCGAAAATCGTTTCGTGGATCGGCCAGGTCGGGTTGCTCAGCCACACGCCTTTGCCCGGCAGGCACTGGGCGATGAAGTCGGCCGCCAGACGCAGCGCGCCGGTGCCGCCCGGGGTCTGGGTGGCACCAGCGCGCTGTTCGGCGATCAGCTTCGAGTCGGCGCCAAGCACCAGTTCATTGATGACTTTGCCGAACAATGGATTGCCGTGACCGCCGATGTAGGTCTTGGTGTCCTGGCTTTCGACCAGTCGCGCCTCGGCGATTTTCACCGCTTCGGGGATCGGCGTCAGGCCCTGGGCATCCTTGTAGACGCCAACGCCGAGGTCGAACTTGCGCGGGTTAGTGTCCTGCGCATAGGCCTCCATCAAACCGAGGATCGGGTCGCCGGGTACCCGGCCGATGGCGTCGAAGTGCATTACTTGCGTCCTTCTGCGGTCTTGGCCACTTCGTCAGTGCGTGCGGCCATGATGAAGTCGTTGCGGTGCAGGCCCTTGATCGAGTGGCTCCACCAGGTCACGGTGACTTTGCCCCATTCGGTCAGCAGACCCGGGTGGTGACCTTCGGCCTCGGAGATTTCACCGACGGCATTGGTGAACGCCAGTGCGTGCTTGAAGTTCTTGAACAGGAAGACCTTCTCCAGCTGCATGATGCTGTCGCGTACTTCGATGTTCCAGTCCGGGATCTGCTTGATCAGGATCGGCAGTTCTTCGTCGCTGACTTGTGGCGCATCGGCACGGCATGCTTCGCAGTGGGCTTGGTTCAAAGTGGACATGGTGTGATTCCTGAAATCGAGTGTGTTTTTTTTATAGAAACTATCGGCCCGTCAATGCCGTCACGCTAAACCAAAGTGGCGGCGACTGACAGACTCAATTCTCAGCAAAAGTCGCGGATCACGCGGCTTTCGGTTTTGGCGGAAACTTCGGTGCGTGCAACCCCAGCTGCATGCCTTGGCGAACCATGGCCATGATGTCTTCATGGGCGACGTCGAACAGGCGCTTGAGGTTCGGCAGGACAAAGTACAGCGGCTGCAGGATGTCGATGCGATACGGCGTGCGCATGGCTTCCAGCGGATCGAAGGCCTGATGCTCGGGCTCGTCCGACAGCGAGTAAACGGTTTCCTTCGGCGAGGACAGGATGCCGCCGCCGTAGATGCGTTTGCCTTGCGGGGTGTCGACCAGACCGAACTCGATAGTCATCCAGTACAGGCGCGCCAGGTAGACGCGCTCTTCTTTGGTGGCCTGCAGGCCGAGCTTGCCGTAGGTGTGGGTGAATTCGGCGAACCATGGGTTGGTCAGCAGCGGGCAGTGGCCGAAGATCTCGTGAAAAATGTCCGGCTCTTGCAGGTAGTCCAGTTCTTCGCGGGTACGAATGAACGTGGCCACCGGAAACTGCTTGCTGGCGAGCAATTCGAAGAAGGTCTGGAAGGGGATCAGTGCCGGGACGCGGGCAACCTGCCAACCGGTGGTTTCACCGAGCACCTTGTTGATCTCGCCCAGTTGCGGGATGCGGTCGTGGGGCAGGCCGAGTTTTTCGATACCGTCCAGGTATTCCTGGCACGCGCGACCCTCGATCACTTTCAACTGGCGGGTGATCAGCGTGTTCCACACCGCGTGTTCTTCGGCGGGGTAGTCGATAAAACCTTGCGCATCGGGCTCGCGGGCCACGTATTGCGTCTGCTTCATACTGCTCTCCTGCTAGGGGAATTCGTTCTTGTTATGTCCAGCGATGGGGTCAGGATTACCCGAGAGCGCGGTGGGATGCAGCAGGTTGAACGCGTTCCTGGCAGGAACAATCGCGGGTTTTCGTAAAAAAATCGTTACGCTTTGACTGATATTGCGCATTTGCGGCGATTTGCAGGTTTGAAAAGGGCTATGGCTGTCACATAATCTTGACAACTATCTGCGCGCCTCGACAGAAAAATCGTGGCCCAACCCCCCTGTGGGAGCGGGCTTGCTCGCGAAAGCGGTGTATCAGCTGCATGAATGGCTACTGACACACCGCTTTCGCGAGCAAGCCCGCTCCCACAGGGATTGAGTTCAACCCCTCATCCTCGTCGGTCCTCTTTATATGCGTATCAAAGTCCACTGCCAGAACCGCATCGGCATCCTGCGCGACATCCTCAACTTGTTAGTGGAGTACGGGATCAACGTGGCGCGCGGTGAGGTCGGGGGTGAGCACGGCAATGCGATCTACCTGCACTGCCCGAACCTGATCAACATTCAGTTCCAGGCGCTGCGGCCGAAGTTCGAGGCGATTGCCGGGGTGTTTGGCGTCAAGCGCGTCGGGCTGATGCCCAGCGAGCGCCGGCACATGGAGTTGAACGCGTTGCTCGGCGCGCTGGAGTTCCCGGTGCTGTCGATCGACATGGGCGGCTCGATCGTCGCGGCCAACCGCGCGGCGGCGCAGTTGCTCGGGGTGCGGGTGGATGAGGTGCCGGGGATTCCACTGTCGCGCTACGCTGAGGATTTCGACCTGCCGGAACTGGTGCGCGCCAACAAATCGCGAATCAACGGCATGCGCGTCAAGGTCAAGGGCGACATCTTTCTCGCCGACATCGCGCCGCTGCAATCGGAGCACGACGACAGCGAAGCCATGGCCGGTGCGGTACTGACCTTGCACCGCGCCGACCGCGTCGGCGAGCGCATCTATAACGTGCGCAAGCAGGAGCTGCGCGGCTTCGACAGTATCTTTCAGAGCTCGAAAGTGATGGCCGCTGTCGTGCGTGAAGCGCGGCGCATGGCGCCGCTGGATGCGCCGCTATTGATCGAAGGCGAAACCGGCACCGGCAAAGAGTTGTTGGCCCGTGCCTGCCACCTCGCCAGCCCGCGCGGGCAGTCGCCGCTGATGGCGCTCAATTGCGCAGGGCTGCCGGAGTCGATGGCCGAGACCGAGCTGTTCGGCTACGGCCCCGGCGCGTTTGAAGGCGCGCGTGCCGAAGGCAAGCTCGGTCTGCTGGAGCTGACGGCGGGCGGCACGCTGTTTCTCGATGGCGTCGGTGAAATGAGCCCGCGCTTGCAAGTGAAGTTGCTGCGCTTTCTGCAGGACGGTTGCTTCCGCCGGGTCGGCAGCGACGAAGAGGTGTATCTGGACGTGCGGGTGATCTGCGCGACTCAGGTCGACTTGTCCGAGCTGTGTGCGCGTGGAGAATTTCGTCAGGATCTGTATCACCGCTTGAACGTGCTGTCGCTGCACATCCCGCCGCTGCGCGAATGCCTCGACGGTTTGACCCCGCTGGTGGAACACTTCCTTGATCAGGCCAGCCGCCAGATCGGTTGCTCGCTGCCGAAACTGGCGCCGGCGGCGATGGATCGCCTCAGTCATTACCACTGGCCGGGCAATGTGCGGCAACTGGAGAACGTGCTGTTTCAGGCGGTTTCGCTGTGTGATGGCGGCACGGTCAAGGTCGAACATATTCGCTTGCCGGACTACGGGGTGCGTCAGCCGCTTGGCGATTTCTCGCTGGAGGGCGGGCTGGACGAGATCGTTGGGCGCTTTGAAAAAGCGGTGCTGGAGCGGCTGTATTCCGAGCACCCGAGCAGTCGGCAACTGGGCAAACGGCTGGGGGTTTCGCATACCACCATTGCTAATAAGCTCCGTGAGTATGAGGTCGGTAAAGACCCCGAGAGTTAACAGCAACACTGTGGTGAAAAGAGCTTTTGTGGTGAGGGGATTCATCCCCGAAGGGTGGCGAAGCCGCCCCAAACCAGCGAATGCGGTTCGTCTGATACACCACCATGTATGGATTGGGGGCTGCTGCGCAGCCCATCGGGGATAAATCCCCTCACCACAGGTTCTTTTTCCATCTGCAAAAATCGGGATTGCCGCCAAGCGGCATAACACCGCCGGTTTTTCGACTTCGATACATTTCAGATTTCCCCGCAAAACCCCTCAAGTCCTTTGTTTACCGGGCCGCAAGCCGCCAGAAAAAAGTTGGTCTGCAAATTGCTTATGGCTCAGCAGTACAGCGGTGGGCGGCAAACGTCCGGCATGCAGAGGAAAGAGTGTGGACAAGTACCTTTATGTGGCAATGACCGGCGCCAGTCAGAACGCGCTGGCGCAAAAGGCCCATGCCAACAACCTGGCGAACATTTCCACCAATGGTTTTCAGCGCGACTTGGAGCAGGCGCGTTCGATGCCGGTGTTCGGTGACAGCTTTCCGGCGCGTGCGTTTGCCATGAGCGAACGGCCCGCCACCGACTTCACCGCCGGTTCGCTGGTACAGACCGGGCGTGACCTCGACGTGGCCGTGACCGGCAACGGCTTTATTGCCGTGCAGAACCCTAACGGTGGCGAAAGCTACGTGCGCACCGGCAGTCTCAACATCGACGCCCTCGGCGTATTGCGCGCCGGCAACGGCATGCCGGTACTTGGCAATGGCGGTCCGATCGCCGTGCCGCCGGAGCAGCAGGTCGAAGTCGGTGAAGACGGCACCATCAGTATTCGTGCGATGGGCGAAGGCCCGCGCGTCATGGCGGAAGTCGACCGGATCAAACTGGTCAACCCGGACATCAAGAACCTCAACAAAGGCCTCGATGGCTCGATCTACACCAAGGACGGCCAGCCGGCGCCGGCCGATGCCAACGTCAAACTGGTGTCGGGTTTCCTTGAGTCGAGCAACGTCAATGCCGTGGAAGAAATGACTTCGGTGCTGGCCCTGGCCAAGCAGTTCGAGTTGCACGTCAAGATGATGAACACCGCCAAAGACGACGACCAGGCCATGGCTCGGGTCTTGCAGATCAGCTAATTATCAGAACGTCGCGCCGTAAAACAGGCGCACGAGGAGAATCGAATGCTTCCGGCTCTATGGGTTGCCAAAACCGGTCTGTCCGCCCAGGACACCAACCTGACCACCATTTCCAACAACCTGGCGAACGTGTCGACCACGGGTTTCAAACGTGACCGTGCCGAGTTCCAGGACCTGCTGTATCAGATCAAGCGTCAGCCAGGCGCCCAGTCGACCCAGGACAGTGAACTGCCGTCGGGTCTGCAACTGGGTACCGGTGTGCGCATCGTCGGCACCCAGAAAAACTTCACCGCCGGCAGCCTGCAAACCACCGAGCAGCCGCTGGACATGGCCATCGACGGTCGCGGTTTCTTCCAGATCCTGCAGCCGGACGGCACCACGTCCTACACCCGTGACGGTACTTTCCACCTCGACTCCAACGGCCAGATCGTCAACGCCAGCGGTTTTGCCCTGGAGCCGGCCATCGTCATCCCGAACAACGCGCAGAGCTTCACCGTCGGCACCGACGGCACCGTGTCGATCACGGTGCCAGGCAACCCGGCCGCTCAAGTGATCGGCAACCTGCAAACCGCCGACTTCATCAACCCGGCCGGTCTGCAGGCAGTAGGCAACAACCTGTTCCTGGAAACCGCTGCTTCCGGCGCGCCGCAAATCGGCACCCCGGGCCTGAACGGTTTCGGTACCACCCTGCAGAACACCCTGGAAGGTTCCAACGTCAGCACCGTTGAAGAGATGGTCAACATGATCACCACTCAGCGCGCCTACGAGATGAACTCCAAGGTGATCTCCACCGCCGACCAGATGCTCTCGTTCGTAACGCAGAATCTGTAATCAAGTCTATGGGGCGGTCTTGAGGCCGCCAGCAATACCGTGAGGTAGGGTCATGAAACGCTTCGTATCTGTTCTGGCATTGGGTGGGGTCGTCTCGCTCGCGGGCTGTGTCGCCCCGACACCCAAGCCCAATGACCCTTATTACGCTCCGGTGTTGCCGCGCACGCCGTTGCCGGCAGCCGCCAATAACGGCTCGATCTATCAGGCCGGTTTCGAACAGAACCTGTACAGCGACCGCAAGGCGTTCCGGGTCGGTGACATCATCACCATCACCCTGAACGAGCGCACCCAGGCGAGCAAGAACGCCAACTCGCAAATGGACAAGAACAGCGACAACTCGATCGGTCTGACTTCGTTGTTCGGCTCCAGCCTGACCACCAACAACCCGATTGGTGGCGGCGACCTGAGCCTGAACGCCGGCTATAGCGCCGACCGCTCGACCAAGGGTGACGCCAAGTCCGGGCAGAGCAACAGCCTGACCGGTTCGATCACCGTGACCGTCGCAGATGTGCTGCCCAACGGCATCATCGCTGTGCGTGGCGAGAAGTGGCTGACCCTCAACACCGGTGACGAACTGGTGCGCATTGCCGGCATGGTTCGTGCCGATGACATCGCCACCGATAACACCGTGTCGTCGACGCGTGTTGCCGATGCACGCATCACCTACTCGGGTACCGGCGCGTTCGCCGATACGAGTCAGCCAGGCTGGTTCGACCGTTTCTTCCTCAGCCCGCTGTTCCCTTTCTAGGTGGCTACGTTGAATCTGAAAAGCTTCATGCTGGCGGCGGCCATGATGTCCGCTGCCTTTGGTGCTCACGCCGAGCGGTTGAAAGATATCGCCAGCATTTCCGGCGTGCGCTCCAACCAGTTGATCGGTTACGGCCTGGTGGTCGGGCTTAACGGCACCGGCGACCAGACGACGCAAACCCCGTTCACCCTGCAGACCTTCAACAACATGCTCTCGCAGTTCGGCATCAAGGTGCCGCCGGGATCGGGCAACGTGCAGTTGAAAAACGTCGCGGCGGTCTCGGTGAGTGCCGATCTGCCGGCGTTCGCCAAACCGGGTCAGCAGGTCGACATCACCGTTTCGTCCATCGGTAACTCCAAGAGCCTGCGCGGCGGCACCCTGTTGCTGACCCCGCTCAAGGGTATCGACGGCAACGTCTACGCCATCGCTCAGGGCAACCTGGTGGTCGGTGGTTTTGATGCCGAAGGGCGTGACGGTTCGAAGATCACCGTCAACGTTCCGTCGGCCGGTCGGATCCCCGGTGGAGCGTCGGTGGAGCGTTCGGTGCCGAGCGGTTTCAACCAGGGCAACAGCCTGACGCTGAACCTCAACCGTTCCGACTTCACCACCGCCAAACGTATCGTCGACAAGATCAACGACATGCTCGGCCCTGGCGTGGCGCAAGCCATCGACGGCGGCTCGATCCGTGTGACGGCGCCGCTCGATCCGAGCCAGCGCGTCGACTATCTGTCGATCCTCGAAAACCTTGAAGTCGACCCGGGTCAGGCGGTGGCGAAAGTCATCATCAACTCGCGTACCGGCACCATCGTCATCGGCCAGAACGTGAAGGTTTCGCCGGCCGCCGTGACTCACGGCAGCCTGACCGTGACCATCACCGAAGACCCGATTGTCAGCCAGCCAGGCCCGTTGTCCAACGGCCAGACTGCTGTGGTGCCGCGCTCGCGGGTGAATGCCGAACAGGAAGCCAAACCGATGTTCAAGTTCGGCCCGGGTACTACCCTCGACGAGATCGTACGGGCGGTGAACCAGGTCGGCGCGGCACCGGGCGACCTGATGGCCATTCTCGAAGCTCTGAAGCAGGCCGGCGCGTTGCAAGCCGACCTGATCGTGATCTGAGGACGCCGACCATGGATATGCGTAAAGGCAGTCTGGTGGGCACCGGCGATTCGGGTTCGTACTCCGACCTCAATCGTCTGAACCAGCTCAAGGTCGGCGACAAGAACAGCGATGCGAACATGCGCAAGGTGGCGCAGGAATTCGAATCGCTGTTCCTCGGCGAGATGCTCAAGTCGATGCGTTCGGCCACCGAGGCACTGGGTAAAGACAACCCGATGAACACCCCGGCCGCCAAGCAATATCAGGAAATGTACGACCAGCAACTGGCGGTGTCGCTGTCCCGCGAGGGCGGTGGTATCGGTCTGGCCGACGTGCTGATGAAGCAGATGTCGAGGGGCAAACCGCTGGCACCGGGTGAGGCTGCGGCTGCGTCCGCCGCCAAGCAAGAGGCGGCGAAAGCCGCTGCTGTGCAGACGCCGATTGCGGCCGGCACGACTGCCACCAACGGGCCGTTATCGCGACTCAATGGCGAGCGTCCGCTGTGGGCATCGCGTTCCGGGCGTGTCGCCAATACCGAAGCCGTGCACGCCAACGACATGGAGATGATCAACAAGCGTCGTCTGGCGTTGCCACCGAAGCTGGCTGATCGTTTGCTCGCAGGTCTTGTGCCTTCCGCCACGCCGACTGCGGCCAATGCCTTGCCGCAACGTGCTGCGACCACGGCCGTCACCGGCGCCGGCCCGCTGTACAACGGCGACTGGCTGAGTCGTGCCGAAGACGCCAAAGCCTCCGGCGGGCAGATGCAGGTTTACGGCCGGGCGATGGCGCAGATTCCGCTGGCACCGGCCAAGCGCGCGTTCAGCTCCGCCGATGAATTCGTCAACACCATGCTGCCGATGGCCAAAGAGGCCGCCGCGCGTATTGGCGTCGATCCGCGTTACCTGGTGGCACAAGCTGCACTGGAAACCGGTTGGGGCAAATCGGTCATGCGCGCCCAGGATGGCAGTAGCAGCCACAACCTGTTCGGCATCAAGGCCAGCAGCAACTGGACCGGCGATTCGGCCCGGGCGATCACCAGCGAGTTCCGTAACGGGCAGATGGTCAAGGAGACGGCGCAGTTCCGTTCCTATGCCTCGTACAAGGACAGTTTCCACGATCTGGTGACTTTGCTGCAGACCAATAATCGCTATCAAGATGTCGTGAAGTCGGCCGATAACCCAGAACAGTTTGTACGCGAGTTGCAAAAGGCCGGTTATGCGACCGACCCGAACTACGCGACGAAGATTTCGCAGATAGCCAAGCAGATGAACAGTTTCGAAAACTACGCTGCGGCCGGCGTTTCAACGACGCCTCTATAAACACACGGTAAGGTTTGAATCATGAGTTTGCTCAATATCGGGATGTCGGGGTTGTCCGCGAGTTCTTCCTCTCTCGCGACCACAGGTAACAACATTGCCAACGTCGACACCGCCGGTTATTCACGCCAGCAAACCGTGCAGAGCACCAAGTCCTCGCAGCAGTTCGGCAACGTCTTCATCGGTACGGGGACGACCCTGGCCGATGTGCGCCGGGTCTACAACTCTTACCTCGAAAACCAGCTGCATACCGCCACCTCGCTCAATAGCGAAGCGGCTGCGTACGGTGCCCAGGCCACTGCGCTGGATGCCTCGATGTCCGATACCAACACCGGCCTGACCGGTGTGCTGCAGAAGTTTTTCACCTCGATGCAGGGCGTGGCGACTTCGGCCACTGACGACACTTCCCGTCAGTCGGTACTGACCGGTGCGCAGGCGCTGACCAGCCGTTTCAATGCGCTGGCCAAACAGCTGAACGATCAGAACACCACGATCAATGGCAACCTGGGCGACATGACGTCCCAGGTCAACAAGCTGGCCACTTCGATTGCCACGCTCAACCAGAAGATCGGCGAGATTTCCACCAGCGGCGGCCAGCCGAACGATCTGCTCGACAGCCGTAACGAAGCCGTGCGCCAGCTCTCCGAGCTGACCGGGGCGCAGGTCGTCGAGCGTGGCACCAGTTTTGACGTGTATATCGGCACCGGCCAGCCGCTGGTGATCGGCAACACCACCAACACCCTGAGCACCGTGCCGAGCAAGGACGATCCGACGCGCATGGCCATTCAGCTGGATCGCGGCTCAAGCGTGATCGACATCACGTCGGCCATGAGCGGTGGCGAAATCGGTGGCCTGCTGACCTATCGCAAAGAAGTGCTCGACCCTTCGCTCAATGAGCTGGGGCGTGTCGCATTGGTGGTGGCCGACCAGGTCAACAGTCAGCAAGCCCAGGGCATCGACAAGAACGGTGACTTCGGCGCAGCAATCTTCAACAACATCAACAGTGCCGCGCTGGTCAGTCAGCGCAGTATTGCGCAGTCGACCAATAGCGCCGGCTCGGGCAACCTCGATGTCACCATCAAGGACACCGGCAAGCTGACCACCAGCGATTACCAGGTGACCTTCACCAGCGCCACCAACTATTCGGTCAAGCGCTCCGACGGTACCGACATGGGGTCGTTCAGCACCACGACCACGCCACCGCCGGTGATCGACGGCTTCACCCTGGCCCTTAACGGCGGCGCCCTGAGCGCTGGCGACACCTTCAAGGTGACCCCGACGCGTAATGCGGCAACCTCCATTCAGACGGTACTGACCGATCCGAAGAAAATCGCCGCGGCGGCACCACTGACCGGCGTGGCCAGTACCAACAATTCCGGTACCTACACCCAGCCGACGCTGACCGATTCGATCAACATCTACAACCCGGCGTCGCAGACCGAGTTGCAGAATGCGCTCAAGTATTCGACGCCGGTCAAGCTGGTGTTCGGTGCGGTCGCCAGCGGCAGCCAGTCGTACAACATGGTCGATGCCAAGGGCAACACCATCGGTTCGGGCACCATCGTGCCGGGCCAGGCCAACACCTTGAACCTCAAGGTCGGCATGGTCGACTCCACCGGTGCTCCGGTGATGGACACCACGGTCACGCCGAACGTGCAGAAGACCTTTACCGTACAGACCACCGTGGGCGCGACGCCGAAGTCCGGCGAAACCTTCACCATCAACCTGACCGGCGCGGCCTCTTCGGACAACCGCAACGCACAGGCACTGGTTGGCCTGCAGACCAAGCAGACGGTGGACACTGGCACCGGGAGCAAAGGCATCAGCCTGACCGACGCCTACAACAAACTGGTGACCAACGTCGGTACCAAGGCTGCACAGAGCAAGTCCGACAATGAAGCCACCTCGGTGATCCTCGATCAGGCCAAAGGCGCGCGTGATTCGCTGTCTCAGGTCAACCTCGATGAAGAGACCGGCAACCTGGTCAAGTATCAGCAGTACTACACAGCGTCTTCGCAGATCATCAAAGCTGCGCAGGAAACTTTCGCCACGCTGATCAACAGTCTTTAAGGAGTCGTAATTCATGCGCATTTCCACCGCCCAGTATTACGCGACGCAAGCTGCTCAATATCAGCGCAACTACAGCAAGACGGTCGCGACCGCCAACGAAGCGAGCAGCCTGCAGCGCATCAACACCGCTGCCGACGATCCGATCGGCGCTGGTCGTCTGCTCAAGCTGGGTCAACAAAGTGCGATGCTCGACCAGTATCAGGGCAACATCGACACCACCAAGAGCTCGCTGACCGTGCAGGAGTCCACGTTGAACTCCATCACCACGGCTCTGCAGCGCGCCAAGGAAATCGGCCTGGCAGCCAACAACGGTATCGCCACTGACGACAACCGCAAGGCGTACGCGGCGGAACTGAGCCAGATCCAGCAACAAGTGCTGGGCCTGATGAACTCCAAGGATGCCAACGGCAACTATCTGTTCTCCGGTTCCAAGACCGATACCGCGCCGTATTCGCAAAATGTCGACGGCACCTACACCTATAACGGTGACCAGACCCAGATCAACTTGGGCATTGGCGACGGCATGTCGGTCGCGACCAATACCACCGGTTGGGACGCCTTCCAGCAGACCATCAACACCAGCCGTACGCAGACCAACATGACCGCTCCGGCGGTGGATGACGGTCGTGTAGTGCTGTCCAACGGTACGGTCGGCACCGCGGCGACCTACAACGCCAAGTTCACGGCGGGCCAGCCATACACCGTGGATTTCATCAGCAGCACGCAGTTGAAAATCACCGATGCCCTGGGCAACGACGTGACGTCCGAGGCCAGCCAGAACGGCCTGATCAGCAACAGCAATGGCGCCAACCAGACCGTCAGTTTCCGTGGCGTCGACATGAAGTTGAACATCAACCTCAAAGCCGGCGACACCAACCCGGATGCGGTCATCGCCGGTCACAGCTTCCAGCTGTCGGCCACACCTGACTCGTTCACCACCGCGCGCAGCCCGGGCAACCCGTCAACAGCGGTCATCACCGGCTCCAGCGTGACCAACCAGGCGGCGTACAGCGCGGCCTTCCCGTCAGGCGGCGGCGCGGTGTTGAAGTTCACCAGCGCCACCGATTTCGACCTGTACGCGGCACCGGTCACCGCCGACAGCAAACCGGTGTCGTCGGGCACCATGGTTGGTGGCAACGCCACGGCTGCCGGTGTGACCTTCGCCATCGGCGGTACGCCAGGCGCGGGCGATCAGTTCTCGATCCAGTCCAACAACCATCAGACCCAGAACGTGCTCGACACCCTGGGCCAGATGGTCACGGCGCTGAACATGCCGGTCGATGGTGATCCGGTAGCCAAGCAGAAATTCCAGGGGGCCATGGAGTCGGCCCTGGGCAACATCGACAGTGCGTCCAACCAGATTGGCGCTGCGGTGACCTCGATCGGTGCTCGCGGTCAGTCGCTGGATGACCAGGACACCACCAACCAGAGCCTGATCCAGGCCAACACCACGACCCAGGGTTCGATCCGTGATTCGGATCCGGCCGAGGTGATGACCCGCCTGACGTTGCAGCAGACCATGCTGCAAGCCTCGCAACTGGCGTTCAGCAAGATCAGTCAGTTGGGTCTGTTCAACAAGATCTGACGTTGGACGGGCGCGCAGGCGCCCGTTTGTCTCGTCCCTCAGTTAATGTTTTTTTGCGGTTTCATGGGCTCGCTTTACCGAGCGGGCTCGTACCGCCTGTGAGCCCGCCGTGAATCCACTTCCTCTCGTCAGTCTGGTCATTCCCGCCTTCAATCCGCGCTTCTTCGAGCGGACTTTGAACAGTGCGGTGAGCCAGACTTATGGCCAGCTCGAAATCATCGTTTGCGACGACAGCCGCGGCAGCGAGATTCAAACCATTGTTGCGGCGGTAGTCGAGCAGTCCGGCGTCGCCGTGCGTTACGTGCGCAATCCGCGCACCCTGGGCATGGTCGGCAATCTCAAGGCTTGCCTGGAACAGGCGCAGGGCCAACTCATCAAGTTTCTGTGCGACGACGATCATCTCTACGCCGCCTGTGTTGAACAGCAAGCGCAGGAAATGGTGCGTGAGGAAGTCCGGCTGGTGCTGGCTCAGCGTCTGTTCTGGGACGCTGACGACATCATTCTTCCGGCGCGTCTGGAAAACACTTCGCTGTCTCCGCTCAGTGGCCTGTTCAAGGGCGACGACCTGCTGGGCATCTTTGAAAAGTTTCCGGTCAATGTACTGGGTGGGTTCACCAATGCGTTGTTCCGTCGTGAAGATGTTGTCGAGTTGCTGCCGGCGTTGACCCAGGAAGGCCACTGCTTTGTTGCAACCCTGGATTTCGCGCTGTTCGTCTGTCTGATGCGGCGCGGCAATGTGGCGGTGTCCAACAATGTGCTCAGTGCCGAGCGACTGTACCCGGAGCGCCTGAGCGCCCAGCAGTCGATGAAGGATGCGGTTGAAGTCGAGCGTGAGTGGATTCTGCAAATGCTCAAGGCGCGCAGCGGCGAATCTGCCCCTGCGCCAGGCTGGGTTCGCTACATCCCGTTGACCAAGGCTGATGAGACACCCCGGGTCTGGGAAGAACTGCCCCTGAGCCGCACCCTGGGTACCAAGCAGAGTCGCCAGGAGTGGTGTGTCGGTATCGACAGCTGGAGTTTTGCCGAACTCTATGCGCAATGGCTGGAGTGCCGGGTTCTTACCGAGGGACAGCGCAAGTTGCTGCCGGAGACTCTGGCTGGCTGGTCGCATCAGCCGGGCATCGTCCCGATCGTCATCGATCGCGACGGCAGTCGCGACGGCGTCGAGCGCACGCTGGAGGCACTTGCCGCACAGGATTATCTGCCGGAACTGATTCTGGTGCTGTCCGCTGCCTGTTTTGAGGCAGAGCTCGATGATCGGGTGTTCCGCATGCCGTTGCAGGACGACGGGCTGGAGCAGATCAACGCGTTGTTGCCGCAACTGGAAGGGGCCGACTGGTTCTACCTGTTGCAGGCCGGGGATCGTCCGGTGGTGCCGGCGCTGTTGATCATGGCTGAGCGCATCGCCCACTCTGCGGCGCTGACGTGTCTGTACAGCGATGAAGGCAGCCTGCGCAACGGCGAATCGGCGGAGCCTGCGTTCAAACCGGATTTCAACCTCGACCTGCTGCGCAGTTACCCGTACGTCGGGCGCGCGCTGGCGTTCAAGCGCGAACGCTTTCTAGCGCTGGGCGGGTTCGAGGCGACGTTCGCCGAGCTGGCCCCCCACGACGTGCTGTGGCGCATGGTCGAGAGCGATGGTACGCAGGTGGTCGGGCATGTCGCCGAAGTTCTGGTGCAATCGCCATTCGATCTGTCCGCCTGGCTCGCCGCCCCGGCGGTCATCGAGCAGAACCCGCGTGTCATTGAGGCCCATCTGCAGCGCCTGGGGATCGCCCACGAAATCCGCCGTGGCAGCTCCGAGCTGCTCAATCGTGTCGACTATCGCCATGCCCGGCGTCCGCTGGTGTCGATCATTATTGTGACCAAGGACCAGACGGCTGCCTTGCAGCGCTGCGTCGAGACGCTGCTGGAGAAGACCGCTTACTCCGAGTATGAGCTGTTGCTGGTCGATAACGGCAGCGAAAGCGCCGAAGCGCTGGCCTGGCTGGACGGCATGGCGCAGTTGGGCGGCGAGCGGATTCGTGTCCTGAGCTACCCGCAGCAGGGCAACGCGGCGGCGCTGCATAATTTTGCGGTAGGGCAGGCGCGTGGCGAATACGTGCTGCTGCTCAATTCGTTTGCGGTAATCACCCAGGCCGACTGGCTCGACGAACTGCTCAATCATGCGCAGCGCCCGGAAGTCGGCGTGGTCGGCGCCAAGCTGTTCAATCCTGATGGGTGCGTGCTGCACGCAGGTCTGATTCTTGGCCTGCAAGG
The DNA here is from genome assembly GCF_900187525.1 of Pseudomonas sp. Irchel s3a10. Lineage (NCBI taxonomy): Bacteria > Pseudomonadati > Pseudomonadota > Gammaproteobacteria > Pseudomonadales > Pseudomonadaceae > Pseudomonas > Pseudomonas sp. Irchel s3a10. The sequence goes on from NZ_FYDR01000008.1 coordinate 48,040, forward strand.
TGCGGTGGGTTTGCCGTTCTATGGTCAGTCGTTGCAGTCGGATGGTTACATGTTCCGGCTGCAAGCGGTCCATGACCTGAGCGCCGTCGGCGCCGATTGCCTGATGGTGCGCAAGGCGGTTTACGAGTCTGTCGCCGGTCTCGATGAGCAAGCGCTGAAACAGGCGCTGAATGTCGTGGATCTGTGCCTGCGCATCGGTCAGGAAGGATACCTGGTGGTGTGGACCCCTTACGCCTTGCTGGCGCTGGGCGCACGCCCCAGTGTCCAGGCGACGGCAGAAGAGGAGCAGCTGCAGCTTCAGGAGCAGGAAACCTTCTACAAGCGCTGGTTGCCGCGCATTGCCCGTGATCCGGCCTTCAACGTCAATTTGTCGTTGCAGGGTGTCGGTGCGACGAGCTTCAGCCTGGAGCCGGGCCTGCGTACGGGCTGGAGTGCATTTTCCCGGGCGCAGTTGCCGAACGTGCTTGCCGTGCCGATCAACGCCTCGGCCATCGGTCACTACCGCATGAGCCAGCCGCTGATCGAACTGGAAGCCGCCAACCGCGCAGAAGGGCGGATTTGCTATGGCCTGCCGTCGATCATTGATATCGAGCGTCAGTCCCCGGACGTGATCGTGCTGCAGGGGCGTTATTCGCAGGGTGCCATTGATGAGATTCCGCCGCTGAAGAAGTTCTGCCATGCGCGGCGCATTTTTGAACTCGATGATTATGTGATCGACGTTCCCCATCGCAATGCCCATATCCGTAACATGCCCAACAAGCAGGAAATGGAGCGGATGGTGCGCAGTGCGATCAGCCTGTGTGATCGGGTGGTGGTATCGACCCAGCCACTGGCTAACGCCTTGTCGGACATGCATCACGACATTCGCGTCGTCCCCAACATGCTCGCGCGCAACTTGTGGACTGACCTGCGCAGCCAGCGCCGCACTTCGAAAAAACCACGGGTCGGCTGGGGCGGTGGTACCAGTCACCACGGCGACCTGGCGGTGATCGCCGATGTCGTGCGTGAGCTGGCCAACGAAGTCGACTGGGTGTTCTTTGGCATGTGCCCGGATGATCTGCGTCCGTACATGCATGAATTCCACGGGGTAATCCCGTTGGAAGTGTACCCGGCCAAACTGGCCAGCCTGAATCTCGATCTGGCGCTGGCGCCACTGGAATTCCACATCTTCAACGACTGCAAGAGCAATCTGCGTCTGCTGGAGTATGGCGCCTGCGGTTACCCGGTTGTCTGCACCGATACCGAGGCCTATCGCGGTTACCTGCCGTGCACCCGGGTCAAGACCAACAGCACCGATGAATGGCTGCAGGCGATCCGCATGCACCTGGCCGACCCGGATGCCAGCTACCGCATGGGGGACGAGTTGCGTGAGGTGGTGCTGCGTGACTACGTGTTGCGTGGCGACAACTTGCGTTACTGGGAGAGTGGCTGGCTGGCGGATTGATTGCTCTGGACACCCAACTGAAGAAAGGCGACTTCCGAGTCGCTTTTTTTTGTGCAGGGAAAAGTGTTTGCATCAATCCCGACGCATTTGCTTGCGGCGACTTCAATAGTTGGCGTTTGTTGTCGATATCTCTTTATTCGCTCTTTTCAGCGGGCTGCTCGACGGGGATCGCTGGCCCCTGTGATTTCACAATTCCGGACTCAACAACAACGCAAGGAAGTAGCAAATGACAGTGATTTATGGAACGAGTCAAGCCGATGTCATGGGCGGTGATGAAGGCAATGACGAACTCTACGGACTGGAGTCGGATGATCGGATCTGGGGGAGCATGGGGTCCGATCTGCTGGATGGCGGAGAAGGGTTCGATTCGGTGAGTTATCAGATGATGCCGAACGGCGTCAGCGTCGATTTTCGCGAAGGGCTGGCCACTGTCACCAAGGCGGACGGCTCCGTCGATACCCTGGTCGGCATCGAAAAAGTCATCGGCAGCTTTGACAATGACACCCTGGTCAGTTCAATCAGCGGTATCACGCTGGAAGGTGATAACGGCGACGACGTGTACATCGTCGGTAGCGAAGGTGTGACCATCGTCGAAGCGGAACGCGGCGGTTACGACGAGCTGCGCACCAGCGTCAACACCCAGAGGATGGATCCGTTCCTGGACAAAATGATCTTCACCGGCACCGGCGACTTCAAGGGCTACGGCAATGCCGAGGCGAACGTGATTGTCGCCGGTGCAGGCAATGACGTGCTGTGGGGTGGCGACGGTGGCGATCAGTTCATTGGCGGCGAGGGCTTCGACACCGTCAGCTATACCGAAAGCCTTGAAGGCGTCAGTATCGAGCTCTCGAGCATTTGGGGCGCCACTGGTATTGCATTCGGCGATACCTACTCGAGCATCGAGGCCGTGCAGGGTTCGAATTTCAACGATGTGATCTTCGCCGGCGCAAGCGCAATGGTCATGGACGGTGCCGATGGCTTTGACGCCGTCGATTACAGCCGTTCCAACGACGCGGTCAGCATCGAGTTTCGTGATGGCAAGGGCTTCGGTTCCGGCGACTACGCCGAGGGCGACACCTTGATCAATGTGGAAAAGGTTGTCGGGACTAACCTGGACGATCACTTCACTGCCAACTCGGGCGGCGTGACCTTCGAAGGTGGCTGGGGCAGCGACGTCTACACGATCAACAGCGAGGGTGTGACCATCGTCGAGACAGACTCAGGCATGGGGTTTGACGAGCTGTACACCAGCCTGTCGGTCATGAAGATGGACCCGTTCATCGAGAAAATGACCTACACCGGTACAGCCGATTTCACCGGTTATGGCAATGATTCCGACAACTACATCTTCGGCGGCAGCGGCGATGACCTGTTCTACGGTGGCGCCGGACGGGATGTGTTCGTCGGCGGCGCGGGAACGGACATCGTCAGCTATGACGACAGCGATACGGGTGTGGTGGTCAACCTGTCGAGGATTGGCCAGAACGGTACGGCCGAAGGGGATATGTATTACGACGTAGAAGGTCTGCAAGGCAGTCGTTTCAACGATGTGATGGATGCCGGCCGCGAGGACGCGATCCTGGAAGGTGGCAACGGCGATGATGTGATCAGTGGCAACGATGGCAATGATCACCTTTACGGCGGACTGAAATCCGGTCTCGACGGTGATGTCGCGCAGGCCGACACACTGTCTGGCGGTTCGGGTGATGACGTCATCGTCAGCGCTGTGAATGACCTGGGTACAGTGGCCCACGGCGACGGAGGCAATGACACCATCACGGTCCACAACGGCAGTGCCCTTGGTGATGACGGTCATGACGTGCTCACCGGCACCGGCAACAGTTATCTGTTGTCAGGTGGTAGCGGCAACGACGTGCTGAACCTCAATCTTCCGGGGCAGTCCGGTACTGGCGGCACCGCACTGGGCGGTATGGGTGACGATATCTACATCGTGAACTGCACCGGGCTGGTATCGATTCAGGACGAGGGCTGGGATCTCAACGACACCCTGATCCTCAACACCATCACCAACGCCAGCCAGTTGAACGTCACCCGCATCGGCGATGACGCCTACCTGCACAGCGCCAACGACGGCAGCACCGGTGTGCCGGACAACGGCGTGAAACTGGCGGGATGGTATGCCGGGTTTAACAACATCGAGCACCTGCAGACTGCCGACGGCCAGGTCTATGACCTGCCGGCGACGGTTGATGGGTTCGCCATGTTCGGCTGATCACTCGATCTGTTGATGCAACGCAATGAAAGGGATGAATCCGCTGCTGGATTCATCCCTTTTTTCATGCCTTACGGCGCACCTGACGCAGCGCTCGCGGAGCTGGCGCGTTTCCTGCAAGTCCCCCTCAAATCGCCATAAAACGAGCGCTCGCGGTCATCGCAGCGGCGCCGCAGGCGGCAAAAGGGTTAGCCAGACGGCCCGCATCGCTCAACAAAGCCATGCGCAGCCCGGTGACGAACGAGAGGGGAGACGATGAAGGCAGTTATTTTGGCGGGTGGCCTCGGCACACGCATCAGTGAAGAGTCGCACCTCAAGCCCAAACCCATGATCGAGATCGGCGGCAAGCCAATTCTCTGGCACATCATGAAGCAGTATTCCGCCCACGGAATCCACGACTTCGTGATTTGCCTGGGCTACAAGGGCTATGCGATCAAGGACTTCTTCGCCAACTACTTCCTGCACACCTCCGACGTCACGTTCGACATGCGCAACAACCGCATGGACGTGCACCAGAACTACAGCGAGCCGTGGAGCGTCACCCTGATCGACACCGGCGAGGAAACCATGACCGGTGGCCGTCTGTTGCGTGCCGGCCGTTACCTCAAGGATGAAGAGGCGTTCTGCTTCACCTACGGCGACGGCGTTTCCGACATCAACATTGCTCAACTCGTCGATTACCACAAAGCCCACGGTCGTCTGGCCACCGTCACCGCGGTGCAGCCGCCTGGACGTTACGGTGCCCTTGAGCGCCAGGGCGATCAGGTGCTGGGTTTCACCGAAAAACCGCGCGGCGACGGTGGCTGGATCAACGGCGGCTTTTTCGTGCTGTCGCCCAAAGTCCTGTCCTACATCGCTGGCGATGAAACCACCTGGGAAGCCGAGCCGCTGGCACGTCTGGCAGAGGATGAACAGCTGAACGCCTTCGAACACGAAGGCTTCTGGCATCCGATGGACACCCTGCGCGACAAGAACCACCTCGAAGCGCTGTGGCAGAGCGGGGAGGCCCCATGGAAGCAATGGGCCTGAGTGCGGATTTCTGGCGCGGCAAGCGTGTACTGGTCACCGGTCACACCGGTTTCAAGGGCAGCTGGCTGACCCTGTGGCTGCAAAGCCTCGGCGCGCAAGTCAGCGGTTTCTCGCTGGATCCTTCGACTGAACCGAGCCTGTATGAACTGGCGCGGGTTCACGAAGGGATCAACGATCAACGTGGCGATCTGCGCGATCTCGGCGCGTTGCTGGAGATCATCGCCGACACCGAGCCGGAAATCGTCCTGCATCTGGCTGCGCAGCCGCTGGTGCGTGAAGGCTATCGCGATCCGCTGGGCACTTACTCCAGCAACGTCATGGGCACGCTGAACCTGCTCGAAGCGATCCGTCAGGTCGGTTGCGTGCGCGCCTGCGTGCTGGTGACCACCGACAAGGTCTACGCCAACAAGGAATGGCTGTGGCCGTACCGCGAGGACGAAGCCCTCGGCGGGCACGATCCTTACAGCAGCAGCAAGGCCTGCTGTGAACTGTTGGCGCAGTCTTATGCAGCGTCGTTTTTTCCGGCTGACAAGTACGCCGAGCACGGTCTGGCCCTGGCTACCGCGCGCGCCGGCAACGTCCTGGGCGGCGGTGACTTCGCCCCGGAGCGACTGATTCCCGACGTGCTCAAAGCCTGGACTGCGGACGAGCCGGTGACCCTGCGTTACCCGCAAGCCGTGCGCCCGTGGCAACACGCGCTGGAACCGCTGGCCGGTTACCTGCAACTGGCTGCCGGCCTCTACGAACAAGGCCCGGAATACGCCGGGGCGTGGAACTTCGGCCCGGGCGAGGCGGACATGTGCAGCGTCGGCGAAGTGGTCGAGCTGCTCGCCAGTCGCTGGCCGCAGGCACGCGGTCTGCGCATCGAAAAAAGCGAACTGCACGAGGCGGGTCTGTTGCGTCTGGACAGCAGCCGCGCCCGTCAGGTACTGGGCTGGCAGCCACGCTGGACCTTGCAGCAATGCCTGACTCAGACCCTCGACTGGCACCTGGCGTGGCAGAACGGCGATGACATGCGCAATGTCACTCTCGGCCAACTGAACCTGTACCGGGGCGCGCTGTGAGCGAGTTTTCCTTGAAACAATTGCCGCTGGCCGGGCTGTTCAGCGTTCAGCACAAACGCTTCGAAGATCAGCGCGGGCACTTCGCGCGGCTGTTCTGCGAGGGCAGCCTGAGCGCGTTCGGCAGCGAATTTCATATCCGCCAGATCAACCATTCCTGCACCCGCGAGAAGGGCAGTGTGCGTGGTCTGCATTATCAGAATGCCAACGCCCCGGAAGCCAAGCTGATCACCTGCCTGCGTGGTGAAGTGTGGGATGTGGCGGTGGATCTGCGTCCTGATTCCGAAACCTTTCTGCACTGGCACGCCGAGCATCTCAAGGCCGGCGACGGTCGCAGCCTGTTGATTCCGGCCGGGTTTGCTCACGGCTTCCAGACCCTGACCGCCGACGCCGAACTGCTTTACCTGCACAGCGCTGATTACGCGCCGGAGCATGAGGGCGGCTTGTCGGTGAACGATCCACGGTTGGCGATCGCCTGGCCGTTGCCTGTCAATAATTTGTCAGCGCGTGATTCCAGCCATCCCGCGCTCGATCAACACTTTGCTGGAGTGCGTCTATGAACTGCCGTGGGTGCGCCGCACCGCTGAGTCTGCCGCTGATCGACCTCGGCACCTCGCCACCGTCCAACGCTTACGTGCACGCCGAGCGCCTGGAACAGGCCGAGCAATGGGTGCCGCTCAAGGTTGCCGTGTGCCAGCAATGCTGGCTGGTGCAAACCGAGGATTACACCCGCGCCGACAGCCTGTTCGACGCCGAGTACGCCTACTTCAGTTCGTTCTCCAGCACCTGGCTGGCCCATGCCGAGCGTTATGTCGCCGAGATGGTCGAGCGCTTTGCGCTGAACGCCGACAGTCGTGTGGTCGAAATCGCCGCCAACGACGGCTATCTGCTGCAGTACGTCGCTGCTCGCGGCATTGCGTGCCTGGGTGTCGAGCCGACTCGCAGCACCGCGCAAGCGGCGCGGGAAAAGGGCCTGCAGATTCGTGAGGTGTTCTTCGGTCGCGACAGCGCAGCGCAGCTCAAAAGCGAAGGCTGGGGCGCCGACCTGATGGCCGCCAACAACGTGCTCGCGCATGTGCCGGACATCAATGATTTCCTCGGCGGTTTCGCCACGCTGCTCAAGCCGAGCGGCGTCGCTACTTTCGAATTTCCGCAACTGCTGACGCTGATGGCCGGTGCGCAGTTCGACACGCTGTACCACGAGCACTATTCCTACCTGTCGCTGACCGCGGTGCAGACACTGTGCGAACGCAATGGTCTGGAAGTGTTTGACGTCAGTCAGTTGAGCACTCACGGCGGTTCGCTGCGGGTGTTCGTGCAGCGCCAGGACGGAGAGCGTCGTGCGGTGCAGCCGGCGGTGCAGCAACAGTTGCAGGCGGAACTGGATGCCGGGGTGAAAACCCCTGAGTACTACGCGACCCTCGCGCCGGCTGCCGAACGCATCAAACATGAACTGCTGCGCTTCCTGTTGCAGGCCAAGGCCGACGGCAAGCGTGTGGTCGGTTACGGCGCGGCGGCCAAGGGCAACACCTTGCTCAACTACGCCGGGGTCAAATCCGACCTGCTGGCGTGGGTGGCCGATGCCAATCCGCACAAGCAGGGCAAGTTCCTGCCGGGCAGTCGCATCCCGATTGTCGCGCCGGCGCAGATCGACATCGAAAAACCGGACTACGTGCTGGTGTTGCCGTGGAACCTGCTACACGAAGTCAGTCAGCAACTGGCGCAGGTGCGTCAGTGGAACGGGCGCTTCGTGATCGCCGTGCCTGAGATGAAAGTCCTGTGAAAGTCCTGGTCAGCGGGGCCACGGGCTTCGTCGGTCGGCATCTGGTCGCGGCGTTGCTCGCCCGTGGCTGCACCGTGCGCGCGGTGGCGCGCAATACAGATACGGCTGCGAGCATGCCATGGATCAATGACGTCGAATTCGTCGCGGCGGATATTCACGCGTCGGATCTCGACATTGCGGCGCTCACCGACGGTATCGACGTGCTGGCGCACCTGGCCTGGCCGGGGTTGCCGAACTATCGGGCGCTGTTCCATTTCGAGCACAACCTGATGGCCGACTACCGCTTTATCAAAGGCGTGGTCGAGGCGGGCGTACCGCAAGTCCTGGTAACCGGCACCTGCTTCGAGTACGGCATGCAAAGCGGCCCGCTCGGCGAAAGCGTCGAGCCGCAGCCGAGCAACCCTTACGGTCTGGCCAAACACACGCTGCACCTGTTCTTGCAAAATCTGCAGCAGGAAAAACCGTTCACCTTGCAGTGGGCGCGTCTGTTCTACCTGCATGGCGAAGGGCAGAACCCCAACAGTCTGCTGGCAGCGCTGGATCGGGCGATCGATAACGGCGACGCGTCGTTCAACATGTCTGGCGGCGAGCAATTGCGGGACTTTTTGCCGATCGCCAGCGCCGCCGATTATCTCGCCACGATCGTCCATCAGCGCGATTTCAACGGCGTGATCAATTGCGCCAGCGGCCAGCCGGTATCGGTGCGCGCGCTGGTTGAACAACGGCTGCGCGAGCGCGGTGCGGCACTGAATCTGAACCTTGGCCATTACCCTTATCCGACCCATGAACCGATGGCGTTCTGGGCCGTGACCGAGCGTTTGCAACAGCTACTGGGAGAGCCGCAATGAGGCACGAGTTGTATCGGGTCACTGACCTGCCGGTGTTGCAGAACCGCACCTTTGCCGACCCGCAGTCGGCAAAAGCCTCGGCCAGCGCCGACATGCTGCTGGTGCAGGATGAGCGCAGCGGCCTGATCTTCAACGCTGCGTTCGATGCCGACAAGCTCAGCTATGACGCCGACTATCAAAACGAGCAGGCCCATTCGGGCCAGTTCCAGAAGCATCTGAGCGACGTCGAAGGCATCATCGCCAAACACTTCAAGGGCCAGGAGCTGATCGAAGTCGGCTGCGGCAAGGGCTACTTCCTTGAGCTGCTCAAAGGCCTCGGTTATTCGATCACCGGGATTGATCCGGCCTACGAAGGCGAAAACGCCGACGTGATCAAGGCGCCGTTCACCCGAGGTCTCGGTCTGGCGGCTGACGCCATCGTCCTGCGCCATGTGCTGGAACACATCGAAGACCCGGTGAGCTTTCTGGCGGTGATCGCCGAAGCCAATCAGGGCGGGCAGATCTACATCGAAGTGCCGTGCTTCGACTGGATTATCGAGCACAAGGCCTGGTTCGACCTGTTCTACGAGCACGTCAATTATTTCCGCCTCGATGACCTGCGCCGGATGTTCGGCACCGTGCACGAGGCCGGCCACCTGTTTGGCGGCCAATACCTGTACATCGTCGCCGACCTGTCGACATTGCGCCTGACCCCGGAGCAACCGGTGCCACGCCTGACGCTGCCGGACGGTTTCACGGCGAGCCTTGGGCGCGCGGTGCAGATCATTCAGTCCGCACCCGGACAGGGTTCGGCGATCTGGGGGGCGTCGTCCAAAGGCGTGATCTATTCGCTGTTCCTGCAACGTGCGGGTGTCGCGGTGGATCACGTGGTGGACATCAATCCGGCCAAGCAGGGGCGTTATCTGCCGCTGAGTGGTGCGCGGGTGTCCTCGCCGCAAGAGGCCATGGATGCCTTGCCCGAAGGCGCCCACCTGTTTGTGATGAATTCCAATTACCTCGAAGAGATCAAGCGGATGACCGGTGGACGCTACGTCTATCACGCCGTCGACAGCGCTTCGTTTCAGTGACCCTTGAGATTATTAAAATGACCGACAACAGCATCAACAAAGCCTTCGAAGCCGAGTGCCGGGAACAGATCGCCCAGCAGGGTGACGACCAGAAACTCACCGGCCTGGCCCGTGATTTCTTCAACGAATCGGCCAAACACAAGTACAGCTACCACTTCTCGTGGATGGGCCGCCCGATCATCCAGCTGCCGCAGGACATGATGGCGATGCAGGAGATCATCTGGCAGGTCAAGCCGGATCTGGTCATCGAGTGCGGCATCGCTCACGGCGGTTCGATCATCTACTACGCCTCCCTGCTGGAACTGCAAGGTCACGGCGAAGTGCTGGGCATCGACCTCGACATCCGCCCGCACAACCGTGAAGCGATCGAGAGCCACCCGATGGCCAAGCGCATCAAGATGATCGAAGGCTCGAGCATCGACCCGGCCATTGCCGCTCAGGTGCAGGCTGCGGCCAAGGGCAAGAAGGTCATTCTGGTGCTCGACTCCAACCACACCCACGACCACGTGCTAGAAGAGCTGCGCCTGTATGCGCCGCTGGTCTCGGTCGACAGCTACTGCGTGGTGATGGACACCGTGGTCGAAGACATGCCGGCCGATTTCTTCCCGGACCGTCCATGGGGCCCGGGTGACAACCCGAAAACCGCGGTGTGGAAGTACCTGGAAGAGAACCAGGACTTCGAGATCGACCAGCAGTTGCAGAACAAGCTGCTGATCACCGTGGCGCCGGACGGCTATCTGCGTCGCGTTCGTTAATTCGCAACACCCCCAAAGCGTTATCTCGGCGAGTCGCCGGTTGTGGAGAGAAGTTATGCAAGGCAAGTACAGTTCTGAACTGGCGCTACCGCTCAACGAGCTGTTGACCGTGGTGCTGATTACTCACAATCGGCCGGCGTTCCTGCGCCGGGCGGTGAAGTACTACAGCAGCTTGCCCTGCCGGATCATGGTGCTGGACTCCACGCCCGAGCGGCCGCAAGGGGATTTTTCCGCCGTCGATTACCATCACGTGCCGCAGTTCGCCTACTGGGGCATGCAGGCCAAACTGGCTTATGGTGTTGAGCGACTGACCACGCCGTACATGGTGCTGGCAGCCGATGATGACTTCATCCTGCACGATTCGCTGGCCGAGTCCGTCGGTTTCCTGCAGGCGAATCAGGACTACGGCATGTGCCACGGCTATTGCCTGATGTACCTGACTCTGTCCGGTGGTGTGAGCTATTACCGTCGCGACAAGAAAGTCAAGGAGGACTACGCGTCCGAACGGGCTCAGGATCGGGTCATCGACTACATGAGTCAGTACATCCCGCCTTTCTATGCGGTGACCCGTACCGATCTGATGAAGACCTGGCACTCGGCGTTGCCGGCGGGCACCAATTTCCAGTGGCAGGAAATCGGCCATGTGTATTTCCTGCTGGCCAGTGCCAAGGCGCGGATCCTGCCGATGCCTTACGTGGTGCGCGAGATCAACTACGGCAATTCCGAGCACAGCACCGAGGTGTATCACTCGCTGACTTACGTCGACGCCAAATCAGTCGCCGAGCGAGAAGCGTTCGCTGAATTCCTCGCGTCGCTGCCGACCGGCATCAAGGATCTCGACGCGCAACAGGGTAAGGCCTTTGCCCTGCAAAGCTTCGAGGCGATGGTCGACAGCCTGCAAAGCGGCCGGGCACTGACGGCAGAACTGATTATCCAGTCCACCTGGAATCAGTCGCTCAAGAGGCCTGATCGGCGGTTCGGGCCTTTGCAATACGTCGAGATGCCGTTTTACAACCAGCCATTTTTCGATCGTCTGGAACAGTTCGAATTCATGCTGCACGCCATGCCTGCCGGGCGCATTCAACTGCGCGACCTGGAGGGTGTGTGGACCCGTCAGGCGCACTTGCTGCAGGCGCGCAACAACGATACTCCGGAAAGTGTTCTGGATCGCTTGTGGCAGGCGCACGACCTCAATGCGTTCAACCGCACCGTGGTCAAGCGTCTGGCACAACAGCTGGAACTGGCCGGCGAGGACGAAGAAGCGCAGAACATGCGCGACTGGAATGCTCGTCTCGAAGCGTTGACGCTGGAAGACCATCATCAGGTATTCGACCAGACGCAGTCCGGTCGACTGCTCAAGTGGCTGGATTCGCGTCAGGCCGATGGCGCTCAGTTGGCATCGATTGCCGAGCACCTGTCGGTCAACGGCGGTGGCCCGCAGTTCGGCATTTTCCTGCTGGATCTGGACGATGACATCGACAAGTTGCAGGTCAGCCTCGACAGCCTGCTCGAAGGCCAATGCAAGGCGTTCAGAATTGTCGTGTTCACCACCGGCGAAGCGCCGGCGGCCACCACGGCGCAGAACACTTTGCACTTTGTCCGGGTTACGCCGGCCAACCTGGTCGATAAACTCAATCAGAGTGCCCGTCAGTCGCCGTGCGACTGGGTGCTGCTGGCCGAGGCGGGCGACGAGTTCACCGCCAGTGGTTTGTTGCGCGCCAGCCTGGAGTTGATGTCCGCCGGCGATTGCCGTGCTGTTTCCACCGACGAGATTCAGCGCGGGGAGAAGGGCGCGCTGATGGATGTGTTCCGTCCCGGCTTCAACCTCGACCTGCTCTTGAGCCTGCCGGGCCTGATGGCGCGACACTGGCTGGTGCGGCGTGACGCTTTGATCGAGGTAGGCGGCTACCGCGCCGATTTCAACAAGGCGCTGGAATTTGACGTGCTGCTGCGCATCATCGAAGAGCACGGTTTGAACAGCCTGGCCCACCTCGACGAGCCGCTGCTGATCACCGAAGCCGCGTCGCTGGAAGAAAACGCACATGAGCGTCTGGCGCTGTTGCGCCACCTGGGCAATCGCGGCTACAAGGCCAAGGTCACCTCGGCGGTGCCGGGCATTTACCAGATCGATTACCACCACAGCGATCGTCCTCTGGTGTCGATCATCATTCCGGCCGGCGATGATCTGCCTGCCCTGCAACGCTGTCTCGAAGGGGTTCAACTGCGCACCCGTTATCACCATTACGAGATCCTGATCGCCACCACGGCCACGCAATCGGCTCAGGTCAATGACTGGCTGGGTACTTACCAGCATCCGAAAGTCCAGGTGCTGCGTGCCGATCAGTCGCTGAGCGTACCGGCATTGCTCAACGCCGCCAGCCGCCAGGCGCAGGGCGAGTATCTGGTATTGCTCGCGGCCGACGCGGAAGTGGTCAACCCGAACTGGCTGGACTCGCTGCTCAACCATGCCCTGCGTCCGGAAATTGGCGTGGTCGGGCCGAAGCTGGTCGATCGCGATGGCAAAGTCAGCCAGGCCGGGCTGATCCTTGGCATGCATGGCGGCGTGGGGTCGGCGTTCGTCGGTGAAAAACATGACGCCGACGGCTACCTCTATCGGTTAACGGTGGAGCAGAACTGCTCGGCGGTATCGAACGTGTGCCTGATGGTGCGCAAAGAACTGTTTGAAGCACTGGGTGGTCTGGACGACAGCACATTCGGCGACGCTTTCAACGATGTCGATCTATGTCTGAAAGCCGCACAGGCCGGTTTCCTCACCGTGTGGACGCCGTCGGTGCAAGTCCTGCATCAGGGCGCGATTGCCCAGGCACCCCAGGCACTCGCAGCGCTACAGGAAAAATGGGCCGCCGCGTTCGCTCAGGATCAGGCGTACAACGCCAACCTGAACCTGAGCGGCAAAGGGTATGGTCTGAACGACAGTGCGTTGCTGGACTGGTCGCAGTTACTCGCCTGAGCCGCGCCCAAAAGGAACGGAATACAAAATATGTTCAACGGTAAATCGATCTTCATCTCCGGCGGCACCGGCTCGTTCGGGCGCAAATTCATCGCCCGTCTGCTTGAGCAATACCAGCCCAAGCGCGTGGTGGTGTTCTCCCGGGATGAACTCAAGCAATACGAAATGCAGCAGACATTCAACGCGCCGTGCATGCGTTACTTTCTCGGTGACGTGCGCGACGCCGACCGGCTGCGGCAGGCCATGCGCGGCATCGACTACGTGGTGCACGCGGCGGCGCTCAAGCAGGTGCCGGCGGCGGAGTACAACCCGACCGAGTGCATCCGCACCAACGTCAATGGCGCGGAGAACATCATCGCCGCCGCCATCGACAATGGCGTGAAGAAAGTCGTCGCGCTGTCCACCGACAAAGCGGCCAGCCCGATCAACCTGTACGGCGCGACCAAGTTGCTCTCGGACAAGCTGTTTGTCGCTGCCAACAACATTGCCGGCGAACAACAAACGCGTTTTGCCGTGGTGCGCTACGGCAACGTGGCGGGCTCGCGGGGTTCGGTGGTGCCGTTCTTCAGCAAGCTGATTGCCGACGGTGCGCAGGAGCTGCCGATTACCGACGAGCGCATGACCCGCTTCTGGATCACCCTCGATCACGGCGTGCAGTTTGTCCTCGACAGCTTTGCGCGGATGCACGGCGGCGAAGTGTTCGTGCCGAAGATCCCGTCGATCCGCATCGTCGATCTGGCGCGGGGTATGGCCGAGCATCTGCCGCACAAGAACGTCGGTATTCGTCCCGGGGAAAAGCTGCATGAACTGATGGTGCCGCTGGACGATGCGCGGATGACTCTGGAATTCGAGGACCACTACACCATCCAGCCCTCCATCCGCTTTACCAGCGTCGATGTCGATTTCTCCGTGGACAAGCTCGGCGAACATGGCCGGCCGGTGAGTGAAGACTTTGAATACCGCTCCGACACCAACCCGCACTATCTCTCGGTCGGGCAGATCGCCGAGCTGCACGCGAAGTTGTCGGCATGATTCCCTACGGTCGGCAGAGCGTTGATCAGGCGGACATCGATGCAGTGGTCGAGGTGCTGCAGTCGGACTGGCTGACTCAAGGCCCGACTATCGAGCGCTTTGAGCAGGCGATGGCCGAACGTTGCCAGGCCGACTTCGCGGTGGCGGTGTGCAACGCCACGGCGGCGCTGCATATTGCCTGCCTTGCTGCCGGCCTTGGCCCGGGCGATCGCTTGTGGACCACGCCGAACACTTTTCTGGCTTCAGCCAACTGCGGGCGCTATTGCGGCGCCGACGTCGATTTTGTCGACATCGATCCGCTGACCTGGAATCTCGATGCCTTCGCCCTCGCTGCGAAGCTCGATCAGGCCGAGCAGGACGGCACGCTGCCGAAAGTGTTGGTGGCGGTGGCGTTCTCCGGGCAGAGCTGTGACCTGCGCAAGATTGCCGAATTGGCCGAGCGCTACAACTTCACGGTGATCGAAGACGCCTCGCACGCGGTGGGCGCCAGCTACGCCGGGCGCCCGGTGGGCTGCGGGGACTTTGCGGCGATGACCGTGTTCAGTTTTCACCCGGTGAAGATCATCACCAGTGGCGAAGGCGGCATGGTGCTGACCAATCGCCCGCAACTGGCCGAGCGTCTGCAACGCCTGCGCAGCCATGGCATGACCCGCGATCCGCAGCAGATGAGCGAGCCCAGCCACGGCCCATGGTATTACCAGCAGATCGAGCTGGGCTTCAATTACCGGATCACCGATTTGCAGGCGGCGCTGGGTCTGTCACAACTGGCCAAACTGGACGGCTTCATCGCCCGTCGTCGCGAACTGGCGGCGCGTTACGACCGTTTGCTGGCCTATCTGCCGCTGACCTTGCCCAGTGCCCAGCCCGAAGCTGAATCAGCGTGGCACCTGTACGTGGTGCGTCTGCAGACCGAGCGCATCGGCCTGACCCACCGTCAGGTGTTCGAAGGTTTGCGCGCGGCCGGCATCGGCGTGAACCTGCACTATATTCCCGTGCATTTGCAGCCGTACTATCGCGACCTGGGTTTTGCCGAAGGCGACTTCCCCGAAGCCGAGCGTTATTACGCCGAGGCGATCAGCCTGCCGCTGTACCCGTTGCTCAGTGACGAGCAGCAGGATCAGGTGGTCGAGCAATTGCGCCGGCTGATTGAATAAATCCCGCTGCGGCGGTGAATGAGACTGTGTAATGCGTGATCTGAGTGAGCAGGAAAAATTCTGGCAGGGCGATTTCGGCAACCAGTACGTGGATCGCAACGTCGGGCAGCCGTTGGTGGCGGCCAATCTGGCGTTGTTCGCCAAGGCCCTGAGCCGCGCCGGGCGCATCGACAGTGTGGTTGAGCTGGGCACCAATGCCGGCAACAACCTGCAGGCGCTGCGTCAACTGTTGCCGCGCAGTGAATTGTTCGGTGTCGAGATCAACCAAAGCGCCTGCGCGCAGGCGCGGGCACTGGGCATCGCGCAGATCTGGCATGGCTCGCTGTTCGACTTTCCGCGCGAGCGCAGCTATGACCTGACCCTGAGCAAAGGCGTGCTGATCCATCTGGCGCCGGAGCTGCTGCCGACTGCCTACGCGCAGTTGTATGCGTTGAGCCAGCGCTACATCCTGATCGCCGAATACTACAATCCGGCGCCGGTGGAAGTGTCCTATCGCGGCAACAGCGGCAAGCTGTTCAAGCGCGATTTCGCCGGGGAAATGCTCGACCGGTATGCCGATCTGCACTTGCTCGATTACGGGTTTGGTTATCACCGTGATCCGCAATTCCCGGTAGACGATATCACTTGGTTTCTGCTGGAAAAACGTCCTTGAACAGCGTCGCAATCATCCCGGCCCGTGGCGGCAGCAAGCGCAT
This sequence comes from Pseudomonas sp. Irchel s3a10, assembly GCF_900187525.1. Taxonomy (NCBI): domain Bacteria; kingdom Pseudomonadati; phylum Pseudomonadota; class Gammaproteobacteria; order Pseudomonadales; family Pseudomonadaceae; genus Pseudomonas; species Pseudomonas sp. Irchel s3a10. Next base: position 64,112 of record NZ_FYDR01000008.1, read on the forward strand.
CCCGCGCAAGAACCTGTTGCCGTTCGACGGCGTGCCGATGATTGTCCGCTCGATCCGTACGGCGCTTGACAGTGGCCTGTTCGAACAGGTCGTGGTCAGTACCGATGACACCGAAATTGCCGAGCTGGCGCTGGCCCATGGTGCTCAAGTGCCGTTCCTGCGCCCGGCCGAACTGGCGGATGATTTCACCGGCACCGCTGCGGTGATCGAGCATGCCTTGCAACAATTGCCCGCGTTCGATTACGCCTGCTGCGTGTACGCCACGGCGCCGTTGTTGCAGGCGCGCTTCCTGCGGCAAGGATTTGAGCTGCTGCAGCAGCACCCGGACAAAGCCTTTGCGTTCTCCGTGTGCAGCTTTGGTTTCCCGGTGCAGCGGGCGCTAACGGTGGACGGGCAGGGCGCATTGACCGCGTTGTATCCGGAATTTCGCAACACCCGCTCGCAGGATCTGCCTGAAGCTTTTCAGGACGCCGGGCAGTTTTACTGGGGTCGTAGCGAGGCGTGGTTGCGCGGCGAGGTGTTGTATTCAAGCGCCAGCCTGCCGGTAATTGTGCCGCGGCATCTGGTGCAGGACATCGATACGCTGGAAGACTGGAAGCGCGCCGAGTATCTGTACGCCGCGCTCAAGGCCGGCGGAGAGCTGCAATGAGAGTGCTGATCCGCGCTGACGCTTCGCCAGCCATCGGCAGTGGCCACATTGCCCGCTGCCTGACGCTGGCGCGAGTGCTGCGCAAGCAGGGCAGTCATGTCGCGTTTGCCTGCCGGCGGTTGCCAGGGCATCGGCTCGATGCCTTGGCTGCCGAAGGTTTCGAGACCTTCGCCTTGCCGGACGTCTACCCCGACGAAGACCCGCAGCAAGCCATCGAATCGATGCTGCCGTGGCAGGCGGATATCGAGGCGCTGGACGCCTTGCTGGCAGGTCACGCCGCATTCGACTGGATCATTGCCGACCACTACGGCCTCGATCATCAGTGGCAGACCGCCGCCCGGCGTTGGGCGCCTCGGATCGCGGCGGTGGACGATCTCGCCACCCGCCGTTACAGCGTTGATCTGCTGCTGAATCAGAACCTGTCCGGTCTCAGCGAAAACTATGCGCCGTTGCTGCCCGCCGATTGCCGCACCTTGCTCGGCCCGCGTTACGCCATGCTGCGTGAAGAATTCGTCTGCCCGGCCATCGAGATCAAACCCAAGGCCCGCCAGGTGCTGGTGAATTTCGGTGGTTTCGACGCGGCGATGCAGACCCATCACGCGATGTTGGCACTGAAGGATTTTACTGAGCTGGAAGTGGATTTCGTCGCCGGTGCGGACAACCCGGCGTGGGCGCAAATGCAGGCCTTGGCCGAAGCACGGCCGCATTGGCGCCTGCACAGTTTCGTCAGCGATTTCCAGCAGCGCATGACCGCGGCCGATCTGTTTATCGGCGCCGGTGGCGGCACCAGTTGGGAGCGTGCAGCCCTCGGCCTGCCGACGATCTGCATCGCGGTATCGAACAACCAGCAAGCCAACGGCGAAGTCATGGCCGCGGCGGGGGCGCATGTGTCCATGGGCGCCCGCGAGCAGGTCAGCGTCGAACAACTGCGCGACGCCATCGGTTTTGTCGTCGACAATTTCTATCTGCGCCAGAGTCTGGCCGAGCGTTCACGCCAATTGGTCGATGGGCGCGGTGCGTTGCGCGTGGCGGCGGCGCTGGCCGGTGCGGTGCTCAAGCTGCGCCCGGCGACCCTCGATGATGCGCAATTGTTGTTCGACGGGCGCAATGCCGAGGCTGTGCGGCGCTGGTCACTGGACACGGCTGTAATCGAATGGCCGCAGCACCTGAGCTGGCTGAATGCGAGCCTGCGCAATCCACAGCGTCTGCTGTTGATTGCCGAGGCCGATGACGGCGCGGTCGGCGTCTTGCGTTATGACTTGCGCGGCTTTGAGGCTGAAGTGTCGCTGTATTTGCTGGAAAGCCGGCTGGGTCTCGGTTGGGGCAGGGCGCTGCTGGCGCGAGGTGAGGCGTTCGTCCGCGAGCACTGGCCGCAGATGACCGCCATCACCGCTCAGGTCCTGCCGGGCAATCGTCCGTCTTTGAATGTGTTTCGTGACGCCGGATTCACTCAGAGTGCCTGCGCGTTCACCAAGGTTTTGAAGGATCACCGCGATGAGTAGTTTCAAGATTGGCGAACGTCTGATCGGTGCCGATGCGCCACCGTTCATCATTGCCGAAATGAGCGGCAACCATAACCAGTCACTGGAGGTGGCCCTGCAAATCGTCGAGGCCGCCGCCAAGGCTGGCGCGCATGCCTTGAAGTTGCAGACTTACACCGCGCAGACCATGACCCTGGATCTGGCCGAGGGTGAGTTTTTCATCAAGGACCCGAACAGCCTGTGGGCCGGCACTTCGCTGTACGACCTGTACGAGAAGGCCCACACGCCGTGGGAGTGGCACGCGCCGATTTTTGCCCGGGCCAAAGCGTTGGGCATGCTCGCGTTCTCGACGCCGTTCGATGACACAGCGGTGGAGTTTCTCGAAAGTCTCGACGTCCCGGCGTACAAAATCGCCAGTTTCGAAAACACCGATCTGCCATTGATCCGCCGTGTGGCCGCGACCGGCAAACCGCTGATCATCTCCACCGGCATGGCCAGCATCGCCGAGCTCGACGAAACCGTGCGCGCCGCCCGCGGGGCAGGGTGCAAGGACCTGGTGCTGCTCAAATGCACCAGCACTTACCCGGCAACCCCGCTCAACAGCAATGTGCGCACGATCCCGCATCTGCGTGAACTGTTCGGTTGCGAGGTGGGGCTGTCCGATCACTCTATGGGCGTTGGCGTGTCCGTGGCCGCCGTGGCACTTGGGGCGACGGTGGTGGAGAAGCACTTCACCCTCGACCGTTCGGCAGGTGGGGTCGATACCAGTTTCTCGCTGGAGCCGGCGGAACTGGCCAGCCTGGTGGTGGAAACCGAACGCGCCTGGCAGGCCATGGGCCAAGTGCATTACGGCGTCACCGAGGCCGAGCGCAAGTCGCTGGTCTATCGCCGCTCGCTGTACGTCACTGCCGACATGGCGGCCGGTGAAGCCTTTTCCGGGGACAATCTGCGCGCCATTCGCCCAGGTCTCGGTCTGCCGCCCAAGCACACCGATGCCGTCCTCGGTCGCCGCGCTCGCCAGGCGATCAAACGTGGCACGCCGCTGGACTGGTCGTTGGTCGAATAACCCGATCTGCACCCGATTCGGCAAAATAGCGTGACCTGCGAGTCATAACGCGCATCTTCACTGTATTGTATTGACCGGGGAGATGGCGCCTGGCCGTGTAATCGGTTCCAGTGATAGCCCTTTGCGCTCCCCGTGGCTGCCCTTTGTGGCGGCCGTTTTCTGTTTGTCGGCGCCCCTCGAATCCTTGCGAGCGGTGGTTTTGGGCTGTTTTTTATTGGGAAGCCGTAATGATTGGCATAAAAAGCATTGCGAGCTACGTTCCTGTAGCCGGCGTGGACAATTACGCACAAGGTGCAAAATTCGAGAAGGATGAAGAGTTCATCCTCGGTAAAATCGGCTCTGCCTTCCTGCCGCGCAAAGACGCTGAGCAGGAAACCTCCGATCTGTGCGTGGAAGCGGCCAATGCGCTGTTTGCCAGCAACCCTGAACTGAAGCGTGAATCGATAGACGCACTGATCGTCGTCACCCAGAACGGTGACGAAGAAGGTCTGCCGCACACCGCTGCGATCGTCCAGGACAAGCTCGGTCTGCCGACAAATGTTGCGGCGTTCGACATTTCCCTGGGCTGCTCCGGCTACGTCTACGGCATCTACGCGATCAAGGGCTTCATGGAAGCCGCCGGCCTGAAGAACGGCCTGCTGATCACCGCTGACCCGTACTCGAAAATCGTCGACCCGGAAGACCGCAACACCACCATGCTGTTCGGCGATGCCGCCACGGCGACCTGGATGGGCGAAGACCCGGCCTGGGCGCTGGGCAAGGCCAAGTTCGGTACCGACGGATCCGGCGCACCGCACCTGAAAGTCACCGATGGCGTGTTCTTCATGAACGGCCGTCAGGTGTTCAACTTCGCATTGCTCAAAGTCCCGGCGCATTTGCACGAACTGCTCGACGACTCCGGCCTCAAGGCTGACGACATCGACGCCTTCTGCATTCACCAGGGCAGTGCGGCGATTGTCGATGCGGTGGCGCGCCGTTTCGAAGGTGAACCGGAGAAGTTCATCAAGGACATGGTCGAGACCGGCAATACCGTGTCGTCGAGCATCCCGCTGCTGCTGGAAAAACACGTACTCGATTCCGACTGGCAGCGCATTGCCCTGAGCGGTTTCGGTGTCGGTCTGTCGTGGGGCTCGGCGATCATCTATCGTCCTTGAGTCCGGGCAAAAACGGCGGATACAAAAATAGCGTTCAAGGTTACCCTTGAGCGCTATTTTTTTGCCTGAATGGAGCGCTAGGCGGCATGAGCGAGTTTTTCCAACCCAACGCCCAGGTCATCCAGCAACGCTGGCCGGCGTTGTTCGAGCGGTTGATGGCGGAAGATACCTCGGTCGTTCATGCCGAGCTGGTGCAGGGATTGGGCTCGACGCTCAGCGTTAATGGCATTCAACTGACCAGTCGCCACGACCGGGTCCACGAAGCCCGACTCCAGGCCGCCAGCCTGGCGCAAAAACCACAGTTGCATGTCTATGGCACAGGCCTCGGTGATCTGCCAACGGTGCTGCTGGAGCGTGCTGGCCTTGAGCAGTTGTACGTGCATGTCCTCAATGGCGCGTTGTTCGCGCTGGTGCTGCAACTGCTCGATCAACGGCAATGGCTGGAAGATCCGCGCGTGCAGCTGTTCTATGCCGGTGATCTGTCAGACATCTGCACACCGTTTTTCGCCCTGCCGGCGGAGATGCTGCTGGCTGATGATTTCAACGCGAAGATCCGCGATCGGCTGGTCAGCGAAGTGCACCTGAGCTTTAACAATCGTGAGTTCGATCCAAACCTGCCGTTCATTCAACAGCGTTTGCAGGACTGTCTGCCGGTGTTGCTGGGTGATGACGATGTGGCGCAATTGTTCGGGACTGCCAAGGGCCGGGAAATCTACGTGATCGGCACCGGGCCGACGCTGGAAGGGCATTTCCAGCGCCTGGCGGCGGTGCACGCGCAGGCTGAGCGTCCGTTATTGTTGTGTGTCGATACGGCTTACCGGCCGCTGCGCGAACACGGCATCGTCCCGGATCTGGTGGTCACCATCGATCAGCGCATCAGCTTTCGGCATTTGCCGTTCGAGAACTCCGCTGGTATCCCGCTGGTGTATCTGCCAATGAGCGATCCTGCAGTGCTCACCGCCTGGAAGGGCAAGCGCTACGGCGGTTACTCGGCCAGCCCGGTTTACGACGCGTTGCGCGAGCAATATCCGCGTGGGCAACTGCATGTCGGTGGCAGCGTGATTCATCCGGCGGTGGACCTGGCGGTGAAGATGGGCGCGTCGCGCATTACCCTGTTCGGCGCCGATTTCGCCTTCCCGATGAACAAGACCCATGCCGGCTGGAGCGACGGTGATCTGGGGCCTGGGGTCGATCAGGCGCGGCATTGGGTGCAGGACGGCCATGGCCAGCGGGTCAGCACCCAACTGAACTTCCGCGGTTATCTGTGTGTACTGGAGCGCTACATCGCCGCGCATCCGCACGTGCAATTTTTAAACAGCAGCCGGGCGGGCGCAATGATCGCCGGGACGCAGTTCAATCAGGAGTTCGTGCAATGACGACGATTGAGCAGTGTCTGGAGAAATCTCGGCAGTGCGCCGGGCTGTTTCGTCTGGGGCGTGATGTCGAGGCGGCGCTGGATATGGTCGAGGTGTTCGAGAGCGCGCAACAGTTGCTGATAGCTGCGCCTGCGCCGATTCAGCAGGAGTGGGCCTTTGTACTCACGCACATGCTCGATTGTCAGGAGCGTCAGGACTGGTTGGGGCTGGCTGACTGGATGGAGTACGAGTTGATCGAAGTGTTGCAAAAAGCACGATCGGCAAAGTGAGCGACCGCACTGGCCCGCGGCTTTACGTGCGGGTCGGTTTTATGGCGTCATTTTTTCGCAGGTGGAAGGGCGCTAAGCCCTTGTTTTCTCGGGGGTGGCAGGGTGATGGCAAATTTTTTTCAAAAAGCCCTCAAGCAACCTGCCAACCCGACGATAACTATTACGAAGGTTCTCTAGGCCATTCCAGGCGGTTGCCAGGGCCGGAAGCCGCAGTACCCAACCAACGAGGAATTCGTCATGGCTTTAACAGTAAACACCAACACCACGTCGCTGAACGTTCAAAAGAACCTGAACCGCGCTTCCGACGCTCTGTCGACTTCGATGCAGCGCCTGTCTTCCGGCCTGAAAATCAACAGCGCAAAAGACGACGCTGCTGGCCTGCAGATCTCGAACCGTATGTCTTCGCAGATCCGTGGTAACACCCAAGCCATCCAGAACGCCAACGACGGTATCTCCGTTGCCCAGACCGCTGAAGGCGCTCTGCAAGCTTCGACCGACATCCTGCAGCGTATGCGTGAACTGGCTGTTAAAGCACGTAACGGCACCAACGGCACTGCTGACCAGACCGCAACCAACGCTGAATTCGCTCAGATGTCTGACGAAATCACCCGTATCTCGGCTGCTACCAACCTGAACGGCAAAAACCTGCTGGACGGTTCGGCTGGTACTGTGACTCTGCAAGTTGGCGCAAACACCGGTTCGGCTAACCACATCGACCTGGTACTGAGCTCCAAGTTCGACGCCGTCAGCCTGTCCGTAGGCAGCGGTACTGTAGTTCTGACCGGTACCACCGGTACTGGCGCTGGTTCTGCTTCGCAGAACATCGACAACGCAATCACTGCAATCGACGCTGCTATCGCTGCAATCGGTGCAACTCGTGCCAGCCTGGGTGCTTCGCAAAACCGTCTGACCAGCACCATCCAGAACTTGCAGAACATCACCGAGAACACCACTGCTGCACAAGGTCGCGTACAAGATACCGACTTCGCCGCAGAGACTGCTAACCTGACCAAGCAGCAAACCCTGCAACAGGCTTCGACCTCTGTTCTGGCTCAAGCCAACCAACTGCCTTCCGCTGTACTGAAGCTGCTTCAGTAATTTCGGAATGAGTTTGGGCGGGAGGGTGCGCTGGTCGCGCTCTCTCGCTTTTTTACGTTAGGAGGTGATGAGCATGGACATGAGCGTAAAGCTTAACGTGTCTTATCCGGCTCCCAAGCCAGCGACGCCTGTTGCTGATAAGCCGTCGGAGACGCCAAAGGCTGCACCGGCCGAGGCACCGGTTGCTGACAGGAAAAGTCAGCAAGCGGATGACGCCAAGTTGAAACTGGCCGTGCAAGAGATCGAGAAGTTCGTTCAATCGATCAAGCGTAACCTGGAGTTCTCGATCGACGAGCACTCTGGCAAGGTCATCGTCAAGGTGATCGCAAGCGAGACGGGTGAGGTGGTACGCCAGATCCCCTCCGCAGAAGCACTCAAGCTCGCAGACAGCCTCGCCAACGCAAGCCATGTGTTGTTCGACGCCAAAGTCTGATAGCTGGCATGAATAGTGTTTGTCTTTCTTGAATGACGCCTGGATGGGTCAAAAGTCTGGCAACAATCTGAAGGGAGATGCACATGGCAAGTCCAATTCTACCGGGTTCCGGACTGGGTTCCGGCCTGGACATCGGCGCGATCGTGACCGCGCTGGTCAACGCCGACAAGTCGCCGAAGCAGACGCAGATCGATTCCGCGACCAAGACCAATACCCTGAAGATTTCCGGTGTCGGCACGTTGAAGAGTGCGCTGACCGCGTACCAGACGGCGATGACCAACCTGGGCAGCAAGACCAACCCGGCGTTTGCCGGTTTCACGGCGACCTCGAGCAACACAGCGATTCTCGGCGCCACCTCCGATAACACCGCGGTGTCGGGGACTTACAACGTTGTTGTCAACCAATTGGCCACTGGCTCGAAAGTTGCCAGCGCTTCTTTCGCCGGCGGTGCTGCCAGTGCCATTCCGAGTGGTACCCTGAAAATCAGTCAGAATGGCACTGATTACAATGTCACGATCCCGGCCAATGCAACCTTGCAGAGCACCCGTGACGCGATCAACACGGCTCAGGGCGCCAATGGCATTTCTGCCAACATCGTGACCGACAGCAGCGGTGCTTCACGCCTGGTGATCAGCTCGAACAAGACGGGCGCAGGTACCGACCTCTCTGTCAGCGGGATTGCCGGTCTGGAGATCGACGGTACCCAGCCGATGGGTACTAATCCGGCGGCAGGCGCCTCTGGCAACGTCAATGGGCCTGCGCAAGATGCCAAGGTGACCATCGACGGCCTGCAGGTTTCCAGCAAGAGCAATACGGTCAGTGGTGCAATCAGCGGCCTGACCCTGAATCTGACCACTGTCAGCCCTGTCGTTGGTGGCGTTGCCACGCCGACCGTTGTCAGCGTCGATACCAACACCAAAGGGCTGCAGGCCTCGGTTCAGGCGTTTGTTGACGCATACAACACCCTGAAGACCACCATCGACACGCTTTCCAAGGCTACGCCTGATGAGGACGGCAAACTGACAGTGCAGGCGGCGTTTACCGGTGACTCGCTGCCGCGCTCGCTGATCGCCGACATCCGTGGCCAGTTGACTGCTCCTGGTGCTGGTGCAAAAGGTGCTTTGTCCTATCTGTCGGAGATCGGTGTGATGACCGACCGCAACACCGGCAACCTGACATTTGATACTGCTGCGTTCACCAAAACCATGGCTCAGCCCGGCAAGGCTGGCCAGGTGCAGCAGATGTTCACCGGGACCGACGACACCAACGGTCTGCTGGCACGCATGAACAAGGCGGTGGAACCGTATCTGAAGGCGCCTGCCGGTAGCGCCCCTACTGCCGTAGGCCTGCTTGATCAGCGCATGTCCATCCTGAACAACAACACCAAGAGCCTGACCAGCCAGCAATTGGCGCTGGATCTGCGTGTGGCCAACCTGACCAAGACGTTGACTGCGAAATACAACGCCATGGACTTGCTGGTTGGGCAGATGAAGGCGACGGCCAGCAACATCACGTCGTTCTTCAGCTCGCTGAACGCTCAGCAGTCCGCGAAGTAACCTGCAATAACGACAAAAACCCGGCTACGCTTTATCGGCGTGCGCCGGGTTTTTGTCTTTTGATCTAAAGTTCTGTGATTCGTTGGCGATACACTGGTTATACGAGTCATTGTGGCAATGAGGTAGAACATGAACCCAATGTTAGCCCTTCGGCAATATCAGAAAGTCGGTGCGCACGCCCAGACCTCCGAGGCGAGCCCGCACCGTCTGGTGCAAATGCTGATGGAAGGCGGGCTGGCCCGCATCGCTCAGGCCAAGGGTGCCATCGAGCGCAAGGATATTCCTGGCAAGTGCACCTCGATCAGCAAGGCCATTGGCATTGTCAGCGGGCTGCGCGAAGGTCTGGATCTGGAAAAGTGTGCCGATGAACTGGCCGATCTGGACGGGCTGTACATCTACATGATGAAGCGTCTCGCCGAGGCCAACATCAACAGCGATCCGCGCATTCTCGACGAGGTTGCCGGCTTGCTGAGCACGGTAAAAGAAGGCTGGGATGCCATCGCCCCCGAGCTTGCTCCGCAGTTTTGAAGGAGAGCACCATGAGTCTTGTATTGCAGCGAATCGCCGATACCCGTGAGGCGCTGGTCAGTGCGCTGGCCGAACGCAACTGGGAAGCCATTGGCGAGCTGGATCTGGCTTGCCGTTCCTGCATGGAAGACGTCATGGTCGAGGCCTCGCTGGATGAGGAGGCCTTGCGCAGTAACCTTGAGGAGTTGCTCCATGTCTACAAGGAGCTGCTTGAGGCGGCAATGGGTGAGCGCCAGGCGATAGCCAACGAGATGTCGCAGATCACCCAAGCGCAAAAGGCGGCAAAGGTTTACCATCTGTTTGGTTAATTAACCCCCAGTTAATCCAGACATGTGCGCCATAAATTTGACTGTGCACGGTTTTTTGACTTAACTAGTGGCTGTTTTCAGATTTCAGGCGTCTACAGGCACAAGGTGTCCTGCAAGCGTCTCGCTTGCCCCATTTTTCGGGCATTGAGTTGACTAGGGAAGTTGCTATTGCATGTGGCGTGAAACCAAAATTCTGCTGATCGATGACGATAGCGTCCGCCGCCGCGACCTGGCGGTGATCTTAAATTTTCTCGGCGAAGAAAATTTACCCTGCGGCAGCCATGACTGGCAGCAGGCTGTCGGCTCTTTGTCATCGAGTCGTGAGGTCATCTGTGTACTGATCGGGACGGTAAATGCTCCGGGTGCACTTTTGGGCTTGTTAAAGACACTCTCGACGTGGGATGAGTTCCTTCCGGTTTTGCTGATGGGCGATAATTCTTCCGTCGACCTGCCGGAAGACCAGCGCCGCCGCGTGCTTTCGACTCTGGAAATGCCGCCCAGCTACAGCAAACTGCTCGACTCCCTGCACCGTGCCCAGGTCTATCGCGAGATGTACGACCAGGCTCGCGAGCGCGGCCGTCATCGCGAGCCCAACCTGTTCCGCAGCCTCGTCGGCACCAGCCGGGCGATCCAGCACGTCCGTCAGATGATGCAGCAAGTGGCTGATACCGACGCCAGCGTACTGATCCTCGGCGAGTCCGGCACCGGCAAGGAAGTGGTTGCGCGCAACCTGCATTACCACTCCAAGCGTCGCGACGCGCCGTTCGTGCCAGTCAACTGCGGGGCGATCCCGGCAGAGCTGCTGGAAAGCGAACTGTTCGGCCACGAGAAGGGCGCCTTCACCGGCGCGATCACCAGCCGTGCCGGACGTTTCGAACTGGCCAACGGCGGTACGCTGTTCCTCGATGAAATCGGCGACATGCCGCTGCCGATGCAGGTCAAATTGCTGCGCGTGCTGCAGGAGCGCACCTTCGAGCGCGTGGGCAGCAACAAGACCCAGAGCGTCGACGTGCGCATCATTGCCGCGACCCACAAGAATCTCGAAAGCATGATCGAGATCGGCACCTTCCGCGAAGACCTCTACTATCGCCTGAACGTGTTCCCGATCGAAATGGCGCCACTGCGTGAGCGCGTCGAAGACATCCCGCTGCTGATGAACGAACTGATTTCGCGCATGGAGCACGAAAAGCGCGGTTCGATCCGTTTCAACTCGGCAGCGATCATGTCGCTGTGCCGCCACGGCTGGCCGGGCAACGTCCGCGAGCTGGCCAACCTGGTGGAGCGCATGGCGATCATGCACCCGTACGGGGTGATCGGCGTGGTCGAGTTGCCGAAGAAATTCCGCTACGTCGACGACGAAGACGAGCAGATGGTCGACAGCCTGCGCAGCGATCTCGAAGAGCGTGTGGCGATCAACGGTCATACGCCGGACTTTACCGCCAATGCGATGCTGCCGCCGGAAGGCCTGGACCTGAAGGACTACCTCGGTGGTCTGGAACAGGGCCTGATCCAGCAGGCGCTGGACGATGCCAATGGCATTGTGGCGCGTGCTGCCGAACGCCTGCGCATTCGTCGCACTACGCTGGTGGAGAAGATGCGCAAGTACGGCATGAGCCGGCGCGAAGGAGACGAACAGGCGGATGATTGACGCCTGTTTTTCAACGCCTTCATTTATAAGCAGTTTTTTTTAGGCACGGGTATTGCTACATCCCTCGCAACGTTCCGTTTAACTGACGGTCAGCCAAGCGAGAGAACACAATGCCCCACGCCCAGATGTCATCTGCCTCCCATGCCGAGGGGCAACCGTCGTCCGTAGAGCAGGCGAGCCGTCAGGGTCTTGAGCACGCGTTCGCGCTGTTCAATCAGATGTCCAGTCAACTGACCGATTCCTACAGCATGCTTGAAGCCCGGGTTACCGAGCTCAAGGGCGAGCTGGCGGTGGTCAGTGCCCAGCGCATGCAGGAGCTGGCCGAAAAAGAGCGTTTGGCCAATCGTCTGCAAAACCTTCTTGATCTGTTGCCCGGTGGCGTTATCGTGATCGACGGCCACGGCATGGTGCGCGAAGCCAATCCCGCAGCGATCGACCTGTTGGGGCTGCCGCTGGAAGGCGAGTTGTGGCGCCACGTCATCGCCCGTTGCTTCGCCCCGCGTGAAGACGACGGTCATGAAATCTCGCTGAAAAACGGTCGACGCCTGTCGATCGCCACCCGCTCGCTGGATGCCGAACCGGGCCAGTTGGTGTTGCTCAACGACCTGACAGAAACCCGCCACCTTCAAGATCAACTGGCGCGCCATGAGCGTCTGTCGTCGCTGGGACGCATGGTCGCCTCGCTGGCCCATCAGATCCGCACGCCGTTATCTGCCGCGTTGCTCTACGCCAGTCATTTGACTGAGCAGGAATTGCCTGTCGCCACCCAACAGCGCTTTGCCGGCCGCCTCAAAGAGCGCCTGCATGAGCTGGAGCATCAGGTGCGCGACATGCTGGTGTTCGCCCGTGGCGAGTTGCCGCTGACCGACCGCATCACCCCGAATGCCTTGATGCAGTCGCTGCAAGCGGCGGCGCTGACCCATGTGCAGGATCTGCCAATCCGCTGGCAGTGCGACAGCCATGCCGGCGAACTGCTGTGCAACCGCGACACCTTGGTCGGGGCGATTCTCAATCTGATCGAAAACGCGATTCAGGCCAGCGATGGCAACGTGCGCCTGAAGGTGCATTGCTACACCCGCGACAACAGCCTGCGCCTGTGCGTCAGCGACAGCGGCAGCGGCATCGAGCCGCTGGTGCTTGAGCGCCTTGGCGAACCGTTTTTCACCACCAAAGTCACCGGCACCGGGCTGGGCCTGACCGTGGTCAAGGCAGTGGCCCGGGCACATCAGGGAGAATTGCAGTTGCGCTCGCGGGTCGGGCGCGGCACGTGCGCGCAGGTGATCCTGCCGCTGTTTTCCGCTGTACACGGAGCTGAGTAAACGTCATGGGCATCAAGGTTTTGCTGGTCGAGGATGACCGCTCGTTGCGCGAAGCGCTGGCCGATACGCTGTTGCTGGCAGGCCACGACTACCATGCAGTCGGCAGCGCCGAAGAGGCGTTGCAGGCGGTCGAGCGCGAAGCGTTCAGTCTGGTGGTCAGCGACGTCAACATGCCCGGCATGGATGGCCATCAACTGCTCGGTTTGCTGCGTGCCCGGCAGCCGCAATTGCCGGTGCTGCTGATGACTGCACACGGCGCGGTCGAGCGTGCGGTGGATGCGATGCGTCAGGGCGCAGCGGATTATCTGGTCAAGCCGTTCGAGCCCAAGGCTCTACTGGACCTGGTGTCGCGACATGCCTTGGGCAGCATCAGCACCACAGATTGCGAAGGTCCGGTGGCGGTCGAGCCGGCCAGCGCGCAGTTGCTCGAACTGGCGGCGCGGGTGGCGCGCAGTGATTCCACAGTGCTGATCTCCGGCGAGTCCGGCACCGGTAAGGAGGTGTTGGCGCGTTATATCCACCAGCATTCCCATCGTGCCAATCAGCCGTTCATTGCGATCAACTGCGCGGCGATTCCCGACAACATGCTCGAGGCCACGCTGTTCGGCCACGAGAAAGGCTCGTTCACCGGTGCCATCGCGGCGCAGGCCGGCAAGTTCGAACAGGCCGATGGCGGCACCATTCTGCTCGACGAAATTTCCGAAATGCCCCTGGGCCTGCAAGCCAAGTTGCTGCGGGTGCTGCAGGAGCGTGAAGTCGAGCGCGTCGGCGCGCGCAAGCCGATCACCCTGGACATTCGCGTGGTCGCCACCACTAACCGTGATCTGGCCGGCGAAGTGGCGGCGGGGCGTTTCCGTGAAGACCTTTTTTACCGTCTGTCGGTTTTCCCCCTGGCCTGGCGTCCACTTCGCGAGCGCACTGCCGATATCTTGCCGCTGGCCGAGCGATTGCTGAACAAACACGTCAATAAAATGAAGCACGCGGCGGCGAAGCTCTCGCCGCAAGCCCAGGCTTGTCTGACGGGTTACCCATGGCCGGGCAATGTGCGTGAGCTGGATAACGCGATTCAACGGGCGCTGATTCTGCAGCAGGGTGGTTTGATCCAGCCGCAGGATTTCTGTCTGACCGGCGCAGTGACTTACACCGCTGCGCCGGTCGTTGCGCCGCTGCAGCCGTTGGTACGCGAGATCGAAGTCGAGGCCGAATCGGCCGGCGCGCTGGGCGATGACCTGCGGCGCCGGGAGTTTCAGATGATCATCGACACCCTGCGCACCGAACGTGGCCGGCGCAAGGAAGCCGCAGAAAAGCTCGGTATCAGCCCGCGCACCCTGCGCTACAAGCTGGCGCAGATGCGCGATGCGGGAATGGATGTCGAAGGCTATCTGTTCGCCACCTGAAACTCGCCGCAGGTCAATTGTGGGAGCGGGCTTGCTCGCGAAAGCGCAGGGTCAGTTGCGAACATGTCGACTGACTCTCCCTCTTCGCGAGCAAGCCCGCTCCCACAGTGATTTCGCGGTGCCTGCACCTGACGCGGTGCCTTGATGGGCTTTTATAGAATAAGTCCGCCGAGCTGGCACCCTTGTTGCTAACACCTGTGTACCCGCCGAGTGAGTGTCAAAAAATTGCGGGCCGCCCAAGAGAGTAGACCATGAGCCAAGGTATTGAATTTAATCGGTTGATGATGGACATGAAGGCCATGAAAATGGACGCCATGGCCACGCCGAAATCGACTGCCGCCGTCCCAGAACTGGCAGGCAGCAGCTTTTCCGACATGCTCGGTCAGGCCATCAATAAAGTCAGCGATACCCAGCAGGCGTCGACTCAGTTGGCCAACGCATTTGAAATCGGCAAGAGCGGCGTCGATCTGACGGACGTGATGGTCGCCTCGCAAAAAGCCAGCGTGTCGTTCCAGGCTCTGACCCAGGTGCGCAACAAACTGGTTCAGGCTTATCAAGACATCATGCAGATGCCGGTTTAAGGACGAGATTGAGTCATGGCAGAAGCAGTCGCCGATAACGTTCCGGCCAAGGCCACCCCGATAGACGGCAAACCGCCGCTGTTCGGCCTGTCCTTCCTGGAAAACCTCTCCGAGATGACCATGCTGCGTCAGGTGGGCCTGTTGGTCGGCCTGGCTGCGAGCGTGGCGATTGGCTTTGCCGTGGTGCTGTGGTCGCAGCAGCCGGATTACCGTCCGTTGTACGGCAGCCTTGCCGGCATGGACGCCAAGCAGGTCATGGATACCCTGGCCTCCGCCGACATTCCCTACACCGTCGAGCCGAACTCCGGCGCCTTGCTGGTCAAGGCCGATGACCTGTCCCGTGCGCGCCTCAAGCTCGCGGCCGCTGGTGTCACTCCCAGCGACGGCAACATCGGTTTCGAAATCCTCGACAAGGAACAGGGTCTGGGCACCAGCCAGTTCATGGAAGCGACCCGCTACCGTCGTGGTCTGGAAGGCGAACTGGCGCGCACCATCTCCAGCCTGAACAACGTCAAGGGCGCTCGCGTGCACCTGGCGATTCCGAAAAGTTCGGTGTTCGTGCGTGATGAACGCAAGCCAAGCGCTTCGGTACTGGTCGAGCTGTACTCCGGGCGTTCGCTGGAGCCGGGTCAGGTGGTGGCGATCATCAACCTGGTGGCGACCTCCGTTCCTGAATTGAGCAAATCGCAGATCACCGTCGTCGATCAGAAGGGCAACCTGCTCTCCGATCAGGCAGAGAACTCCGAAATGACCATGGCCGGCAAGCAGTTCGATTACAGCCGCCGCATGGAAAGCATGCTCACCCAGCGCGTACACAACATTCTGCAGCCGGTACTGGGCAACGATCGCTACAAGGCTGAAGTCTCGGCCGACGTCGATTTCAGTGCCGTCGAATCCACCGCCGAGCAGTTCAACCCGGACCAACCGGCGTTGCGCAGCGAGCAGTCGGTCAATGAACAACGCACCGCCAGCAATGGCCCGCAAGGTGTGCCGGGTGCCCTGAGCAACCAGCCACCGGCGCCAGCCTCGGCACCGCAAACCACCGGTGGCGCTGCAGCGCCGGCCGGCATGATTCAACCCGGCCAGCCACTGGTGGATGCCAACGGTCAGCAGATCATGGACCCGGCCACCGGCCAGCCGATGCTCGCGCCGTACCCGGCGGACAAGCGTCAACAATCCACCAAGAACTTCGAGCTCGACCGTTCCATCAGCCACACCAAACAGCAGCAGGGTCGCCTGAATCGGCTGTCGGTGTCGGTGGTGGTCGACGATCAGGTCAAGGTCAACGCGGCCAACGGTGAAACCACCCGTGCGCCGTGGAGCGCCGACGAACTGGCGCGCTTCACCCGTCTGGTGCAGGACGCGGTCGGCTTCGATGCCAGCCGTGGCGACAGCGTCAGCGTGATCAACATGCCGTTCTCCGCCGAGCGCGGTGAAGTGATTGCCGATATTCCGTTCTACTCCCAGCCATGGTTCTGGGACATCGTCAAACAAGTGCTGGGTGTGTTGTTCATCCTGGTGCTGGTGTTTGGTGTGCTGCGTCCGGTGTTGAACAACATCACCGGCGGCGGCAAAGGCAAGGAGCTGGCCGGTCTGGGCAGCGACGTGGAACTCGGTGGCATGGGCGGCCTGGACGGCGACCTGGCCAACGACCGCGTGAGCCTCGGTGGTCCGCAGAGCATTCTGTTGCCGAGCCCGAGTGAGGGTTACGACGCACAACTGAATGCAATCAAGAGCTTGGTGGCCGAGGATCCGGGTCGCGTGGCTCAGGTCGTGAAAGAGTGGATTAACGCAGATGAGTGATAACCGAGCCGCAACCGTCAAACTGACCAAGGTCGACAAAGCCGCGATTCTGCTGCTGTCCCTGGGTTCGACCGATGCCGCGCAAGTGCTGCGCCACATGGGCCCCAAAGAGGTTCAGCGTGTCGGTGTGGCCATGGCCCAGATGGGCAACGTCCATCGCGAGCAGGTCGAGCAGGTCATGAGCGAGTTCGTCGACATCGTCGGCGACCAGACCAGCCTCGGCGTCGGCTCCGACGACTACGTGCGCAAAATGCTCACCCAGGCGCTGGGTGAAGACAAGGCCAACGGCCTGATCGACCGCATCCTGCTCGGTGGCAACACCAGTGGCCTCGACAGCCTGAAATGGATGGAGCCGCGCGCTGTTGCCGACGTGATCCGTTACGAACACCCGCAGATCCAGGCCATCGTGGTGGCGTACCTCGACCCGGATCAGGCCGGTGAAGTACTGGGCAACTTCGACCACAAGGTGCGTCTGGACATCATCCTGCGCGTCTCGTCGTTGAACACCGTGCAACCGGCCGCCCTGAAAGAGCTGAACCAGATTCTCGAGAAGCAGTTCTCCGGCAACTCGAATGCCTCGCGCACCACCCTGGGTGGCATCAAGCGTGCGGCGGACATCATGAACTTCCTCGACAGCTCGATCGAAGGCCAGCTCATGGACTCGATCCGCGAAGTCGACGAAGACCTGTCCGGTCAGATCGAAGACCTCATGTTCGTGTTCAACAACCTGGCCGATGTCGACGATCGCGGCATTCAGGCGCTGTTGCGCGAAGTGTCTTCCGACGTGCTGGTGCTGGCCCTCAAGGGTTCGGACGAAGGCGTCAAAGAGAAGATCTTCAAGAACATGTCCAAGCGTGCGGCCGAACTGTTGCGCGACGACCTCGAAGCCAAAGGCCCGGTGCGCGTCAGCGACGTGGAAACCGCGCAGAAAGAAATCCTCACCATTGCCCGTCGCATGGCCGAAGCCGGCGAGATCGTGCTCGGTGGCAAGGGCGGCGAGGAAATGATCTAAGCCCATGGACAAGCATGACGAGTCAGTGACGGATCTGATCCGCGCCCGCGATGTTCGTGGTTTCGAATCCTGGGCGCTGCCCAGCTTCGATCCGCCGAAACCGGA
This sequence comes from Pseudomonas sp. Irchel s3a10, assembly GCF_900187525.1. Classification (NCBI taxonomy): domain Bacteria; kingdom Pseudomonadati; phylum Pseudomonadota; class Gammaproteobacteria; order Pseudomonadales; family Pseudomonadaceae; genus Pseudomonas; species Pseudomonas sp. Irchel s3a10. The sequence continues at coordinate 81,895 of NZ_FYDR01000008.1, forward strand.
ACCCGAGCCGGAACCGGAGCCCGAACCGCCGGAAATGGAAGAAGTGCCGCTGGAAGAAGTCCAGCCACTGACCCTGGAAGAACTCGAAAGCATCCGTCAGGAGGCTTACAACGAGGGCTTTGGCATCGGCGAGAAGGAAGGTTTTCACAGCGCCACGCTCAAGGTGCGTCAGGAGGCCGAAGTAGCGCTGGCGGCGAAACTCGCCAGCCTCGAGCAACTGATGGCCCACCTGTTCGAGCCGATTGCCGAGCAAGACACCCAGATCGAAAAGTCGCTGGTCGACCTCGTGCAACACATCACCAAACAGGTGATCAAGCGCGAACTGGCCATCGATTCCAGCCAGATCGAACACGTCATGCGCGACGCGCTCAAGCTGCTGCCGTTGGGCGTGGACAACGTGCGTCTGTACGTCAATCCGCAGGACTTCGAGCAGGCCAAGGCCTTGCGCGAGCGTCATGAGGAATCCTGGCGCATCGTCGAAGACGACTCGCTGCTGCCGGGCGGTTGCCGGGTTGAAACCGAGCACAGCCGCATCGACGCCAGCATCGAGACCCGCGTGACCCAAGTCATGGCCAAACTGTTTGACCAGTTGCACGAACAGGCTCTGCACCCGGCCGCGCCGGACCTGAGCCTGGACATTCCTGAAGAAAGCCAACTGGCGGCTGCGCCGCAAGAGCCGCTCGCGGACACCTCCGATGCGCCTTGAACGCACCAGTTTCGCCAAGCGCCTCAGCACCTATGCCGACGCCACTGAAATCGCCGGCGCGCCGATTCTCGAAGGCCGCCTGCTGCGTATGGTCGGCCTCACCCTCGAAGCCGAAGGCCTGCGCGCCGCCATGGGCACGCGCTGCCTGGTCATCAATGACGACAGCTATCACCCGTCCCAGGTGGAAGCGGAAGTCATGGGCTTCTCTGGCAGCAAAGTCTTTCTGATGCCGGTCGGCAGCGTCGCCGGCATTGCCCCGGGCGCCCGCGTGGTGCCGCTGGCCGAAACCGGTCGCCTGCCGATGGGCATGAGCATGCTCGGTCGTGTACTCGACGGCGCCGGACGCGCGCTGGACGGCAAGGGCGGGATGAAGGCGGAGGACTGGGTGCCGATGGACGGCCCGACGATCAACCCGCTGAACCGCGACCCGATTCACGAACCGCTGGACGTCGGCATCCGTTGCATCAACGGTTTGCTGACGGTCGGGCGTGGTCAGCGTCTGGGCCTGTTCGCCGGTACCGGTGTCGGTAAATCGGTGCTGCTGGGCATGATGACCCGCTTCACCGAGGCCGACATTATCGTCGTCGGTCTGATCGGTGAGCGGGGTCGAGAAGTTAAAGAGTTCATCGAGCACATTCTCGGTGAAGAAGGCCTCAAGCGTTCGGTGGTCGTCGCCTCGCCGGCGGACGATGCGCCGCTGATGCGTCTGCGCGCGGCCATGTATTGCACGCGCATCGCCGAGTATTTCCGCGACAAGGGCAAGAACGTCCTGTTGCTGATGGATTCGCTGACCCGTTTCGCCCAGGCCCAGCGGGAAATCGCCTTGGCCATCGGTGAGCCGCCTGCGACCAAGGGCTATCCGCCCTCGGTGTTCGCCAAACTGCCGAAACTGGTGGAGCGCGCCGGTAATGCGGAGAAGGGCGGCGGTTCGATCACTGCGTTCTACACCGTATTGTCCGAGGGCGACGACCAGCAGGATCCGATTGCCGACTCGGCGCGGGGCGTGCTCGACGGCCACATCGTGTTGTCCCGGCGTCTGGCCGAAGAAGGGCACTACCCGGCCATCGACATCGAAGCGTCGATCAGCCGGGTGATGCCGGCCGTGGTCTCGGCGGAGCACATGCAGCGCGCGCAGTACTTCAAGCAGCTGTGGTCGCGCTATCAGCAGAGCCGCGACCTGATCAGCGTCGGCGCTTACGTCGCCGGTGGCGACCGCGAGACCGATCTGGCGATCTCGCTGCAACCGCAACTGACCCGCTACCAGCGGCAGGGCCTGAACGACAAGATCAACATGGGCGAGAGCCAGGCTTACCTCGAAACCCTGTTCGCGCCTGCGGCGGGTGGGTAACCGGCCATGGCCGTGAGTCGCGCAGCACGTCTGGCACCGGTGGTGGAAATGGCCGAACAGGCCGAGAAAACCGCCGTGCAGCGCCTGGGTTACTTTCAGGGTCAGGTCAAAGTCGCTGAAAGCAAACTCGCCGACCTCGACGCCTTTCGACTGGATTATCAGGAACAGTGGATCGTGCGCGGCAGCGACGGGGTTTCCGGGCAATGGCTGCTGGGCTATCACGGCTTTCTGGCACAACTGGACACCGCGATCGACCAGCAGCGCCAGAGTCTGGTCTGGCACCAGAACAACCTGATCAAGGCGCGCGACGCCTGGCAGCAGGCATTCGCCAAAGTCGAAGGCCTGCGCAAACTGGTGCAACGCTACCGCGAAGAGGCGCAACGCCTCGAAGACAAGCGCGAGCAGAAGCTGCTGGACGAGTTGTCGCAGCGCTTGCCGCGGCACGATCCGTATTAACGTGCCGCAGCAGTAGTGCTAGAGGATGGTCTGAGTCATTTGTCCAATATTTCGAAATTCAACGTTCTGGAAATACCCAGAAGCCTGGAGTGACGTATTACGGTGAAGAACGCCTGTATCTGTTTGCCCACAAACATCGAATGATTGCCACTGTCGATATATTTAGGGAATTCAAAACTATCAGCTGTGGGTGTAAGCATATCTAAGAAGGGATAGCCGATGTCGGCCATAAGGTAAAACATAAGTAAGTCGCCGTTTTGACCAGGGTAGCGCGAGATAACGGCGGATTTCCGAGATGCGTATTCTGCGTATGTGATGATGGTTGGTGACGCGGTGTTATGCAGGGACGGTTTTTCGAAAAGTTCAACTTTAGGCGATTTCATGATGCAGTCCTTTGACCTGAGCGCAGCGAAATTGCTGCCGCTTGATTAAGGGCTATGCCTCTTTCCTCGGTCTACTGTCAGATCTGACAGTGGCGACAAGCGGCAGTCGCGGAGTGGCTGCAGGGCCTCGGTTCTCCTGCGCAAACGGGTGCAGCGCTACCGCGAAGAGGGGCAAGGCATCGAAGACAAGCGCGAGCAGAAGCTACTGGACGAGTTGTCGCAGCGCTTGCCGCGGCACGATCCGTATTAACGTGCCGCAGCAGTGGTGCTAGAGGATGGTCTGAGTCATTGGGCTAATATTTCGAACCTGAGCATTGCGGAGAAACCCACGAATGTAGAGTCACGGGTTACGACGAAGAACGCATGTACTTGTTTGCCCTCAAGTTCCGAAAACCTGGTGCGGTCGACGTCCGTGCCCCATAGCTCCTGCTCACGATAGATCTCAATAACATCCAGGCTGGGGTAGGGGGTGTCGGCTATAAGGTAAAGCGTAAGTGTTTCGCCTATTTTATTAGGGTAGCGCGCCACCACGGTGCATTTGCGATTTCTACCCAGGAATTCATCGTAGGTCATGATGTGTGGTGACTGGGTGTTATGCAGGAACGGTGCTTCGAAAAATCCAACTTTAGGCGAGTTCATGATGCAGTCCTTTGACCTGAGCGCAGCGAAATTGCTGCCGCTTGATTAAGGGCTATGCCTCTTTCCTCGGTCTACTGTCAGATCTGACAGTGGCGACAAGCGGCAGTCGCGGAGTAGCTGCAGGGCCTCGGTTCTCCTGCGCAAACGGGTGCAGCGCTACCGCGAAGAGGCGCAACGCCTCGAAGACAAGCGCGAGCAGAAGCTGCTGGACCAGTTGTCGCAGCGCTTGCCGCGGCACGATCCGTATTAACGTGCCGCAGCAGTAGTGCTAGAGGATGGTCTGAGTCATTGGGCTAATATTTCGAACCTGAGCATTGCGGAGAAACCCACGAATGTAGAGTCACGGGTTACGACGAAGAACGCATGTACTTGTTTGCCCTCAAGTTCCGAAAACCTGGTGCGGTCGACGTT
>NZ_FYDR01000008.1:85933-228624 GCF_900187525.1 Pseudomonas sp. Irchel s3a10
CTGAGTCATTGGGCTAATATTTCGAACCTGAGCATTGCGGAGAAACCCACGAATGTAGAGTCACGGGTTACGACGAAGAACGCATGTACTTGTTTGCCCTCAAGTTCCGAAAACCTGGTGCGGTCGACGTTCGTGCCCCATAGCTCCTGCTCACTATAGATCTCAATAATATCCAGGCTGGGGTAGGGTGTGTCGGCTATAAGGTAAAACGTAAGCGTTTCGCCTATTTTATTAGGGTAGCGCGCCACCACGCTGCATCTAAGCTTTCCACCTAGGAATTCATCGTAGGTCATGATGTATGGTGACTGGGTGTTATGCAGGAACGGTGCTTCGAAAAATGCATTAGGCGAGTTCATGATGCAGTCCTTTGACCTGAGCGCAGCGAAATTGCTGCCACTTGATTAAGGGCTATGCCTCTTTCCTCGGTCTACTGTCAGATCTGACAGTGGCGACGAGCGGCAGTCGCGGAGTGGCTGCAGGGCCTCGGTGCTTCTGCGCAAACGGGCGCAGTGCTACCGCGAAGAGGCGCAAGGCCTCGAAGACAAGCGCGAGCAGAAGCTGCTGGACCAGTTGTCGCAGCGCCTGCCGCAACACAACCCTTTTCAAATTGCCCAAAAACTCCCTGTGGGAGCGGGCTTGCTCGCGAAGGCGGTGTGTCAGAGACACCAATATTGACTGACACACCGCTTTCGCGAGCAAGCCCGCTCCCACATTTGGTTCTGCGCTGAGCCTTGCCCCAACCCTGTCCAGGTGCTAAACCTTGTACACGTTCGTCAATGACAAGGAAGCCAGTCAATGTCAGTCGTTACAGAAGTCTCTCCGGATGGTCAAAAACTGACGATTTCGGTCAAGGGGCGGTTCGATTTTGGACGCCATCAGGAGTTTCGCGAGTCCTATGAGCGACTTAACCAGAGACCCGACTCCATCGTGGTTGATCTGAAAGATGCCACCTACCTCGACAGCTCCGCGCTGGGCATGCTGCTCCTTCTGCGCGATCACGCCGGCGGCGACGACTCGGATGTGCGCGTGATCAACAGCAACTCCGACGTGCGCAAGATCCTCGCCATCTCCAACTTCGACAAACTGTTCGACATCAGTTGACGGACATGCAGGCGCAAGAGCCGCTGACGATCCTGATCGCCGAAGACAGCGCCGCCGACCGGTTGCTGTTGGCGACCATCGTCCGCCGTCAGGGCCATGAAGTATTGACGGCGGCCAATGGCGCCGAAGCGTTGGAGATGTTTCGTCGACAGTCACCGCATCTGGTGCTGATGGACGCGATGATGCCGGTGATGGACGGCTTTGAAGCGGCGCGGCAGATCAAGGCGCTGGCGGGGGAAACCCTGGTGCCGATCATTTTTCTGACCTCACTGACCGAGAGCGAAGCGCTGGCCCGTTGTCTGGAGGCGGGGGGCGACGACTTTCTGGCGAAGCCCTACAACCAGGTGATCCTCGCCGCCAAAATCAAGGCGATGGATCGCTTGCGCCGCTTGCAGGCCACAGTGCTGCAGCAGCGTGACCTGATCGCCAGACATCACGATTACCTGCTCAATGAACAGCGCGTGGCCAAAGCGGTTTTCGACAAGGTCGCGCATTCCGGTTGCCTGAGCGCGCCGAACATCCGCTACCTGCAATCACCCTATGCGTTGTTCAACGGCGACCTGCTGCTGGCGGCCTACACCCCGGCCGGCGACATGCATGTGCTGCTCGGTGATTTCACCGGCCACGGCTTGCCAGCGGCGGTGGGGGCGATGCCGCTGGCCGAAGTGTTTTACGGCATGACTGCCAAGGGCTACGGCCTGGCCGAGACCCTGCGCGAGATGAACGCCAAACTCAAGCGCATCCTGCCGGTGGACATGTTCTGCTGCGCGACCATGCTTTGCCTGAGTTTTCAGCGGCGTTCGGTAGAGGTGTGGAACGGCGGCATGCCTGACGGTTATCTGCACCGGATCGCCACCGGCGAACGGGTGCCGCTGGCGGCGCGCCATTTGCCGCTGGGGGTGCTCAGTCCGCAAGCGTTTGATGATCGCACCGAAGTACAGACCATGGGCGTGGGCGACCGGGTGTTCCTGCTGTCGGACGGGGTGATCGATACCACTGACGCCGACGACCGCTTGTTCGGTGTCGAGCGTTTGCAGCAACTGTTTGCCGCCAATCGTGAGCCGGACAACCTGTTCGCCGAGATCGAGCAGGCCTTGCACGCCTTTCGCGGCGAGCCCCGCGACGATGTGAGCATGGTCGAGATCAGCTTGCTGGAGGCGGCGCAGGTGATGCCGTCGGCGCCGGTGTATTCCGACAGTGGTCAATCCTGTCCGCTGGACTGGTCGGTAAGTTTCGAGTTTCGCGGGGCGACGCTCAGGCGCTTCAATCCGTTGCCGTATCTGCTGCAATTGTTGCTGGAAGTACACGGCTTGCGCACTCAGGGTGGGGCGATCTACAGCGTGCTCGCCGAGTTGTACTCCAATGCGTTGGAGCACGGCGTGCTGGGTCTCGATTCCAGCCTCAAGCGCGATGCGGCTGGATTCGCCCGCTACTATGAAATGCGCAACGAGCGGCTCGAAGCCCTGCAGGACGGTTACGTGCGCGTGCATCTGCAGGTCAAGCCGCAAGGTGCCGGTGGTTGTCTGGTGATCCGCGTCGAGGACAGCGGCAAGGGTTTTGACGTGGTGCGGGTAATGGAGCGGCCGCTGGACGGTGTCCGTCTGTCGGGGCGCGGCGTCAGTTTGATCCGGCAATTGGGGCATAACGCCAGTTGGTCGGACGAAGGTCGCAGTGCTTGCGTGGAGTTTTTCTGGGAGGGTTGAGGCATAATTCGCGGATTCTTGATCAAGGAGTGAACAAGTGACTGACACACATATCGATCGCGGGGCGCTGAGCGTACTGCGCGAAGTCATGGAGGAGGGTTATCCGGAGCTTCTGGATACCTTTCTGACCGATTCCGAAAAGCGCTTGACTGAGCTGCAGAAGACGGCGGATGCCAAGGCTTTGTCTGAAGTTGCCCACAGTTTCAAGGGCAGCGCCAGCAACATGGGGGCTGTCCGGTTGGCGGCGCTCTGCCAGGAGCTGGAATCGGAAGCCAAAAATAAAAGCCCCGCGGAAATCGTCAAAATGGTGGCCGACATCAGTCGCGAATTCGCGAAAGTCCGTCCTGACTACGAAGACGAACGCCAGCACGCCCTGACCCATTGAATCCTGCCGTCCGGCGCTTTTCGCAAGCGCCGGACAAAACTGGCCCGACACTTGCAATATTCCTCGTCAACTGTACCTACGATCCCAGTGCAGCGGAGACCGTGTCATGCCTGCGACCCCCAATGTTCTTCTTCAATCTGCCGCCCAGGCCAAGGCGCAAGCCGCCGCCGCGAAAACGCCGGTCATGGCCGCAGACACCGGGGACAAGGCCTCAAGCTTCGCTCAGGTGTTCGCCGATCAAGGCCCGAAAAAGCCTCTTGCGAGCGCTGACAGTTCGTTGAAACCGGCGCGCGACAAGGTTGCCGACAACAGCGACAAGAAAGATTTCGCCAAGGATAAGTCTGCCGCCACACAACAGACCGTTGCCGATAGCGGCAATGCCTTGCCTGCCGACAAGACCGCGTCGACCACCTCCGATGATCAGGCAGCCGCTGACAAAGCCGCCGCCGATGCGGCCGCTGACAGCGCGCAGACGCCAGTGGCGGACACCACCCCGGTGGATCCGGCGCTGGATCCGGCACTTGCGCAAACCGTGCAGCCGCTGGTGACCGCGCCGGTAGTGGCAGCGCCAGTCGCTGAAACGCCGGAACCGGCCAAAACCGAAACGCCGGTCGTGGCCGCCACATTGGCGCCAGCCGTGGTCAAAGATCCGGCGGCATCGACCGATAGCGCTTTCGACCCGGCGGCCGATCCGCTCGACTCGTTGCCGGCGCTGCGCATGGCGATGGAGCAGGGCGGGCACATTTCCGCCAGCAGCCAGGCACAAGCCAAAGCTACACCGGCCCAGACTCAGGCCGACGGTGAATTGACTGCGGCGCAGAACTTCGCTGCCGGCATGGCCAGCATGCTCGACGTGCAGGCCGACAAGGACAGCACCAGTCAGAATGGCGAAAAGGCCTTCAGCGGCCTGATCGACGACGGCCTGAAAGATCTCAAGTCTGCGACCAGCGATACCCGTGTCGATGACTTCGCCAACCGTCTGGCGGCGTTGACTCAGGCGGCCACTCCGAAAACCGCGAACGCGGTGCCGGTGAATCAACCGATCGCCATGCACCAGAGCGGCTGGACCGAAGAAATTGTCAACCGCGTCATGTACCTGTCCAGCGCGAACCTGAAGGCGGCGGATATTCAATTGCAGCCGGCAGAACTCGGGCGTCTGGATATTCGGGTGAACATGGTCCCGGACCAGCAGACCCAGGTGACTTTCATGAGCGCGCATCCGAGCGTGCGCGAAGCGCTGGACGGTCAGATGCATCGCTTGCGTGACATGTTCACCCAGCAGGGCATGGGCCAGGTCGACGTCAATGTCTCCGATCAGAGCCGTGGCTGGCAGGGTCAGCAGGAACAGGCGCAGCAGGGCCAGAGCGGTCGCACCAGCGCTGCGGGTGGTCGACTGGATTCGGCGGAAGAGGAGCTGACGCCGGCGGCGGTGGCTGAAGCCGCTGCACAAACCACCAGCGTGATCGGCAGCAGTGCCGTCGACTACTACGCCTGACACAACGCTGTATCCCCCCTGTGGGAGCGGGCTTGCTCGCGAATGCGGTTGTTCAATCGACATCAATGTCGGCTGACACACCGCATTCGCGAGCAAGCCCGCTCCCACATTGGTTTTACAGTGCCTTCCAATCTGTCCCGACACTTCTGGCATAACACTTGCTCTTGCCTTGCCGTGCGACTGTGAAAACCCGATTAGTGACGGATTATTGGCATGGCGAAGAGCGAAGCAGCAGCTGTAAAAGACCCCGCGACCAAAGGCAAACTCAAGATGATCATCCTGATCGTGGTGGCTCTGCTGCTGGCGATCGGTGTGTCCGTGGGCGCGACCTGGTACTTCATGCACAGTGCTCAGAGCAAGCCTGCCGCAGCGGCCGAGGCCGCGCCGGTCGGCAAGCAGCCGGCGATCTTCGAGCCGATGGCGCCGGCGTTTGTCGCCAACTACAACCAGAACGGCCGTCAGCGCTACATGCAGGTGAGCATCACCATGCTGGCGCGTAACCAGGCCGATCTGGAGGCGCTCAAAGTGCACATGCCGGTGATCCGCAACAACCTGGTGATGCTCTTCTCCGGTCAGGATTTTGCCACCTTGGCGACTCCGGTCGGCCAGGAGATGTTGCGCCAGAAGGCTACCGCCAGCGTCCAGGAAGTGGCGCAGAAAGAGCTGGGCAAAGTGGTGATCGAACAGTTGCTTTTCACTAATTTCGTACTGCAGTAGGAACACGACATGGCCGTGCAGGATCTGCTGTCCCAGGATGAAATCGACGCGCTGTTGCATGGTGTCGACGATGGTCTGGTACAGACCGATAACGCTGCCGAACCCGGCAGTGTCAAAAGCTACGACCTGACCAGCCAGGATCGCATCGTCCGTGGACGCATGCCGACTCTGGAGATGATCAACGAGCGTTTTGCCCGTTACACCCGCATCAGCATGTTCAACATGCTGCGCCGCTCGGCAGACGTTGCCGTCGGTGGCGTCCAGGTGATGAAGTTCGGCGAATACGTGCACTCGCTGTACGTACCGACCAGCCTCAACCTGGTCAAGATCAAACCGTTGCGCGGCACCGCGCTGTTCATCCTCGACGCCAAACTGGTGTTCAAGCTGGTGGACAACTTCTTCGGCGGCGACGGCCGCCACGCCAAGATCGAAGGGCGTGAATTCACCCCGACCGAATTGCGTGTGGTGCGCATGGTGCTGGAGCAGGCGTTCGTCGATCTGAAGGAAGCCTGGCAGGCGATCATGGAAGTCAATTTCGAGTACATCAACTCGGAAGTGAACCCGGCCATGGCCAACATCGTCGGCCCGAGCGAAGCGATCGTGGTCTCGACTTTCCACATCGAACTCGATGGCGGCGGCGGTGACCTGCACGTAACCATGCCGTACTCGATGATCGAGCCGGTGCGCGAAATGCTCGATGCCGGTTTCCAGTCGGACCTCGACGATCAGGACGAGCGCTGGGTCAACGCCCTGCGTCAGGACGTGCTCGATGTCGACGTGCCGATCGGCGCCACCGTGGCCCGCCGCCAGTTGAAGCTGCGCGACATCCTGCACATGCAGCCGGGGGATGTGATCCCGGTCGAGATGCCGGAAGACATGATCATGCGCGCCAACGGCGTACCGGCCTTCAAGGTCAAGATGGGCTCGCACAAAGGCAACCTCGCGTTGCAGGTGATCGAGCCGATCGAGCGTCGCTGAAGCGGCGCTTTTCCCCCACGTATTTAACTGAATTGTTGCCCGCCGAGGACACATGATGAACGACGAAATGAACGCCCAGGACGATCAGGCACTGGCCGACGAATGGGCTGCGGCCCTGGAAGAGACCGGTGATGGCAGCCAGGCTGACATCGACGCGCTGCTGGCCGCCGACGCTGGCGCTGCGAGCTCCAACCGTCTGCCGATGGAAGAGTTCGGCAGCGTGCCGAAGAACAACGATCCGGTGACCCTGGACGGTCCGAACCTGGACGTGATCCTCGACATCCCGGTGTCGATCTCGATGGAAGTGGGCAGCACCGACATCAACATTCGCAACCTGCTGCAACTGAACCAGGGTTCGGTGATCGAGCTCGATCGTCTGGCCGGCGAGCCGCTGGACGTGCTGGTCAACGGCACCCTGATCGCGCACGGTGAAGTGGTGGTGGTCAACGAGAAGTTCGGCATCCGCCTGACCGACGTGATCAGCCCAAGCGAACGCATCAAGAAGCTGCGCTGAGTGAAACGGTTTCTCTGGGCTTTGCTGGCACTGCCATTGAGCGTGCTGGCCGCCGAGCCGTCGACGGCGACCACCGTGCCTGCTGCCACCGCGCCGATGGTCAACAGCGGCGTGGCCGGGCAACTGACGCAACTGGTGTTCGGTCTGTTGCTGGTGCTGGGGTTGATCTTCTTCCTCGCCTGGCTGTTGCGTCGAGTGCAACAGGCAGGGCCGGCGGGCAAGGGCCAGGTGATCGAGCTGATCGGCTCCCGCGCCCTCGGTCCGCGTGACCGCTTGATGCTGGTGCAGGTCGGCAACGAGCAGATTCTGCTCGGCTTGAGCCCCGGCACCATCACCGCGCTGCACGTGCTCAAGGAGCCGGTGCAAGTGCCGAGCAGCAGCGAAAAAGCGACCCCGGAATTTGCCCAGCATCTGCTGAAGATTCTCGGCAAGGATCAGAAGGATAAGAAGTAATGGGTGCGCTACGCATCGTCTTGACGCTGGCCCTGATGCTGGCCGCGCCACTGGCATTCGCCGCCGACCCGTTGTCGATTCCGGCGATCACGCTGGGCACCAATGCCGACGGCGCGCAGGAGTATTCGGTCAGCCTGCAGATCCTGCTGATCATGACGGCGCTGAGCTTCATTCCGGCGGCCGTGATCCTGATGACCAGTTTCACCCGGATCATCATCGTCTTCTCGATCCTGCGTCAGGCCCTCGGCCTGCAACAGACGCCGTCGAACCAGATCCTCACCGGCATGGCGCTGTTCCTCACCATGTTCATCATGGCTCCGGTGTTCGATCGGGTGAACAACGATGCGCTGCAGCCGTATCTGGCGGAAAAACTCACCGCCCAGCAAGCGGTGGAAAAGGCCCAGGTACCGATCAAGGACTTCATGCTCGCCCAGACCCGCACCAGCGATCTGGAGCTGTTCATGCGTCTGTCCAAGCGCACTGACATTGCCACCCCGGATCAGGCGCCGCTGACCATTCTGGTGCCGGCGTTTGTCACTTCCGAGCTTAAAACCGCCTTCCAGATCGGCTTCATGATCTTCATCCCGTTCCTGATCATCGACCTGGTCGTGGCCAGTGTGCTGATGGCGATGGGTATGATGATGCTCTCGCCGCTGATCATTTCGCTGCCGTTCAAGATCATGCTGTTCGTGCTGGTGGATGGCTGGGCGCTGATCATCGGCACCCTGGCCAGCAGTTTCGGAGGTGTCTCGCCATGACGCCGGAAGTTGCGGTCGATATCTTTCGTGAAGCCCTTTGGCTGACCACATTGATGGTCGCGATTCTGGTGGTGCCGAGCCTGTTGGTCGGTTTGCTGGTGGCGATGTTTCAGGCGGCGACGCAGATCAACGAACAGACCCTGAGCTTCCTGCCGCGTCTGCTGGTGATGCTGGTGACGCTGATCGTCGCAGGTCCGTGGATCGTGCAGACGTTCATGGAATACATCATTCAGTTGTACAAAAACATTCCGATGGTCATCGGCTAAGCCATGCAGTCGCTGCTTCAGCTGACCGACACCCAGATCAGTACTTGGGTGGCGTCGTTCATGTTGCCGCTGTTTCGCGTCGCCTCGATGCTGATGGTCATGCCGGTGTTCGGCACCACGCTGGTGTCGCGGCGGATACGCCTGTATTTCGCCGTGGCCATTACCGTGTGCATTGCGCCGAGCCTGCCGCCGATGCCAGCGGTCAGCCCGCTGGATCTCAGTGGCCTGTTGCTGATTGCCGAGCAGATTCTGGTTGGTGCGGTGCTGGGGTTTTCCCTGCAACTGTTTTTCCAGGCGTTTGCCGTGGCCGGGCAGATTGTCGCGATCCAGATGGGTATGGGCTTCGCCTCGATGGTTGACCCGGCCAACGGCGTCTCGGTGGCGGTGATCGGCCAGTTCTTCACCATGCTGGTGACCTTGCTGTTCCTGTCGATGAACGGCCACCTGGTGGTCTTCGAAGTGCTCACCGAGAGCTTCACAACGCTGCCGGTCGGCGGCGGGTTGATGACCGCGCAATACTGGGAGCTGGCCGGCAAACTCGGCTGGGTTCTCGGGGCGGCGTTGTTGCTGGTGTTGCCGGCGGTCACCGCGCTGCTGGTGGTCAACATCGCATTCGGCGTGATGACCCGCGCCGCGCCGCAACTGAACATTTTCTCCATCGGTTTCCCGCTGACTCTGGTACTGGGCCTGTTCATTGTCTGGGTCGGTCTGGCGGACATCCTCAATCAGTATCAACCGCTGGCCTCCGAGGCCTTGCAGTTGTTACGCGAACTGGCACGGGCGCGCTGAGCCATGGCAGAGAGCGAAAGCGGTCAGGACAAAACAGAAGACCCCACGGACAAACGCAAAAAGGACTCCCGTGAGAAGGGTGAGATTGCCCGCTCCAAAGAGCTCAACACCCTCGCCGTGATGATGGCCGGTGCCGGTGCGCTGCTGGTGTTCGGCGGCATGCTGGCCGAAGACCTGATGGAGCTGATGCGCCTGAACTTCACCCTCTCGCGCGAGGTGATCATGGATCAGGGGGCCATGGGCAGGTTCCTGTTGCAGTCCGGCCAGATGGCACTGTTGGCGATCCAGCCGATCATGATCACCCTGTTGCTGGCGGCATTGATCGGGCCGATCTCCCTCGGTGGCTGGCTGTTTGCCGCCGGCTCCATGGCGCCCAAATTCAGCCGGATGAACCCGGCGGCAGGCCTGAAACGGATGTTCTCGTTCAAGGCAGTGGTCGAACTGCTCAAGGCGCTGGCCAAGTTTCTGATCACCCTCGGGGTGGCGTTGGTGGTGTTGTCGGCGGATGTCGATGATTTGCTGCGTATCGCCCACGAGCCGCTCGAAATGGCGATCATTCACAGTGTCACGCTGGTCGGCTGGAGTACGTTGTGGCTGGCCTGCGGCCTGATCATCATCGCCGCCGTCGATGTCCCGGTGCAGCTCTGGGAAGCGCACAAGAAACTGCTGATGACCAAGCAGGAAGTGCGCGACGAGCACAAGGATCAGGAAGGCCGGCCGGAGGTCAAGCAGCGCATCCGCCAGACCCAGCGCGAGATGTCGCAGCGGCGGATGATGGCGGCGATTCCCGACGCCGACGTGGTCATCACCAACCCGACCCACTACGCCGTCGCGCTCAAGTACGACTCGGAGAAGGGCGGCGCGCCGGTGCTGCTGGCCAAGGGCAGCGACTTCCTCGCGCTGAAGATCCGCGAAATCGCCGTCGCCAACAACGTCATGCTCCTCGAATCGCCGGGGCTGGCGCGCTCGATCTATTACTCCACCGAACTTGAGCAGGAAATCCCCGGCGGCCTGTACCTGGCAGTCGCCCAGGTGCTGGCCTACGTCTACCAGATCCGCCAGTACCGCGCCGGCAAGGGCAAACGCCCGGATCCGCTGAAAGACGATCTGCCGATCCCGCCGGATCTGCGGCGCGATTCCTGACGTTTGCCGTGATCAAAAAACCGCCGCCCCGAACAAACGGAGCGGCGGTTTTTTTATGCCTGACCCAAAGATATTTCGGCTCCTGCCGCGGTCATTGTGGTGAGGGGATTTATCCCCGATGGGCTGCACAGCGGCCCCAGACTTCAATCTTTCAGAAATACCGCGAGCTCAGGTTTTACGACTGCTGCGCAGCCGAGCGGGAGCAAGCTCCCTCGCCACAGGTTCTTGCCTGCCTTCTTAGCCCGGCGATTCCAGATTATCCAGCGCCCGATTCACCGCCAGCTCCCCCGCCTGACCCAATGAAACGTCGGCTCCTGCCGCGGTCATTGTGGTGAGGGGATTTATCCCCGATGGGCTGCACAGCGGCCCCAGACTTCAATCTTTCAGAAATACCGCGAGTTCAGGGTTTACGGCTGCTGCGCAACCGATCGGGGATGAATCCCCTCGCCACAGGTTCTTGCCTGCGTTCTTAGCCCGGCAACTGCAGATTATCCAGCGCCCGATTCACCGCCAGCTCGCCGAGCATGATCAGTTGCGCGATGCCCAACAGCGTCCTGCGCTGCGACGCCGGTATGAGGTGAGCGAAGTCATTGGCGATGGTTCTGGCTGAAGCGAGTGTTACGCAAGCATCGGCCAGCAGTTCTTCGTTTTTGAAATCTGCGGTCACGGCGTACATCGAGCGGGTTTCAAGCGCCCCAATTGAGGCGCTTACAGAAATCAGTTGAACATAAAGTTATCGAAAATTACTTGTTCTTCGCCTCCGTTATAAAATTCAATGTAATTGATGTTCGCCGCGGAAAAAATTAACTGTGAAATACCTGCGCTGCTGATTAGTGGTCTTTCGTCTATATATCCCTCTGGGCCATAGAACAGGATTTTTCCGAGGGTGGCTTGAACGTCTGCGTAGTAAAAGCTTAATTTTTGCACGGGGGCTTTGAGCTCTATCCTGAATTTGGTTACAGCGCTCTCGTTAATTAACACGTTTCCTTCTATCGCCCCTGAAGCGCTATCCCTATTAAATGTGACGATTTTTAGTGATCCTGTTGAGCTTTGATTAATGATGCTTATCGCACCAGTATCTAAAGTTTCCAATGGCCCTATAAGTTGAGGGGGGACATTATCAAAGTTTTCATCTCTCTGGGTGCCTCTAAGGCTATAGATTCGTCGTGGGCAGGCTGTCGCGGTCAACTCACTGGCTATTCCGTCAAGATTTACTTTCACGCTGATCGTCAGCTCAGTTCCGTCCTTCAGTTCTTTTAACCACTCAATCGGAGCCGCCAGGGACAATCCATCCGGCGAATCATTGGGCTCTCCCGACCTGACGTCGTTGGTTATCGGCTCGCCGTTCTTGTCAAAGCCTCTACAGGTTGCCCAGATCGGTTGTCCTGGTTCGAACAACGGCCATCTTTCCGCGAGAATCCGTGCGTCTGTTGTGAGGTCTTGAACGCTCAACTCTTTACTGGTGTTGCCGTCGATATTAGGTGTTGGAAGACGCGGGTCTTCATCGATAATTTTCAGCAGTCTCACCTTGATCGCGTCTGATTGGCCAGCGTGGCCACCGTTGCGATACAAGTTCCCGCGCAGCTCGATCACCGTTCCATGTCGCGCCGCTAGGAATGCGGGGCTCAACAGTGTGTTCACTCGCTTGTTGCTGTTGAATTCCACCAACGGAAACGGCGGCCAACCTGCCGGTGGATTGTCTTCCTCCAGGCATGCCTGGTCGCCGCTCAATGCTTCTGGGTATTCGATGCGCACCGTCACCCCGTCCGGGTAGGCCAGGACATCAATCGGATCTTTGGCCGGTGCTACAAGGAACGGTGGCGGCAGCTCCCCCAGCGCCGTCCCGATGCGCAACGTCAACTCATGAGAATGCCCCAGCGTCTCGCCCGCCCGCTGAATGCTGTAATCGGCAACCACCGTACCGTTCAGGTTGGTGGTCACGTATTTTTTCTCAACGGTAATCCGCACAGGCCGGCCAGCGGTGGCAGGGATCAGGTCGACATGACTACTGACGCTACCGCCGCTGGCAGAGCCGCGCCAACGGTAGTTCACACGATCCTTGTCGCGGGTGCCGAGGTACGGCACCACCAGCGTGGCACCGGTGGGTGGCACGTTGTCCGGATCGAGCACGTCGTTGGCATCTGCGCCCTCGACTTCCGGCCGGTCGAACGTCGGCAGGGCGACGCCGACCTGCATCATGAACGGCAGCGACTCGCGAACGCTCAACAGCCCCGTTTCGCTGTTGGTGACGACGTAATAGACCTTGACGTTCAGGCCGTTGAAACGCTGGATTTCGGCATTGCTCACGCTGCGCAGGACGGGCTGATTGTCCGCTACGTTGCCGACCGGGCGCGGATCTTCGTAATAAACGGTGTCGTTACCGGGCGCCTGGGCCCACCAGATCAGGTTGAGCAGGTCGCTGCTGTTGCGACCGGGATACCAAGGGATCTGTACAGTCGCCCAAGGCGTTTCGGGTGGCAACGTTCCGCCCGGTGCCTCGTCGACGGTGGGGGCGACTAACTGGCTGATGTCGCCAATCACGGTGACGCTGGCATTTTTTGAGCGGCGGTCGCTTTCATCGCTGCGACGGCGCACATAGCCGACCGAGGCTGCGCCTTTGGCAATGGCTTTGACGGCGGCGTTGGGGATGGGGAAATCGAGTTGTAAGGGCACGTACGACACCTCTTTCTCCAGCGGCCCGACGATGATCTGCGAGCCTTGCGCCGGGGTGCCAATCCAGGTCAGGAGCACCTTGTCGCCCACCGCAAAATCGTCCTTGGTGATGTACACGCGGGCGTTCACATCGTCATCCCCGAGCTGGTCGAGGTCGATGCTGTCGGTTGGAATGCCGTTGACCAGCACCTGCGGTTCGTCCAGCCGATTGCCCCCCAGGTCCACCAGCAATTCACGCGTCGCTGACCACGGCGCACGTTCGTCCGGGTAATTACCGCAGCGGTCAATGACCTGATAAGCCACCGCGACACGATCGCCGTCCCCGGCGGCGTCTATGACGGCGCGGCTGAAGACAACCTCGATCGGGTTTCTGATCGGGTCCTGGGCCTGTTCCGGCGTAACGATATGCACCACTTGCTGGCTGCCCCAGCGGGCGAGAATGCGGTCGTATCGGGTGAGGTTGCGGTAGGGCACGATGTGCATCGTCACCCCGCTGGGCGGCAAGGTTTCATCGACCTCGTGGTGGGAGAGGGAGAACTTGAGATCGGAGTGGCCGTCATCGCCGGGAATGTCGTCGTAATCGCCGGGACGCGTGAGTTTGACCAGCAGGGTCATGACCGGTAACGAGTCCTCCGGGGCCTGGTTCTTGCGCGTGATCCGGTAGAACACTGGCGTGGCATCCCCCTCAAGTACCTGGCCCTTGGTAATGGTGAAAACCACGTCCTGGTTGAGCTCGGCATCGTTCTCGAGGGTCTTGCTCCAGACCGCGGCGCTGTCATTGCCCCAGAACACCTCGGCCAGATCGCCAACGGACATGGTCAGCCAGGCGGGAATGATGCCTTGCAGATCGCCTTCCACGGCTCTGATGGGTATGCCGCCGTTATAGTGTTCGGCAGGGCTGAGGCTGACCAGCGCCGGAAAATACGGAGGTTTGAGGGCTTGAGGGGCAGGGTCTGCTTGGCTGGACATCTGGCGAACTCCGGTCGGGGGGCTGGGTGACGGAGTTATTGAGCGCGCGTTGGAGGAATTAGGCACCTGTCAGATCTGACAGGTGTCGGCGGGTTTCCGACAAGTGGTCGTGTGGGCTGAAGGAAAGAGCCGACAAACCGCAGCCAGGTTAGATGAGGTGGCGGTTTTTTTATGCCTGGAGACATGTGTCGGCTGTGAGGCCGCTTTCGCGAGCAAGCCCGCTCCCACCGGTTCGGCGTGCAGGCACAGGTTTGTGATCGACACCAATCCCTGTGGGAGCGGGCTTGCCCGCGAAGACGTCAGCAGCCACAACGCCTCACTCAGGGCTTGTCACAGATCCCTGCTACTGCGGCAACTGCAGATTATCCAGCGCCCGATTCACCGCCAGCTCGCCGAGCATGATCAGTTGCGCGATGCCCAGCAGCGTCCTGCGCTGGGACGCCGGTATGAGGTGGGCGAAATCATTGGCGATGGTTCTGGCCGAGGCGAGTGTTTCGCAGGCATCGGCCAGCAGTTCTTCGTTTTTGAAGTCTGCGGTCACGGCGTACATCGAACGGGTTTTACGTTGAATGGGCGTGGCGCCGGGCGAGCAGAGGTAGTGGTCGAGGGCGCGGTCGGCGGCTTCGTGGAGCTTTTTTGAATCGAGGGATTCGTAGGGGGAGGTGGCGTCGGATTCAGGTGGGTTGGGTGTTGGTTTGATCATGGTGAAGCTCCTAGAGTCGGCGGAGCTGCCACATTTCGCTGCGATACGAAAGGGAGGTGGCAGCCATACGCGGGTCGCAGACCGGGACTCTAGAACCGGCAGACCCAAAGGTCTCCCACGTACAGCCGCCATAAAACGAGGACGGAAGTTGTGCGTCTAGAAATCAGCGGGCTGCGAGACCCGATCGCTGATTCGTTAGCGACCGACCCACAATAGAACCCGACCCCAAGGCGCACAAGCCGGCGGATTCTGGCGTAGCTGTAGGCAATGGCGCAAGGATGTGTAGCCCGCAAGGCGTGTCTGGAGGTGTCTATTAAACGCCAGCGTTTAAAAGTGCTGCTCATGACTCTGTGGTTTCGCGGATGGCCTCTTCGCGAGCAAGCCCGCTCCCACAGGGGATCTGTGTGATACCTACAATCTGTGTTCATTGCGGCGCGATTCCTGATAAATCAAAAGACCGCGGCCTTCCGTTTATCTGAAAAAGACCTCTACCTGTTAGTTCTGACAGTGGACACAATGGGCATTCAGCTATTCCATGTTCCTTGGCAGGTTTCACGGGCAAGTCGCCTTCTGACCTGTCTTTAACATTCGCCAAGGAGAAGGTCATGCCAGAGAACTACAAAAAGCTTGAAGGAATGAGGTTCGAGTTCGTTTCCGGGTCGGTGGCGAAAGAGTCTGATCATATCGCTTGCACGTTCACTTTTAAGGCGATGTTGGACTTCACGCATTTCGTGCACATGAGCAATGCGTATGTGCCGGGCTATCTCGATTCGTATATCAATGCGATCAAGCCAAGGTTGGACGGGGTAGCCCACCATAGTATCTACAACCGATTCAATAGTGCCGCTGGCAACATTGGTACTGTTGAAGAGTTGGTCAGCGTTTTCTCTTCGCCCAACAACTACTCCGACACATGGAGTAGCAATGGCACCGGCCTACTGGCGCGTTATCACAAACCACAATTTCACATGGTCGGTGATCAGTTACAGGTCACGGGTGGGCAGGACTTTCGATGGGAGGTCGAGCCGGAGGTCGAGCGGAAGATCGAACGGAAGATCGAACGGAAGATCGAGCCACAGGATGTGCCGGACATTTACTTTGTCTGGGCACTGAGTGTGTTGAAGGCATACCCCGAAGATCCTTTTCATCAGCCTGAGGAAATCGTGACTTTGGGCGATTCTGAGGAGGCGCTTGTCGACGTGGGAGGGAAGCCGATCCGTAAGGGTACGCGCTACCTGGTGGGCCGCGATTTGCGTCTTGGTGCGATAAATCCAGAGCAAATTTTGACTGCCGGGTATCCGTGAGTGCGCGGGTTTTTCTGATTTTTGTTCACTGCTAATGGTGATAGCCGTCCTGCGTCTGTTTTGCGGTCGGCTCCATGGCGCCCAGCTTCTCTCAAGACACTTCCCCTGAAGCAAACCTCAATTTCAATCCCCGGCAAAAGTTGGAAGGCTTCTTGCAGTAGCCGCCGTGCGCCTGCTTTGGGCGTCAAAAGTTTGCTTTAAAGGAACGGGGAAAACCGGTGGATCGCTCTCAGTTATTCAACACTGCTCGCTCGAATGTTGCCGACCTCAGTCGAGGCAATCTGGGCGTGCCGTTGTTGCTGCTGGTCATGTTGGCAATGATGATGTTGCCGATTCCGCCGTTCCTGCTGGATGTGTTCTTCACCTTCAACATTGCCCTGTCGATTGTCGTCCTGCTGGTCTGCGTGTACGCGCTGCGGCCGCTGGATTTCGCGGTGTTCCCGACCATTCTGCTGGTGGCGACGCTGCTGCGGCTGGCGTTGAACGTGGCCTCGACGCGGGTGGTGATGCTCCACGGTCAGGACGGCCACGCCGCCGCCGGCAAGGTGA
The DNA here is from genome assembly GCF_900187525.1 of Pseudomonas sp. Irchel s3a10. NCBI lineage: Bacteria > Pseudomonadati > Pseudomonadota > Gammaproteobacteria > Pseudomonadales > Pseudomonadaceae > Pseudomonas > Pseudomonas sp. Irchel s3a10. Next base: position 102,434 of record NZ_FYDR01000008.1, read on the forward strand.
TTCAGGCCTTCGGCGAAGTGGTGATCGGCGGTAACTACGTAGTCGGTATCGTGGTGTTCGCGATCCTGATGATCATCAACTTCGTCGTGGTGACCAAGGGTGCCGGGCGGATTTCCGAAGTGAGCGCGCGCTTCACCCTCGATGCGATGCCCGGCAAACAAATGGCGATCGACGCCGACCTCAACGCCGGTCTGATCGACCAGAACCAGGCCAAGGCGCGCCGTCAGGAAGTCGCCCAAGAGGCTGAGTTCTACGGTTCGATGGACGGTGCCAGCAAGTTCGTCCGTGGTGACGCCATCGCCGGCCTGCTGATTCTGTTCATCAACCTGATCGGCGGTATGGCTGTCGGTATCTTCCAGCACAACATGACCTTCGCCGACGCGGGCAAGGTGTACGCCTTGCTGACCATCGGTGACGGTTTGGTGGCGCAATTGCCATCACTGTTGTTATCGACAGCGGCGGCGATCATGGTGACCCGTGCTTCCGGTTCGGAAGACATGGGCAAGCAGATCAATCGGCAGATGTTCGCCTCGCCAAAAGCGCTGGCGGTGGCCGCTGGTTTGATGGCGGTCATGGGTCTGGTCCCGGGCATGCCGCACTTCTCGTTCCTGAGCATGGCCGCGCTGGCTGCCGGTGGTGCGTACCTGTTCTGGAAAAAACAGAACGTCGCCAAGGTGCAGGCGCTGCAAGAGGTTCAGCGTCAGCAGGAACTGCTGCCGTCGCCGGCCCGCGCCATGGAAACCAAGGAGCTGGGCTGGGACGACGTGACGCCGATCGACATGATCGGCCTTGAGGTCGGTTACCGCCTGATCCCGCTGGTGGATCGCAATCAGGGCGGGCAGTTGCTGGCGCGGATCAAGGGCGTGCGCAAGAAGCTCTCGCAGGACCTGGGCTTCCTGATGCCGACCGTGCACATCCGCGACAACCTCGATCTGGCGCCGAGCGCCTATCGCCTGACCCTGATGGGGGTGATTCTGGCCGAAGCCGAGATCTATCCGGACCGCGAACTGGCGATCAACCCGGGGCAGGTTTACGGCACGCTCAACGGCATTACCGCCAAAGATCCGGCTTTCGGCCTGGAGGCGGTGTGGATCGAAGTCAGCCAGCGCGCGCAGGCGCAGTCGCTCGGTTACACCGTGGTCGACGCCAGTACCGTGGTCGCGACCCACTTGAACCAGATTCTCTACAAGCACTCCAGTGAGCTGATCGGCCACGAGGAAGTGCAGCAACTCATGCAATTGCTGGCCAAAAGCTCGCCGAAACTGGCGGAAGAACTGGTGCCGGGGGTGGTTTCGTTGTCGCAGTTGCTCAAAGTGTTGCAGGCGCTGCTGGCCGAACACGTGCCGGTGCGCGATATCCGCAGCATTGCCGAGGCTATCGCCAACAACGCCGCCAAGAGTCAAGATACCGCCGCCTTGGTGGCCGCAGTACGCGTCGGCGTATCCCGCGCCATCGTCCAAAGCATTGTAGGCACTGACTCCGAGCTGCCTGTGATCACCCTGGAACCAAGGTTGGAACAAATATTGCTCAATAGTCTGCAGAAGGCAGGACAAGGCTCTGAAGAGGGCGTTCTGCTGGAGCCAAGCATGGCCGAGAAGCTGCAGCGTTCGCTTATCGAAGCGGCGCAGCGCCAGGAAATGCAAGGTCAGCCGGTGATCCTGTTGGTAGCAGGCCCGATCCGCGCGATGCTCTCGCGTTTCGGTCGCCTCGCAGTCCCGGGGCTGCACGTGCTGGCCTACCAGGAAATTCCGGACAACAAGCAAGTGACCATCGTTGCGACAGTAGGGCCCAACGGCTGAGGTAGTGGTTTATGCAAGTTAAGCGTTTTTTCGCCGCCGATATGCGTCAGGCCATGAAGCTGGTTCGTGATGAGCTGGGCGCTGATGCCGCCATCATTGGCAACCGCCGCATTGCCGGCGGCGTCGAGCTGACGGCGGCGCTGGATTACAAATTGTCGGCGCTGGCGCCACGGGTTCCGAACATGGAACTTGAGGACGAGCTGCGCAAGACCCAGTCGCGCATCGTGACCGCCCAGGCCGAGCTGAGCCTGCGTGGCGAAGCCGACGGCAACACCAATCGCCAGTTGTTCGCCGGGCTGCCGTTGACGGCCGGCCTGCCGCTGACCGCTGCCGAACCGTTGAGCGAACCGACTTACGCCGCCCCGGCGCGTCCGGCTCCGGCACCTGCACCGGCGGCCGCTGGCGTCGATCCGCGTGCGCTGGATTCGATGCGTTTCGAATTGAACAGTCTGCGTGAGCTGATGGAAGTGCAGCTCGGCACCCTGGCCTGGAATCAGCTGCAAGGCAGCCGTCCGGCGCAAGCCAATCTGTATCGCCGTCTGCAACGCATCGGTCTGTCCGGGCCGTTGTCGCGCGATCTGCTGGCGATGATTACTGATATCGAAGAGCCGCGTCAGGCCTGGCGCATGCTGCTTGCGCACCTGGCGCGGATGATTGCCGTACCGGAAGTCGAGCCGCTGGAAGAGGGCGGGGTGATTGCCATGGTCGGTCCGGCCGGCATGGGCAAGACCACCACCCTGGCCAAGCTGGCCGCGCGCTACGTGCTGAAATACGGCGCGCAGAATGTCGCGCTGGTGAGCATGGACAGTTTCCGTATCGGCGCCCAGGAACAACTGAAGACCTTGGGCCGCATTCTCAATGTGCCGGTGACCCACGTTGATCCGGGCCAGTCGCTGGTGCAGGCGTTGGATCCATTGCTGCGCAAACGCGTGGTGCTGATCGATACCGCCGGCTTGCAGGCCAGCGATCCGGCCCTGCGCATGCAGCTGGAAAGCCTGGCCGGGCGTGGCATCCGTTCAAAAAATTATCTGGTGCTGGCAACCACCAGCCAGAAACAGGTTCTAACCGCCGCGTACCACAGTTACAAGCGTTGCGGGCTTGCCGGCTGCATCCTGACTAAACTGGATGAGACGGCCAGTCTTGGCGAAGTATTGAGCCTGGCGATCAGTCATGAATTGCCGGTCGCGTACCTGACCGATGGCCCACGGATTCCGGATGATCTGCATCTGCCGCGCCGTCATCAACTGGTCAGCCGCGCCGTCAGCGTGCAAATGCAGGAAGAACCCAGCGAAGAAGCCATGGCTGACATGTTCGCTGATATCTACCACAGCCCGACCAAGCAGGTTGGCTGAGGTAATGAACCGTTTTTGTACCTACATCGATGGTCTGCCATGCATTGTTCCGGTTGAGAACGCGCAGCCAGTAATGTGGCCTCCGTCTATGCAAGACAAGGTAAAGAAATAACATGGGCAGCATGCATCCCGTACAGGTGATCGCGGTGACCGGCGGCAAAGGTGGCGTCGGCAAGACTAACGTGTCAGTGAACTTGTCTCTGGCGCTGGCAGAGCTTGGCCGTCGGGTCATGCTGCTGGACGCCGACCTGGGGCTGGCGAACGTCGACGTTCTGCTGGGACTGACCCCCAAACGCACTCTGGCCGACGTGATCGAAGGCCGCTGCGAACTGCGCGACGTGCTGTTGCAGGGGCCCGGCGGGATCCGCATCGTGCCGGCCGCTTCCGGCACCCAAAGCATGGTGCACCTGAGCCCGGCGCAACATGCCGGTCTGATTCAGGCCTTCAGCGACATCGGCGACAACCTCGATGTGCTGGTGATCGACACCGCTGCGGGTATTGGTGACTCGGTAGTCAGTTTTGTCCGCGCCGCGCAGGAAGTGTTGCTGGTGGTCTGCGACGAGCCGACCTCGATCACCGACGCCTACGCGCTGATCAAACTGCTCAACCGCGACTACGGCATGAACCGCTTCCGCGTCCTCGCCAACATGGCGCAGAGCCCGCAGGAAGGGCGCAACCTGTTCGCCAAGTTGACCAAGGTCACGGATCGCTTCCTCGACGTCGCCTTACAATACGTCGGTGCCGTGCCGTACGACGAAAGCGTGCGCAAGGCAGTGCAGAAGCAGCGAGCGGTCTATGAAGCCTTTCCGCGTTCCAAGTGCGCGCTGGCGTTCAAGGCGATCGCGCAGAAGGTCGATACCTGGCCGCTGCCTGCCAACCCGCGCGGTCACCTTGAGTTTTTCGTCGAGCGCCTCGTGCAGCAAACAGCAGGGCCTGTGTTATGACCGCGAGCGGTATGAACTACTACAAGAAGTCGGCACGTGACGCGCAGTACGAGTTGATCGAGCGTTACGCGCCACTGGTCAAGCGCATTGCCTATCACTTGCTGGCGCGCTTGCCGGCGAGTGTGCAGGTTGAAGACCTGATTCAGGCCGGGATGATCGGCCTGCTCGAAGTCTCGACCAAATACGACGCCAGCAAAGGCGCCAGTTTCGAAACGTACGCGGGCATTCGAATCCGCGGCGCGATGCTTGATGAAGTGCGCAAAGGGGATTGGGCACCACGCTCGGTTCACCGCAACACCCGTATGGTCAGCGACGCAATTCGCTCAATTGAAGCTAAAACCGGACGTGATGCTAAAGATCACGAGGTTGCGGCCGAACTCCAATTGAGTCTCGACGATTACTACGGGATTTTGAATGACACGCTGGGCAGCCGGCTGTTCAGTTTCGACGACCTGTTGCAGGACGGCGAACACGAAGGGCTGCACGAGGATGGCGCCAGTGCTCATCTTGAGCCGTCACGCGATCTGGAAGATGAACGCTTCCAGGCGGCGCTGGCGGATGCGATTGCCAATTTGCCGGAGCGTGAGCGACTGGTGTTGGCGCTGTACTACGACGAAGAGCTGAACCTCAAGGAAATCGGTGAAGTCCTTGGCGTCAGTGAATCGCGGGTCAGCCAGTTACACAGCCAGTGCGCGGCCCGTTTGCGGGGGCGTTTGGGGGAGTGGCGAGCGCGCTGAAGGCAGTGTGGGGACACTGCGAACGAGGCTGGTGCGGTGATGAACGGCACCGGTCTTGCTCTGTTGTGCTCCAGACAGTCATCGAGTGCTTTGCCGGATTGATTGAAGTGGCGCGTCCAGGTGCTGGGCGCGTTTAAGACTGCTTGGAGGTCGAATTGAACAAAGACATGAAAATCCTCATCGTTGATGACTTCTCAACGATGCGGCGGATCATCAAGAACCTGCTGCGCGATCTTGGGTTCACCAATACCGTCGAGGCCGACGATGGCACTACCGCCATTCCGGTACTCAACAGCGGAAGCATCGACTTTCTGGTAACGGACTGGAACATGCCGGGCATGACCGGTATCGACTTGCTGCGCCACGTACGTGCCGATGAAAAACTCAAGCATCTGCCCGTGCTGATGGTGACCGCTGAAGCCAAGCGCGAGCAAATCATCGAGGCCGCTCAGGCCGGTGTGAACGGCTACGTGGTCAAACCTTTCACGGCTCAGGCGTTGAAAGACAAAATCGAGAAGATTTTCGAACGCATCGGCTGATGACGCGCGGGGGAGCTATGGAGCATAACGAATCTTCACAGGGCGATTTCGAGTCGACCCTGAAAAAACACGCGGTCGAACTGGTCGAGAGCCTTGAAAAAGGCAGGTTCGGCGACGCTGTGCAACTGATCCATGAGCTCAATCAGACCCGTGACCGCGGCCTGTATCAGGAAGTGGGCAAGCTCACACGCGAACTGCACAGTGCGATCGTCAATTTCCAGATCGATCCGCACATGCCGCAGGCCGAGGAAGTGTCGCAAATCACCGACGCCACCGAACGCCTGGGCTATGTGGTCAAGCTGACCGAAGCCGCGGCCAACCGCACCATGGATCTGGTGGAAAGCGCCACCCCGGTGGTCAATGGCCTGGCTGAAGAAGCCCAGGCCCTGAGCACCGATTGGGGCCGCTTCATGCGTCGTGAAGTCGGGGCTGAAGAGTTCCGCGAACTGGCGCGCCGGGTCGACGGTTTTCTGTCACGCAGCAGCACGGACAACCGTGCGGTGTCGAGCAACCTCAACGACATCCTGCTGGCTCAGGATTACCAGGACCTCACAGGTCAGGTGATCAAGCGTGTGACCCAACTGGTCACCGAAGTCGAAAGCAATTTGCTCAAACTCGTCCTCATGGCCAGTCAGGTTGACCGCTTTGCGGGCATCGAACACGACCGTGCCGCGATGCTTGCAGAAAAAGATCCACAAAAACATCTCTCGCAGGGTGAAGGTCCGCAGATTCATGCCGATAAACGAGAAGACGTTGTGTCCGGTCAGGACGATGTGGACGATTTGTTATCCAGCCTCGGATTCTAGAGTTTTGGAATTTTAGGTTTTTTGGGTTTTTAGACCTGTAGGAGCACCCCATTAATGAGCTTCGGCGCCGATGAAGAGATCCTTCAGGATTTCCTGGTTGAGGCCGGCGAGATTCTTGAGCAACTGTCCGAGCAACTGGTCGAGCTGGAAAGCCGCCCGGATGACGCAGATCTGCTCAACGCAATTTTTCGCGGTTTCCACACTGTAAAAGGGGGCGCCGGCTTCCTTCAGCTCAACGAGCTGGTGGAGTGCTGTCACATCGCCGAAAACGTGTTCGACATCCTGCGCAAGGGTGAGCGTCGCGTTGATGCAGAACTGATGGACGTGGTGCTTGAGGCACTGGACGCGGTGAACAGCATGTTCAGCGAAGTCCGTGAACGTGCGCCGATCACTGCTGCAACCCCGGAACTGCTGGCCGCGCTGGCGCGTCTGGCCGAACCGCAAACGGCCGACGAAGCACCGGCTTCGCCAGTGGCCGAGATGATCGAAGAACTGGTCGTCGAAGGCGATTCGAGCGATTCGGGCGACATCACCGATAACGAATTTGAACAGCTGCTGGATTCGCTGAACGCCGTCAAGGCCGAAGCCGAAGCCCCGGCTGCTGCTGCACCTGCGCCGGCTGCCGATGCCAGCGATGAAATTACCGACGCCGAATTCGAGTCGTTGCTCGATCAGTTGCACGGCAAAGGCCAGTTCGCGGCGGACGCCGTGGCACCGGCAGCGGCCGCTCCGGCGGCACCGGCGGCGGGCGACAGCTCGGACATCACCGACGACGAATTCGAAGCACTGCTCGATCAGTTGCACGGCAAGGGCAACTTTGCCGTTGAAGCGCTGGAGTCGGCGATCGCCTCGGCACCGGTTGCGCCTGCCGCACCGGCGGCCGCCGCTGCCGGCAGCGATCTGATCAGCGATCACGAATTCGAATCGCTGCTCGACGAGTTGCACGGCAAAGGCAAGTTCACCGACGTTGGCGCCGCTGCTGCAGGCACCGCGTCGACTGTGGCCGCGCCTGCCGCCAAGGCTGCTGCCGCTCCGGCTGCTGCGCCGAAGGCTGCTCCCAAGCCTGAGCCGAAAGCCGAAGCGCCAAAACCTGCTGCCGCTGCTGCACCGGCGCCGGCCCGCGCCGCAGCTGCTCCGCCGCCGGAAAAACCGGCGAGCGAAGCCGAGACCACCGTGCGGGTCGATACCGCACGTCTCGACGAAATCATGAACATGGTTGGCGAGCTGGTGCTGGTGCGTAACCGCCTGGTGCGCCTGGGTCTCAACAGCGGCGACGAAGCCATGTCCAAGGCCGTGTCGAACCTCGACGTGGTCACGGCTGACTTGCAGACCGCGGTGATGAAGACCCGGATGCAGCCGATCAAGAAGGTCTTCGGGCGCTTCCCGCGTCTGGTTCGTGACCTCGCGCGTCAGCTCAAGAAAGAGATCAACCTGGAACTGGTGGGTGAAGAAACCGACCTCGACAAAAACCTTGTCGAGGCCCTGGCCGACCCGTTGGTCCACTTGGTGCGCAACGCGGTCGACCACGGCATCGAGTCGCCGGAAGAACGCGAAGCTTCGGGCAAGGCCCGTGGTGGTCGTGTGGTACTGGCCGCCGAGCAGGAAGGTGACCACATCCTGTTGTCGATCTCCGACGACGGCAAGGGCATGGACCCGAACGTCCTGCGTTCGATCGCGGTAAAACGCGGTGTGATGGACAAGGACGCGGCCGATCGCCTGAGCGATACCGAGTGCTACAACCTGATCTTCGCCCCGGGTTTCTCGACCAAGACCGAGATCTCCGACGTGTCCGGCCGCGGTGTCGGCATGGACGTGGTGAAGACCAAGATTTCCCAGCTCAACGGTTCGATCAACATCTACTCGACCAAGGGCCAGGGTTCGAAGATCGTCATCAAGGTGCCGCTGACCCTCGCGATCATGCCGACCCTGATGGTGATGCTCGGCAATCAGGCGTTTGCGTTCCCGTTGGTCAACGTCAACGAAATCTTCCACCTCGACCTGTCGACCACCAACGTGGTGGATGGCCAGGAAGTGGTGATCGTGCGGGACAAGGCGCTGCCATTGTTCTACCTCAAGCGCTGGCTGGTCAGCTCCGCCGCTCACGAAGAGCAGCGCGAAGGCCATGTGGTGATCCTTTCGGTGGGCACCCAGCGGATCGGCTTCGTCGTCGATCAACTGGTCGGCCAGGAAGAAGTGGTCATCAAGCCATTGGGCAAAATGCTGCAGGGCACTCCGGGCATGTCCGGCGCCACCATCACCGGTGACGGCCGCATCGCGCTGATCCTTGATGTTCCAAGCATGCTCAAGCGTTACGCGACGAAGCGTATTTGAATCCGGGGCGGCGGGGCGACGACGTCCCGCTGCACCTAATGGAGTGTTTATGGCAGTCAAAGTCCTGGTGGTGGACGATTCGGGTTTTTTCCGCCGCCGCGTCTCGGAAATTCTTTCAGCGGATCCGAGCATCCAGGTGGTCGGCACGGCCACCAACGGTAAAGAGGCGATCGATCAGGCCCTGGCGCTCAAGCCGGACGTGATCACCATGGACTACGAGATGCCGATGATGGATGGCATCACGGCGGTGCGGCACATCATGCAGCGCTGCCCGACCCCGGTGTTGATGTTCTCCTCGCTGACGCACGAAGGCGCCCGGGTCACCCTGGATGCGCTGGACGCCGGCGCGGTGGATTTCCTGCCGAAGAATTTCGAAGACATCTCGCGCAATCCCGAGAAGGTCAAGCAACTGCTGTGCGAGAAGGTCCACAGCATCTCGCGCAGTAACCGTCGTTTCAGTGCCTACAGTGCGCCGGCTCCGGCCGCTGCACCGACGCCTGCGCCAGCCCCGGCGGCATCGAGCTTCAGCAGCCACAGCGCTGCTGCTCCAACGCGTCCGGCGCCTGCTCCAGCACCTGCACGTGCGCCGGCTGCCAGCGCGTCGTCGCCGGCACCGAAACGCAAAGCCTACAAACTGGTTGCCATCGGTACCTCGACCGGCGGCCCGGTTGCCCTGCAACGGGTGCTGACCCAGTTGCCGGCGAACTTCCCGGCGCCGATCGTGCTGATCCAGCACATGCCGGCGGCGTTCACCAAGGCGTTTGCCGAGCGCCTGGACAAGCTGTGCCGCATCAGCGTCAAGGAAGCCGAGGATGGTGACATCCTGCGTCCGGGCCTGGCGCTGCTGGCCCCGGGTGGCAAGCAGATGATGATCGACGGCCGTGGCGCGGTGAAGATTCTGCCGGGCGACGAGCGTTTGAACTACAAGCCGTGCGTGGACATCACCTTCGGTTCCGCGGCCAAGTCCTACGGTGACAAAGTTCTGGCGGTCGTTCTGACCGGCATGGGCGCCGACGGCCGTGAAGGCGCGCGTCTGCTCAAGCAGGGCGGCAGCTCGGTATGGGCCCAAGACGAAGCAAGCTGCGTGATCTACGGCATGCCGATGGCCATCGTCAAAGCCGATCTGGCTGACGCGGTCTACGGCCTGGACGACATCGGCAAGCACATCGTCGAGGCGTGTATCTGATGGATGTTTTAAGCCTTATCGGGATCATCATGGCGTTCGTCGCCATCATCGGCGGCAACTACCTTGAAGGCGGTCACCTCGGCGCGCTGGCCAACGGCCCGGCGGCGCTGATCGTCCTCGGTGGGACCATCGGTGCAGCGCTGCTGCAATCGCCGATGAGCGCCTTCAAGCGCGCCATGCAGATTCTCGCCTGGATCCTGTTTCCGCCACGTGTGGATCTGGCTGGCGGCATCGACCGCGTGGTCAACTGGAGCCTCACCGCGCGCAAGGAAGGCCTGCTCGGCCTGGAAGGCGTCGCCGATGCCGAACCGGACAACTACTCGCGCAAGGGCCTGCAACTGCTGGTCGATGGCGCCGAGCCGGAAGCGATTCGCAGCATCCTCGAAGTGGACTTCTACACCCAGGAAGCGCGCGACATCGAAGCGGCCAAAGTTTTCGAAAGCATGGGCGGCTACGCGCCGACCATCGGCATCATCGGTGCGGTAATGGGCCTGATTCATGTGATGGGCAACCTCGCTGATCCGACGCAATTGGGCAGCGGCATTGCCGTGGCATTCGTCGCGACCATCTACGGCGTGGCCAGTGCCAACCTGGTGTTGCTGCCGGTGGCGGCCAAGCTCAAGTCAATCGCGTTGCGGCAGTCGCGTTATCGCGAAATGTTGCTGGAAGGTATTTTGTCGATCGCCGAAGGTGAAAACCCACGCTCCATCGAGTTGAAGCTGCAAGGCTTCATGGATTAAGGGAATAACCTCATGGCTCGTCGCAGACATCAGGAAGAACACGTCAATCACGAGCGCTGGCTCGTGTCGTACGCTGACTTCATCACGTTGTTGTTCGCTTTCTTCGTGGTGATGTATTCCATCTCGTCGATCAACGAAGGCAAGTACAAAGTCATTTCCGAGGCGCTGATCGGGGTTTTCACCGACTCCGATCGTTCGCTCAAACCGATCCCGATCGGTGAGGAACGCCCGAAAACCGTGACCCCGGCCAAGCCGCTGGTCAAGGACAGCGAGCAGGTTGACGCCGGTATTGCCGGGGCCAGCGATCCGCTGAAAAGCATTGCCGATGACATCAGTGCCGCGTTCGGCGACTTGATCAGCTCCAACCAGATGACCGTGCGCGGCAACGAGTTGTGGGTCGAGATCGAACTGAATTCCAGTCTGTTGTTCGGCAGTGGCGACGCAATGCCGAGTGATATCGCCTTCAACATCATCGACAAGGTCGCGGCGATCCTCAAACCGTTCGACAACCCGATCCACGTCGAAGGCTTCACCGACGATCAGCCGATCCGCACCGCGCAGTACCCGACCAACTGGGAGCTGTCCTCGGCGCGTTCGGCGAGCATCGTGCGGATGCTGGCGATGCAGGGCGTGAACCCTGGCCGTCTGGCCTCGGTGGGTTACGGTGAGTTTCAGCCGGTGGCCAACAATGCCACCGCCGAAGGCCGGGCGAAAAACCGGCGTGTGGTGCTGGTGGTGTCGCGCAACCTCGATGTGCGCCGCAGCCTGACCGGCACCGGGACCGCCAATGCACAACCGGACGCGGCATTGAAGCGCGCTGGCACACAAACTGCACCGTCCCCGGTCAAGACGCCGGGACGCGAGAGTGCCGTCAATTCTCCGTCGCCCGCATTAATACGCTGAGCTATGTCTCGGTCGAGCATCTCGACCGGGAGGAACGAACCGAATGAGAGTCTGGGCAGTCGCCAATCAAAAGGGTGGTGTCGGTAAAACCACATCTTCCATCGCTTTAGCCGGATTGCTGGCGGAGGCGGGCAAGCGCGTGGTTGTGGTCGATCTCGACCCGCACGGCTCGATGACCAGCTATTTCGGCTACGACCCCGACAGCCTGGAACACAGCAACTACGACCTGTTTCTGCACAAGGGCAGCGTGCCGCAAGGCTTGCCCGGGCAGTTGCTGCTGTCGACCAGCGACGAACGCATTTCCCTGTTGCCGTCGAGTACCGCACTGGCCACCCTTGAGCGCCAGTCGCCGGGGCAGAGTGGTCTGGGCCTGGTGATCGCCAAGAGTCTGGCGCAGCTGTGGCAGGACTTCGACTACGCAATCATCGACAGCCCGCCGTTGCTCGGTGTGCTGATGGTCAACGCCCTGGCCGCGAGCCAGCAACTGGTGATCCCGGTGCAGACCGAGCACCTGGCCGTCAAAGGTCTGGAGCGCATGGTCAACACCCTGGCGATGATCAACCGCTCGCGCAAACAGGCGCTGCCGTTCAGCATCGTGCCGACTCTGTTCGACCGCCGCACCCAGGCGTCGCTGGGCACCTTGCGCGTGCTGCGTGACAAATTCCCGGAAGAGATCTGGCAGGGTTACATCCCGGTCGATACCCGTCTGCGCGACGCCAGCCGGGCCGGTGTCACGCCTTCGCAGTTCGACGGCAAGAGTCGTGGCGTGCTGGCTTACCGCGCGCTGCTCAAGCATCTGCTGGCGCAACAACTTGTTCCGCAGGTGGCTTGAGCATGATCTTAATTCGTGTAGGAGCTGCCGCAGGCTGCGATCTTTTGATCTTGCTTGGCGTTGCTCCTGAAAAGATCAAAAGATCGTCCGAACGCGGCACCGAACCTGCGGCAGCTCCTACAGGGGGCTGCGCATGAATCGGCCGGTGAAGTTGACGTCGAAGCCGCAACTGGCGTTGCAGTCCTATCTGGACAGCCTGCTGCAGGAAATCCCTGACGAGTTGCCGCCAGTGGAAGTGCAGGTCGAGGCGCCGGTCGAGGTGGTCGAAAGTGCTGCGGCGCTGGACGAGTTTCAGGCTGCGGTACTGGAAGAGCAGGCGCGTGATGCGCAGAAAGCCGCCCAACCTGCCGCCCCGGTTGTCGCGCCTGCCGCCGCACCGATCGCCAAGGCGCCAGTGGCGTTGATCGAAGAAGCCGAGCCACCACGCGCGCCGGTTTCGACACTCGCACCGTTGCTGCAAACCCAATTGCTGAAAACCGCGCCGGAACCGGTCGTGGCCGAACCGGCGCCGATGGCACCGGCACCCGTCGAACAGACGCTGGTGCCGCCAGTGGTGGAAGTGCACCTGCCACCGAGCAACACGCCGCCCCCGGTGGAAACCGATGGCCGTCCGGCCTGGGCCTCGGAAGCCTTCGAATGCCTGTTGTTCGATGTTGCCGGGCTGACGTTGGCGGTGCCGCTGGTGTGCCTCGGTTCGATCTATTCGCTGGCCGGCCACGAGTTGACGCCACTGTTCGGGCAACCGGAATGGTTCCTCGGGATTCTGCCGAGCCAGGCCGGCAATCTGAAAGTCCTGGACACGGCGCGTTGGGTTATGCCGGATCGCTATCGCGATGACTTCCGTCAGGGCCTGCAGTACGTGATTTCGGTACAAGGTTACGAATGGGGCCTGGCGGTGCATCAGGTCAGCCGTTCGTTGCGTCTGGACCCGAATGAAATCAAATGGAGAAGTCACCGGGGTCAGCGGCCATGGCTCGCCGGCACGGTGATCGAGCACATGTGTGCATTACTTGATGTAGCCGCGCTGGCCGAGTTGATCGCCAGCGGCGGGGCTAAGCACTTGGGCGGCCACAAGCCGCTACATAAATCGACATAGCAGCCGACATAACAGTCAGGCGAAGGCATTTTTCAGTGCCTCCACACAGAACACACACCGCCCAGTGCGGTTTTTTCGAGGGGTCAGGGTATGAGTAGTCAGGCGACGAATGCAAAAGGTTCTGAAGATCCGATCCTGCAATGGGTGACCTTCAAGCTGGACAACGAAACCTACGGCATCAACGTGATGCGCGTTCAGGAAGTCCTGCGTTACACCGAAATCGCTCCGGTACCGGGTGCGCCAAGCTACGTGCTGGGCATCATCAACCTGCGCGGTAACGTGGTCACCGTGATCGACACCCGTCAGCGCTTCGGCCTGAACAGCGGCGAGATCAGCGACAACACCCGTATCGTCATCATCGAAGCCGACAAGCAAGTGGTCGGGATCATGGTCGACAGCGTGGCCGAAGTGGTTTACCTGCGTCAGTCGGAAATCGAGACCGCGCCAAACGTCGGTAACGAAGAGTCGGCCAAGTTCATCCAGGGCGTGTGCAACAAGAACAACGAGTTGCTGATCCTGGTCGAGCTGGACAAGATGATGAGCGAAGAAGAATGGTCGGAACTGGAGAGCATCTGATTGATTCTCGAGGTTGCGGTCATTGTCCTGTTCCTTTTCTGGGCAGGCACGCTGGCAATGTTTCTGGCGTACATCAAGGCGCAGCGGGTAATCGCTGCGCAACAGGCTCAGGGCGATGCGCTGCGTGATCAGCGCATCAAGGACCTGGCCAAGCGTGTCGACGACTATCAGAACGGCAACGTGCGCATGGGCGAAGCCCTGCACGAGCTGCGCTCGGTAGTCGGTCCGTTGCCGGACAAGATTGTCGCGCTGGAACAGCGCGACCCGTCGAGCCTGTCGTTCGCCCAGGCGGCGAAACTGGTGGGCATGGGCGCGAGCGTCGATGAGCTGACTCAGTCCTGCGGCTTGACCCAGGCTGAGGCGGAGTTGATGCGCAAGCTGCACAGAAGCTGATATGCGTAGAGGCATGTCATTTGATTAAGGATCGCCGGCCATGCCGGCGATTTTTTTTGCGCTCGATTTTGTTACCTGATTCGCCGATGGCCGTCTATCTGAACTGGTATTTCTGACAGTAGAGAATTTCGCTCATCGCTCCTCACACTGCTCGTGACTCGCGATAGTCCCGTCGGCTTTTCAGGCAGACGCTTCTGATCGCCAATTCACCGATCCAGCCAATCGTGGAGTGGGTATGCATTTACCAGCCAGAATCGAGCGCGTGAAAAAAGTAGGGTTACCCGGTGTTGCCGCCTTGCGGCTGGCAATCGTGCTGCTCCTGACGGCTTGTCAGGCTCAGGTCAGCAGGCTTGCTCCAGAAGCCAATATTGCCGACCGGCAAAATTGTCACGGTGTCCACCTGGTCAATGTCGTTGCGCATATGGACGACGATCTGCTGTTTATTGATCCGCGGATTTCGCAAGTTCTGGCTGCCGGCGGCTGTGTGACCAGTATCTTCATGAACGGTGGCAGTTCTGGCGCCGGCTTCGACTATGTGCTGAAGCGCGAAAGCGCGTCGAGAAAAGCCTATGAAAAAATGCTGGGTTTTGCGACCGGATGGACGCCTAACCTGATATTCACTGATTCAGCCATTGTGATGAGCGTCAAGGCCAATGAGCGACCTGGATTGAAGCTCATATATTTGCGTGTGCCGGGAGGGGACGTTCGTGGTGGAGATGTGCCGCTGGCCGATTTGCTCGACCTCGATAAAACTGTTCGGAGTTGGCCCTATCTGGACTCGGCTTCAGGTCCGGTAAACCTCTACAGTCGGACATCTTTCGTGCAGCTCTTGACCGAACTGATCGTCAATGAAGGAGCCACCCGGGTGTATGCACTCAATCCGGACACCGTTGCGTACACGGAGCATCCTGACCATATTTATTCGGCACGTTTGACGCGCCTGGCCTTGCGCGGGATCAGTGCAGATATCCCGGTGATTTATCACGAGACCTATCCCTCGGCGGCCGTCGCTCCTAACGTGGACCCGGCAGCTGTGCAGGCGAAACGGCATGTTGTCGCCAGCTACTTTCACTTTGAAGGGGCTGAGTCAGTCAGCAGTGCGTACAGTGAAGCCACCTGGAATGGCAATTGGGTGGCGCGACTGAATTTCACGCTCAGCCATGCTCACGCCGCCGGGCCACTGGTCAATATCCCTTTCAGACCGCTAGTCAATTTCCAGACGCAACAGTGCCTGGTTGCCAATGGATTGGGGCAGCAGGTGACACTGGATGGATGTGAGCCAGACGCTGACCAGCGCTGGGCGTTTGTGCCCTCCGACATTGCAGTCGGCGCGAGCAGGGGAGTTGCGCTGCTGAAAACAGCCTCTGGCCATTGCATAGCGCGTCAGAATGGCCAATTGATCGAACGCGCATGTGAAAGCAATGAGCCCTCTCAACACTGGACTCCGTGGGATTTCGGGAAAATTTATGTTCCCGGAGCGCAGGGGCAATGCCTGGACGGAGTACAGCCGAGCTTGATAGCGGATTGCATGGAGTTTGCGGGTTCTACGTTGTGGGTGCGCAGCGTCGATAACATCGACAGCAATGATTCGATGGAAGTGGCGCTGACGGGGGATGTCATCGGTGACGGGACGAACCGGACGGTGCAAGTGCAGCGCCGGCAGGATGGTCCAGGTGTCGATATTTGGGTCACGTCGCTGGACGCAGACGCGATTGCATCCGAGAAATGGTATGAGAACAGACTTCCATTTGATCCAGACTCTTTTGATTCCGGGTGTGCTACAGCGATTTGCTACGACGCTACGCGCTATCTGCTGGCGGATTTCACAGGTGACGGCAAGGCTGATCTGATGGCGATATCGCCCGGAAAAGCTGACGAAACCATTTTCAGGCTATTGAAGAATGAAGGCGGGCATTTTGCTGATCCGATTATCTGGCGTTCGGTTCAGCAAGGGCATGCCTACCGGCAAGCTCAGCAATATCTGGCTGGCGACTTCAGAGGCGTCGGCAAGCAAGATGTGTTGATCGTGCAAACTCTGAATAACACAGTGTCCGATTTCTGGCTGATGGAGAATAAAGGGGCGAGTCTGGGCATTCCTGCTCATTGGGGAGATGCTCGAAAAAACGCATTGCCGGCCCACTTCTACAGCGCCAGGCTGGACAACGATGGCAAGGATGATGTGCTCGCTGTTGATTCAAGTGAGCAGCTCTTGAAGCTGCTCACCTACAGGAGTAGCGGCCGTTCTCTGGATTTTGAGAAAGTGTTGGAGTTGCCGGGCTTCTATTCTGCGCGTTCAAAGACCGCAGTGCTGGATTCGCCGATTACCAAACTGACCGATGTATGGGTGCTGCATGCTCGATCAGACGGTAGTGATATCAATTTCTGGAAAGTCAAAAATCTTGGCGGCGGAGAGTTCGAAGAGCCTTCGTCTCCGGCTTTCGAGACGAGCGTGCTTAATTGGGCTGACGTGCGATCTTATGGGCTGGGGACGGGCAGGCAGATCCTGCTTCCCTATCGCGTCAACGATCCTGTGCATGAGTATTACTGGCGAATCGGAAAAGTCGGCTTCAAGGCACTGAATCTGTCCGAGCAAGGTATGCCCGTCGGGATCAAGGATTATGGTCGCTCACAACGGTTTGAATGGGCGAACCTGCAGTGGCGAGCGCGTTTGAATTGAATATCGAGCGAGAGCGCGTGCATCTGGGCTTGTCTCCGGCGCGGCCTAGTAATCATCCCCGCGTTCGGTAACGTCCTTCTCGACCATCGGCGCATCCGGATCCTGCCCCTCGGGGAATTTCCCTTTCAGATTCCACGCGAACGCGATGATCTCGGCGATCGTGCGGTACAGCTCCTCGGGAATGCTGTCGCCCAGTTCCATCCGCGCCAACAGCCGCACCAGCTCGGCGTTTTCATAGATCGGCACTTCGCAGTCGCGGGCGATGCGCAGGATTTCTTCGGCCAGTTCCTCGTCGCCCTTGGCGGTGAGGGTCGGGGCGTGGTTGCCGTCGTATTTGAGGGCGATGGCCTGGCGTGGAGCAGTGGAATCGTTCATGCGGTTTCGTCGACCCAGCGGTGTTCGAGGCGGGTTTGATTGCCTTGCGGCGGGGTGCCGAGATGGCAGTCGAGATCGCCGACGTTCAGGCCGCGATCGAGCAGGCGCTGGCGCAGGGCGAACAGATTGTTGCCGATCAGGTCGGCGGTGTATGGGCGCTCGGCCCAGAGCTGGCTCGACAGGCTGCCGGCAATCAGCTGCGCCTGAATCTGCATCGGCCCCAACGGCTCCATGTCGAACGCCAGATCGACGCGCCACAGCTGCTGTCTGGGTTCGCGTTCGTCACGGCGTTCGTTGGGTTGCGGTTCTCTTTCCGGCGCTTCCTCGCGCTGAAACTTGACCTGCAACGGCACGATGTCCTGCAGGTTGCGCATGGGGATTTCCAGCTGCCAGGTGCTGAGCAGACGGCCGTCGTCAGTGACCCCGGTCTGTTCCAGGCTCGATAGCTGATGGCTTTGCAGGCGCGACACGGCGGCTGCAGCGAGGCGCAGCAGATGTTCCAGGTCAGCTTCACCGTCTTGGCTTTGCAGCAAGCGGTCGGGCAGCGGAAAACTGCTCGGCACGGGTTTGGCGCTGACCTGGCCGAGGGTGCCAAGTGCGTTGCGCACGAAACTCGGCAGCACCTGCGCCAGGGTGTTGGCGGCGATGATCGCGTTGAAACTGGCATTGCCCGGTGCGCCCGGCGACAGCTGAGCGATCAGCTTGAGCAGATCGGCTTTCATGTCCGGGGCCAGCGCAGGATTTTGTCCGGTCAGCAGTTTGGCTTCGAGAAAGGCACCGCTGTTGGCCAGCGCCAGCGCCACGCCTTTGGCGCTGCTCATCTGCTGCACATCGGGCAGGTTGGCGAGCAGACGCACGACGGCAGCGCGCAGATCCTGCGAGGTCTGATCGTCGTCGCTCGGCAGGTTTTGCAGAGCGTTGAGCAAACCGTCCAGCGAACCTTGGCGGCTCTGCTGGCCGAGCAGTTGCTGGCTCACCGCCAATTGCTCCTGGCGGCTGCTCAGCGGCACGAACTTGAGGGTTTGCGAGTCTTCGACCAGTGCCGAGAGCAGGGTGCCGATGCGCAGCGGCGTCGGACTGTCGATATCCAGCGTGGCACCGCGCTGCGCGGTGTTGAGCAGGCTCACCAGCGAGCGGTACACCGTCGGTTGTCCCGGTACTTGCGGCAGTGTCTGCGAGGTCAGCACCTTGCCTTGCAGCAGCGTGCCGACCGGCAACTGCGCGGTGTCGATGCGGGTGAGGGCGGCGACGCTGCTGGCAATTGCCTGCTGCACGGTGATCGCCAGATTACCCGCCGACGGCTGAGTGACGGCCAGGTTGGTGCCAGTTGGCAGCGGCAGGTTGCTGCTGGCTTGCACGGTGGTCTGCCGGCCGCCGTCGACGGTGACCTTGAGCAGCAGTTGAAAGGTCTGATCCGCCTGCTTGAGTGACAACACCTCGGCCTGGGCGCTTTGCCCGGCACCGATCAAGCCTTCGACCGGGGTCAGCAGCTTGAGCAACTCACCGCTCATCGCCAGCGGACGAGCGTTCGCCGGGGTGGTGGGCGGGAGCGGGAGGATGTTCATTTCGCCTGTCATACGCGGACACAACCTGAGGAAATTGCACGCTTGGGAGTAAGGCACGGCATGTATAATGCCGCGCGTCTTGCGCTTCGTTCAAAAAACATAGCAATTGTTTGATCCAGCTCTCTGCTTCGCACCGTCATTGCATTTATCCTGCATCTCTTTAACGGCCGCGCCAGAGCCGACTTGAACCGTATAAGGCCCGTGATCCCTTGACCAGTCCTGTCCTGCAAACCGTTGCCCTTGCTTGTGAGCGAGACCTGCGGCTGCTCTTCGAAAATCTCGAATTAAGACTGGCCAGTGGCGATATGGTGCAGATCAGCGGCCCCAACGGCAGCGGCAAGACCAGTCTGCTACGCCTGTTGTCCGGGTTGATGCAGCCGACCAGCGGTCAGGTGCTGCTCAACGGCCAGCCCTTGGATGCCCAGCCGAGCGAACTAGCGCGCAACCTGTTGTGGATCGGCCACGCCGCCGGGATCAAGGACCTGCTGACCCCGGAAGAGAACCTGTCCTGGCTCTGCGCCCTGCATCGGCCGGCCGGACGCGAGGCGATCTGGCAGGCACTGGCAGCCGTAGGATTGCGCGGATTCGAAGATGTTCCCTGCCACACCCTGTCCGCCGGTCAGCAACGCCGCGTGGCGCTGGCGCGGCTGTATCTGGACAGCCCGCCGCTGTGGATTCTCGACGAGCCGTTCACCGCGCTCGACAAACAGGGCGTGGCGCAGCTTGAAGAGCATTTGGCCGGGCACTGCGAGCGCGGCGGTCTGGTGGTGCTGACCACGCACCACACGCTGAGCCGGATGCCGGCCGGTTATCGCGATATCGATCTGGGGAACTGGGCAGTATGAGTGTGTTCGGCCTGCTGGTTGCCCGTGAGTCCCGTCTGCTGTTTCGTCGCCCGGCGGAACTGGCCAATCCGCTGATTTTCTTCGCCATCGTCATCGCCTTGTTCCCGCTGGCCGTCGGCCCGGAAACTCAAGTCTTGCAAAACCTGTCCCCGGGGTTAGTCTGGGTGGCCGCGCTGTTGTCGGTTCTGCTTTCGCTGGACGGATTGTTTCGCAGTGATTTTGAAGATGGCTCCCTGGAACAGTGGGTCCTTTCGCCGCACCCGCTGCCCCTACTGGTGCTGGCCAAGGTGCTGGCACACTGGTTGTTCTCAGGCTTGGCACTGGTTCTGCTCTCGCCGTTGCTGGCGTTGATGCTCGGTTTGCCGGTCGCCTGCCTGCCGGTGTTGCTGTTGTCGTTACTGCTGGGTACACCGGTGCTGAGCCTGCTCGGTGCGGTGGGCGCGGCGCTGACGGTTGGTTTGAAACGCGGCGGCCTGTTGCTGGCGTTGCTGATTCTGCCGTTGTACATCCCGGTGTTGATCCTGGGCAGTGGCGCTTTGCAGGCCGCCCTGCAAGGGATGCCGGCGACCGGGTATCTGCTGTGGCTGGGTAGCCTGACCGCCCTGGCGATCACCCTGACACCTTTTGCAATAGCGGCTGGCCTGAAGATCAGCGTCGGCGAATAATGAGGTCTGGTTAAAATTTAACCAGCAAAGACCCTGAGACTGCTCACACCGATGAGCGGCACCCGTGATGGAAACAGTATGAACTGGACCTGGTTTCACAAGCTCGGCTCGCCCAAGTGGTTCTACGGCATCAGCAGCAGGTTTCTGCCGTGGCTGAGCATTGCCGCGTTGCTGCTGATCAGCATTGGCGTCGTCTGGGGCCTGGCCTTCGCGCCGCCGGATTATCAGCAGGGCAACAGCTTCCGCATCATCTACATCCACGTGCCGGCGGCGATGCTCGCGCAGTCGATCTACGTGATGCTGGCGGTGTGCGGCGTGGTCGGGCTGGTGTGGAAAATGAAACTGGCCGACGTCGCCCTGCAATGCGCGGCACCGATCGGCGCGTGGATGACTGCCGTGGCGCTGGTCACCGGGGCCATCTGGGGCAAGCCGACCTGGGGCTCATGGTGGGTCTGGGATGCGCGGCTGACGTCGATGCTGATTCTGCTGTTCCTGTATTTCGGCGTGATCGCGCTGGGCAACGCCATCAGCAATCGCGACAGCGCCGCCAAGGCCTGCGCGGTGCTGGCGATCGTCGGGGTGATCAACATCCCGATCATCAAATACTCGGTGGAGTGGTGGAACACTCTGCACCAGGGCGCGACCTTCACCCTCACTGAGAAACCGGCGATGCCCGCTGAAATGTGGCTGCCGCTGTTGCTGACGGTGCTGGGTTTCTACTGTTTCTTCGGCGCCGTGCTGTTGCTGCGCATGCGCCTTGAAGTGCTCAAGCGCGAATCCCGCGCCAGTTGGGTCAAAGAAGAAGTGCAGAACAGTCTGGAGGCCGCTCGATGAGTTTCGCTTCATTCGGCGACTTCCTCGCCATGGGCCATCATGGCCTGTATGTCTGGTCGGCCTACGGCATTTGTCTGGCGGTGCTGATCCTCAACGTGGTCGCACCGATCGCGGCCCGCAAGCGCTATCTGCAACAAGAGGCGCGTCGTCTGCGCCGGGAGAACGGCAAGTGAATCCGCTGCGCAAAAAACGTCTGACCCTCATTCTGGCGATCTTGGTCGGGGTCGGTGCTGCCGTCGGCCTGGCCCTCAGCGCCCTGCAGGAAAACATCAACCTGTTCTACACGCCGACCCAGATCGCCAACGGCGAAGCGCCGCACGACACGCGCATCCGCGCCGGCGGCATGGTCGAGAAGGGCTCGCTGCAACGTTCGCCGGACTCGCTGGACGTCAAATTCGTCGTCACCGATTTCAACAAGTCCGTGACCATCACCTATCGCGGGATCCTCCCGGATCTGTTTCGCGAAGGGCAGGGCATCGTCGCCCTGGGCAAACTCAACGCCGACGGCGTGGTGGTGGCCGATGAAGTGCTGGCCAAGCACGACGAGAAGTACATGCCGCCGGAAGTGACCAAAGCGCTGAAAGACAGTGGTCAATCGGCACCGACCCCAGCGAAGGAGGGTTGATCGATGACTTCTGCACTGTTTATTCCCGAGCTTGGTCATCTGGCGATGATTCTGGCGCTGTGTTTCGCGCTGGTGCAGGCCGTGGTGCCGCTGTTCGGTGCGTGGCGCGGCGATCGTATGTGGATGGGCCTGGCCCAGCCGGCGGCGTGGGGCCAGTTTGCGTTCTTGCTGTTTGCCTTCGGTTGCCTGACTTACGCGTTCATGACCGACGACTTCTCGGTCGGCTATGTGGCGATGAACTCCAACAGCGCCTTGCCGTGGTACTACAAGTTCAGTGCGGTGTGGGGCGCCCACGAAGGGTCGCTGTTGCTGTGGGCGTTGATCCTCGGCGGCTGGACCTTTGCCGTGTCGGTGTTCTCCCGGCAGTTGCCGCAAGTCATGCTCGCCCGCGTGCTGGCGGTGATGGGCATGATCAGCACCGGTTTCCTGTTGTTTCTGATCCTCACCTCCAACCCGTTCTCGCGGATCCTGCCGCAGATTCCGGCGGATGGCCGTGACCTCAATCCGTTGCTGCAAGACATCGGCCTGATTGTGCATCCGCCGATGCTCTATATGGGGTATGTGGGTTTCTCGGTGGCGTTCGCCTTCGCCATCGCCGCTTTGTTGGGCGGTCGTCTCGACGCGGCATGGGCACGCTGGTCGCGCCCTTGGACGATTGTCGCCTGGGCCTTCCTCGGCATCGGCATCACCCTTGGTTCGTGGTGGGCTTACTACGAACTCGGCTGGGGCGGCTGGTGGTTCTGGGACCCGGTGGAAAACGCCTCGTTCATGCCATGGCTGGTCGGCACCGCGTTGATCCACTCGCTGGCGGTCACGGAAAAACGTGGCGTGTTCAAGAGCTGGACGGTGTTGCTGGCGATTGCTGCTTTCTCCCTGAGCCTGCTCGGTACGTTCCTCGTGCGTTCCGGCGTGCTGACCTCGGTGCACGCGTTTGCCTCGGACCCTGAGCGCGGCGTGTTCATTCTGATCTTCCTGCTGTTCGTGGTCGGCGGTTCACTGACGCTGTTTGCGTTGCGTGCGCCAGTGGTCAAAAGTCAGGTCGGCTTCAACCTGTGGTCGCGGGAAACCCTGCTGCTGGGCAACAACCTGGTGCTGGTGGTGGCGGCGTCGATGATTCTGCTCGGCACCCTGTATCCGCTGATTCTGGATGCCTTGAGTGGCGCCAAGCTGTCGGTCGGCCCGCCGTACTTCAACGCGCTGTTCATCCCGCTGATGGCGTTGCTGATGCTGGTGATGGCGGTCGGCGTGATCGTCCGCTGGAAAGACACCCCGGTGAAGTGGCTGGCAAACATGCTGACCCCGGTGCTGCTCGGCAGTGTCGTATTGGCGGTGGTCGCCGGTGTCGCCTACGGCGATTTCAACTGGGCGGTGATTGCGACGTTCCTGCTCGCCGCGTGGGTGTTGCTCGCCGGTGTGCGCGACATCTTCGACAAGACTCGCCACAAGGGCCTGATCAAAGGCCTGCCAACCCTGACCCGCAGCTACTGGGGCATGCAGATCGCTCACCTGGGCATCGCCGTGTGCGCCCTCGGCGTGGTGCTGTCGAGTCAGAACAGTGCCGAGCGTGATCTGCGTCTGGCGCCGGGCGAGTCGATGTCCCTGGCCGGTTATCAGTTTGTGTTCGAAGGTGCCAAGCACTTCGAAGGGCCGAACTTTACCTCCGACAAAGGCACCGTTCGGGTGATCCGCGACGGCAAGGAAATCAGCGTGCTGCACCCGGAAAAACGCCTGTACACCGTGCAGAGTTCGATGATGACCGAGGCCGGGATCGACGCCGGTTTCACCCGTGATCTCTATGTTGCACTGGGCGAGCCGCTGGAAAACGGCGCGTGGGCGGTACGGGTTCACGTCAAACCGTTCGTGCGCTGGATCTGGTTCGGCGGCCTGCTGACCGGTCTGGGCGGATTGCTGGCGGCGCTGGATCGGCGTTATCGAGTCAAGGTCAAAGCCAAGGTGCGTGAAGCCCTCGGCCTGCAAGGAGCGGCTGCATGAGACGTTGGTTGATGCTGGTACCCCTGGCGATTTTTCTGCTGGTGGCGGTGTTTCTTTATCGCGGTCTGTACCTCGATCCGGCGGAGCTGCCGTCGGCGATGATCAACAAGCCCTTCCCGGAGTTCACTCTGCCGAACGTGCAGGGCGACAAGACCCTGACCAAAGCTGACATTCTCGGCAAGCCGGCACTGGTCAACGTCTGGGGCACCTGGTGCATTTCCTGCCGGGTCGAGCACCCGGTGCTGAACAAACTGGCCGAGCGCGGTGTGGTGATCTACGGCATCAACTACAAGGACACCAACGCCGATGCGTTGAAGTGGCTGGCCGAATTCCACAACCCGTACCTGCTGGATATCCGTGACGACGAGGGTTCGCTGGGCCTGAACCTCGGCGTGTACGGCGCGCCGGAAACCTTCTTCATCGACGCCAAGGGCATCATCCGTGACAAGTACGTCGGGGTGATCGACGAGCAGGTCTGGCGTGAAAAACTCGCAGCCAAGTATCAGGCGTTGGTCGATGAGGCCAAGCCATGAAGCGCTTTATCGCTGCCGTAGTCTTGGGCTTGAGTCTGGCCGGCGTGGCGCATGCCGCGATCGACACTTACGAGTTCGCCAAGGAAGGTGATCGCGAGCGTTTCCGCGAGTTGACCAAGGAACTGCGCTGCCCCAAGTGCCAGAACCAGGACATCGCCGACTCCAATGCACCGATCGCCGCTGACCTGCGCAAAGAGATTTTCCGCATGCTCGGCGAGGGCAAGGACAATCAGCAGATCATCGATTTCATGGTCGATCGCTACGGTGATTTCGTCCGCTACAAACCGGCGCTCAATGCCAAGACTGCACTGCTGTGGTTCGGCCCGGCCGGTCTGTTGTTCGGTGGTCTGGTGGTGATCGCAGTGATCGTTCGCCGGCGTCGCGCACAGCGCACCGAGACCCCGCCATCGCTGTCCACCGAAGAGCGTCAGCGTCTCGACCAACTGTTGGATAAAAACCAAGAATGATTGATTTCTGGCTTGCCGCAGGGCTGTTGCTTCTGGTCGCCCTGAGTTTTCTGCTGATCCCGGTTTTGCGTGGCCGTCGCGCCCAGCGTGAAGAGGATCGAACTGCCCTGAACGTGGCGCTGTATCAGGAACGTGTTGCCGAGCTGCAAGCGCAGCAGGCTGAAGGTGTACTTGATGCGGCGCAAATGGATAGCGGTCGTGCTGAAGCGGCGCGTGAACTGCTCGCCGATACCGAAGGCGTTGCCGCGCCGCGTGTCTCGAAACTGGGCAAGCCGTTGCCGTTGTTGGCAGCGGTGCTGGTGCCGGTGTTGGGCCTGGGTCTGTACCTGCATTTCGGCGCTGCCGATAAAGTCGAACTGACCCGCGAGTTCGCCCAGGCGCCGCAGTCGATGGAAGAGATGACCCAGCGTCTGGAGCGTGCTGTTGCGGCGCAGCCGGATTCGGCGGAAGGCCTGTACTTCCTCGGGCGCACTTACATGGCCCAGGATCGTCCGGCGGACGCGGCGAAGATGTTCGAACGCGCCGCCAACCTCGCCGGTCGCCAGCCGGAACTGCTCGGCCAGTGGGCCCAGGCGCAGTATTTTGCCGACGGTAAAAAGTGGTCGGACAAGATCCAGGCCCTGACCGACGAAGCGCTGAAAGCCGATCCGAAAGAGGTCACCAGCCTCGGCCTGCTCGGCATCGCCGCGTTCGAGGGCGAGCGTTATCAGCAGGCAATCGACTACTGGAACCGGCTACTGGCGCAGTTGCCAGAGGGCGACAACTCCCGCGCCGCCTTGCAGGGCGGGATCGAGCGAGCCACCGAGCGCCTGCAAGCCAGTGGCGGCAAGGTCGCCGCCGCGCCGGCCGCCAAGGTTGCCGCACTGCTCAAGGTGCGTGTCGATCTGGCCAGCGAACTCAAAGGCAAGGTGCAACCGGGCGACAGCGTGTTCATCTTCGCCCGCGCCGTTTCCGGCCCACCGGCACCATTGGCGGCCAAGCGCCTGACCGTGGCCGATCTGCCGGTGACCGTCGAACTGGGCGATGCCGACGCCATGATGCCGCAGTTGAAACTGTCGAACTTCCCTGAAGTCCAACTGGTTGCGCGCATCTCCCGCGCCGGCCAGCCGACCGCCGGGGAGTGGGTGGGTCGCAGCGGCCCGCTGGCCAGCAGCACCACCGCGCCGCAAACACTGACCATCGACAGCCCGGACAAATAACCCGGGAACCCACAGGAAAGCACCGCCATGCACAGCCTCGCCCGCATCACCGTCATCACATTGGCCTTGAGCATGAGCGCATGTGCGGTGCACCGACCGGAACCGACCACCAACCTGCCGCCGATCCCGCCGTCACAACCGAGCCCGACCCCGTCGACCTCGCCGACACCGGGCAAAAGCATCCCGGCCAAACCGTCCAAGCCAGTCCCACGCACCTCGGCCAGCTTCGCCCCACCACCGGGCGGCAACAGCCACTGGGATCAGAAACTCGGCGTCTACGTCCTCGACCACCAGACCAACACCTTCTACCGCCAGCGCACCTACTACCGCTGGAACAACGGCTGGAGCCGTTCGGTCAGCCCCAACGGCCCGTGGGAAGACACCAACATCCACGGCGTGCCGCCGGGGTTGGGCAAACAGTTCGGGCAG
Organism: Pseudomonas sp. Irchel s3a10; assembly: GCF_900187525.1. Lineage (NCBI taxonomy): Bacteria > Pseudomonadati > Pseudomonadota > Gammaproteobacteria > Pseudomonadales > Pseudomonadaceae > Pseudomonas > Pseudomonas sp. Irchel s3a10. The sequence goes on from NZ_FYDR01000008.1 coordinate 128,874, forward strand.
TGACGAAAAAACGGCGATCTCTGGATCGCCGTTTGTTTGTCTGGTGTTCACAAAATGATTATTCAGAGAATCGCACGATAGGCGCTTAGCGCCCGAACTGACTCAACCAATCCCTGTCGCTGCAAAAGATCAAGAAACGGCTCAACGGCTCAACGGCTATCGGCGGCAATTTAAGTTGTTGGCGCTGCCGTTGCGCTGCAGCGATAACAACTGCCTGATCAAGGTGAAACAGGTTTTCGACAAACTCATCAGGGTGTTGGGCCTCTACGCCATAGGGGGCGAGGCAGGTATCGGGAAAATCTTTCAGGTTGAACGTCACGATCACCCCTGCACCACAGCGTATGGCTGCGGCCAGAACATGGCGGTCGTTGGTATCGGGTAAGGAAAGTCCGGTGATCAGGTCTTCAAAATCGTAGACACAGGCATCCGGAATCGCACGGTCCATAAGCTCGGACGTGCGATCCAGTTGCTCTATCGTCAGATCGGTTCGGTTTTTCAATAAATTGCGTTTCCATTCGCGGTGAATCTCCTGGGTCCATCGGGCCCGAAATCGCCCCGATAGCGCGAGCCACATGAGGAAGTCTCTCAATGGGGCGGGGTACAAAACACATGCATCGTATACAGCGGTGAAAGGTGAATGCCTCAATCGTATCCTGTCCTTAACGCCTGTGCCTGCTCCGCGAGAAGCGCCATTGCCTGCTCGCTGGCGGTATCGCGCCGGGTTTTATAGTCCATCAAATCGGCGAAACGCACACGTCGGTGCTTGCCGGTTTTGTGGTAGGACAACTCGCCACTTTCCAGCAGTTTTATCAGGTGCGGGCGTGAGACGTTGAGCAGGTCGGCGGCTTCCTGAGTGGTCAGCTCGGCATGCACCGGTACGACTTTGACTGCGTTACCCTCGGCCAGCGCCGCCAGAATATCCATCAGCAGTTGTAATGCCGAGGTCGGCAGCTCGACCTGATGCGCCTGGTTCTGTTCGTCGAAAATCTGGATGTGCTGTGTTTCGAATTGGGTCGCCAGGTAGGCGGCGAGCGCGCGTTTGCCTTCAATTGCGGCTTTGACTTCGCGCTCCACCGGGAGGTTGAGAGAGGGGTGAAGGACGATCGACATAATGAATTCCAACATTCTGAAGAGAGGATGCTGGAACGTTATTCGAATTAAACGAAAATCGCAATAAACGAAACATAAGCCGGTTCAGTTCAGGTGTGTCAGCAAATTTTCCATGTATTCCACAAACACCCGCGCCTTCGCACTGACCATCCGCCCCGTGGGAAACACCGCCCACAAGTCCTGATCCGGCAAACGCCAGTCACCCATCACCGCCCTGACCGCGCCGCTTGCCAGATCCGGGGCGAACATCCATTGCGAGGCGATGGTCAGGCCCTGATCGGCCAGCACGGCTGCACGCAAACCCTCGGCGGCGCTGACCCGCAGGCGGCCGGTCAGGGTTTGCGTCTGTTGTTCGCTGCCCTGGGTGAAGGTCCAGGTGGCGCCGCCGCTGAGGTTGTAGACGATGCCTTGATGCTGATTGAGGTCGGCAGGGCAGCTCGGTTCGCCGTAGCGATCGAAGTAGGCCGGGCTGCCGAGCACCACGCGGCGGCAGTCGGCGATCTTGCGCGCGGTGAGACCAGAGTCGCTGAGCGGGCCCATGCGCAGGGCGACGTCGATGCCTTCTTCGACCAAATTGATGTTGCGGTCATCAAGCATCAGCTCGATGTTCAATTGCGGATGCTGATCGAGAAACGGCCCCAACTGTGGCACCACATGCAGGCGGCCGAAGGTCACCGCAGCGCTGATCCGCAAGTTGCCGCGCAAACCGCTGGCACTGCCACGGGCGGCGTTATCGGCTTCGTTGGCTTCATTGATGGCGCGTCTGGCCCGTTCGAAAAACGCCAGCCCCGCTTCGGTCGGAGTCAGGCCGCGAGTCGAGCGCAGCAACAGGCTGACAGCCAGGCGTTTTTCCAGCTGAGCGATGGTTTTCGACACGGCGGGCTGACCGATATTCAGCCGTCGGGCGGCGGCGGAAAACGATCCGGTTTCGACGACGTAGACGAAGGTTTCCATGGCGGCGAGGCGGTCCATCAGTCTTCCTGCAAATCTGAAAGTTGTCGTACCCCCCTTGTGGGAGCGGGCTTGCTCGCGAAAGCGGTCTGACATTCAGCACATGTGTTGGCCGATCCGACGCCTTCGCGGGCAAGCCCGCTCCCACAGGGAATAGGGTGCTGAGTGTAATCCGCGTCCATTCAATCACATGCGGTAAAACAACCAAACGTCGCCCTGCAGATTTATGTGCTTGAGTAAAGATAACTCTAGAGTTACTTTTATTCGGCCGGAGCAAGGAGGCGGTAGGTGCAAAGCAGGCTATTGATCAAGGAGCTGGAGGAGGCAGGCTGGACGCTGGATCGAGTCACCGGCAGTCATCACATCTTCACGCATCGTTACAACCCGTACACCATTCCCGTTCCTCACCCTAAAAAGGATTTGCCGCTGGGGACGGTCAAAAGCATCAGGAGGCGTGCCGGGTTGTACCACCCGCCAGCCAGCTACAAGGGAGATCCATAATGCAATATCCGATCTGCATCGAATGGGGTGACGACAACACCGCCATCGGTATTCAGATACCTGACATTCCCGGCGCCGTCACGGCCGGGGACACTTTCGAGGACGCCTATAACGCAGCCGTTGAAGTCGCCCATCTCATGTTGCAGGAGATGGCGGCGGACGGGGAATCGATTCCGATGCCGACGTCGGCAGCGGCGCATCGCAATAATCCGGAGTTTGCCGACATGGGCTGGGGGATGCTCGAGCTGGATATCTCGCCGTACATGGGCAAGACCGAGAAGGTCAACGTGACGTTGCCAGGCTATGTGATCCAGCGCATCGATCGTTATGTGCGTGAACACAATGTCAAAAGCCGCTCTTCGTTTCTGGCGGATGCGGCGATGGAAAAACTGGTTCGGTATTAAGCGTCTTCGCTCCCACAGGCCCAGTGAGCAACCTGTGGGAGCGAGCCTTGATGCCTACGCCGTTGCCAAAGAACCACGCTGCGAAGCACTCAAAAACCGCAACAGCGCCAGCAGCGGGAACGCGCTGCCGACAATCACGATCCACAACCAGCCGCCATGCTCATACACCGCACTGGCAACCGACGAGCCGAAGGCGCCGCCGATGAAGATGCTGGTCATGTATAGCGCATTCAGGCGACCACGGCTTTTGGCGTCGAGCGAGTAGACCGCGCGCTGGCCAAGCACCATGTTCATCTGCACGCAGAAATCCAGTACCACGCCGGTCACGGCCAGACCGATCACGCTGTAGGCCGGATGAATGAAGGCCGGCAGGAAGCTCAGGCTGGCGAAGAGCATCGCCAGCAGCGAAGCGATGCGGGTGTGGCCGGCGTCCGCCAGGCGTCCGCTGATCGGTGCGGCGATGGCGCCGATGGCACCGACCAGCGCGAAGATCGCGATTTCGCTTTGCGACAGGCCATGGTTGCGCGCCAGTTCCAGTGGCACCGCTGTCCAGAACAGGCTGAAGGTGGCGAACATGCAGCCCTGATAAAACGCGCGCTGACGCAGTATCGGTTGCTGGCGCAGCAGGGTCCACAGCGAGCCGAGCAACTGGCCGTAGGAAGCGCTGTGATCCGGTTGACGCTTGGGCACGGTCAGTGCCAGCACCACGCTGATCGCGGCCATCAACGCGGCGGCAATCATGAACATCGCGCGCCAGCCGAAATGGTCAGCCACCACGCTCGACACCGGCCGCGCCAGCAGAATGCCCAGCAGCAGACCGCCCATGATCCCGCCGACCACCCGGCCACGGGATTCTTCCGGCGCCAGATGCGCGGCGAGCGGAATCAGGATCTGCACCGACACCGAACTGAAACCCACCAGCAACGAGATCAGTAAAAACACATTCGGCTGACTGGTGAACGCCGCGCCGAGCAGGCTGGCAATCGCCACCACCGTGGTGATGATCATCAGCCGGCGGTTTTCCAGCAGGTCACCCAGCGGTACCAGGAAGAACAAGCCTAACGCATAACCGATCTGCGTCAGCGAGACGATGAAACTGGCCATGGTGTCGGAAAGACCAATGTCCGGCGCGATCAGCCCGATGATCGGTTGCGCGTAGTAGATGTTGGCGACGATCGCGCCGCAGCAGAAGGCGAACAGCAGCACCATGCCTCGGGTCATTGCGTGAGTTGTGGCGTTCATAAGGTTTCTCGATCCAGCGAAAGGGAATGCGGTGAGGCTAAGGGACGCACCGATGCGGCGGTAGAAGCCTTGTATCGATATCAGTTATTCCGTTGCGGAATGATTGGCTTCAACGGCGGTGTCGTCCATCGGCGAACCTTGCGTCCGGCCGGGGAGGGCTGATGATACATTCACTTACATCTTCTTCGATAGCGTGCTTATGTTTACCGCTGCGCTTTTACTGCTCATCACCGGAGGAATGCCATGTTGCGCCAGCTGCTGCGTCACACCACCACGATTGCCTTGATCGGCCTGCTCGGCGCTGCTGCGGTGCAGGCGGCCGATGCTCCCGGTATGCGTCTCGGCGTGCGCGGTGAGATCACCGGGGTCAGCGCCGACTCGTTGAACGTCCACGTCAACAGCGGCGAGAACGTGGTGATTCAGTTGACCGGTGACACCAAAGTCCGCGCCGTGACTCTGGCGAATATCGAGGACATCAAACCCGGCAGCTACATCGGCTCGGCCGCCATGCCGCAGGAGGATGGCACGCTCAAGGCAATGGAAGTGCACGTCTTCCCGCCGGAACTGGCCGGCAGCGGCGATGGCCACCGGCCGTTTGATCTGGCCAAGGGCAGCAGCATGACCAATGGCAGTGTTGGTGATCTGGTGGTCAGCAATGGGCGGGTGCTGACCGTCAACTACAAGGGCGGGCAGCAGAAGATCCTGGTGCCGGAGGATGTGCCGATCGTCAATTTGACGCCGGGGGATCGCAGCTTGCTCAGGGTGGGGGTGAAGATTGTCAGCTTCGTCACCCAGGACGCCGACGGCACGTTGACTGCGCAATCGATTTCCGCCGGCAAGGATGGCGTGACCCCACCGATGTAACTGGCTGACAAACAATCCCCTGTGGGAGCGGGCTTGCTCGCGAAGGCGGTGTGTCAGATACATGTTTTTGACTGACACACCACCTTCGCGAGCAAGCCCGCTCCCACAGGGGGGACTGTGGTGATTGCCAATGCCCACAAAAAAGGCGACCTGTTGAGGTCGCCTTTTTCGTTACTGCTAAGCCTTACTGAACGGTATAAATCTGATCAAAGATCCCGCCATCATTGAAGTGGGTCTTCTGCACCGAACGCCAGTCGCCGAAGGTTTTCTCCACCGACAGGAAGTCGACTTTCGGGAAGCGGTCGGTGTGCTTCGCCAGCACCGCCGGGTCCCGTGGACGCAGGTAGTTGGCGGCGGCGATTTCCTGGCCTTCCGGCGACCACAGGTACTTCAGGTATTCATCGGCCGCAGCGCGGGTGCCTTTCTTGTCGACCACTTTGTCGACCACCGACACCGGTGGTTCGGCCTCGGCGGAGACGCTTGGGTAGATCACTTCGAACTGATCGCGACCGAACTCGCGAGCGATCATCTCGGCTTCGTTTTCGAAGGTCACCAGTACGTCGCCGATCTGGTTGGTCATGAACGTGGTAGTCGCGGCGCGGCCACCGGTATCGAGCACCGGCGCTTGCTTGAACAGTTTGCCGACGAAGTCCTTGGCCTTGTTCTCGTCACCGCCATTTTTCAGCACGTAGCCCCAGGCCGAGAGGTAGGTGTAGCGGCCGTTGCCCGAAGTTTTCGGGTTGGGCACGATCACTTGCACGCCGTCCTTGAGCAGATCCGGCCAGTCTTTCAGGGCTTTCGGGTTGCCTTTACGGACGATGAACACGGTGGCCGAGGTGAACGGCGCGCTGTTGTTCGGCAGGCGGGTGACCCAGTTCTCCGGCACCAGTTTGCCGTTGTCGGCGAGGGCGTTGATGTCGGTCGCCATGTTCATGGTGATGACGTCAGCCGGCAGGCCGTCGATCACCGAGCGCGCCTGCTTGCTCGAACCGCCGAAGGACATCTGCACGGTGATGTTTTCGTTGTGTTCGGCCTGCCAGTGTTTCTGGAACGCGGTGTTGTAGTCCTTGTAGAAATCGCGCATCACGTCATAGGAGACGTTGAGCAGGGTCGGTGCGGCTTGAGCCACGCTGCCAAAGGCAAGACCGGCGGCGAGAAGTGAGGCGCCAAAGAGTTTTTTCACTGCGCATTCCTTGTTGTTTATGTGTAGGAGCTGCCGAAGGCTGCGATCTTTTGATTTTGGTCTAAAAACAAGATCAAAAGATCGCAGCCTTCGGCAGCTCCTACAGGGATTGTGGGTGATGCCAATTTGCTAGTGACTATAACGGGGCTGGCATAGTCGTTTAAAGATTAAAAAGCTCTGTGCTTATTCCAGTTTCTTGAACAGCGCATTACCGCAACGGGAGCAGAACGCCGCGCCATGTTCATGGCTGTTTTTCTTGCACACCGGGCAGTCATGTTGCAGCTGTTCGCCGCGCATGGCGTTGGCCAGTTCGGCGGTAAAGATCCCGGTGGGCACGGCGATGATCGAGTAACCGGTGATCATCACCAGCGACGAAATCACCTGGCCCAGCGGGGTCTTCGGCACGATGTCGCCGAAGCCGACGGTGGTCAGGGTCACGATAGCCCAATAGATGCCTTTGGGGATGCTGGTGAAGCCATGTTCCGGGCCTTCGATCACGTACATCAGGGTGCCGAACACCGTTACCAGGGTGCAGACGCTGACCAGGAACACGACGATTTTCTGCTTGCTGCCACGCAGCGCCGACATCAAATAGTTGGCTTGCTTGAGGTACGGGCTGAGCTTGAGCACCCGGAAGATCCGCAGCATCCGAATGATGCGGATGATCAGCAGGTACTGCGCATCGCTGTAATACAGCGCGAGGATGCCGGGCACGATCGCCAGCAGATCCACCAGTCCGTAGAAACTGAAGGCGTAGCGCAACGGTTTCGGTGAGCAATACAGGCGCAGGATGTATTCACCGAGAAAAATGACGGTGAAACCCCACTCGATGTAAGCCAGCACATCGGCGTAGTTCTGGTGAATGCTGTCGATGCTGTCGAGCATCACCACCACCAGGCTGGCGAGGATGATCAACAGCAAGGTGCCGTCGAAGCGCCGCCCGGCGAGGGTGTCGCTCTGGAAAATCATCACGTAAAGCCGTTCGCGCCAACTGTTGCTGCTGTCCATGGATAACGCCTGAATGGAAGATCAGCGCAGCCTAGGTTGATTGTCCCCCTGTGCGCAAGGCGTGGCGTCGCCGGCCGCTTTGCCAAGCATCTGGATCCCGGCGCGGATCAGCCAGCCGGCGAGGATGAATGGCGCGGTCAGCGTCGCCAGACCAAGGGCGGCGAACAGCGGGGTGACCAGCAGCGCGAGGACGATGCCCAGCAGCGGCAGCCACGGATGTTGGCGTTGCGCACTGAAGGCGAGGGCGGCGAGCACCGCGTTGTAGCTGCCCAGACCCAATAATGCGGCAGCGGTTTCGTGGTGCAGCAGACTCGACGCGAGACCGACGGCCGAGGCCAGCAGCGCCCAGCAGAACGCCCGGCGATCGGCGATCAGCAAACCGATGCCGATCAACGTACCGGCCAGCGGATGATCGAGGAACATCACCTGACCGAAGCCGTTGAGTGCAGCGGCGAGTAGATTCAATGTGTTCATTTCGATTGCCGTGATCGGCGCCGACGGTTCAGCGAACAGCAGCAAAATCCAGCCGATGGCCACGAACGGCGAGGTGTAAGCCGGTATCGATCGACTGCGGTACACATGTTTGAGCCATTGCTGAGTGAGCATCGCGCTCAGCCCGCCAGCCGCCAGAATCAGCGGCGGCAGCAGCGGTGACCAGGGGAAATACAGGCTGAGCAACAGACCGAGCAGCACGCCGTTGTAACTGAACAACCCGGCCTGACGATCAGCCTTGGCATAGTTACGTCGTTGTGCGGTGAGCAATCCGGCGACGGCCCCGAGCAGCGCACCGGCAAACAGCACCGGCGCAGTGAGCAGAATCGCCAGCAGGCACAGCAAGCCGCACAGCGGGTGGCGCTGAAGGAATATCTGACTGAAACCGTTGAGCAAAGCCTCGGCCCAGTCGGGGCAGTGGTTGTTGAAATGATTGGCAGGCATGGCAGTTCTGAAAGTCAGTGAAACCGAGTTGCCCGTGGCGAGGGGATTTATCCCCGATGGGCTGCGAAGCAGCCCCTCGGTGAATGCGGTTTTTCTCTGAAAACCGTCACTCTCTTAAAAGCTGTGACTGCTGCGCAGTCAATCGGGGATGAATCCCCTCGCCACAGGTTTTGTATTCACATCAAAAATATGGGGTCAGATCAGCGTTTCGATCCGCAGTGAGTTGGTCGATCCCGGTTGCCCGAACGGCACCCCGGCGGTGATCAGCAAGGTATCGCCACGCTCTGCCATGCCTTGCGCCTGAGCGATTTCCAGCGCGGTCGAACACACTTCATCGACCTGACGCAGGCGATCGTTGACCACCGAATGAATGCCCCACGCCACGCTCAAACGCCGCGCGGTCTGCAGGTTCGGCGTCAGGTTGAGGATCGGCGCTTTCGGCCGTTCCCGCGCGGCACGTAATGTCGAGGCGCCCGACTCGCTGTAGTTGACCAGCACCGCCACAGGCAGCACGTTGCTGATGCGGCGGATCGCGCAGCTAATGGCATCGGACACCGTCGCTTCGGCTTTCGGTCGGCTGACGTCGAGCTGCGTCTGATAGTCCGGACCGTTCTCAACCTGACGAATGATCTTGCTCATCATCTGCACCGCTTCCAGCGGGTATTCGCCGGACGCGGTTTCGGCCGAGAGCATCACCGCATCCGCGCCTTCAGCCACAGCGTTGGCAACGTCGGTGACCTCGGCGCGGGTCGGCGCCGGGGAGAAGCGCATCGACTCGAGCATCTGCGTCGCCACCACCACCGGTTTGCCGAGTTCGCGGCAGGTGCTGATGATGTTCTTCTGGATCTGCGGCACGCTTTCCGCCGGCACTTCCACGCCGAGATCGCCGCGAGCGACCATGATCGCGTCACTCAATTCGGCGATTTCACGCAGTTGTTCAACCGCTGACGGCTTCTCGATTTTCGCCATCAGAAAGGCCTTGTCGCCGATCAGTTCGCGGGCTTCGAGAATGTCTTGCGGACGTTGCACGAACGACAGCGCCACCCAGTCCACCCCCAGTTCCAGACCGAAGCTCAGGTCGCGGCGATCCTTAGCGGTCAGCGGGCTGAGGTCGAGCACCGCTTGCGGCACGTTCACCCCTTTGCGGTCCGACAGTTCGCCGCCGGCGAGCACGGTGGTGTCGATCGCGTCGGTGTATTTGCTGACCACGCGCAGGCGCAGTTTGCCGTCATCCAGCAGCAGATCCATGCCCGTTTCGAGCGCGGCGATGATCTCCGGGTGCGGCAGGTTCACCCGGCGTTCATCGCCGGGTGTGGCGTCCAGATCGAGGCGGAACGCCTGACCGCGATGCAGCTGCACCTTGCCTCCGGCGAACTTGCCGACGCGCAGTTTCGGCCCCTGCAAATCCATCAGGATGCCCAGCGGATAGTTGAGCTGGCGCTCGACTTCGCGGATCCACTGATAGCGCTTGGCGTGGTCGGCGTGATCGCCGTGGCTGAAGTTCAGGCGGAAGATGTTGACCCCGGCCTCGACCAGTTCACGGATGTCTTCGATGCCATCGACGGCAGGCCCGAGGGTGGCGAGGATTTTGACCTTTTTATCAGGCGTCATGATTTGCAGTTCTCAAGGATCAGGATGGCGCGGAAGTCGTTGACGTTGGTGCGGGTCGGCTCGGTGATGATCAGCGCGTCGAGCGCCTCGAAGTAGCCGTAACCGTTGTTGTTATCCAGCTCGTCGCTGGCGCTCAAACCGAGGGCGGCGGCGCGGGCATAGCTGTCCGGGGTCATGATCGCGCCGGCGTTGTCTTCCGAACCGTCGATGCCGTCGGTGTCACCGGCCAGCGCGTAGACGCCGGGCTGGCCCTTGAGGCTGTCGGTGAGGCTCAAGAGGAATTCGGCGTTGCGTCCGCCACGGCCATTGCCGCGCACGGTCACCGTGGTTTCGCCGCCGGAGAGAATTACGCACGGTGCAGCGAGTGGCTGGCCATGATTGATGATCTGCCGGGCGATGCCGGCGTGGACTTTCGCCACCTCGCGGGATTCGCCTTCGAGGTCGCCGAGGATCAGCGTGCTGAAACCGGCCTGACGGCATTTCACTGCAGCGGCATCCAGCGATTGCTGCGGGCGGGCGATCAACTGGAAGTGGCTGCGCGCGAGGCTTGGGTCGCCGGGTTTGACGGTTTCCGATTCCGCGCTTTGCAGCCAGGTGCGTACCGAGGCCGGGACTTCGATGCCGTAGCGTTTGAGGATCGCCAGCGCTTCGGCCGAAGTGCTCGGGTCGGCCACGGTCGGGCCGGAGGCGATGACCGTGGCGAGGTCGCCCGGTACATCGGAAATCGCGTAGGTGTAGACGGTGGCAGGCCAGCAAGCCTTGCCCAGGCGGCCGCCCTTGATCGCCGAGAGGTGCTTGCGCACGCAGTTCATCTCGCCGATGGTCGCGCCGGATTTGAGCAGGGCTTTGTTGATCGATTGCTTGTCAGCCAGGGTAATGCCTTCAGCCGGCAGCGCGAGCAGGGCAGAGCCGCCGCCGGAGAGCAGGAAGATCACACGGTCGTCTTCCGTCAGATTGCTGACCAATTCCAGCACACGCTTGGCCACGGCCAGACCGGCAGCGTCCGGTACCGGATGCGCGGCTTCGACCACTTCGATTTTTTCGCATGGAGCGCCGTGACCGTAACGGGTCACGACCAGGCCGGATACTTCACCTTCCCAGCTGCGCTCGACCACCTGGGCCATGGCAGCTGCGGCTTTGCCGGCGCCGATGACGATCACCCGACCCGTGCGATCGGCAGGCAGATGGGCTTCGAGGACCTGGTTCGGATGGGCCGCGTCGATGGCTGTGGCAAACAGCTCGCGCAGCAGTTGTTGCGGATCGACCGACATGGCGGGCTCCCGGAATTCTTGTTATTCGAAAGGGCGGTAGAGATCCCTGTGGGAGCGAGCTTGCTCGCGAATGCGATGGATCAGTCAATATCCATGTCGACTGATACTCCCTCTTCGCGAGCAAGCTCGCTCCCACAGGTTTAAGCGGTGGGGCAGTGGTTTTATTTTTTATCGCGAATCGAGAAGTTGGCCATGTGTTCCAGGCCCTTGATCAGCGCCGAGTGGTCCCAGTTGCTGCCACCGATCGCCGCGCAGGTGCTGAACACTTGCTGGGCGTTGGCAGTGTTCGGCAGGTTGATGTTCAGCTCCTTGGCGCCTTGCAGGGCCAGGTTCAGGTCCTTCTGGTGCAGGCTGATGCGGAAGCCCGGATCGAAGGTGCCTTTGATCATGCGCTCGCCGTGCACTTCGAGGATCTTCGACGAAGCAAAGCCACCCATCAGTGCTTCACGCACCTTGGCTGGATCGGCACCGTTTTTCGAGGCGAACAGCAGGGCTTCCGCCACGGCCTGAATGTTCAGCGCGACGATGATCTGGTTCGCCACTTTGGCGGTCTGACCGTCGCCATTGCCACCGACCAGAGTGATGTTCTTGCCCATGGCCTGAAACAGCGGCAGCGCGCGTTCAAAGGCATCGGCGTCGCCACCGACCATGATGCTCAGGGTCGCGGCCTTGGCGCCGACTTCACCACCGGATACCGGAGCGTCGAGGTACTGCGCGCCTTTTTCGTTGATCTTCTTGGCGAAAGCCTTGGTGGCGGTCGGCGAGATCGAGCTCATGTCGATCACGACTTTGCCTTTGCCGATACCGGCAGCAACGCCGTCGGCGCGGAACAGCACGTCGTCGACCTGCGGGGTATCCGGCACCATGACGATGATGAATTCAGCTTCCTGTGCCACTTCGCGCGGGTTGGCCAGGGCGACGGCGCCAGCGGCGACCAGATCGGCTGGAGCGGCGTCGTGGTGCGCCGACAGGAACAGGCTGTGACCGGCTTTCTGCAGGTTCGAAGCCATTGGGTGGCCCATGATGCCGGTGCCGATAAATCCGATTTTAGCCATGAGAAAATCCTCTTGTTTTTATAAACAGCCGTAGGAGCTGCCGCAGGCTGCGATCTTTTGACTTTGCTTTTGAAGGTCAAGATCAAAAGATCGCAGCCTTCGGCAGCTCCTACAGGGTCATGTGTTCGTCAGATTGCGTTGTGGGTTTTCAGCCAGCCGAGGCCTGCTTCAGTGGTGGTCAGCGGCTTGTATTCGCAACCCACCCAACCCTGATAACCGATGCGATCCAGGTGTTCGAACAGGAAGCGGTAGTTGATCTCACCGGTGCCCGGTTCATTGCGCCCCGGGTTGTCCGCGAGCTGCACGTGGTTGATCTCGCCCAGGTGCGATTGCAGGGTGCGGGCCAGATCGCCTTCCATGATTTGCATGTGGTAGATGTCGTATTGCAGGAACAGATTGGTGCTGCCGACCTGCTCGCGAATCGACAGGGCTTGCGCCGTGTTGTTCAGGTAGAAGCCCGGGATGTCGCGGGTGTTGATCGCTTCCATCACCAGTTTGATACCGGCCGCCTGCAGCTTGTCGGCGGCGTATTTGAGGTTGGCGACGAAGGTTTTTTCCACGGTGGCATCGTCCACGCCTTGCGGACGGATACCGGCCAGGCAGTTGACCTGGGTGTTGCCCAGCACTTGTGCGTAGGCAATCGCCAGATCGACCCCGGCGCGGAACTCTTCAACGCGATCCGGCAGACACGCGATACCGCGCTCGCCCTTGGCCCAGTCACCGGCCGGCAGGTTGAACAGCACTTGGGTCAGACCGTTGGCATCGAGCCTGGCCTTGATTTCGGCAGAGCTGAAGTCGTACGGGAACAGGTATTCCACACCACTGAAACCGGCCTTGGCGGCGGCGTCGAAACGGGCAAGGAAATCCTGTTCGGTGAACAGCATGGACAGGTTGGCTGCGAAACGCGGCATGGTGGTCTCCCGTAAATCTTGTGAGGTTCCCCTTTGTGGGAGCGGGCCTGTGTGGCGAGGGAGCTTGCTCCCGCTGGGGCGCGCAGCGGCCCCAAAAGCTTTACGACTGCTTCGCAGCCGAGCGGGAGCAAGCTCCCTCGCCACATGGCTAGCTCCCACAGGGAGAGCGGTCAGCAGTTAATCGAGCAACGAAATCGCCGTTGGCGCGTCGTTGCCGACCAGTGCCAGGTCTTCGAATTCGTTGACGGCGTTGATCTCGGTCCCCATGGAGATGTTGGTCACACGCTCCAGGATGATCTCGACAATCACCGGTACCTTGAACTCTTCGATCATCTGTTCGGCCTTGCGCAGGGCAGGGGCGATTTCCGATGGTTCGAACACCCGCAGGGCTTTACAGCCGAGGCCTTCGGCGACTGCGATGTGGTCGACACCGTAACCGTTGAGTTCCGGCGCGTTCAGGTTATCGAAGGACAGCTGCACGCAGTAGTCCATTTCGAACCCGCGCTGGGCCTGACGGATCAGCCCCAGGTACGAGTTGTTCACCACGACGTGGATGTAAGGCAGTTTGAACTGAGCGCCGACCGCCAGCTCCTCGATCATGAACTGGAAGTCATAGTCCCCCGACAGGGCCACGACTTTCCGGCTCGGATCGGCCTTGACCACGCCCAGCGCTGCCGGAATGGTCCAGCCCAACGGGCCGGCCTGACCGCAGTTGATCCAGTGACGCGGCTTGTAGACGTGCAGGAACTGCGCGCCGGCAATCTGCGACAGACCAATGGTGCTGACGTAGCAGGTGTCTTTGCCGAACACCTGGTTCATCTCTTCGTAAACGCGCTGCGGCTTGACCGGCACGTTGTCGAAGTGGGTCTTGCGGTGCAGGCTGGCCTTGCGCTGCTGGCAATCCTGCAGCCAGGCACTGCGGTTTTTCAGTTTGCCGGCGGCTTGCCATTCACGGGCGACTTCGATGAACACGGTCAGCGCGGCAGCAGCGTCGGAGACGATACCCAGATCCGGGGTGAACACGCGGCCGATCTGCGTACCTTCGATATCGACGTGAATGAACTTGCGGCCTTCGGTGTAGACGTCGACCGAACCGGTGTGACGGTTGGCCCAACGGTTACCGATGCCCAGTACCACGTCGGATTTGAGCATGGTCGCGTTGCCATAACGGTGCGAAGTCTGCAGGCCGACCATGCCGACCATCAGCGGGTGATCGTCCGGGATGGTGCCCCAGCCCATCAGGGTCGGGATCACCGGAATACCGGTCAGCTCGGCGAACTCCACCAGCAGATCGCTGGCGTCGGCGTTGATGATGCCGCCGCCGGCCACCAGCAATGGACGCTCGGCCTGATCCAGCAGGGCCAGAGCCTTCTCGACCTGAACGCGGGTCGCGGTTGGCTTGGCCAGCGGCAGCGGCTGGTAGGCGTCGATATCGAATTCGATTTCAGCCATCTGTACGTCGAAGGGCAGGTCGATCAGTACCGGGCCCGGACGGCCGGAGCGCATTTCGTAGAAGGCTTTCTGGAACGCGTAAGGCACCTGGCCCGGCTCCAGAACGGTGGTCGCCCACTTGGTGACGGGCTTGACGATGCTGGTGATGTCGACCGCCTGGAAGTCTTCCTTGTGCATACGGGCGCGGGGTGCCTGGCCGGTGATGCAGAGGATAGGGATCGAGTCGGCCGAGGCGCTGTAGAGCCCGGTGACCATGTCGGTACCGGCCGGGCCGGACGTACCGATGCACACGCCGATGTTGCCGGCCTTGGTGCGGGTGTAACCCTCGGCCATGTGTGACGCGCCTTCGACGTGGCGAGCGAGGACGTGATCGATGCCACCGACTTTCTGCAGGGCGGAGTACAGCGGGTTGATCGCAGCACCCGGAATGCCAAAAGCGGTATCAACCCCTTCACGGCGCATCACCAGAACGGCGGCTTCGATTGCTCTCATTTTGCTCATGGTTTTGTGCCTCTTTACGTTTTGTAATTGTATACAAGTGGCTTTGCGCAGAGTGTATTCACGGCGGACGGCGCAGGTCAATCCATTTTCTCAAGCGCCTGTTTCATTCGTCGCAAGCCCGGTTCTGCTGTGGCTTTTCGTCGCATGTGGCGCTTTTCGAGAATTATTGTATACAAAAAAATAATTCATTGTGTTCTATTTGTGGCATCGGCCTGCGGCACTTGAGCGCAGTCCCACGACTTTCCCAATAACAAAATGAGGACGGCACCATGAGCGCTTTAACCTTGAAAGTCGCAGTCAATCTGGTCAGCGAAGCCATCAGCGCGGGGCGCGAGATCAACGCCGCGCCGCTGACCATCGCGGTACTCGATACCGGCGGCCATCTGATCACCCTGCAACGCGAAGACGGCGCCAGCCTGCTGCGCCCGAACATCGCCATCGGCAAAGCCTGGGGCGCTATCGCCCTGGGCAAGGGCTCACGCTTGCTGGCGCTGGACGCCCAACAACGCCCGGCCTTCATCGCCGCACTCAACAGCATGGGCCAGGGCAGCGTCGTCCCGGCCCCGGGCGGGGTGTTGATTCGTGATCAGGCGGGGAATGTGCTGGGGGCGATCGGGATTAGCGGCGATCTGTCGGATATTGATGAGCAGGTGGCGATTAAAGCGGTGGAGGCGCTGGATTTGAGGGCGGATGCGGGGGTGGCTGCTTGATTTTGTAGCGTCTGAACTGAAGTCTTCGCGAGCAAGCTCGCTCCCACAGGTTTGTGTTCTGACACATAAAGTGTGAGCACCTCAAATCTCCTGTGGGAGCGAGCTTGCTCGCGAAGGCGATTCAACGGACACATCTGGCTAACAGTCTTGACGCTTCCTCCCCGTGTGCAGATCTAACCTTTCAGGTCATCTCTTGAAAGGGGCAAAGGAATGCCGAAACTGTCCGCTTCACATCGCTTGCGCTTTGGTCGTTACGACGAGCCCAACCGAATTTATCTGCTGACCGCCAATACGCTAAATCGCGAACCCGTTTTCCGCGATTTTGCGTTGGGCAGGTTGGTCGTTGCCCAATTTCGAAGCGCCCAAGAGCAGGGCTTTGCCGACTCTTTGGCGTGGGTAGTTATGCCTGACCACTTTCATTGGTTGATCGATTTGAAGCGAGGTTCCTTGAGTGACCTGATGCAACGGACAAAATCCTTAAGCGCGCGGGCAGTGAATCTGGCTGCGAATAGAGAAGGCAGCCTATGGCAGCAGGGATTTCACGATAGGGCACTACGGCGAGAGGAGGATCTGGTGAAAATGGCACGTTATGTCGTGGCCAACCCATTGCGGGCAGGTTTAGTGCAGAAGCTAGGTGACTATCCGCTGTGGGATGCGATTTGGGTCTGACAGTCAAACCTGGTCGCTCCATTCGCGAGCAAGCTCGCTCCCACATTGGATCTGCGGCGTTCACAAATCCCTGTGGGAGCGAGCTTGCTCGCGAAGCAGTCACCGCGGTCTATCAGTCCGGCTCACACCCCTTCAACACCAACCGGATAATCGTCTGCGCCGCCGCCTCGTAGTCCGCCTCGTCGAGCTTGTCCTTGCCAGTGACCGCAGAGATCTGCCAGTCGAAGTCGGCGTAGGTCTGGGTCGCGGCCCAGATGCTGAACATCAGGTGGTTGGGGTCGATCGGGGCGATCTGGCCGCGGTCGATCCAGCTCTGGATGCAGTCGATGTTGTGCTTGGCCTGGCTGTTGAGCTGCTCGACCAGGTCGACGCTCAGATGCGGGGCGCCGTGCATGATTTCGCTGGCGAACACCTTGGAGGCGAAGGGCAGGTCGCGGGAGATGCGGATCTTCGAGCGGATGTAGCCGCTGAGCACTTCGCTCGGTACGCCGTCCGGGTTGAACGGGGTCGAGGCCTGCAGGATCGGCACGATGATGCTTTCCAGGACCTCGCGGTAGAGGTTTTCCTTGGATTTGAAGTAGTAGTAGACGTTGGGCTTGGGCAATCCTGCCTTGGCGGCGATGTCGCTGGTTTTGGTCGCCGCGAAGCCCTTGTCGGCAAATTCCTCGCTGGCGGCACGCAGGATCAGTTCTTTGTTGCGCTCGCGGATTGTGCTCATAAACCCGGTGGTTCCTTGCCTGTTCTGGCGGTTGCGCATGGTAGCACCGGCCTCGCGCGTGGCTCAAGAATGCCCCGTGTGGCCCGCAGTCGCGGTATGCTGCGCGACATTATTCACATAAGGAAACAAGATTCATGGCAGGAAGCAGTTTGCTGGTGCTGATCGACGATATTGCCACCGTTCTGGATGACGTGGCGTTGATGAGCAAAATGGCCGCGAAGAAGACCGCTGGCGTGCTCGGCGATGACTTGGCGCTCAATGCCCAGCAAGTCTCCGGGGTGCGCGCCGAGCGGGAAATTCCGGTGGTCTGGGCGGTGGCCAAGGGCTCGTTCCTCAACAAGTTGATTCTGGTGCCGTCGGCGCTGGCGATCAGTGCATTCGTGCCGTGGCTGGTGACGCCGTTGTTGATGGTTGGCGGCGCGTACCTGTGTTTCGAAGGTTTCGAGAAGCTCGCGCACAAGTTCCTGCACAGCAAGGCCGAAGATGATGCCGAGCATGCGCAACTGAGCGCGGCGGTGGCCGAGCCGACCACCGATCTGGTGGCTTACGAGAAGGACAAGATCAAAGGCGCGATCCGCACCGACTTCATCCTCTCGGCGGAAATCATCGCCATCACCCTTGGCACCGTGGCCGACGCATCGCTGACCCAGCAAGTGATCGTCATGTCCGGCATCGCCATCGTCATGACCGTCGGCGTCTATGGCCTGGTGGCCGGCATCGTCAAACTCGACGATCTGGGCCTGTGGCTGACCCAGAAATCGGGTGCAGTTGCAAAAAGCATCGGCAATGCGATCCTGCGCGCCGCCCCGTACATGATGAAAGGCCTGTCGGTGATCGGCACAGCGGCGATGTTCCTGGTCGGTGGCGGCATCCTCACCCATGGCGTTCCGGTGGTGCATCACTGGATTGAAAGTGTCGGCGCGGCGGCCGGTAGCGCCGGGTTTGCCGTGCCTGTGCTGCTCAATGGCGTGGCGGGGATCATCGCGGGCGCGGCAGTGCTGGTGGTGGTTTCGGTCGTCGGCAAAATCTGGCGCGCGATCAAAGGATAAACACATCACTCCTGTGGGAGCGGGCTTGCTCGCGAAGGCAGTGTGTCAGTCGAAGAATATGCTGGCAGATTCACCGCATTCGCGAGCAAGCCCGCTCCCACAGTTTGATCTGGGTTGTGCCATGAAAAAGGGCCATTCGACGCGCATCGAATGGCCCTTTTTTGTTGTCGCCGAGGTTACTCGGCGATCTGCAGCTTGCGTGACTCGGTGTAGACGTAACGCACTTTCTCGTACTCGAACGGCGAGTTCATCTGACCGTAGCGGAAGTTGGTCTGGTAGCGCTTGTCGACCGCGCGCAGTGCCCAGACTTCCGGGTGGTTGGAGCTGACTTCCGACACGTTCAGGTAGTTGATCGCCGATTCGGCGGTGTAGTCCACGGCCAGGCCGGCGGTATCGCGAATGTTCGACGGGCCGAGGATCGGCAACACGAAGTAGGCACCGCCCGGTACGCCGTAGAAGCCCAGGGTCTGGCCGAAGTCTTCGCTCTGGCGCGGCAGGCCCATGGCGGTCGCCGGATCCCACAGACCGGCAATGCCGATGGTGGTGTTGAGCAACAGGCGCGCGGTGGTTTCCATCGAGCGCTTGCCCTTGAACTGCAGCAGGCTGTTGACCAGGTTCGGCACATCGCCGAGGTTGTTGAAGAAGTTGCTCACCCCGGTGCGCAGGAAGCTTGGCGTCACGTAGCGATAACCGTCGACCACCGGCAGGAACACCCATTGGTCGAAGCGGTAGTTGAAGTGGTAGACGCGGCGGTTCCACGACTCCAGCGGGTCATAGACGTTGAGCGCGTTGAGCGTCGAACGTTCGAACTCACGCTGGTCCAGCCCCGGGTTGAACTTGAGTTTGGACAGCGGCTCCTTGAAGCCGTCGCTGTCGACCACCACTGGCGCATTGGCTTTGCTGTTGTCGGCCTGGGCCACGCCTGCACTGAGGAGCGCTGCAATCAGCAGGAGATATTTAGCCACGGAAAAACTCCAGCATGGCGTCGCTGTTGACGCGGTAGTTAAGGTTGCCGCAATGGCCGCCCAGTGGGTAAACGGTCAGGCGATCGCCAAAGGTCTTGCGCAGGAAACCGAGGTCGCCAGGGCCGAGGATCACGTCGTCGGCGTTGTGCATGACGGCGATTTTCGGGCTGTCGTGCAGGTAATCCTTGAGTGCGTACAGGCTGACCTGATCGATCAGTTGCAGCAGGCTGCCGCCGTCAGTGCGCGCGCGCCACATCGGAATCACCTGTTCGGTCAGGTAGCAGTCGAAGTCGCATTGCAGCGCACGCTTGAGGAACGGCGTGAGGCTGGTGCCTTCGGTGATCGGGAATTTCGGCGGGGTGATCAGGCCACGACGGTTGATCAGGTCGGAGGTGAAGGCAATGTCGGCCGCCGAGAAACGGAACGAGGTGCCGATCAGCATCGCCATCTGCTCGTTGGTCAGGTGCTGCTTGGACTGCTGGAAGTCGTAGAGCAGGGCGTCATTGAGGTCGATGTAGCCTTTCTGCTGGAAGTAGCGGGTCAGCTTGTTCAGCACCAGTTCATAGAAGGTGGTGCTGTTATTGATGCCCTTTACTTCGGTCTGCACCAGTTTGTCGAGGTTGCTGATCGAGGTGTAGAGGTTGACCGGCGGGTTGAGCAGCAGGACTTTCTTGAAGTTGAAGCTGCGTCGGGTCTCGTCCAGGTGTGCGACGAACGCGGCATCCAGCGCGCCGAGGCTGTAGCCGCTGAGGTAGTACTCGGTGACCGGCAGTTTTGGATGCTGCGCGCGCACGGCCTGCATCACCCGGTACATGTCTTCGGCGTCTTCCTTAGTGATGCCCGGGGTGGCGAAGCGTGAAGCGGCGCTGATGAAGTCGAAGCTGGTGGGCGACGACAACTGCACGACGTTGTAACCGGCCTTGTAGTAGAGCTTCTTCAGGTATTCGTTGAGCGTGCTGTCATAGCGCGCGCCGGTGCCGGCGATCAGGAAGATCAGCGGCGCCGGTTTGTCCTGCTCGGCGATGCGGTAGGTGAGTTTTTTCACCGCCCAGAAATTGTCCGGGAGAATGAAGGCCCGTTCCGGGCGCAGGGTGATGCTGTGGTCGGACTGATTGATCTCGTCGTTCGACGGCAACTCCGGGCGCAGGTCCGGTGGCGTCGTGGCGATGGTCGCCTCGAACGGGTTGGTCAGGGGATAGCCATAACTGGCGGCATCGATATCCACCGCCAGTGCGGACGCACTCAGAATAAGGCCGCTGAACAGCGCGGCGAAGCGCAAGGAACGGAGCATGACTGGATCCCTTAAAGGAAGGTGCCGAATGAAGTTCGCAGGCTATGACCGCCGGGCTCGCGCCAAAGTGCCATGCCTCGGCACCAAACAGGCAGAATTCGGAGTAATAGTAGCTGGACGATACACGTTGCAAGGCGCGGATGACCAGTTAACAGTTGTTAGTGCTTGCCAATGCGTGCGGGCAGATTAAGCTGGCCGCCGATTTCGTTGATTGGAGAGATTCATGTCCCGCCGCTTGCCCGTGATTCTGTTGCTCGTGCTGTTGCCGCTGTGGCTGGCCGCCAGTTATGGCGTGCGTTATGGCTTCATGGAAGATGGGCAGTGGGTCGGCATCTGCGTCGATGAGGCGAGCCGCTGGGAATGCACGGTGCGCTCGAACCTGGGGCTGATGATTCACTTCAAGGTGCTGGGCTGGACGGCATTGGGCGCAGCGCTGCTCGGTTTTGTGCTGCCGGGACGGGCAGGGTGGTGGCTGGCGGTGCTGGCGCTGGTGTTCGGGCTGCCGGCGCTGGCGTTGTACAACACGACGTTGGCGGTGTTTGCGCTGGTGATTGGCGGATTGCGGTTGGTTCGGGCAGCCCGCAGCGCCTGACAGTCAGCCTTCGCGAGCAAGCCCGCTCCCACATTTGATTGCATTCCAACTGGAGGAACCCGATCAAATGTGGGAGCGGGCTTGCTCGCGAAGGGGCCAGACTGGCCTCAGGAGATCAGCCTTTGCGAACCCGCAGGCAGCGCCACAACGCCGCCACCATCAACCCACTGACCAGCGCCCAGCCCCACGCCTGCTGATTCAACAATCCTTCCTCATACAGCTGCGGCGCAATGCCGGCACCGATGATAAAGGTCAGCAGGGCAATTTCCCGGCGCGGTACGCTGACCGGACGGCATACGTACACCAGCGCCGGCAGAATGAACGCCATGCTGGCGAAACTGCGATAACGCGCGTCGAACACCATCTCCAGCATCATCACCGCCGCCGCAAATCCTGCTGCCGCAACCAGCCAGCCAGCGCGGCGTTCCAGCAGATTGAACGCGCGTTCACGCCAACCCTGACGGTTGCTCAAGGTCAGCGCGGCATGCGCCAGTACCAACAGATTCAACACGGTCAGCAAGCCGACCCACAGCCATTCCCCGGCAAACCGCGTGGTCACTCGCGCCAGATCGCCCCAGGCGCCGATCGAGCAGGCTGCAACTGCCGCAAGCAGGGGCAGAACCAATGCCGATTGCGTGGTGCGCACCCGGCCACCAAGCAGCAGGGTGCCGAGGAAAATCAGCCCACCGACGCCCAGCCATTCCTTCCAGTACGGCACGTTGGTCACTGGCCCGGCGAGCACGCCCTTGTCCTGGCGATCGGCGTCGAACAGGCCCCAGTAACCGCCGACCGCACCTTCGCTGCCACGTTTCCATGGCTGGTCGAACGCTTCGATCAGGTTGTAATGCCAGCCTTCCTTCTCGGCCATTGCGACAAAACCGCGAATGAACTTGGCCTCGTTGACCCGGCTCGGCAGGGCGGTCTCACGCTGGCGACCTTCGCTGGGCCAGCCGGTCTCGCCGATCATCACGTCTTTGGGCGCGAATTTGTTGCCGAACACCTGACGCACATCCGCCACGTGTTGCAGAGCGACGTCGATGTTTGACGGTTCATCTTCCCAGTACGGCAGCAAGTGAATGGTCAGGAAATCCACCGCCGGCGCGACTTCCGGGTGTTTGAGCCAGAACTCCCAGACATCGGCATAGGTGACCGGTTGTTTGACCTGGCTTTTGACCTTGTTGATCAGCTTCGCCAGTTGCGCGCCGGTGACTTCCTTGCGCAGCAAGGCTTCGTTGCCGACGATCACCCCACTGACCACGTCCGGGTTGGCGTTGGCCGAGGCGATCAGCAGGTCGACTTCTTTCTCGGTGTCCACCGGGTTGCTGTTGACCCAGGCGCCAATCATCAACTTCAAACCGTGCTTGCGCGCCAGATCCGGCAGGGCTTCGAGGCCGGTCATCGAGTAGGTGCGGATGCATTCGAAGCGCGTCGCCAGCAGGGCGAGGTCGGCGTCCATGCGTTCCGGGCGCAGTTTGAACGGCACGTCGAACGGCGATTGATCCTTGTCGAACGGCGTGTAGGAGGCGCATTGCAACTTGTGCGTCGGGGTCGCAGCGTCCGGCAGAATCACCGGTTTGCCGAGGCCGTACCAGAAACCGCCAAGGGCAAACAGGCCGAGCAGGCAGGCGAAGAGATAAGGAGCAAGCGGGAAGCGGGAAGTCGCGGACATGGTCAGGCCGAGTGGCTGCAAAGCGACGCATGTTACCTGCATTTATCTGCGGGTTGGTGGCCTGCATGCTTTGCACATGCAAAGTTCGGGCGGATTGTCTGGCGCCAATTATTCCGAGGCGATTAATGGCCTTCTGATGTCGTTTCTCGGTGTATTGAGGTCGCTGACAGAGCAGGTCGCTGTGGGCGTCAGGCCGATGATCGAAAGCGTCAGTACTCCACTGGCATTCGAGCAAGTTTGCGGTCAGGCGTTATGGGGGCGCTGTGCACCATAACAATACGTTGACGATGCCCGGCATCCGTCGGGCGCAGCATTTCGGGGAAGTAAACGATGAAGATGCGACGACTTTTAGGCGCAGGTGCCGCTCTGGTGCTTGCGATGAGTTCCACATTCGCCAGCGCTGAAAAACAGACCCTGAACATTGGTTACGTTGACGGCTGGTCCGACAGCGTCGCGACCACCCACGTGGCGGCCGAAGTGATCAAGCAGAAACTCGGTTACGACGTGAAGCTGCAGGCCGTCGCCACCGGGATCATGTGGCAGGGCGTGGCCACCGGCAAACTCGACGCGATGCTCTCGGCATGGCTGCCGGTGACCCACGGCGATTACTGGACGAAGAACAAGGATCTGGTCGTCGATTACGGCCCGAACTTCAAGGACGCGAAAATCGGCCTGATCGTGCCGGAGTACGTCAAGGCTAAATCGATCGAAGACCTCAAGACCGACGACACCTTCAAGAACCGCATCGTCGGCATCGACGCCGGTTCAGGCGTGATGCTCAAAACCGATCAGGCGATCAAGGATTACGGCCTCGACAAATATACGCTCAAGGCCAGTTCCGGCGCCGGCATGATTGCCGAGCTGACCCGTGCCGAGAAAAAGAACGAATCGATTGCCGTCACCGGTTGGGTACCGCACTGGATGTTCGCCAAGTGGAAACTGCGCTTCCTCGACGACCCGAAAGGCGTGTACGGCGCGGCTGAAACCGTGAACAGCATCGGCAGCAAGGAGCTCGCTACCAAGGCTCCAGAAGTGGCCAAGTTCCTGAAAAACTTCCAGTGGGCGTCGAAAGACGAGATCGGCGAAGTCATGCTGGCCATTCAGGACGGCGCCAAGCCTGACGCGGCGGCCAAGGATTGGGTGGCCAAGCACCCGGATCGAGTGGCTGACTGGACCAAATAACTCCGCTCAACGCAGCTCCCCTGTAGGAGTGAGCCTGCTCGCGATAGCGTCCTTTCAGTTGATACAAATGTCGACTGATACAACGCCATCGCGAGCAGGCTCACTCCTACATTTGTTTCTGGGCAACCCTCACCTGCAGGGTTTACGGCTGTTTCAAAGCCTCTTTCAAATTCTTTCGGCTAATTAGCGTCCGAAAATTGGCGAAAACGTCATGTCGTTCTAATACTAAGGTCGTCTGGAAGCCGTTCCGCAGCCGCATACAGTGGATACGTTCCAACAATAATCTGTGCTGCGAGGATAAAAACAATGAACGACAGCATTTACCTCTCGATTCAAAACAGCCCGCGCTTCAAGGAGCTGGTGAGAAAAAGAGAAAAGTTCGCCTGGATACTCTCGGCGATCATGCTCGGGCTTTACTCTGGCTTCATCCTTTTGATCGCTTACGGGCCGCACATACTCGGCGCGAAGCTCAGTCCTGAATCCTCGATTACCTGGGGCATTCCGATCGGTGTCGGGCTGATTCTTTCAGCATTCGTCCTCACCGGTATCTACGTGCGCCGCGCCAATGGCGAGTTCGACGACCTGAACAATGCGATTCTCAAGGAGGCTCAGCAATGATCCGGCGTCTACTGGCTCTTTTGAGTGTTTCAGCTTTCGCGCCGAGTGTCTGGGCGGCTGACGCGCTGACAGGTGCAGTGGCCAAACAGCCACTGAATATTCCTGCAATCCTGATGTTCGTGGCTTTCGTCGGCGCGACGTTGTACATCACCTACTGGGCCTCGAAGAAAAACAACTCGGCGGCCGATTACTATGCGGCAGGCGGCAAGATCACCGGTTTCCAGAACGGTCTGGCGATCGCCGGTGACTATATGTCGGCGGCGTCCTTCCTGGGGATTTCCGCGCTGGTGTTCACTTCCGGCTACGACGGTCTGATCTACTCGATCGGCTTTCTGGTGGGCTGGCCGATCATTCTGTTCCTGATCGCCGAGCGCCTGCGTAACCTGGGCAAATACACCTTTGCCGACGTGGCGTCCTACCGCCTCGGGCAAACCCAGATCCGCACCCTGTCTGCCTGCGGTTCGCTGGTGGTGGTGGCGTTCTACCTGATCGCGCAAATGGTCGGTGCCGGCAAACTGATCCAGTTGCTGTTCGGTCTGGACTACCATGTTGCGGTGATTCTGGTCGGTGTGCTGATGTGCATGTACGTGCTGTTCGGCGGCATGCTGGCGACCACCTGGGTGCAGATCATCAAGGCGGTGTTGCTGCTGTCCGGTGCCTCGTTCATGGCACTGATGGTGATGAAACACGTCAACTTCGACTTCAACATGCTGTTCTCCGAGGCGATCAAGGTTCACCCTAAAGGTGAAGCGATCATGAGCCCGGGCGGTCTGGTGAAAGATCCGATTTCGGCGTTCTCCCTGGGCCTGGCCCTGATGTTCGGTACCGCGGGCCTGCCGCACATTCTGATGCGCTTCTTCACTGTAAGTGATGCTAAAGAAGCCCGTAAGAGCGTGCTGTATGCGACCGGTTTCATTGGCTACTTCTACATCCTGACCTTCATTATCGGCTTCGGCGCGATCCTGCTGGTCAGCACCAACCCGGCCTTTAAAGACGCTGCGGGCGCGCTGCTTGGCGGCAACAACATGGCGGCGGTGCACCTGGCCAACGCCGTGGGTGGCAGCATTTTCCTTGGCTTTATCTCGGCGGTGGCGTTCGCGACCATTCTGGCGGTGGTAGCGGGCCTGACTCTGGCTGGTGCATCGGCGGTGTCGCACGACCTGTATGCCAGCGT
The DNA here is from genome assembly GCF_900187525.1 of Pseudomonas sp. Irchel s3a10. Classification (NCBI taxonomy): domain Bacteria; kingdom Pseudomonadati; phylum Pseudomonadota; class Gammaproteobacteria; order Pseudomonadales; family Pseudomonadaceae; genus Pseudomonas; species Pseudomonas sp. Irchel s3a10. The sequence continues at coordinate 154,511 of NZ_FYDR01000008.1, forward strand.
GATCAGGAAGGGCAAGGCCAACGACAAGGATGAGATTCGCGTCTCGAAGATCACCACCATTGCTTTGGCGGTGCTGGCGATTGGTCTGGGCATCCTGTTCGAAAGCCAGAACATCGCGTTCATGGTCGGTCTGGCGTTCTCCATTGCGGCAAGCTGCAACTTCCCGGTACTGCTGCTTTCGATGTACTGGAAGAAGCTGACCACCCGCGGTGCGATGATCGGTGGCTGGTTGGGGCTGGTGAGTGCGGTGGGGCTGATGGTCCTTGGCCCGACCATCTGGGTGCAGATTCTGCATCACGAGAAGGCGATCTTCCCTTACGAATACCCGGCGTTGTTTTCGATGATCATTGCGTTCATCGGTATCTGGTTCTTCTCGATCACCGATAAGTCGGCGGCGGCCGAGAACGAGCGGGCGCTGTTCTTTCCGCAGTTTGTGCGTTCGCAGACTGGGTTGGGGGCGAGTGGGGCGGTTTCGCACTAAGCGCTGATTAGATGTTTTGAGTGAAATGCCCTGGTTGAGAGATCGGGGCATTTTTTTTGTGGGCGGTTATCGGGCTCGGGCCTTGGTGGTTATTGGGTACATATCCGTTGCTGCGGTAACGGCTGCTTAGGGTTTCGCCCTTACGGCGAGTCACCTTTTCCAAACGCCGAAAAGGTAACCCAAAAGGCTTGCTCCTGCGTTCGGCCCGCTCGCTGGGGCTCGGGGTCCCTTCGCTGCGGGATTGATCCGGGCGCAGCGCCTCCGGTTTGCTTCGCTGCACCTCCTCTCGCTGTGTTTGGCTTCGCCAAACGGTCGCTACGCTCCCACCCCCGGATCAATCCCTCCACTCAGCCTGCCGACGTCGCCCGTGGATCAAGATCAAGAGCGACAGCCGAGCTTGCGCTCATCCTGGAGTGGGGCGGCTGCGCCGCATGAGCTTGCACAATCAATACTGTGGAAGCCAGCCTGCTGGCGATGGCGGCCTGATAGCCGACCAATCTCTAACTGAATGCACCCAATCCAATTGTGGGAGCGGGCTTGCTCGCGAAAGCGTCCTGCCAGCCGACCAATCTTTTACTGAACACACCCAATCCCACTGTGGGAGCGAGCTTGCTCGCGAATGCGTCCTGCCAGCCGATCAATCTCCAACTGAATACACCCCCATGTAGGAGCTGCCGAAGGCTGCGATCTTTTGATCTGGCTCTTGATGTAGCTTTTGATTTTTTGCCCCTTCGGCAGGCCGAGCGAAGGTGTCCATCAGGGGGATAGGCGCGCAGCGCCATGCGGCGAAGCCGCATACATCGAGAGGAGGTGCAGCGAAGCAAACCGGAGGCGATGCCCCCTGATGGGCACCGTAGCGAGGGAACACTGAGCCTCAGCGAAGTGCCGTACGCCGGGGCAAAGCCTTTTGCTTACTTTTCGGCGTCTGGAAAAGTGAGTCGCTGTAAGAGCGAAACCGCCAGCGGCAGCACCCGCAGCAACGGATATGCCCACAAACGCCCAAAAGCCAGTCGGCCCCCAGGCCGCTGCGACCAAACAAACAAAAACGGCCTCTATATAAGAGGCCGTTCCCGATACAACTTTAAGACGTTATCGCAAGACAAACCTTATTTGCGGTCTTCCAGCTTGGTGATATCACGCGACTCGTAGCCAGTGTACAACTGGCGCGGACGGCCAATCTTGTACGGGCTGGAGAGCATTTCTTTCCAGTGCGAAATCCAGCCCACGGTACGGGCCAGAGCGAAGATCACGGTGAACATGCTGGTTGGAATGCCGATCGCCTTGAGGATGATCCCCGAGTAGAAGTCGACGTTCGGGTACAGCGAGCGCTCGATGAAGTACGGGTCGGTCAGCGCGATCTCTTCCAGGCGCATGGCCAGTTCGAGTTGCGGATCGTTGTTGATGCCCAGTTCCTTCAGTACTTCGTCGCAGGTCTGCTTCATTACAGTCGCGCGAGGGTCGCGGTTCTTGTAAACGCGGTGACCGAAGCCCATCAGCTTGAACGGATCGTTCTTGTCCTTGGCCTTGGCGATGAACTTGTCGATGTTGGACACATCACCAATCTCGTCAAGCATGGTCAGAACCGCTTCGTTCGCACCGCCGTGGGCAGGGCCCCACAGTGCGGCGATACCGGCGGCGATACAGGCGAACGGGTTGGCACCCGAAGAACCTGCCAGACGCACGGTGGAGGTCGATGCGTTCTGCTCGTGGTCGGCGTGGAGGATGAAGATCCGGTCCATGGCCTTGGCGAGTACCGGGCTGATCGGTTTGATCTCGCACGGGGTGTTGAACATCATGTGCAGGAAGTTTTCCGCGTACGTCAGGTCGTTGCGCGGGTACATCATGGGTTGGCCCATGGAGTACTTGTAAACCATCGCTGCCAGGGTCGGCATCTTGGCAACCAGACGGATCGCGGAGATTTCGCGATGCTGCGGGTTATTGATGTCCAGGGAGTCGTGGTAGAAGGCCGAGAGGGCGCCGACTACGCCGCACATGACGGCCATCGGGTGGGCGTCGCGACGGAAGCCGTTGAAGAAGGTTTTCAGCTGCTCGTGAACCATGGTGTGGTTTTTCACGGTGCTGACGAACTGGGCCTTCTGTTCTGCGGTCGGCAATTCGCCGTTGAGCAGCAGGTAGCAGGTTTCCAGGTAGTCCGACTTTTCAGCCAGCTGTTCGATCGGATAGCCGCGGTGCAACAGAATGCCGTTGTCGCCGTCGATATAGGTGATCTTCGATTCGCACGAGGCGGTCGACATGAAACCCGGGTCGAAAGTGAAGCGGCCCGTGGCCGTCAGGCCCCGAACATCAATTACATCGGGACCAACGGTGCCGGTTAAAATGGGCAGCTCGACGGGGGCTGCGCCCTCGATGATCAACTGCGCTTTTTTGTCAGCCATGTGGCCTCCTATTTATGCTTGAACCATCAGACAGACCCCCCACGCAGGGCCCGCACCACTATAGTGAGATAAATTCGAATGTCAATTTGCCTAAAGTCTTGCTCCAGAAGGCTTTAAGCGCACTTTTTCCTCGAAATTGCCTGCCATTTACGCCTTTTATACGACTTGTGCAATCAGCTATTTGGGGTAGGTGATTGCGTTGTCATTAGTAGCCTAACTGTCTATACTCGGCCACCGACCGCCAAGGGCTTTTGGGCCTGCTTTATTGGGGGTCGCATCCCTGGGTGGTGGTTACCTGACCAGTGCACTCCCCAACAACTTTGCCCTGATTGTTAGGGGCTCTTCAGTGTGAAAAAAAAGCCGTGAAAAGCCAACGACCTGTAAACCTAGACCTAAGGACCATCAAACTCCCCATCACCGGCGTTACGTCGTTTCTTCACCGTGTTTCCGGCATCATCCTCTTCCTGGGTATCGGCTTCATGCTTTATGCATTGGGCAAGTCTCTGGGTTCCGAGGAAGGTTTTGCCGACGTGAAGGCATGCTTGACCAGCCCGCTGGCCAAGTTCGTAGCATGGGGCCTCCTGTCCGCTCTGCTGTATCACCTGGTAGCCGGTGTGCGCCACTTGATCATGGATATGGGCATCGGTGAGACGCTGGAAGGCGGCCGCCTGGGCTCGAAAATTATCATCGCCGTTTCCGTGGTGCTGATCGTTCTGGCAGGAGTTTGGATATGGTAACCAGCGTTACGAACCTTTCGCGTTCGGGCCTCTATGACTGGATGGCGCAACGTGTGTCTGCGGTTGTTCTCGCGGCTTATTTCATCTTTCTGATCGGATACCTTGCAGTGAATCCGGGCATTGGCTACGAGCAGTGGCACGGCCTGTTCGCTCACAACGGGATGCGTATCTTCAGTCTGCTGGCCCTCGTTGCCCTTGGCGCTCACGCCTGGGTCGGCATGTGGACCATCGCGACCGACTACCTGACGCCAATGGCGCTGGGCAAGTCCGCGACCGCAGTACGTTTCCTTTTCCAGGCAGTATGCGGCGTTGCGATGTTCGCTTACTTCGTCTGGGGTGTGCAGATTCTCTGGGGTATCTGAGTCATGGCTAACATTCCAACGATTTCTTTCGACGCCATCATTATTGGTGGTGGCGGTGCCGGCATGCGCGCTGCGCTGCAATTGGCACAAGGCGGTCACAAGACTGCGGTGATCACCAAGGTTTTCCCGACCCGTTCGCACACTGTATCCGCCCAGGGCGGCATCACCTGCGCCATCGCGTCCGCTGACCCGAACGATGACTGGCGCTGGCACATGTACGATACCGTCAAGGGTTCCGACTACATCGGTGACCAGGACGCTATCGAATACATGTGTCAGGAAGGCCCGGCTGCCGTTTTCGAGCTGGACCACATGGGTCTGCCGTTCTCGCGTACCGAGCAAGGTCGTATCTACCAGCGTCCGTTCGGTGGTCAGTCCAAGGACTACGGTAAAGGCGGCCAGGCTGCCCGTACCTGCGCAGCGTCCGACCGTACCGGTCACGCGCTGCTGCACACCCTTTATCAGGGCAACCTGAAAGCCGGTACCACGTTCCTCAACGAGTACTACGCTGTTGACCTGGTGAAAAACCAGGAAGGCGAGTTCGTCGGTGTGATCGCGATCTGCATCGAAACCGGCGAAACTTCGTACATCCGCGCCAAGGCCACCGTACTGGCCACTGGCGGTGCCGGCCGTATCTACGCTTCCACCACCAACGCCCTGATCAACACCGGTGACGGCGTCGGCATGGCTCTGCGTGCTGGCGTACCGGTACAAGACATCGAAATGTGGCAGTTCCACCCGACCGGCATCGCCGGCGCCGGTGTACTGGTGACCGAAGGTTGCCGTGGTGAAGGTGGTTACCTGATCAACAAGCACGGCGAGCGTTTCATGGAGCGTTATGCTCCGAACGCGAAAGACCTGGCTGGTCGTGACGTGGTTGCCCGCTCAATGGTTAAAGAAATCATCGCCGGCAACGGTTGCGGTCCGAATGGCGACCACGTAATGCTCAAACTCGACCACCTGGGCGAGGAAGTGCTGCACAGCCGTCTGCCAGGTATCTGCGAACTGTCGAAGACTTTCGCACACGTTGACCCGGTGGTTGCTCCGGTTCCGGTTGTTCCGACCTGCCACTACATGATGGGCGGCGTTGCCACCAACATTCATGGTCAGGCGATCACTCAGAACGCCGAAGGCGTGGATCAGATCATTCCTGGTCTGTTCGCCGTAGGTGAAGTGGCTTGCGTATCAGTACACGGTGCCAACCGTCTGGGCGGCAACTCGCTGCTCGACCTGGTGGTATTCGGCCGCGCTGCCGGCCTGCACCTGGAAAAGGCACTGACCGACGGCATCGAATACGACGACGCTACCGAAGCCGACATCGAAGCTGCCCTGTCGCGTCTGAACGCGCTCAACGGCCGTACCGATGGCGAAGACGTGGCAACCCTGCGTCGCGAGCTGCAAAGCTGCATGCAGAACTACTTCGGTGTATTCCGCACTGGCGAATACATGCAGAAGGGTATCGCTCAGCTGGCCGATCTGCGCAAGCGCATCGCCAACGTGAAGATCAACGACAAGTCGCAAGCGTTCAACACCGCGCGTATCGAAGCTCTGGAACTGCAAAACCTGCTGGAAGTGGCTGAAGCTACCGCCATCGCGGCCGAAGTACGTAAAGAGTCCCGCGGCGCTCACGCCCGTGAAGACTTCGAAGACCGTGACGACGAAAACTGGCTGTGCCACACCCTGTACTTCCCGGGTGAGAAACGCGTCGCCAAGCGTGCCGTAAACTTCTCGCCGAAGACTGTTCCGACTTTCGAACCTAAAGTCCGGACTTATTAAGGGTGATCGCCATGTTGCAAGTCAGTGTTTATCGCTACAACCCTGATCAGGACGCTGCGCCGTTCATGCAGGAATTCCAGGTCGATACCGGTGGTAAGGACCTGATGGTGCTGGACGTGCTGGCCCTGATCAAAGAGCAGGACGAGGGTTTCTCCTATCGTCGCTCTTGCCGTGAAGGCGTCTGCGGCTCCGACGGCATGAACATCAACGGCAAGAACGGCCTGGCGTGCATCACGCCGCTGTCCGCTGTCGTAAAAGGCAACAAGTTGATCGTTCGTCCGCTGCCAGGTTTGCCGGTTATCCGTGACCTGGTTGTCGATATGAGCATCTTCTACAAGCAATACGAGAAGGTTAAGCCTTACCTGCAGAATGACACGCCGGCTCCGGCCATCGAGCGTCTGCAGTCCCCTGAAGAGCGTGAAAAGCTCGACGGTCTGTACGAGTGCATTTTGTGCGCCTGCTGCTCGACCTCGTGCCCGTCCTTCTGGTGGAACCCGGACAAGTTCCTGGGTCCAGCTGCCCTGCTGCAAGCGTACCGCTTCCTGGCAGACAGCCGTGACACCAAGACGTCCGAGCGTCTGGCTTCGCTCGATGACCCGTTCAGCGTCTTCCGCTGCCGGGGCATCATGAACTGCGTCAACGTATGTCCGAAAGGCCTGAACCCGACTAAGGCCATCGGTCACATCCGTAACATGTTGCTTTCGAGCGGCGTGTGATTCAGCTGCTGTAACCGTAGAACCGCTGTAACGAAGAGGCTGTGGCGCGGGCTTCAACCCGCGTCATGGCTATAACCAGAGCAGTAGCCACAAGCTGCAGCTCTTATTTTGAAGAAATGAGACAAGCAGGGGCATCCGGGCTGGTACCCGGACTATCAGCGTGATCCTAAGTGGCTTGTTTTGGTCGCTGCATTCGGACTTCTGCAAGTTTGCTCGGTATTGACGCCGATGGTGTTCCCCTAACCGAGGGTGACCAAGCATGCAAGAAAGCGTGATGCAGCGCATGTGGAACAGCGCCTACCTTTCAGGTGGAAACGCTGCCTATGTGGAAGAGCTTTATGAGCTCTACCTGCACGACCCTAACGCTGTGCCAGAAGAGTGGCGCACCTACTTTCAGAAGCTGCCTGCCGACGGCAGCTCTGCCACTGATGTTTCGCACTCCACAATTCGCGATCATTTCGTGCTGCTGGCAAAGAACCAGCGCCGCGCCCAACCGGTTTCCGCCGGGAGCGTGAGCAGTGAGCACGAGAAAAAGCAAGTTGAAGTGCTGCGATTGATCCAGGCCTACCGTATGCGTGGCCACCAGGCAGCCCAGCTTGACCCGCTGGGGCTGTGGCAGCGTCCTGCACCTGCAGACCTGTCAATCAATCATTACGGCTTGACCAATGCCGATCTTGATACGACCTTCCGTGCCGGCGACCTGTTCATCGGCAAAGAGGAAGCGAGCCTACGCGAAATTCACGAAGCGTTGCAGCAGACATATTGCCGCACCATCGGCGCTGAATTTACGCACATCACCGATTCCGAGCAGCGCCAGTGGTTCCAGCAGCGTCTGGAAAGCGTGCGCGGTCGTCCAACGTACTCCGCTGACATCAAGAGCCACCTGCTCGAGCGCGTGACTGCCGGTGAAGGCCTGGAAAAATACCTGGGCACCAAATACCCGGGCACCAAGCGTTTCGGTCTGGAAGGCGGCGAAAGCCTGATTCCGATGCTCGACGAACTGATCCAGCGTTCCGGTTCCTACGGCACCAAGGAAGTCGTCATCGGCATGGCCCACCGTGGCCGTCTGAACGTGCTGGTCAACACCTTCGGCAAGAACCCGCGCGAGCTGTTCGACGAGTTCGAAGGCAAGAAGAAGGTCGAGCTGGGTTCCGGTGACGTCAAATACCACCAGGGCTTCTCGTCCAACGTGATGACCACCGGCGGTGAAGTTCACCTGGCCATGGCGTTCAACCCGTCCCACCTGGAAATCGTTTCCCCGGTGGTAGAAGGTTCGGTTCGCGCCCGTCAGGATCGTCGTAACGACCCGACCGGTGAGAAGGTGCTGCCGATCTCCATCCACGGTGACGCTGCATTCGCAGGTCAGGGCGTGGTCATGGAAACCTTCCAGATGTCGCAGACCCGCGGTTTCAAGACCGGCGGTACCGTGCACATCGTGATCAACAACCAGGTTGGCTTCACCATCAGCAACCCGCTGGACTCGCGTTCCACCGAGTACGCCACCGACGTTGCGAAGATGATCCAGGCGCCGATCCTCCATGTGAATGGTGATGATCCGGAAGCCGTGCTGTTCGTGACCCAGCTGGCCATCGACTACCGCATGCAGTTCAAGCGTGACGTGGTGATCGACCTGGTCTGCTACCGTCGTCGCGGCCACAACGAGGCCGACGAGCCAAGCGGCACCCAGCCGCTGATGTATCAGCAGATCACCAAGCAGCGCACCACCCGTGAGCTGTACGCTGATCGCCTGACTCAGGCCGGTGTGCTGGACGCTGAACGTGTTCAGGCCAAGGTCGACGAGTACCGCAACGCGCTGGACAACGGTCTGCACGTAGTGAAGTCGCTGGTCAAAGAGCCGAACAAAGAGCTGTTCGTGGATTGGCGTCCGTATCTGGGCCACGCCTGGACTGCGCGTCACGACACGCGTTTCGACCTGAAGACCCTGCAGGAACTGTCCGCCAAGCTGCTGGAAATTCCGGAAGGCTTCGTGGTTCAGCGTCAGGTCGCGAAGATCTACGAAGACCGTCAGAAGATGCAAGCCGGCGGCCTGCCGATCAACTGGGGTTACGCCGAAACCATGGCGTACGCAACCCTGGCGTTCGAAGGTCACCCGATCCGCATGACCGGTCAGGACATCGGCCGCGGTACGTTCTCGCACCGTCACGCCGTACTGCACAACCAGAAAGACGCGGGCACCTACATTCCGCTGCAGAACCTGTACGACGGTCAGCCACGCTTTGACCTGTACGATTCGTTCCTGTCGGAAGAAGCGGTACTGGCTTTCGAATACGGTTACTCGACCACCACGCCAAACGCGCTGGTGATCTGGGAAGCCCAGTTTGGCGACTTCGCCAACGGTGCACAGGTTGTTATCGACCAGTTCATCACCAGCGGCGAGCACAAGTGGGGCCGTCTCTGCGGTCTGACCATGCTGTTGCCGCACGGCTACGAAGGTCAGGGTCCTGAGCACAGCTCGGCACGTCTTGAGCGTTACCTGCAGCTGTGCGCCGAGCACAACATTCAGGTGTGCATGCCGACCACTCCGGCCCAGATCTACCACTTGCTGCGTCGTCAGGTGATTCGCCCGCTGCGCAAACCTCTGGTAGTGCTGACGCCGAAGTCGCTGCTGCGCCACAAACTGGCCGTATCGACCCTGGAAGATCTGGCTGAAGGTTCGTTCCAGACCGTGATCCCGGAAATCGACGCCCTGGACCCGAAAAAGGTCGAGCGCGTTGTTCTGTGCAGCGGCAAGGTCTACTACGACCTGCTGGAAAAACGCCGTGCCGAAGGCCGTGACGATATCGCCATCGTGCGTATCGAGCAGCTGTATCCATTCCCTGAGGACGACTTGAAAGAAGTCCTGGCGCCTTACACCAACGTCAAGCATGCCGTCTGGTGTCAGGAAGAGCCGATGAACCAGGGCGCCTGGTACTGCAGCCAGCATCACCTGCGTCGCAGCATCGGTAACCTCGACAAGTCTCTCGTACTCGAGTACGCGGGCCGCGAGGCTTCTGCTGCCCCAGCATGTGGTTACGCATCGATGCACGCCGAGCAGCAGGAAAAACTGCTGCAAGACGCGTTTACCGTTTAACGCCTTCGCGCACCTGAAACCGAATTTAAGGAACCACAGATAATGGCTATCGAGATCAAAGCCCCCACTTTCCCGGAATCGGTTGCCGATGGCACCGTTGCCACCTGGCACAAAAAACCGGGCGACGCCGTCAAGCGTGACGACCTGATCGTCGACATCGAAACCGACAAAGTCGTACTGGAAGTGCTGGCTACCGCTGACGGCGTGCTGGGCGCAATCGTCAAGAACGAAGGCGACACCGTTCTGTCCGACGAAGTCCTGGGCTCCATCGAAGCGGGTGGCGCTGCTGCTGCCGCTCCAGCCGCCGCTGCTGCTCCGGCCGCTGCTGCCGCTGCCCCGGCGGCTGCCGAAGGCGAAGACGATCCTGTTGCTGCTCCGGCTGCGCGCAAGCTGGCTGAAGAGAACGGCATCAACATCGCTTCCGTTGCCGGCACCGGCAAAGGCGGTCGTGTAACCAAGGAAGACGTGGTGGCTGCTGTTGCCGCGAAGAAAGCCGCTCCGGCTGCCGCACCTGCCAAGGCTGCTGCTCCGGCTGCCGCTGCGCCGGTATTCGCTGCCGGTGACCGCGTTGAAAAACGCGTGCCGATGACCCGTCTGCGTGCCAAGGTTGCCGAGCGTCTGGTTGAAGCCCAGTCGAACATGGCAATGCTGACCACTTTCAACGAAGTCGACATGACCGAAGTCATGGCCCTGCGTTCGAAGTACAAGGACCTGTTCGAGAAGTCCCACAACGGCGTACGCCTGGGCTTCATGTCGTTCTTCGTCAAGGCTGCCACCGAAGCGCTGAAACGCTTCCCGGCGGTCAACGCTTCGATCGACGGTGCGGACATCGTCTACCACGGCTACGCCGACATCGGTGTTGCCGTTTCCAGCGACCGTGGCCTGGTCGTACCGGTTCTGCGTAACGCCGAACTGATGAGCCTGGCTGAAATCGAAGGCGGCATCGCCACGTTCGGCAAGAAAGCCCGAGACGGCAAACTGTCGATGGAAGAGATGACCGGCGGTACCTTCACCATCACCAACGGTGGTACCTTCGGTTCGATGATGTCGACCCCGATCGTCAACCCGCCGCAGGCAGCGATTCTGGGCATGCACAACATCATCCAGCGTCCAATGGCCATCAACGGTCAGGTCGTGATCCGTCCGATGATGTATCTGGCACTGTCCTACGATCACCGTCTGATCGATGGCAAAGAAGCTGTAACCTTCCTGGTGACCATCAAGAACCTGCTGGAAGATCCGGCTCGTCTGTTGCTGGATATCTGATAGAAGCAGCCATGCGCTGCGGGAGGCGTACCGTCGGCAACGGCGGTACGGCCCGCAGCGCGCGGCTTGAAGCTTTTCGCTAAAGAGGATTTTTTGAATGTCGCAGAAATTTGACGTAGTAGTGATCGGTGCCGGCCCTGGCGGCTATGTAGCTGCCATCAAGGCCGCGCAGCTGGGGCTCACCACTGCCTGCATCGAGAAGTACACCGACGCTGAAGGCAAGCAGGCCCTCGGCGGTACTTGCCTGAACGTCGGCTGCATTCCGTCCAAGGCGCTGCTGGACAGCTCCTGGAAGTACAAGGAAGCCAAAGAGAGCTTCAACGTTCACGGTATCTCGACCGGCGAAGTCAAAATGGACGTCGCTGCGATGGTTGGCCGCAAGGCTGGCATCGTCAAGAACCTGACTGGCGGCGTTGCCACCCTGTTCAAGGCCAACGGCGTTACTTCGATCCAGGGCCACGGCAAGCTGCTGGCCGGCAAGAAAGTCGAAGTCACCAAGCCGGACGGTTCGGTTGAAGTCATCGAAGCCGAAAACGTCATCCTGGCTCCAGGTTCGCGTCCGATCGACATTCCACCGGCTCCGGTCGATCAGAAAGTCATCGTTGATTCGACTGGCGCTCTGGAATTCCAGTCCGTACCTAAACGTCTGGGCGTGATCGGCGCTGGCGTGATCGGTCTGGAACTGGGTTCGGTGTGGTCGCGTCTGGGTTCCGAAGTGGTTGTCCTCGAAGCACTGGACACCTTCCTGATGGCAGCGGACACCGCTGTTTCCAAGGAAGCGCTGAAAACCCTGACCAAACAAGGTCTGGACATCAAGCTGGGCGCTCGCGTAACCGGTTCGAAAGTGAACGGCGACGAAGTCGTTGTTAACTACACCGATGCCAACGGCGAACAGTCCATCACTTTCGACAAGCTGATCGTAGCCGTTGGTCGCCGTCCGGTGACCACTGATCTGCTGGCTGCCGACAGCGGCGTGACTCTGGACGAGCGCGGTTTCGTGCACGTTGACGATCACTGCGCCACCACCGTACCGGGCGTCTACGCCATCGGTGACGTGGTTCGCGGCATGATGCTGGCGCACAAGGCCTCGGAAGAGGGCATCATGGTTGTCGAGCGCATCAAGGGCCACAAGGCTCAGATGAACTATGACCTGATCCCTTCGGTTATTTATACTCACCCGGAAATCGCGTGGGTTGGCAAAACCGAGCAGGCCTTGAAAGCCGAAGGCGTTGAAGTTAACGTCGGCACCTTCCCGTTCGCCGCTTCCGGCCGTGCCATGGCCGCCAACGATACCGGTGGTTTCGTCAAGGTCATCGCTGATGCCAAGACTGACCGCGTATTGGGCGTGCACGTGATTGGCCCGAGCGCTGCAGAACTGGTTCAGCAGGGCGCGATCGGTATGGAATTCGGCACCAGCGCTGAAGACCTGGGCATGATGGTTTTCTCCCATCCGACCCTGTCTGAAGCCTTGCACGAAGCTGCTCTGGCGGTGAATGGCGGCGCCATTCACATTGCCAACCGCAAGAAGCGTTAAGACACAATAAGAAACCACGGCGGTTGCGGCCCGTCGTGAGCCTTGCGAGCAAGTCTCACCGCGGAATGTCCGCTGGACGCAGTCTTGCGTAGCTCAGCTACGCAAGCAGCAGTCACAGGTGGCGCGGCACTCATCAAGAGCGCAGCGCCGAATGCGCAGTACCTAACGAAGACGGTAAAAAGCATGAATCTTCACGAGTATCAGGGTAAGCAGCTGTTCGCTGAATACGGCCTGCCAGTTTCCACTGGTTACGCAGTAGACACCCCGGAAGCAGCAGCAGAAGCTTGCGATAAAATCGGCGGCAGCGAGTGGGTTGTCAAAGCCCAGGTCCACGCCGGTGGTCGCGGTAAAGCGGGCGGCGTCAAGCTGGTTCGCAACAAAGAAGACGCCAAGGCCTTCGCACAGCAGTGGCTGGGCAAGCGTCTGGTGACTTACCAGACTGACGCCAATGGTCAGCCAGTCACCAAGATCCTGGTTGAATCGTGCACTGATATCGCTAAAGAGCTGTACCTGGGCGCTGTCGTTGACCGTTCGAGCCGTCGCATCGTGTTCATGGCTTCCACCGAAGGTGGCGTGGACATCGAGAAAATCGCTCACGACACTCCAGAAAAAATTCTCAAAGCCACTATCGATCCACTGGTTGGCGCTCAGCCATTCCAGGGTCGCGAGCTGGCGTTCCAACTGGGTCTGGAAGGCAAGCAAGTTGCCCAGTTCGCCAAGATCTTCGTCGGTCTGGCCAAACTGTTCCAGGATCACGATCTGGCCCTGCTGGAAGTGAACCCGCTGGTGATCAAGGCTGACGGCGATCTGCACTGCCTGGACGCCAAGATCAACATCGACGCCAACGCCATGTACCGTCAGCCTAAGCTGAAGACTTTCCACGATCCGTCGCAAGACGATCCGCGCGAAGCGCACGCTGCCAAGTTCGAACTGAACTACGTAGCCCTGGAAGGCAACATCGGCTGCATGGTCAACGGTGCCGGCCTGGCCATGGGTACCATGGACATCGTCAACCTGCACGGCGGCAAGCCAGCCAACTTCCTCGACGTAGGTGGTGGTGCAACCAAAGAACGCGTAACTGAAGCGTTCAAGATCATCCTGTCCGACACCAACGTCGCTGCAGTACTGGTCAACATCTTCGGCGGCATCGTTCGCTGCGACATGATTGCCGAAGGCATCATCGGCGCCGTGAAAGAAGTCGGCGTGAAAATCCCGGTTGTTGTTCGCCTTGAAGGCAACAACGCTGAGCTGGGCGCTAAAGTACTGGCAGAAAGCGGTTTGAACATCATCGCTGCTACCAGCCTGACCGACGCTGCTCAACAAGTTGTCAAAGCTGCGGAGGGCAAATAATGAGCGTCCTGATCAATAAAGACACCAAAGTTATCTGCCAGGGTATTACCGGTTCGCAAGGTAGTTTCCACACCCAGCAAGCCATCGAATACGGCACCAAGATGGTTGGTGGCGTAACTCCGGGCAAAGGCGGCACCGAGCACCTGGGTCTGCCAGTGTTCAACACCGTTAAAGACGCAGTAGCTGCCACTGGCGCTACCGCCAGCGTGATCTACGTTCCGGCTCCTTTCTGCAAGGACTCGATCCTGGAAGCTGCTTTCGGCGGCATCAAGCTGATCGTCTGCATCACCGAAGGCATTCCTACCCTGGACATGCTGGACGCCAAAGTTAAGTGCGACGAGCTGGGTGTTACCCTGATCGGCCCTAACTGCCCAGGCGTGATCACCCCAGGCGAATGCAAGATCGGCATCATGCCAGGTCACATTCACTTGCCAGGCAAGGTCGGTATCGTTTCGCGTTCCGGCACCCTGACCTACGAAGCTGTGAAGCAGACCACTGACGCCGGTTTCGGTCAGTCGACCTGCGTCGGCATCGGTGGTGACCCGATCCCGGGTTCGAACTTCATCGACATCCTGAAGCTGTTCCAGGAAGATCCGAAGACCGAAGCGATCGTGATGATCGGCGAGATCGGCGGTTCGGCTGAAGAAGAAGCGGCTGCCTACATCAAGGCACACGTGACCAAGCCGGTTGTTTCCTACATCGCTGGTGTGACTGCTCCTCCGGGCAAGCGCATGGGCCATGCTGGCGCAATCATCTCTGGCGGCAAAGGCACTGCAGACGAGAAATTCGCTGCGCTGCAAGACGCAGGCGTAAAAACCGTGCGTTCGCTGGCAGACATCGGCAAGGCCCTGGCCGAGCTGACCGGTTGGGCTGTCAAGTAAGCCTCGTGCTTGACTGACGCTTCACCAGACAAAGGCCACCTTCGGGTGGCCTTTGTTGTTTCTGCAATCTGCGTTTTAGCGGGCATTTGTGGTGAGGGGATTTATCCCCGATGGGCTGCGAAGCGGCCCCCTAAGCCGGTGAGTGCGCTCAGTCTGAAAAAACCAAACGGTCTCAATCGGGGCCGCTGCGCGCCCCATCGGGGATAAATCCCCTCGCTACATGTCCTGGTTCTTCCTGCAGAGTGCTCCGTAGGAAAAATAGATGCGTAAACGCGACACGGACACGTCGTGTATCGGATAGTTCGCCCTCAAACAGTGCGTTTGTCAGACAAATTCGTTAGGCTAGCAGCCATTTTTGCGTCTGCCGCCCACAAGGCATGCAACGCGCTAAACGGGTCAGCCCCAAACGGACTGACAGCATTTCCCTAACCCCACAGGGAAATCCCCCTCTAAATTCCGATTCAGTAGTGTGGTATTTCCTTAATGAAAGTTTTGAAAGGTCAGGACATCCTGGCACTGGGCTTTATGACATTTGCCCTGTTCGTCGGGGCCGGCAACATCATTTTCCCGCCTATCGTCGGCCTGCAGTCCGGACCTAACGTCTGGATGGCGGCGCTGGGCTTTTTGATCACGGCCGTCGGTCTGCCGGTGGTCACCGTCGTTGCCCTGGCCAAGGTCGGTGGTGCGATGGATGCGCTGAGCAGCCCGATCGGCAAGATCGCCGGCGGTGTGCTCGCCGCGGCGTGCTACCTGGCGGTCGGCCCGCTGTTCGCCACCCCGCGGACCGCGACCGTGTCGTTCGAAGTGGGGCTGGCGCCGCTGACCGGCGAAAGCCCGCTGGCGCTGTTCCTCTACAGCTCGGTGTACTTCCTGCTGGTGTTCTTCATCTCGCTGTATCCGGGCCGTCTGCTCGATACCGTGGGGCGTTTTCTCGCGCCATTGAAAATCATCGCCCTGGCGGTACTCGGCATCGCCGCATTCGCCTTGCCGGCCGGTGATATCGGTCAGGCCACACCGGAATACGTCGCGGCACCGTTCTCACAGGGCTTCATCAATGGTTACCTGACCATGGATACCCTCGGCGCGCTGGTGTTCGGCATCGTCATCGTCAACGCGATCCGCTCCCGTGGCGTCGAGTCGCCTGCGCTGATCACCCGTTACGCGATCATCGCCGGCCTCATCGCCGGTGTCGGTCTGGCGCTGGTGTACATCAGCCTGTTCCGCCTCGGTTCCGGCAGCCATGAAGTCGCGGTCGGTGCCACCAACGGTGCGGCGGTATTGCACGCTTACGTGCAACACACCTTCGGTTCGCTGGGCAGCGGTTTCCTCGCGGTGCTGATCTCGCTGGCATGTCTGGTGACAGCGGTCGGTCTGACCTGCGCCTGTGCCGAATACTTCAGCCGCGTGCTGCCACTGTCCTACAAGACCCTGGTGATCATCCTCGCCGCGTTCTCGCTGCTGGTGTCCAACCTGGGCCTGACCAAGCTGATCGCGTTCTCGATCCCGGTGCTGACGGCGATTTACCCGCCGTGCATCGTTCTGGTGGCCCTGAGCTTCTGCAAGGACTTCTGGCATGAGCACGGGCGGATCCTCGGCCCGGTGATGCTGGTGTCGTTCCTGTTCGGCGCCATCGACGCGCTCAAGGGCGCCGGTCTGGCTGACTGGATGCCGTCACAGCTGTCGCACTTGCCGCTGAGCGAGCAGGGGCTGGCGTGGCTGGTGCCGTGCGTGATGACTCTGGTGGTCGCCGTGGTCTGCGATCGCCTGCTGGGCAAGCGCAGCGAAGCCGTTGCCTGACGTTGTCTGACCCGCCACAAGCGGGTCTTCAGCGCTTAAACGGAAATGCCCCGTATCAATCGATACGGGGCATTTTTTATGGGCGTCTGGCAGTGTCTTTTTTCGCGAGCTAACGTCGAAGCACTGCACAGGTTTTATGTAGGAGTGAGCCTGCTCGCGATGGCGTCGTGTCTGTCAGATCAATGCCGGATGTGCCAGCGAATCGCGAGCAGGCTCACTCCTACAGGTAATGCATCCACACTTCACAGGAAAACGAATGTCGTTCATCCAAGCCAACCTGATCCACCTGCTGGCCGCGCTCTGGTTTGTCATCTGCTGGGGCGGCTACACCCGTTATGCGTCGTGGAAGGCCCGCGACACCGCGTGCCTGGCCAGCGTGCTGCACCTGTATCGCGAAGACTGGATGCGCCGCATGCTGCTGCGCGACAACCGCATCGCTGACGCCAGCGTGATCGGCAATCTGGAGCGCAACGCCTCGTTCTTCGCTTCCAGCACTTTGATCATTCTTGCGGGCATTCTCACCGTGCTCGGTGCGTCCGAGCGCGCGGTGTCGCTGCTGGCGGATATCCCGATGGTGCAGCAGGCGTCGCAGGGTATGTCGGAGATCAAGTTGCTGTGCCTGGCGTTGGTGTTCGTCTATGCGTTTTTCACGTTCAGCTGGTGCATGCGTCAGTACAACTTTGCTGCGGTGCTGGTCGGTTCAGCGCCGATGATCGGCGAGCGCCAGGTGTCCGAGCAGGAGCGTAAAGCCTTCGCGCTGCGGGCGGCGCGGGTGATTTCGATGGCGGCCAACCAGTTCAACTTCGGTCTGCGCTCTTATTACTTCGGCATGAGCATGCTGGCGTGGTTTGTCAGCCCGTGGCTGTTCATGTTGATGAGTGCCGGTGTGGTCATCGTTTTGTACCGCCGCGAGTTTCATTCTGACGTGCTGGATGTGATGGTCTATACCCCTACAGAGGCGCCATTGCCCGAAACCAATAAAGAGGCTGCTTGATGAGTATTCCGTTCTGGTGTGTGTTTATCAGTGCACTGTTGATTTACATCGCGCGTATGCCGGTGGCTAAAGCCATGAAAGAGCAGGGCGGTTACAACAACCACCTGCCGCGTCAACAGCAGGCGCAACTCACCGGCTACGGCGCGCGGGCGCTGGCGGCGCACCAGAACTGCATCGAAGCGTTCATCCTGTTTGCCGTGGGTGTGCTGATGGCGCACACCACGCAAACCCAAGGCTGGTTGATTGATGCCCTGGCGATCATCTTTGTGATCGCGCGGATTCTTTACGTGTGGTTGTACCTGGCGGATAAACCATCCCTGCGCAGCTTGGTGTGGCTGGTCGGACTGATCTGCAGTTTGTTGCTGATGATTAGTCCGACTTTTAGAACCGTATTGCTCTAAAAACAGCCTCTAAGCCAACACTGACAAAAAATCACAGGCAAAAGAAAACCCGCACTTGGCGGGTTTTCTTTTTCTGCATCAAGTCGCAATTATTGCTTCTTGGCAGCTTCTTCCTGAGCAGCTTGATTCGATTCAGCCTGAGCTTTGGCAGCTTCGGCGTTTTCTTTTGCTGCGTCGTTCACTTTATCCTGAGCTTTGTTCATGTCTTGCTGAGCTTGCTCAGCATGTTGGTTGGCATCTTGAGCTTTGTCCTCGGATTTCTTATCGCAGGCAGCGAGACCGAGGGAAGCGGTCAACATCAAGGCAATAGCTAAAGTCTTACGCATGGGGTGTTTCTCCTTATGGAAAATAACTACTGGCCTTAAGAGCGTTGGCCCAAAGGTTAAGTTCCTCATTTCGTTCAGATATATAAGTTTGTTTTTTAGTGGAACTTTTGCCGTATTTCTCAATACTGGCACAAGGCTCTAACGAGAGTAATTATCATATGGCTGAAAACCCCGTTTTTGAGCGCGCGACACGCTTTCTCTCGGCCCTGCGCCATTGTCAGGTGCTTGGTCTGACGGTACAAAGCGCCGATAGCGAAGGGCTGACGGTGAAGTTGCCGTACAGCGCGCAAATTGTCGGTAATCCGCAAACCGGGGTCATCCACGGCGGCGCCATTACCTCATTGATGGACACCGCGTGCGGCATGTCCACGCTGTGCGTTTTGCCGGAGTTCGAAGTTTGCCCGACCCTGGACCTGCGCATCGATTACATGCACGCCGCTGAACCGCACAAGGATGTCTACGGCTTTGCCCAGTGTTACCGGGTCACCACCGACGTGATCTTCGCCCGCGGCTTTGCTTATCAGGACGACCCGCAGCAACCGATCGCCCATGTCGTCGGCACCTTCATGCGCATGGGCAAGGGCCTGAAAGGTACCCAGGGATTTGGCGGCAAGGTCAAAGGGGAAAACCGATGAGCGATGACTGGAAGCGACAACTGCAGCAGGCTCATGCTCAGGGTGACTACGCGCCGCTATTGCAACTGATTCCCTACGCCGGACTGATCGGCGTCGAATGCTCGCGGGTTGGCGATGAATTGCTGTTCAAGCTGCCGGCGAACAAGGACAACATTGGTAACCCTTTATTGCCGGCGATCCATGGCGGAGTGATTGCCGGATTCATGGAGCTGGCCGCAGCCTTGCATCTGTTGGTTTTTACCGAGGCGCCGGGCGTGCCGAAGATCATCGACTTTTCTCTGGATTACCTGCGTGCGGGGCAGTTTCGCGACACTTGGGCCAAATGTCAGGTCTGTCGCCAGGGGCGGCGCGTGGCCAACGTCGCCATCACGGCCTGGCAAAGCACCGAGAGCGAACCGATTGCCACCGCCCGTGCACATTTCAAAATTGATGAGCCCTTGAAATCCTGAACGCTGCCCCCAACTCAGTGAACAACCCGCCGCCGACCCTCAGGGTCGCGGCCACTGCCATCTGATTGGAGTTTGATGACCATGAGTGTGGAAACTCAAAAGGAAACCCTGGGCTTCCAGACCGAGGTAAAGCAGCTGCTGCACCTCATGATCCATTCGCTGTATTCCAACAAGGAAATCTTCCTTCGCGAATTGATCTCGAACGCCTCTGACGCTGTCGACAAGCTGCGCTTCGAAGCCCTGGCCAAGCCTGAGTTGCTCGAAGGTGGCGCTGAACTGAAAATCCGTGTGAGCTTCGACAAGGACGCCAAGACCGTCACCCTCGAAGACAACGGTATCGGCATGAACCGTGACGATGTGATCACCCACCTGGGGACCATCGCCAAGTCGGGCACCGCCGATTTCATGAAGAATCTCTCGGGCGATCAGAAGAAAGATTCGCACCTGATCGGCCAGTTCGGTGTCGGCTTCTACTCGGCGTTCATTGTTGCCGACCAGGTTGATGTGTATTCCCGTCGCGCCGGTACTCCGGCCAGCGAAGGCGTGCACTGGTCGTCGAAAGGCGAGGGCGAGTTTGAAGTCGCCACCATCGACAAGCCAGAGCGCGGCACTCGCATCGTCCTGCACCTGAAATCCGCTGAGGACGAGTTCGCCGACGGCTGGCGTCTGCGCAACATCATCAAGAAATACTCCGACCATATCGCGCTGCCGATCGAGCTGCCGAAAGAAGTCACTGCCGCCGAAGGCGAAGAGAAGCCTGCCGTTGAATGGGAAACCGTCAACCGCGCCAGCGCCCTGTGGACCCGTCCGCGCACTGAAGTGAAGGACGAGGAATATCAGGAGTTCTACAAGCACATCGCTCACGACTTCGAAAACCCGCTGGCTTGGAGCCACAACAAGGTCGAAGGCAAGCTCGAATACAGCTCGCTGCTGTACGTGCCGGCCCGCGCGCCGTTCGACCTGTACCAGCGTGAAGCGCCGAAAGGCCTGAAGCTCTACGTGCAGCGTGTGTTCGTGATGGATCAGGCCGAGTCGTTCCTGCCGCTGTATCTGCGCTTCATCAAAGGTGTGGTCGATTCCAACGACCTGTCGCTGAACGTGTCGCGGGAAATCCTGCAGAAAGATCCGATCATCGACTCGATGAAATCGGCGCTGACCAAGCGCGTCCTGGACATGCTGGAAAAACTGGCGAAGAACGAGCCTGAGCAATACAAGGGCTTCTGGAAAAACTTCGGTCAGGTCATGAAAGAAGGCCCGGCAGAAGATTTCGCCAACAAGGAAAAAATTGCCGGTCTGCTGCGCTTCGCATCGACCCAAGGCGACGACGGCGAGCAGGTCGTTGGTCTGGCCGACTACCTGGCGCGCGCCAAGGAAGGTCAGGACAAGATCTACTACCTCACCGGCGAAACCTACGCGCAGGTCAAGAACAGCCCGCACCTGGAAGTCTTCCGCAAGAAAGGCATCGAAGTGCTGCTGCTGACCGACCGTATCGACGAGTGGCTGATGAGCTACCTCAACGAATTTGACGGCAAGACCTTTGTCGACGTGGCACGCGGTGACCTTGATCTGGGCAACCTGGACTCGGAAGAGGACAAGAAAGCTGCAGAAGAAGTCGCCAAGTCCAAAGAAGGTCTGGTCGAGCGTCTGAAAACCGCGCTGGGCGATTCCGTGGCGGAAGTCCGGGTCTCCCATCGTCTGACCGACTCGCCAGCCATTCTGGCCATCGGTGAACAGGATCTGGGCCTGCAAATGCGCCAGATCCTCGAAGCCAGCGGGCAGAAAGTGCCGGAATCGAAACCGATCTTCGAATTCAACCCGAGCCACCCGCTGATCGAGAAACTCGACGGCGAACAGAACGAAGGGCGTTTTGGCGACTTGTCGCACATCCTCTTCGATCAGGCCGCTTTGGCGGCTGGCGAAAGCTTGAAGGACCCGGCCGCTTACGTGACCCGTCTGAATAAGCTGCTGGTTGAACTGTCAGCTTGATCACGTTGTAGAAAAACCCGCTTCGGCGGGTTTTTTCATTCTGGTGTTTAACTAATCAGGAGTCAGAAATGAGCCAAGTCACTGTACGTTCCGTGGTCTATCAGCTGGATGGCCAGCCTTTTGAAGGTCGTCTGGCGTTCGATGCCGAGCACAAGGGCGCGCGCCCGGGCCTGTTGATGGCGCCGAACTGGATGGGCGTCAGCGCCGGTGCTGAAGAGATCGCCAAGTCGGTCGCGGCCAAGGGCTATGTGGTGTTGATTGCTGACGTGTATGGCCAGGCCGTGCGTCCGCAGAACGCTGACGAGGCCGGCGCCGCGATGATGCCGCTGAAGAACGATCGGGCACTGCTGCGCAAGCGTATGCAGGCGGCGTTCGAACAATTGCAGAAGCAGGGCGAGGCAGCGGTCGATACCTCGAAACTGGCGGTGTTCGGTTTCTGCTTCGGCGGTTGCTGCGCACTGGATCTGGCGCGTACCGGTGCACCGGTGAAGGCGGCGGTGTCGTTCCACGGCACGCTGGACTCGCTGAATCCGGCCGATGCGCAGAACATCAAAGGCTCTGTGCTGGTGCTGCACGGTGCTTCAGACCCGTTGGTGCCAAAAGAGCAGTTGCCAGCGTTTGAGGATGAAATGAACGCAGCGAAGGTCGATTGGCAGTTGCTCAGCTATGGCGGTGCGGTGCACTCGTTCACCGATCCGCACGCCAATGTGCCGGGCAAGATGATGTACGACGCGAAGACCGCCAAGCGTGCGTTCAAGTCGATGCATGACTTGCTGGATGAGGTGTTCAAGGGCTGATTTTTTCGGCGCCTTTACTGGCCTCTTCGCGAGCAAGCCCGCTCCCACGGGGGGAATTGTGGTGTGTACTCAGAACTCATACACACCACAATTCCCCTTGTGGGAGCGGGCTTGCTCGCGAAGGCTTACTCACTGGCGACACAACACTCAGGGCAGTTCGATTCGCTCCACTTCCCCCGGTACCGTCGGCCAATCCCCGGCCGCCCACTTGCGCCGCGCCTCGTCGATCGCCGCCGGATCGCTCGCGACAAAATTCCAGTTGATCCGCCGTGGCCCGTCCAGCGGCGCGCCGCCAAATACCACCGCGTGCAGATCGCTCTCGGCAAACAAACTCATCTCTTCCCCGGCCGGCAACACCACCAGCGCATGGGGTTCGAGGGGCTCGCCATCCAGTTGTGCATCGCCACTCAACACATACACCGCCCGTTCTTCGTGCTCGGTCGGGATCAGCAAAGTAGTCGCGGTCTGCATCTTCACTTCGGCATACAGCGTAGGAGAAAGCACTGGCACTGGGGATTCCAGGCAAAAGCCTGACCCGGCAATCATCCGGATCTGTACGCCAAGGTTATCGCTGACCGGCAGGGTTGCCGCCGGGTGATGGCTGTAGTGTCCCGGGCCTTGCTCGTGATCCTTGGGCGAAGCCAGCCAGATCTGCAAGCCGTGCATGGTGAAGCCTTGCTCCCACAACGGCTCGGGCGTGCGCTCGACGTGGGCAATCGCACTGCCTGCGGTCATCCAGCTGACATCGCCGGCGCTGACCACCTGATCGGAGCCAAGGCTGTCCTTGTGCTGGATCTGCCCGTCGAACAGGTAGGTCAGGGTCGACAGACCAATGTGCGGATGCTGTCGGATGTTCATGCCTTTACCCGTCGGATAAACCGTTTCGAGCATGTGGTCGAAAAACACGAACGGCCCGACGCTGCGGCATTTGGCTGACGGCAGCGGGCGCAGGATCGGCTGGCCTTCGACGTCTTCGGCGCGCGGGCGGATGATCAGAGGTGGCGTGTCCATGGTGCATTCCAGGCTGAGCGGGTGATGCCAGAAGCATAACCCGCCGCTGGCAAGAAGGTGATTACTGGCTGTCAAAGCCTTGTGGCGCGTGGGTTTCGATGCTGACGTCGGTGGTGGTCATCAGCTTGTGGATCGGGCAGCGATCAGCGACGCGCAGCAGTTCTTCGCGTTGGGCATCGGTGAGGACACCCTTAAGCGTGAGGGTGACGTGCAGCGCGTATTTGCCTTTCTGCTCCTCGCTGTTGTCGCGTTTGACCTCGACACCCACGCCGGTCAGCGGGATGTCTTTCTTCTTCGCGTACATCTTCAGGGTCAGTGCCTTGCAGGCACCGAGCGCGGCGTCGAAGTAGTCATGTGGCTCGGGTGCCGAGCCTTCGCCACCGGCAGACTTCGGCACGTCGGCAAACAATTCGTGGTCATCGATCTGTACGGTGTGACGGAAACCTTCGGCGGAGACGGTATTGACGGTAACAGTCATGGCAACCTCACTGGCAGTAGGAAAAAGTCGTTCGATCAAAAAAGACCTTGCAGTTATAGAGCATTCCTACGGAGGCGCGTTCCACTTTCCTGCAGGATGAACCCTTGTGATCGACTCAGGGTCTAGGCTATGCCTACCTGTCGGAGATTACTTGTGTCCTTGTTTCGTTTGAGTCTTGCCTGCCTGCTGGCATTGGCCGGTAGCGCCAGCGCCCGCGATTACACCTACAGCGATGCGCACCTGCATTACGTGGATTTTTTCCAGGAAACCGCCGGCATGGCGAAATTGCTCACGGCGATGAAGGACAACTCCATCGACCATGTGATGATTTCCGGGATTCCCGTCGCGAAGAAGTGGCACGAAGACGAGCCCAAGCGTCCGCGCTATTACGCCGGCGATGACGCTGATGCCTATTGGTACAGCGCCACCGACGTGATCGTCGCCGATGCCGTGCTGAAACTCACCCCGGAGCAGCGTCAGCATTTCCACCCGTTTCTGTCCGGGTTCAACCCCAACGACAAGAACTCCGCTGCGCACATTCAGCGCATGCTCGACCTGTATCCGGGGCTGTGGCAGGGCATTGGTGAGGTGTTCACCCGCCATGATGACTTGACGGCGTTGACCGCCGGCGACACGCCACGGGCCAATAACGAGGCGATGAAGCGGATATATCACCTGGCGGCGGAAAACGATCTGCCGGTGATGCTGCATTCCAACATCACTTCCAAGCGTGAGAAAAATCCGCTGTACCTGAAGGAAGTCGAAGAACCGCTGCGTAATCACCCGCACACGCGGTTCATCTGGGCGCACGCCGGCACCAGCGCGGAGATTCACCGGCACCAGACGCAGCTGGAATTCCTTCTGCCCACTGTCAGCCGGATGCTGGAATCCTATCCGAATCTGTTCATCGACCTGTCGTGGAGCATGCTCACGCCGTACCTGCTGGACGAACAGGGCAAGCCGCGCGCGGAATGGCTGGCGTTGGTCGAGAAGTACCCTGATCGGTTCATGGTGGGTTCGGATGTTGTGGGCCGATTCAACAAACTCGGTAAGGAAATGCGCAGTTTCACGCCGTTCCTTGATGCATTGCCCGAAGACGTCGCGCGCAAAGTCGCCCGGGATAACTTCCTGGCAATATTGCCACGAACAGCAGCAAAGTCCGGGAAAGCGCGCTGAATCGTTAATGTCGAGGGTTCGAAGTATCAAGGCCTTTTGATATCACCTTTTCGTCTTACGCAAATTGTCGCCGGGCCGATACCTTCTAAAGCAACCAGCTGCAGGGTTGATGCAGCGCTTTTGGAAGGAACCAGAGTAATGAGCATCCGTAGTCTCAATATCGCGCCGCGTGCCGGCCTGGGGTTTGGTGTATTGGCGCTGATGGTGTTTGCCTTGGGGGCGTTCGCCCTGCTGCAAATGGCGAATATGCGCGCGCAGTCTGATGAGGTCGACAACAACTGGCTGCCGAGCGTGATGGCGGTTGGCGAGATGAGTCAGGACATGCTGCGCCTGCGTGCGCTGACCATGCGCCTGCTGCTCAATCGCGACCCGCAGGCGCTGCAGCAGAATGTCGCCAAGCTCAATGAGCTGCGCGGTGCGCTCAGTGAGGCTCAGCAGCGTTATGACGTGCTGATCGTGCTGCCCCAGGAGCGCGGACTGTTTGATCGCTTCAAGGTCGCCGAGCACCAATATCTGGAGCTTCAGGCGCAGGTCATGCAGTTGTCTGCCCAGAATCGAGTGGAAGAGGCGGCGGCCATCCTCAATGGTGAAATGAGCCCGTTGGCCGACGAGATCGCGGTCACCCTGCGTGAACTGGTCGAACTGAACAAACACAATGCCAATCTCGCCACCGAAGCCGCGCGGCTGGTCTTCACCAATTCGCGAGTGTGGGTGGGGGTGATGATCGGCATAACGGCCCTCGTCACCATCGGTCTGGCGTTGTTGCTGACTCGCAGCATCGTCCTGCCGCTGACGCAGTCGTTGGGCGTGGCGCAAGTGGTGGCCGGTGGCGATCTGACTGGCGATATCACTATCTCCGGCAAGGACGAACCGGCGCGGCTGCTGCAGGCGCTGAAAAGCATGCAGCACAACCTGCGCGACACCATCCGGCAGATTTCCGAGTCGTCCAGCCAGTTGGCGTCAGCCTCGGAGGAACTCAGTTGCGTCACCGAGGACGCCACGCGCGGGCTGCATCAGCAAAGTCTGGAGATCGAGCAGGCGGCCACCGCAGTCAATCAGATGACCGCCGCCGTGGAAGAGGTGGCGAGCAACGCCGTGGCGACTTCCGAGGCGTCGCGCGAATCTGACCGGATTGCCCAGCATGGGCGCGAGCAGGTCAACCAGACCGTGACGTCAATCGAATCCCTGGCTGAAGATGTGACCTCCAACGCCACGCAGGTCGAGGACCTGGCGCAGAAGGTTCACGGCATCAGCAAAGTGCTCGACGTGATCCGCTCGATTGCCGAGCAGACCAATCTGCTCGCGCTGAACGCGGCAATCGAGGCGGCGCGGGCCGGGGATGCCGGTCGTGGTTTCGCGGTAGTGGCCGACGAGGTGCGGGCGCTGGCGCACCGCACCCAGCAATCGACCCAGGAAATCGAGCAGATGATCGGTGGCATCCAGCAGGGCACCGATTCG
Source organism: Pseudomonas sp. Irchel s3a10 (assembly GCF_900187525.1). Lineage (NCBI taxonomy): Bacteria > Pseudomonadati > Pseudomonadota > Gammaproteobacteria > Pseudomonadales > Pseudomonadaceae > Pseudomonas > Pseudomonas sp. Irchel s3a10. Next base: position 180,609 of record NZ_FYDR01000008.1, read on the forward strand.
GCGGTGAGTTCAATGCAGCAGAGCAGCGTCCGCGCCAATTCGACCTTGGAGCTGGCCAAGGCCGCGGGCGTGGCGCTGGAGGAAATCGCCTCGGCATTCACCTTGATCAACGAGCGCAACCTGGTGATCGCCAGCGCCTCGGAGGAGCAGGCGGCGGTGGCACGGGAGGTGGACCGCAATCTGATGAACATCCGCGATCTGGCAATGCAGACGTCGGCGGGGGCGAATCAGACCAGTGCGGCGAGCCAGGAGTTGTCGCGACTGGCGGTGGATTTGAACAATATGGTGGCCAGGTTTTCGGTCTGAGCTGACCCTTGATGATTGCACTGACCCTCTGTGGGGGCGGGCTTGCTTGCGAAGGCGTTGTATCAGATACATCGTCGCTAGTGGCAGACCGCTTTCGCGAGCAAGCCCGCTCCCACAGTACTTGTGTGTCGCCTGAGAAATCGCAGGCACAAAAAAGCCCCGCATCTGCGGGGCCTTTCGTTGTAGCGGCGGATCAGCTGCCTTTGACAGCCTTGCCGTTGACCGTACCGTCCTGGAGCATGATGTTGTACTCCTTGCCGTCGGTTTCCACCTGTTGCAGGCGGACCAGCAGGTAATCCCAGTCCTTGGCGAACCACAGCACAGTGATGCGCTTGCTTTGTGTCGGGTCGCGCACGCGCTCGACTTTGATCGCATCGATCTGGCCAGCCTTGGTCTCGACTTTTTCCGAGCCCAACACGCGGAAGTCATAAGTATCGACTTCACCGTCATCGACCACCTGATAGCTCATGGTCTTTTTGCCAGCGGCCACGTCATGCTGCAGCGCCAGTTGGTAGGTCGACTTGTCGACCATGCCACGGTTCAGAGGGATCTTCACCGCGTCGCCACGGTCGGTGCCGGTGACCATCTTGCTGTTCCAGTCGAAGTCCAGATCAGCCTTTTTCGCTTTGCCCAGACCACCACGTTCGAAGTGATAGGACTGTGGCAGCAGGGTGTCCTTGTCCAGCGTCAGTGTGCTTTCTTCAGTCAGGCTGGCGATCATCATCGACGCCTTGAAGCTGAGTTTCCAGACGCCGTTGGCTTCCTTGGTCAGGCTGCGTTCGGCAGTGCCGCTCATGGGCAGCTGCTTCCAGTCGGCGGTGTAGCTGGCGGAGAACGGTTGAAGGTCTGCCGCCTGCGCGAAGGGCAGGGTGAGCAAAGCGCAAGCGAAGAGCAGGGCGCGACGCATAAAATCTCCTAGTGTCGAATCAAGTGGCCGCTGGCCGCGAGTAGCTGGCCGTCCAGTAATGCACCTTGTTCACCGAGTACCAGTCGGCCTTCGCCAAACCAGCGTACCGCCATCGGGTAGATCAAGTGTTCCTGGACATGCACTCGCTGCGCAAGTGTCTGCGGCGTGTCGTGCAACTCTACCGGTATTACTGCTTGTACGACCAGTGGTCCACCATCGAGTTCCTCGGTGACGAAGTGCACGGAGCAGCCGTGTTCCGCGTCGCCGGCCTCCAGCGCGCGCTGATGAGTGTGTAACCCTTTGTATTTGGGCAGCAGCGACGGGTGGATATTGAGCAGCCGACCCTGGTAGTGACGCACGAAGTCAGCGCTGAGAATGCGCATGAAGCCGGCCAGCACCACGAGTTTCGGTTTGAATTCGTCGATCAGTTCGATCAGGGCTGCATCGAAGGCCTCGCGACCTTCGAAAGCCTTGTGATCCAGCGAGCGGGTGGCGATACCCGCGTCACTGGCGCGTTGCAGGCCGTAGGCGTCGGCACGGTTGGAAATCACCGCAGCGATGCGGACCGGGCTGTCGCCGGTCCGCGTGCTGTCGATCAGAGCCTGCAAGTTACTGCCGGTGCCGGACAGCAGCACCACGACATCACAGGTTGCGGACATTAATGAGCCTTAAGGTTCTGCAGATCAACCTGAGCAGCGCCTTCGGCAGCGGCAGCGATCTGACCGATGACCCAAGGCTGTTCGCCGGCGTCACGCAGGGTTTTCAAGGCCACTTCAACGTGCTCCTGAGCCACGCAGATGACCATGCCCACGCCGCAGTTCAGTACTCGGTGCATTTCGGTCTCGTCGACGTTGCCTTTCTCCTGCAGCCAGTCGAACACCGCCGGGCGAGTCCAGCTGGCCACGTCAACCACGGCCTGAGCGCCTTTTGGCAGAACGCGCGGGATGTTGTCCAGCAGGCCGCCACCGGTGATGTGGGCCATGGCTTTGACTGCGCCGGTGTCTTTGATCAGCTTGAGCAGCGGCTTCACGTAGATGCGGGTCGGGGCCATCAGCAGGTCGGTCAGCGGTTTGCCGTCGAGCTGGATGTTTTCGATGTCGGCGCCGGACACTTCGATGATCTTGCGGATCAGCGAGTAGCCGTTGGAGTGCGGGCCGGACGATGGCAGGGCGATCAGTGCGTCACCGGTGGCGACTTTCGAGCCGTCGATGATTTCGGCTTTTTCCACCACGCCGACGCAGAAACCAGCCAGATCGTAGTCTTCGCCTTCGTACATGCCAGGCATTTCAGCGGTTTCGCCGCCAACCAGCGAGCAACCGGACAGTTCGCAGCCGGCGCCGATGCCGGTTACCACCTGGGCAGCGGTGTCGACATTCAGTTTGCCGGTGGCGTAGTAGTCGAGGAAGAACAGTGGCTCGGCACCGCAAACGACCAGGTCGTTGACGCACATGGCAACCAGGTCGATGCCGATGCTGTCGTGCTTGTTCAGGTTCAGCGCCAGACGCAGCTTGGTGCCAACGCCGTCGGTGCCGGAAACCAGCACAGGCTGCTTGTAGCCGGCCGGGATTTCGCAGAGGGCGCCGAAACCGCCCAGGCCGCCCATGACTTCCGGGCGCGCAGTGCGCTTGGCGACGCTCTTGATGCGTTCGACCAATGCTTCACCGGCGTCGATGTCTACACCGGCGTCCTTGTAGCTCAGGGAGGGTTGCTTGCTCATGATCCAGGCCTTTAGGGGAGGGGATTCAGGGGTAACGACCGAGTTCAGCGGGAACGCCAAAAGCGGTGGGGCGATAGCCTCACGCGAATTTCGGGGCGCCCGGCTGTTGCCGGTCTGCGAAGGCGCGCGATTTTATCAGGCTTGAGGGGCAGCGGCCATCCTCGCGCCGACGGGCAGGGGCATAATCAGCGGAAATTTTTTGCAATTGTGCCGGGTGGCTGCCTGTATAAGGTGTGCCGATTAACCGTCTATCGTTATCACTGTGCAAAAACTTACCGCTACCGTGTGAATGTTTTGCGATGGCAGATTGTCATAGCCTTGCTAAACCGGTTCACGCGGCCTGTTCCAGCCGCTCCTGTCGACGGGAATTTTCCATGCGTTTTTGTAAATTGTTGGTTGTGGGTTGTTTGTCGTTGGTCAGCCTGGCGAGTCATGCCGAAAACCTCAAAGGTCTCTATCAAGTGCGCCAGCCAGTCAGCAGCCAGGCGCCGGAAGAGCGTGAGCGCGCCACGCAGGCGGCGGTCGATACGCTGGTGTTGCGCCTGACCGGTGACCCCAAGGCGCCGCAAAATCCCGGGCTGGCGGCGATTCGCAAGGATCCGCAGCAGATCATCAGTCAGTTCGGTTTCGATGCCGGGCCGCCGGAGGTGCTCAAGGTCGATTTCGATCCGGCCACCACCGAGCAGGCGCTGCGCCGGGCAGGGCTGTCGTTGTGGGGGGCGAGTCGGCCGTCGATTCTGAGCTGGTGGCTGAACGATTCGACTGAAGGCTCGAGTCTGGTCGGCGACGGTCAGGCAGCGGCTGCACCACTGCGGTCTGCGGCTCAGCATCGCGGCTTGCCGCTGCGTTTGCCGCTGGCGGATCTGAGCGAGCAACTGGTGGCCACCGCGCCAGTGCTGGATGGCAGCGATCCCGCGCCATTGCGCGGCGCTTCGGAGCGTTACGGCGCGGATGCCTTGTTGGCGGTGCATGCGCACGAAGAGGGTGGGCAGTGGCAGGCCAAGTGGCGTCTGTGGCTGGGCGATCAGAAAGAGGCCGGCAGTGTGCAGGGAACCGATCAGGCTAGCGTGGCCGATGCGGTGATGCTGGCGGTGGCCGAGCGTCTGGCGCCGCGCTTTGTCGCCAGGCCTGGCGCTTCGGGCCAACAGACCCTGGAAGTGCAGGGCATGAATCTGGAACATTACGCCGCGCTGCTGCGGTTACTCGAACCGTTCGGTGTGCGTCTGCAAAGTGTCGATGGTGATCGCATCGTGTATCGGGTCAACGGCAGTGCCGATCAGTTGCGTGCGCAGTTGTCGCTGGCCAAGTTGCAGGAGTTGCCGGCCGAACCGCCGGCCCCGGTGGCCGCGCCGCAGCCTGCGGTGGCGGGAGTAGCGCCCGTTGCGGCTCCGGCTCCGACACCGGCTGCACCGTCATTGCGGTTTCGCTGGTAAGTCTTTCCTTATATAGAAGCAGTAGGAGTGGTACATGGCCGATACGCGGCGTTGGTTCTGGCTCGGTGGGGTAGTCCTGCTTTGCGCGTTTGTGTGGTTGCTGCACCCGATCCTCACGCCGTTTCTGGTGGCGCTGCTGCTGGCGTATCTGTTCGATCCGCTGGTGGATCGCCTGGAACGGCTGGGCCTGTCGCGCACTTGGGGCGTGATCGCAGTGTTTGCCTTGTTCACCCTGATCGTCACGGCACTGATGCTGGTGCTGGTGCCGATGCTCGCCAAGCAGTTGCTGCGCTTGTACGAGCTGGCCCCGCAAATGCTCGACTGGTTGCAACACACGGCGGTGCCGTGGGCGCAGTCGAAATTGGGTTTGTCTGACGGTTTCTGGAAGTTCGACAAAGTCAAGGCGGCGATCAGCGAACACATGGGGCAGACCACTGACATCGTCGGTGTGGTGCTGAGTCAGGCGACGGCATCGAGTCTGGCACTGATCGGCTGGCTGGCGAACCTGGTGCTGATCCCGGTGGTGAGTTTTTACCTGCTGCGCGACTGGGACGTGATGATGGCCAAGATCCGCAGCTTGCTGCCGCGTGATCGTGAAGAAACCATCGTCTCGCTCGCCGGTGAGTGCCACGAGGTGCTTGGCGCGTTCGTGCGCGGGCAGTTGCTGGTGATGCTGGCGCTGGGCGTGATCTACGCCGCGGGCCTGATGATTGTTGGTCTGGAGCTGGGGCTGTTGATCGGCCTGATCGCAGGTCTGGCGGCCATCGTGCCGTACATGGGGTTCGTGATCGGGATTGGCGCGGCACTGATTGCCGGGTTGTTCCAGTTCGGTGGCGATCTGTATCCGATGATCGGGATTGTCGCGGTGTTCATGGTCGGGCAGGCGCTGGAAGGCATGGTGTTGACGCCGCTGCTGGTCGGCGACCGGATCGGCCTGCATCCGGTAGCGGTAATTTTCGCGATCCTGGCCGGGGGCGAGCTGTTCGGTTTTACCGGTGTCCTGCTGGCACTGCCGGTGGCGGCGGTGATCATGGTGCTGGTGCGTCATGTGCACGATCTTTACAAGGACTCGGATATCTACAGCGGGGCAGATGAGCCTGAGTTGTAAACCGATCGCAGGGCGGCCCGGCATTGTGCCGGGTTGGCCCGTGTTTTGCGGCGGGGTGGTTCGATCCGCGTCAGAGAAACTGTCATAAAACCAGCGTGTTAACGCAAACCTTTGATTTTGCTTGGGGTCTGTCGCATTGTGCGCTCAGCTTCACGGGTATAAACTTCGCAAACTTTACACAGAGGCCACTAACGGTTCCTTGAGAACTGTTCAGTCAGCATGAAACCGATTCAGCTGCCCCTAGGTGTGCGTCTGCGTGACGACGCCACCTTCATCAACTACTACCCAGGCGCCAATGCCGCTGCACTCGGCTATGTCGAGCGCCTATGCGAAGCCGACGCCGGCTGGACCGAAAGCCTGATCTACCTGTGGGGCAAGCATGGGGTAGGGCGTACGCATCTGTTGCAGGCCGCGTGTCTGCGTTTCGAACAGATGGGTGAACCGGCGGTGTATCTGCCGCTGGCAGAGTTGATGGATCGCGGCATCGAGATCCTCGACAACCTTGAACAGTACGAACTGGTCTGCCTGGATGACTTGCAGGTGATTGCCGGCAAGCCGGACTGGGAAGAGGCGATGTTTCATCTGTTCAACCGCCTGCGTGACAGCGGACGACGCTTGCTGATTGCTGCTTCAACTTCGCCACGCGAACTGCCGGTGAAACTGGCTGACCTCAAATCGCGCCTGACCCTGGCGCTGATTTTCCAGATGCGTCCGCTCTCCGATGAAGACAAATTGCGTGCTCTGCAATTGCGCGCGTCGCGTCGCGGCCTGCACCTGACCGATGAAGTCGGACACTTTATTCTGACTCGCGGCACCCGCAGCATGAGTGCATTGTTCGACTTGCTCGAACAGCTGGATCAGGCCTCGCTGCAGGCGCAACGCAAGCTGACGATCCCGTTCCTGAAAGAAACCCTCGGCTGGTAGCCAGCCCTTGAAATTCGCGGCTTTGACCGCGTTTCGACATATTTCAGGCGTCAGAAAATCCGCTTTTCCGCACTGCGCGCGGACCGCGTATCGACTCAAATGGGCTTAAGCGCTTAGATGTAAACGAGAAACCGGGAAGTCACAAAAGGATCGATTGAATTTGCAAATGAGGCCGATAGCGGGCATAGTCTCGGCTTCTTTACAACTTCAGCCACGGTCGTGCCCATGCTAAAGCGCTTCGCACCCCTCGTGCCTCTCGCACTCGTCACCCTGTTGTTCGGTTGCGCTGCTCATTCTCCAGTTCAAGAGCAGCCTCAACAGGTTAAAAATTCTGCCACTGCCCAGTCTTCCGTTATTTACCAGGAAGAGCTGGACACCGAAAAAGAACTCTCGGACTTCAACAAGAAGCCGTACGAGCTCCCGGTTCTGGCCGACAGCATCCTCGAACGCGGCATGTCCCTGATCGGTACCCGTTACCGTTTCGGCGGTACCTCTGAAGCCGGTTTCGACTGCAGCGGTTTCATCGGTTATCTGTTCCGCGAAGAAGCCGGCATGAATCTGCCGCGCTCCACCCGCGAAATGATCAACGTTGATGCGCCTCTGGTCTCGCGCGGCAACCTTGAGCCGGGCGATCTGCTGTTCTTCGCCACCAATGGTCGTCGCGGTCGTGTAAGCCACGCCGGGATCTACCTGGGTGACAACCAGTTCATCCATTCCAGCAGTCGTCGCAGCGGCGGTGTTCGCATCGACAGCCTGGGTGACAGCTACTGGAGCAAGACCTTCATCGAAGCCAAGCGCGCCCTCGCGATGGCACCGACCGTGGTCACTGCTCGCAAGTAATTCCCCGTTGTCGCCACGTTCGTGGCGACAAAAACGGTGCCCGGCAAGGGAGTAGACCTAGACTTTACAAGGTGAAGTTAAAGTCTTACTTGAAGTTTGCCGCGTAGCCGCTAGAATCCTGTATCTATATTGATGGCAAACCGCCTGCGTGCTGCGCAGGCGGTTTTGTTTCTGTCCATTCGGCAGAGAAAGCCGCAGCCAGATCAGGATGTTCTGCTTATGACGATGTCGGCCCGCCTCACGTTGATCTTCTTCGCAGCGCTGCTCAGCGCCTGCGCCAGCCGCACTCCGCCGCCTGCGCCCGTCGTACGCGCTCCGGTGGTGTTCGGGCCTTCCCAGGCTTTTTCGCCGGCTGCTGAAGACGTGCTGTTTCGCGCGCTGGGGCTGGTCGGCACGCCTTATCGTTGGGGCGGCAACACACCGGACTCCGGGTTCGATTGCAGTGGTCTGATCGGTTTCGTCTACCGTGATGCTGCCGGCATCAGCTTGCCGCGTTCGACGCGCGAGATGATCGTGATGCAGGCGCCGAATGTCGGCAAAGAGGGTTTGCAGACCGGCGACCTGATCTTCTTCGCTACCAATGGCGGCTCGCAGGTCAGCCATGCGGGGATTTACGTTGGGGAAGGGCGCTTCGTGCATGCGCCGGCAACCGGCGGCACGGTGAAGCTGGACAGCCTGTCGAAGGCGTACTGGCAGAAGGCGTATCTGAGTGCCAAGCGGGTGTTGCAGCCGGAGCATCTGGCGCATAACCCGTAGTTCAAAAAGCTCACAATCCAATGTAGGAGTGAGCCTGCTCGCGATAGCGGTTGATCAATCAACACTGATGTTGAATGTGGCACCGTCATCGCGAGCAGGCTCACTCCTACAGTTGTTTCAGGTCAGGCAAAAGTTACTTGGCCGACGACACTCGCCAAACCTTGTTCCCCACATCATCTGCTACCAGCAAACCACCTTGCTGGTCGATCACCACGCCTACCGGGCGACCCAGCGCGTTCTCGTCCTTGTCGAGGAAACCGGTGAGCACATCCACCGGTGCTCCATTCGGCTTGCCGGCGGCGAATGGTACGAAAATCACTTTATAGCCACTGTGCGGTTTACGGTTCCACGAGCCGTGCTGGCCGATGAACGCGCCCTCCTTGAACTGCGCCGGCAGGCTGTTGCCTTCAGCGAAGGTCAGGCCCAGCGAGGCGGTATGCGGGCCGACGGCGTAGTCCGGGGCGATAGCCTTGGCCACCAGATCCAGATTCTGCGGCTTCACCCGCACATCCACGTGCTGACCGTAGTAGCTGAATGGCCAGCCATAGAAGCCACCGTCCTTGACCGAGGTGATGTAGTCCGGCACCAGATCGCTGCCGATCTCGTCACGTTCGTTGACTGCTGTCCACAGCGCGCCTGTGGTGGGTTCCCACGCCAGGCCGTTGGGGTTGCGAATGCCCGAGGCGAAGATCCGGTGGTTGCCGGTGGCGCGATCCACTTCCCAGATCGCCGCACGTCCTTCTTCTTTATCCAGACCATTCTCGCCGACGTTGCTGTTCGAGCCGACGGTGACGTACAGCTTGTTGCCGTCCTTGCTGGCGATGACGTTCTTGGTCCAGTGATGGTTCAGGGTGCCGCCCGGCAGGTCGGTGACTTTGATCGGCTGCGTCTTGATCTCGGTCGCGCCTTGCTCGTAGGGAAAGCGCAGCAGGCGATCGGTGTCGGCGACGTACAAATCGTTGCCGACCAGGGTCATGCCAAACGGCGAGTTGAGATTCTGCAGAAACACCGTGCGGGTCTCGGCCACGCCGTCGTGGTCGGCATCGCGCAGCAGGGTGATGCGATTCGGGCTCGGCACACCAGCGCCGGCCTTGCCCATGACTTTCTTCATCACCCAGCCGCGAATACCGCTGCTGTCATCCGGTTTGGGCGGGGCGTTGGTTTCCGCCACCAGCACGTCACCGTTGGGCAGCACGTAGAGCCAGCGCGGGTGATCGAGGCCTTCGGCGAATGCCGCGACTTGCGTACCGGCCGCAGCAGTCGGTTTGCCGCCCGCAGGCCAGCCGACCGCCGGGGCGATGTTCACCGTCGGGATCAGGGTTTTGTTTGGTTCAGGCAGCTTCGGTGACGGACCGGTGCCGTCAGAAACTTGCAGGCTGGAGGATTCACCGCAGGCGGCGAGCCCTCCGGCGAGGGCGATGACGAGAGCGAGTTGGGTTCTGCGCATTACTGATCTTCCCTATGAATGCTTGCCTAATCATAGAGGAGCTTGCGCACCCGATGGTTCAACCGCTCAACCGCGGGCCTCTTTGAACAGCACGGCGACGCCCGGGTGATAGTTGCCCGCTTCGCTGCGCAACTTGCGGTAGGCGTAGGGGAAATACCAGGCCACCGCGCAGCAGTGTTCCTTTTGCAGGTCGTCGACCATGTCCTGCAGTTCTTCGGGGCTGGCGCTGTGCTGGGCCTTTTGCGGGGCGACGAACAGGCAGCCGAGTTTGAGATCGCTGGCGAAGCTGATGCGTTTGGCATCGCTGGTGATGTCCAGCAGGGCCTGGGTCAGATTGAGGTTGTTGACCCGTGGCCAGCGCTGGGTGGCCTGGAGGTAGGCGCGGTCTTCGGCGCCGGCGATGAACAGGTCGGCGCGGGCATTGCGTTCGCCTTCCTCATTCTGTTTACGGGTGGGGGTGTCGCAAAGGGTTACCAGTTCGGCCATCCATGCCGCAGCGGAGAGCAATCCGAGATTGGCTTTCTCGTCATGCCAGTAAGGGGTGTCGTTGTCGCCGCGAATGGCGTTGTAGCGGTCGATACAGTCAAACCAGCGTTCAAGCATCGGGCGCAGGAATTCCAGGCGCGGGTTGCTGATGATCATGCCTTGCATCGTCATCATCCTTATTGTTGTAGTGTGCTTTTTCAAACAAAAGCATGGCTCTTTGATATCACTTGTCTCAGTGTGGCACAAGATTGGCGTCAGTTAATTGATCGACGGCAGTTATTCGCCCGCCGGCCCCCTCTTTAATTGACGCTCCACCCCCAACCCTCTAACCTTCGCGGCTTGTTTCAGGTGCTCTGTGACCTGTGTCGACAGAGTGAAACAGGGAAGCCGGTGAGGGTTGTCTTCAGGCGAAGAACGATCACGATCCCGGCGCTGCCCCCGCAACGGTAAATGAGTAAAAGCTGCGCCTTGAGCCACTGCCTCGACAGAAGCGGGAAGGCGCGCAGCCAGGCGATTCGCCGCTCATGAGCCCGGAGACCGGCCTGATCCATCCAGCGGCATCACGGTGGGCGATGCCAGGCTTTTTGCCGTCTATTCTTGTGCCTGCCCGCCGTTATCCAGCCTCAACGGAGAGCTCCCCCAATGACCGATTCCCCCGAGCGCGACGAACGCCATCTGGCGCGTATGCAGCGCAAAAAAGCCGTGATCGACGAACGCATCGCCAATTCGCCTGACGAGTGCGGCCTGGTGCTGGTGCTGACCGGCAATGGCAAAGGCAAAAGCAGCTCGGCGTTCGGCATGCTCGCCCGCGCCATGGGCCACGGCATGCAGTGCGGTGTGGTGCAGTTCATCAAGGGTCGCAACAGCACCGGCGAAGAACTGTTCTTCCGCCGCTTCCCCGAGCAAGTGCGTTTTCACGTGATGGGCGAGGGTTTCACTTGGGAAACCCAAGATCGCCAGCGTGACATCGCCGCCGCCGAAGCCGCGTGGGCAGTGTCCCGCGAACTGCTGCGCGATCCGTCGATCGGCCTGGTGGTGCTGGACGAACTGAACATCGCCCTCAAGCACGGCTACCTCGATCTTGATCAGGTGCTCAGCGACTTGCAGGCGCGTCCGCCGATGCAGCACGTGATCGTCACCGGTCGCGCGGCCAAGCCGGAAATGATCGAGATGGGCGATACCGTCACCGAAATGGGCATGCTCAAACACGCCTTCCAGGCCGGCATCAAAGCGCAGAAAGGCGTCGAACTTTGAATCAACCACGTCACTGCCCGGCGGTACTGATTGCCGCGCCGGCCTCCGGTCAGGGCAAGACCACCGTCACCGCCGCGCTCGCTCGCTTGCATCGCAACCAGGGGCGCAAGGTGCGCGTGTTCAAGTGCGGCCCGGACTTCCTCGACCCAATGATTCTCGAGCGCGCCAGCGGTGCGCCGGTGTATCAACTGGACATGTGGATGGTCGGCGAGCAGGAAAGTCGCCGTCTGTTGTGGGAAGCCGCCGCCGAAGCCGATTTGATCCTGATCGAAGGCGTGATGGGCCTGTTCGACGGCACACCATCGAGCGCTGATCTGGCGCGGCATTTCGGCGTGCCGGTGCTCGGCGTGATCGACGGTACCGCCATGGCCCAGACCTTTGGCGCCCTGGCACTGGGTTTGGCGAAGTATCAGCCGGACCTGCCATTCGCCGGCGTGCTGGCCAACCGTGTCGGCACCTTGCGTCATGCACAGTTGCTCGAAGGCAGCCTCACCGAAGGTCTGCGCTGGTACGGCGCGCTGTCCCGCGAGACCGGGATCGAGTTGCCGAGCCGGCACCTCGGTCTGGTGCAGGCCAGCGAACTGAATGATCTCGACCTGCGTCTCGACGCCGCCGCCGAAGCCTTGGCCAGCAGTTGCGAGGTAGCGCTGCCACCGGCCGTGGAATTTGCCGCACCTGAAGTGATCCCTGCCGAACCGCTGCTCGACGGCGTGCGCATCGCCGTCGCTCGCGATGAGGCCTTTGCCTTCACCTACGGCGCCAGTCTCGACCTGCTACGGGCGATGGGCGCCGAGTTGAGTTTCTTCTCGCCGATCCGCGATACGCAATTGCCCGAGGCCGACAGTCTGTATCTGCCCGGTGGTTATCCGGAATTGCACCATGTCGCGTTATCGCAAAACACCGCGATGCTCGATGCGATCCGTGCGCACCACGCCGCCGGCAAGCCGTTGCTCGCCGAGTGCGGCGGCATGCTCTACCTGCTCGACGCGTTGACCGATGTCGACGGCACCCGCGCCGAACTGGTCGGGCTGCTGCGCGGTGAGGCGGTAATGCAAAAACGTCTGGCGGCACTGGCACTGCAAGCGGTGGATCTGCCGGAAGGCTCGTTGCGCGGCCACACCTATCACCATTCCCTGACCACCACTGAGCTGACGCCGATCGCCCGGGGCCTGAGCCCGAATGGCGGGCGCGGAGCCGAGGCGGTATATCGGGAAGGGCGGATGACGGCGTCGTACGTGCATTTCTACTTTCCGTCGAATCCTGCGGCTATCGCGGCACTGTTTGTGCCAGATCTTGAGGCCGCTTTCGCGAGCAAGCCCGCTCCCACATTGGATCACCTAACCCCTGTGGGAGCGGGCTTGCTCGCGAAGAGGCCATGAGCAACAACGCATTCACTGAGGTCGAGCGCACAGCGGTCTATAAAGTCATCGCCGAACGCCGCGACATGCGCCACTTCACCGGCGGCACGGTCGAGCCGGAGCTGCTGCGCCGCCTGCTCGAAGCCGCGCATCAGGCGCCCAGCGTCGGCCTGATGCAGCCATGGCGCTTCATCCGCATCAGCGATCGCGGCTTGCGCGGGCAGATCCGGAACCTCGTCGAAGAAGAACGCGTGCGTACCGCCGAAGCCCTCGGCGAGCGTAGCGACGAGTTCATGAAGCTCAAGGTCGAAGGCATCAATGATTGCGCCGAAGTGTTGGTCGCGGCGCTGATGGACGATCGCGAAAAACACATTTTCGGCCGTCGTACGCTGCCGGAAATGGACATGGCCTCGCTGTCCTGCGCGATTCAGAATCTGTGGCTGGCGTCCCGTGCCGAAGGATTGGGCATGGGCTGGGTGTCGCTGTTCGAACCGCAGGCACTGGCCGATCTGCTGCAGTTGCCGGCCGGGGCCAAGCCGCTGGCGGTGTTGTGCCTGGGGCCGGTCAAGGCATTCTATCCGGCGCCGATGCTGGTACTCGAAGGGTGGGCGCAGGCGCGGCCGCTCAATGAGTTGCTGTACGAAAATTATTGGGGAGTGAGTCAATGAGTGTGGCGTTGTTGAGTGTCGCCGCGGTCGCGCTGGATGCGCTGCTGGGTGAACCGAAACGCTGGCATCCGCTGGTAGCGTTCGGCAATTTTGCCGGGCGCATCGAGCGCCGTTTCAATGCGGGCGGGCGTGGCTGGCGCAGTCACGGGGTCACCGCCTGGGTGATCGCGGTGCTGCCGCTGACCTTGCTCGCCACCGCGTTTTCCTGGGCGCCTTACGTGGGCTGGATCGTCGAGATTCTTGCGCTGTATTGCGCCCTCGGCATGCGCAGCCTCGGTGAGCATGTCGCGCCGGTAGCCGCCGCCTTGCGCGCTGATGATCTGGAAGAAGCGCGCAAGCGTGTCGGCTACCTGGTCAGTCGCCAGACCAGCGAACTGGACAGCACCGCGGTCGCCCGTGCCGCCACCGAATCGGTGCTGGAAAACGGCAGCGACGCGGTGTTCGCCGCGCTGTTCTGGTTTGTCGTGGCCGGAGCGCCGGGCGTGGTGCTCTATCGTTTGAGCAATACGCTCGACGCGATGTGGGGCTATCGCAATGAGCGCTTCGAGCGCTTCGGCTGGTGCGCGGCAAAAATCGACGACGTGCTCAACTACATTCCGGCCCGGTTGGTGGCGCTGACCTATGCGCTGCTGGGCAACACCCGGCTTGCCTGGAAATGCTGGCGCAGCCAAGGGCCGCAATGGGACAGCCCGAATGCCGGTCCGGTGATGGCGGCCGGTGCCGGTGCGTTGAATGTCGAACTGGGCGGCCCGGCGATCTATCACGGCGAACTGCATGAGCGTCCGCAACTGGGTGAAGGTCCGCCGGCGGATGCCGATTCGATTGATCGCGGCTGGCAATTGGTCCAGCGCGGGGTATGGTTATGGCTGCTGATTCTCTGCGTGGGGGCTGAATTCTATGCTTGAGCACGGTGGCCGGCTGCGCAAGGCTGCACTCGATTACGGGATTGCCGAGGCTGACTGGCTCGACCTCTCCAGCGGCCTCGCGCCGTGGCCGTTTGCGGTGCCGGAGATTCCGCTGCGCGCCTGGGCACGCTTGCCGGAAACCGATGACGGGCTGGAGCAGGCTGCGTGCGATTACTACGGCGCCGCGCAGGTGCTGCCGGTGGCCGGTTCGCAGATGGCGATTCAGTTGCTGCCGCGTTTGCGCCGCGCCGGCAAGGTCGGTGTGTTGTCGCCGTGTTATGCCGAGCACGCCGAAGCCTGGCGCCGCAGCGGTTACATCGTGCGCGAAGTGCTGGAGCAGGAAGTGGAATTCTTTCTCGACAGCCTCGACGTGCTGGTGGTGGTCAATCCGAACAATCCCACCGGCCTGAGCCTGACCCCGGCGCGGCTGCTCGACTGGCACGCGCGGCTGGCCCAGCGCGGCGGCTGGCTGGTGGTCGATGAAGCATTCATGGACAACACGCCGCAGCTGAGTCTGGCGTCGCATACCCATCAAGTTGGCCTGATCGTGTTGCGTTCGTTCGGCAAGTTTTTCGGTCTGGCGGGGGTGCGTCTGGGCTTTGTGCTGGCCGAGCGCAAGTTGCTCAGATTGCTCGCGGAGCAGGTCGGACCCTGGGCGGTCAGCGGGCCGACGCGGGTGCTCGGCCAGGCCTGTCTGCAAGACACCGAAGCGCACACCCGGCAACGCATTCGCAGCGATGAAGCCAGTGAACGTCTGGCTTTGCTGCTGGAGCGCTACGGCTTCAAACCCCACGGTGGTTGCGCGTTGTTCCAGTGGCTGATCACCGAGCGCGCGCCTGTGCTGCACGAGTTCATGGCCCGACGCGGCATCCTCCTGCGCATCTTCACCCACAACAGCAGCCTGCGTTTTGGTCTGCCGGCCAACGCCGCTGAAGAAGCGCGTCTCGAACAAGCGCTGCAAGCTTTCGCCAAGGAAAACCAATGACAACCTTGATGGTTCAAGGCACCACGTCCGACGCCGGTAAAAGCACGCTGGTGACGGCGCTGTGCCGCTGGGCAACCCGTCAGGGCGTGGCGGTGGTGCCGTTCAAACCGCAGAACATGGCGCTCAACAGCGCGGTGACCGCCGACGGCGGCGAGATCGGCCGTGCGCAAGCCGTGCAGGCGCAAGCGGCGCATCTCGAACCGCACACCGACATGAACCCGGTGCTGCTCAAGCCCAACAGCGACACCGGCGCGCAGGTGATCATCCATGGCCGTGCGGTCACCAGCATGAACGCGGTGGCCTATCACGACTACAAAGCCATCGCCATGCAAGCGGTGCTCGCCTCGCACGAGCGGTTGAGCGCGGCGTATCCGTTGGTGATGGTCGAAGGCGCCGGCTCGCCGGCCGAGATCAATCTGCGTGCCGGTGACATCGCCAACATGGGCTTTGCCGAAGCGGTGGATTGCCCGGTGCTGCTGATTGCCGACATCAATCGCGGCGGCGTTTTCGCGCATCTGGTCGGCACGCTGGAGCTGCTGTCGCCGAGCGAACAGGCACGGGTCAAGGGCTTCATCATCAACCGTTTTCGCGGTGACATCGCCTTGCTGCAACCGGGCCTCGACTGGCTGGAACAGCGCACCGGCAAACCGGTGGTCGGCGTATTGCCATACGTGATGGACCTGCATCTGGAGGCCGAGGACGGCATCGATCAACGTCAGACCGACAAGGCCGAGCAAGTGCTGAAAGTGGTGGTGCCGGTGCTACCCCGCATCAGCAACCACACGGACTTCGATCCGCTGCGACTGCATCCGCAGGTCGATCTGCAATTCATCGGCCCGGGGCAGGCGATTCCTGCCGCCGACCTGATCATCCTGCCCGGCTCGAAAAGCGTGCGCAGCGACCTCGCGTATTTGCGTGCCAATGGCTGGGACACGGCGATCAATCGGCACTTGCGGTATGGCGGCAAGTTGCTGGGGATCTGCGGCGGGCTGCAAATGCTCGGTGAGCAGGTGCACGATCCGCTGGGCCTGGAAGGCGCGCCGGGTTCCAGTGCAGGTCTGGGTTTACTGGCGTTCGAAACCACGCTGGAAGCCGAGAAGCAGTTGCGCAATGTACGCGGACGTCTGGCGCTGGAAAACGCCGAGGTCAGTGGCTATGAAATCCATGCCGGCGTGACGGTAGGGTCGGCGCTGGAGAATGCGGCGGTGCATCTGGATGACGGTCGTTGCGACGGCGCACAGAGTCCGGACGGGCAGGTGTTCGGCACCTATCTGCATGGCTTGTTCGAATCACCGCAAGCCAGTGCCGCGTTGCTGCGCTGGGCCGGGTTGAGCGATGTGCAGGAAGTGGATTACCACGGCTTGCGCGAGCGCGATATCGAGCGGCTGGCGGATCTGGTGGAGCAGCATCTGGATACCGGGCTGCTGCGTCAGCTCTGCGGGATTTAGGCTGGCTGTTACGGCCTCTTCGCGAGCAAGCCCGCTCCCACATGAGAAGGCATTCCCATGTGGGGGCGAGCCTGCTCGCGAAGAGGCCGGTTGTCTCAGCACATAATTCGGGATGTTCCCATGCTCCAACATGAGAATACATTCCAGGGTGGGAGCGGGCTTGCTCGCGAAGAGGTCGTTTGCCTCAACACATAATTTTCAGGATGTCCCCATGCTCCAACTGATCCTCGGCGGCGCCCGCTCCGGCAAAAGTCGCCTCGCGGAAAAACTCGCCAGCGACAGCCATCTGGCGGTCACTTACATCGCCACCAGCCAACCGCTGGACGGCGAAATGAACGAGCGGGTCGCCCATCACCGCGCCCGGCGTCCGGCCGAATGGGCGCTGATCGAAGAGCCGCTGGAACTGGCCCGCGTCCTGCGCGAGAACGCCAGTGCCGAGCGTTGCCTGCTGGTCGACTGCCTGACCCTGTGGCTGACCAACCTGCTGATGCTCGATGACGCCGCGCGTCTCGCCGCCGAGCGCGACGCCCTGCTGGACTGCCTGGCGTCATTGCCGGGAGAAATCATTTTTGTCAGCAACGAGACCGGAATGGGTGTTGTGCCGCTGGGCGAATTGACTCGCCGCTACGTCGATGAAGCCGGTTGGCTGCATCAAGCTCTGGCCGAGCGTTGTCAGCGAGTCGTCCTGACGGTCGCCGGCCTGCCCCTGACCCTGAAAGGACCTGCGTTATGACTCAAGCGTGGTGGTTGAACCCGTGCCAATCCGTGAATGCCGAGATCGTTGAACAAGCGGCCGCGCGCCAACAGCAACTGACCAAACCGGCCGGCTCCCTCGGTCGCCTCGAAAGCGTGGCGGTGCAATTGGCCGGGTTGCAGGGGCAGATCAAGCCGACCCTTAAGCAGGTCTGGATCGCGATTTTCGCCGGTGATCACGGGGTGGTCGCGGAAGGCGTTTCCGCGTTCCCGCAGGAAGTCACCGGGCAGATGCTGCTCAACTTCGTCAGCGGCGGCGCGGCAATCAGCGTGCTGGCGCGCCAGCTCGATGCGCAGCTGGAAGTGGTCGATCTGGGCACCGTGACGCCGTCGTTGAATCTGCCGGGCGTGCGCCATCTGAACATCGGCCCGGGCACGGCGAATTTCGCCAAGGGCGCGGCGATGACCCAGGCACAGGGCGAACTCGCCTTGCAGGCCGGTCGCGACAGCGTGCTGCGCGCCAAAGCGGCCGGCGCGCAGTTGTTCATCGGCGGCGAAATGGGCATCGGCAACACCACTGCCGCCAGTGCGCTGGCGTGTGCCTTGCTCGATTGCCCGGTGGTGCACCTGACCGGTCCCGGCACCGGGTTGAATGCCGAAGGCGTCAGCCATAAAGCGCAAGTGATCGAGCGCGCACTGGCGCTGCACGCGGCGCAACGTGGCGATGCGCTGCAAACTCTGTTCAACCTCGGCGGGTTTGAAATTGCCGCATTGGTAGGAGCGTATCTGGCCTGTGCGCAGGAAGGCGTCGCGGTGCTGGTCGACGGCTTTATCTGCACGGTCGCTGCGTTGGTCGCGGTGCGGCTGAATCAGGCTTGCCGCGAGTGGCTCTTGTTCGGTCATCGTGGTGCCGAGCCGGGCCATCATCACGTGCTGGAAGCCCTCAATGCCGAGCCGCTGCTGGAACTCGGTTTGCGTCTGGGCGAGGGCAGCGGGGCGGCGTTGGCCGTGCCGCTGTTGCGTCTGGCCTGTGACCTTCACGGGCAGATGGCGACGTTCGCCGAAGCCGCGGTGGCGGATCGTCCGGCATGACGTTGCGTCTGGATCTGCTGCGCCACGGTGAGACTGAACTGGGCGGCGGTTTGCGCGGCAGTCTCGATGATGCGCTCACCGAAAAAGGTTGGGCGCAGATGCGTGCCGCCGTGGTCGCGGGCGGGCCGTGGGATCGGCTGATCAGTTCGCCGCTGCAGCGTTGCGCACGGTTCGCCGCAGAGCTGGGCGAGCAACTGAATCTGCCGGTGCAGCTGGAAAATGATCTGCAAGAACTGCATTTCGGTACCTGGGAAGGCCAGAGCGCAGCGGCATTGATGGAAACCGATGCCGAGGCGCTGGGGTTGTTCTGGGCCGATCCGTATGCGTTCACGCCGCCGCAGGGTGAGCCGGTCAGCGATTTTGCCGATCGGGTACTCGGTGCGGTTGCGCGTTTGCATCAGGCTTACGCCGGCGAGCGCGTGTTGCTGATCAGTCATGGCGGCGTGATGCGTCTGTTGCTGGCGCAGGCCCGTGGTTTGCCGCGTGAGCAGTTGCTCAATGTCGAAGTCGCGCATGCTTCGCTGTTTGCGCTGAGCGTCGAAGCCAATGGCGTGCTCAAGGAAGGTTACTGACATGCTGCCACTGTGGATCGCCCTGCAATTTCTCAGCAGCTTGCCGATTCGTC
Source organism: Pseudomonas sp. Irchel s3a10 (assembly GCF_900187525.1). NCBI lineage: Bacteria > Pseudomonadati > Pseudomonadota > Gammaproteobacteria > Pseudomonadales > Pseudomonadaceae > Pseudomonas > Pseudomonas sp. Irchel s3a10. Next base: position 199,561 of record NZ_FYDR01000008.1, read on the forward strand.
TGCCGGGGATGCCGGAGCCGCAACAGCTGGGGCGTTCGCTGTTGTTTTATCCGCTGGTGGGGTTGCTGTTCGGGGGGATCCTCTGGGCATTCAACCTGGCATTGGCTGGCGCGCCGTTGTTGCTGCATGCGGCGCTGTTGCTGACGGCGTGGGTGCTGCTCAGCGGCGCGCTGCACCTCGACGGACTGGCCGACAGCGCCGATGCCTGGCTCGGTGGTTTCGGTGATCGCGAGCGCACGCTGACGATCATGAAGGATCCGCGCAGCGGGCCGATTGCCGTGGTGACGCTGGTGCTGGTGTTGCTGCTGAAGTTCTGCGCGTTGCTGGCGCTGATCGAGCAGGGGCACGCAGTGATGTTGATCATCGTGCCGCTGCTGGGCCGCGCGGCGCTGCTGGGGCTGTTTCTGACCACGCCGTATGTGCGGGCGGGTGGGTTGGGGCAGGCGTTGGCTGATCATCTGCCGCGCAGGGCTGGTTGGTGGGTGCTTGGGGCGAGTGCGCTGGCCTGCTTGCTGATTGCCGGGGTGAAAGCGATTGTTGCGCTGGTTGTCGCGTTGGTCGGGTTTGTCTGGTTGCGGCGGGTGATGATGCGGCGGTTGGGCGGGACTACGGGCGATACGGCGGGGGCGTTGCTGGAATTGCTGGAGATGGCGGTGTTGGTTGGGGTGGTGTTGGTCTGAGATATTGTGTTGCCTGTTCTGGCTCCATCGCGAGCAGGCTCACTCCTACAGGGGAATGCGGTCAATTTGTAGGAGTGAGCCTGCTCGCGATAGCGGTCTGTCCGGCATCGGAACTACTACTGAAAAAACACATGTAACTTGATTTAACACAGTCGCGGGTATATACACGCATCATGCTTCCTTCTCAGTGTTTGTGCACCAACCTGCGTCGCGCCGCTCGTGGCGTCAGCAGGCATTACGACGGCGCTCTCGACGGCTTCGGGATCAACGTTGCCCAGTATTCTTTGCTGTGCAATCTGCAGCGTCTGGATCAACCGAGCATCTCGGAACTGGCCGAAGCCATGGGTCTGGATCGCAGCACCCTGGGGCGCAACCTGCGGGTGCTCGAAGGCGAGGGCCTGGTGGCGCTGGCCGAGGGCGAGGACATGCGTAACCGCATCGTCCGGCTCACCGAAACCGGTGCACAGCGCCTTGCGGCGGCGCTGCCGGCCTGGGAAGCGGCGCAACAGCGATTGATTGATCGTCTGGGCGCCGAGAAGCGTGAAACCTTGCTGCGACTGTTGGATGAACTGGCCTGAGGGCCGGTTTTTCCGGTTTTAAGCGGGTATATACCCGCGAACGGAGAATAACAATGACATCGATGTGGCGTACGTGCGGTTGGGTGTTGCTGGGAAGTGCGCTGATTCTGGCGTTGTCATTGGGCGTACGGCACGGCTTCGGCCTGTTCTTGTCGCCGATGAGTGCGCAATTCGGCTGGGGTCGCGAAGTGTTTGCCTTCGCCATCGCCTTGCAAAACCTGATCTGGGGCCTGGCGCAGCCGTTCACTGGCGCGTTGGCTGACCGCTTCGGGGCGGCGAAAGTGGTACTGGTCGGCGGGGTGCTCTACGCTCTGGGCCTGGTGTGCATGGGCCTGTCCGATTCGGCGCTGACGCTGTCGCTGAGTGCGGGCCTGTTGATCGGTATCGGTCTCTCCGGCACTTCGTTCTCGGTGATTCTCGGCGTGGTCGGTCGTGCCGTGCCGCCGGAAAAACGCAGCATGGGCATGGGCATCGCCAGCGCCGCCGGCTCATTCGGTCAGTTTGCGATGTTGCCGGGCACGCTGGGCTTGATCGGCTGGCTCGGCTGGTCGGCGGCGCTGTTGGTACTCGGTTTGCTGGTGGCGCTGATCGTGCCGCTGGTGAGCATGCTCAAGGACAAACCGCTGCCGGTACTGGGTCATGAACAAACCCTGTCCGAAGCGCTGCGCGAAGCCTGCTCCCACTCGGGGTTCTGGCTGTTGGCGTTCGGCTTTTTCGTTTGCGGCTTCCAGGTGGTGTTCATCGGTGTGCACCTGCCGGCCTATCTGGTCGATCAGCATCTGCCGGCGACGGTCGGTACCACGGTGCTGGCGCTGATCGGGCTGTTCAATATCTTCGGCACTTATACTGCCGGCTGGCTCGGTGGGCGCATGTCCAAACCGCGTCTGCTGACGGCGTTGTACCTGCTGCGGGCGGTGGTGATCGTGCTGTTTTTGTGGCTGCCGGTGACCACCACATCTGCCTACCTGTTCGGTATGGCCATGGGCTTCCTGTGGCTGTCGACGGTGCCGTTGACCAACGGCACGGTGGCGACCTTGTTTGGCGTGCGTAACCTGTCCATGCTCGGCGGTATCGTGTTCCTCTTTCATCAACTCGGCTCGTTCCTCGGCGGCTGGCTGGGCGGGGTGGTGTATGACCGTACCGGGAGTTATGACTTGATCTGGCAAGTGGCGATTCTCTTGAGCCTGCTGGCGGCCGCGCTGAACTGGCCGGTGCGCGAGCGTCCGGTGGCGCGTCTGCAGCCGGCGGTTGGCGCGGTATGAAGCGCTCCTGGCCGCGAATCGCCTTCGCCACACTCGGCGTGCTGTTGCTGACGCTGGTGTGGTGGGGCTGGCATCAGGGCGGCCTGGCGTTGATGCAGTTGGGCATGGGTGCTTGCTAGACCGGCGGGAGGGCGAGTAACGTCGGGGGTCTGATGACTGCTCAAGGATGCCCCGACATGCTCATGCGCTGGTGTGCTGTACCCGCGTTGCTGATGGCGTTGACCGGACTGGCCCAGGCCGCTGATTGTCCGGAGGCGCTGCAAGGTTCGTTGCCCAAGTTGCGCGCCAAGGAATCCATCGACCTGTGTCAGCGCTACGCCGACAAACCGCTGGTGGTGATCAACACGGCCAGCTTCTGTGGCTTCGCGCCGCAGTTCGAGGGCTTGGAGGCGCTGAATCAGCGCTACAAGGCCCAGGGCCTGGAAATGCTCGGTGTACCCTCCAACGACTTCAAGCAAGAGTCCAAGGACAGCGCCGAAACCGCCAAGGTCTGCTACGCCAACTACGGCGTGACGTTCACCATGACCGAGCCGCAGAAAGTCCGTGGCGACGACGCCACTCACCTGTTCAAGGTGCTGGCCAAGCAGAGCAGCGCACCGAAGTGGAATTTCTACAAATACGTCATCGACCGCCAAGGCAAGGTGATCGCCAATTTCTCCAGCCTGACCAAGCCGGATGATCCAGAGTTCATTGCGGCAGTTGAAAAGGCCATCGCCTCAAAACCGCTCAACTGATAACACACGCTTTTTGTGGGAGCGGGCTTGCTCGCGAAGGCTGCGGATCTTTCAGCACTTGTTTTGAAGGTCAGACCGCATTCGCGAGCAAGCCCGCTCCCACATTTGATCTGTGGTGTTTGAACAGGCACAAAAAAGCCCCGCTTTCTGCAAAGAGAGCGGGGCTTTTTTGTGGGCGAGGGTTTAGCCTCGCCGTACAGCATCAGAAGCGATAGGTCGCGCCGACACCGAAACCGTTTGCCGAGTTTTCATACTTGGCGTCGTAGCTCTGGCCACGATTGTTTTCGTTGCGAATCTTGACCGACTCTTCCTTCAGGTACGAGTACGCCACGTCGATGGTCAGGTCTTCGGTCGGGCTCCAGCCGGCACCGAGGCTGAAGATCGTGCGGTCGCCGGTCGGGATGCGTGGCGAACGGTCGACGTTGTTGGTCGGCGACTGGTCGAAGGTCAGACCGGTACGCAGTACCCATTCCTTGTTCAACTGGTACGAAGTACCCACGGCGTAAGCCCAGGAGTCATGCCAGTTCTGGTCTTCGGTGATTTCGCCGAACTGACCGGCCAGCAGCGGCTGCACGCCGGAGTTCTTGACGGTGATCTTTTCCAGCTGGCTCCAGCGGGTCCAGGTGCTGCCGGCGTAGACGTTCCAGCGATCGTTGATCGCCTGAGTGACCGAGAAGTCCACGGATTCAGGTGTGGTGATCTTCAGCGAAGCGTCGTACTTCTGGCTGGCACCCAGACCGACTGCGGCCAGTGCGCCGTAGTTGACCTTGGTGTTGCCTTCGAGCTTGTAGTCGACTTTCGAGTGGTAGGTCAGGCCCAGGCGGGTGGTGTCGGTGGCTTGTACCAACACACCGATGTTGTAGCCCAGTGCGGTGTCGTCACCCTTGATCTTGACCTTGCCGTCCGGCGCCAGCTGAGTCACCGATAGGTTGGACTCCAGGGTGCCATCGATGCGGTTGATGGTCGGACCGAAACCGATCGACACCACGTCGTTGAACTTGTAGCTGACAGTCGGCTGGAAAGTGATGACTTGTACTTCAGACTTGCTGCCGAAGTAGCGGCCGGCGAAGCCGTTTTCGTAGTCGGTAATCAGGCCGAACGGCACGTAAACGCCGAGGCCGAATGCCCAATGCTCGTCGATCGGTTTGACGTAGAAGCCCATAGGTACGGAGGTGAAGGGCACCATGTCGCCTTTGTTGCTGCCGCCGTTAGGGCTGGAGCTGGCGTCGCTGATATCGGTCTTGGCATCGAGAAATGCAACACCACCAGTCACTTGTTCGCGCGTGAGGCGCGACATGCCGGCAGGGTTGCCATAAACAGTGCTTGCGTCGTCGGCAGAAGAAGATCGCCCGGCATAACCAGTACCCATCCCGCTGATGCTGTGTTCGTTGATGGCAAAGCCAGCTGCGAAGATCTGGGTGGATGCCATGGCAACGGCGAGGCTAAGGGTGGTTTTGAGCATGACTTTTTTCATTATTAGAACTCCTGGTGATCACCGGGGCGAAAATTACCAACATTTTCGCCCCAGCGCTATAGTCCGTATGCCTTGAGTTAGAGCGGTTTTGTAGGACAATCCGACCAGATTCGCGACCTGTTGAGCGATCTTCTAAAACTCGCCAGTCAACACGCGACCTGATTCATCGGTGAAACACAGGTTTGCCAGGCGCAGGTGAAGTCGCGCAGACGTCCCTGAGGCTGGAAGGTCTGACGCCAGATTCGCGCCATGCCCAGCAGATCGTCCGGGGCGGGGAGGGTGGGGTGTTGTTCTTCCACCAGCAGCCAGGCGATGGCGGTGGCGTAACGCAGGTTGACGGTCAATTCCAGGTGCGGGCCACTGAGAAAGGCATGCTGGCTGGCGAGGCCGCGGACGAGGCTGGCACGCTCCGGATCGAGCGCCAGATAGTGATCCCAAAGGGCCTGGTGACGGTGCTCGGCAATCCGGTACAGGCCGTGGCCCCGGCGGTCATGCAGGGCGGAACCGAGGGCGGACTGGCTGGCCGCTATCCCCAGCAGCAGGGATTCGGCGGTTGCGCAGTGGCGTCCCAGATAGATCAGTGTGGGACGGATCACATAGCGGCACAGTTCGCTGGCAGCGATACCCATAAAACCCTCGGATCTTGTAATGGGGCGGCGATACCTGAAGGGGCCTTGGCAGCGGTGGATCGACTCAGGCTCGCCGGAAGCGGATCAAGCCGCTTGAGTTGAAGTGTAGTGTCATATTTGCGACGTAAAGGCCTGTTTTTAAAATATTTCCGGCAGCGAGCCGCAAGTGTTATATCCGAAGGTGCTTAGGCGTGAAGGGTTAAAAGCGAAACATCAGGCAATAAAAAGCCCCGCATTGTGTGCGGGGCTTTTGCTTTTGCAGCCTTTTCGGCTCTCAGGCAATCAAGGCCTGACGCGTACGATCAATAATTGCCTGCAGCGGTTCGGCGCTGGAGTATTGATCGGGGTACAGACGCTCGCTGTGGCGGGCGATCCCGTGTTCATTGACCACGGTGAAGCTGAAGCAGCCTTTGCGAGCGGCCATGATCAGGCAGTTCATTGGGGCAAAAGCGTTGGTTAGGGTGCGAATGGCATCCTGAGTCTGGATTTGAGTAGACATAGTTATTAGGTGTTCCTACAAATGACACGGATAAGAACCGTGCAACGTTAAAACGTTCCAGTAATGTCGACCACCATTGGTCGAACAAAGAACCCGACTGGAACAAAGCAGCCAGTTTGAAGCGCTATTAAGTTGGCGCGCTTGGGCTGGCAGGTAGGTACTTAGGAGGACAGGCAACACATCGAGGGCAAAGGTTCTGGGCCCGGGGTGAAGATCCTGATCAATTTGCAGGTTGGTTCGGTCAGAGTAAGTGGTCTTCGCAACACCCTTTGCATTCATTCAAAGGCGGTGTCGGCGCAAGATTTACCTGGAAACCATCGAGGGGTCGTTCCCGCTTTTTTCGGTGAAGGGCTTCTGGGAAGAAGGTTGACCGTGGGGATGTGTTCGACCGGAATTGACTTTCAGCTTGGTACTAACGCCGCGGATAGTAACGGAACGTTCTGGGCAATGCAAACCCCGTCGTAAAAAAGATTTCGTGAGTCGCCAAGCATTGAGGTGGTGTCCCGCTTCTTCGCGAGCAGGCTAGCTCCCACATGGGAAACACCATCCAGTGTGGGAGCGAGCTTGCTCGCGAAGGGATCACCCTGATCAACCGCCGGTCGCCACAAAAGCGTGCAGCCATGCCCATCGCCAACCCGCTTATCCCCAGTTCGAGACGCCAAACGAGCCAAAAAAGCGCATCGATATAACCGGGTAACAGGTACTTGTGCACATTAGTTGCGCAAGCTGTAACCACACTGTCATACCGATCCTGACTCGCATGGCTGCCTGTATCAAAAGTTTAAGTCAATGAAAAATATCGTCTTTTTTTGTTGGTGAAAAAATCGTCAGTTTGACTGCGAGCCCCATTCCACAAGGCTTTGCGGAGGTTCGGGAGCGGTTGTCCACTGAGTTATCCACAGCTTCTGTGGATTGTCCCTAGCGCTTGCTCTAGGACGGGCGTGCCGGGTTTTTTTTCGACTTTACCTGTACGAAAAAGAGAGTAGAGTGGCGCGCCTTCCGATCTGTCCCACAGTGTTTTATGAAGTTTCGCTCAGTATCAGGCTCTGTTACCTCCGAACACCCTCGTGTTACCTCCCCCAAGCGATTTTCCGTGCGTGTGGCCGAATGGCTGCTCGACAGCCCGCGTCTGGGCGATAGCCGTAATGCCAAGCATCTGGCGGGGCGTCTGCTCAAGCAACCGGCGCGCGAAGGCGTGGTCGCGGCGCAAAGCCGTCTCGGTCAGTTGATGTGCCGCGAGTGTGGCAACGCCCGGGACCGGCGTATCGGGCAGGATCTGCTGCGCCAGGCCGCGCGGGCCGGTGATCGACGTGCGCAACAGGAACTTGGTCTGCTCGAAGACTGAGCTGTCCAACGCCTCACGCCTTGGTTAACCTTCAGGCTTTATCGAATCGGCAGGAGTGGCTATGGCTATGGACTTGACCAGCGTGTTGCTGGGTCTGGCGGGCGCGGGATTGCCGCTGCTGGCGCTGGCCTGGCAACTGCAGCGGCGGGCCAGCGACCGGCAAGCCGAGGTCGCCTTGCTCGAAGAGCGCCTGGCCATGGCGCAACTGGCGCAGGACGGACTCAACGCCCAGCTTGAAGCCAGTCGTGATGAAACCGTCGATCTCGCTCAGGCCAACGCCGCCAAGCAGGCTGAACTGGCGGCTCTGCGCCGCGAAGTCGAGCTGCTGCAGATCGAGCGCGATGACGCCCGTGACGCCTCCCACGCCTGGAACATCGAGCGTGCCAACAAAGAAGCCGAATTGCGTCGCCTCGACGCCCAGGCCGCGTCGCTCAACGCCGAATTGCGCGAGCAACAGGAAAGCCATCAACAACGCCTCAACGACCTGCAAGGCTCGCGCGATGAGCTGCGCGCGCAGTTCGCCGAGCTGGCGGGGAAGATCTTCGATGAGCGTGAACAGCGCTTTGCCGAGACCAGTCAACAGCGCCTCGGGCAGTTGCTCGATCCGCTGAAAGAACGCATCCAGTCCTTCGAAAAACGTGTGGAGGAAAGCTATCAGGCCGAAGCCCGCGAGCGCTTCTCGCTGGCCAAGGAACTGGAGCGTCTGCAAGCGCTTAACCTGCGCCTGAGTGACGAAGCGACCAACCTGACCCGCGCCCTCAAAGGCCAGAAGACTCAGGGCAACTGGGGTGAACTGATTCTTGAGCGGGTGCTGGAACATGCAGGGCTGGAGAAGGGCCGCGAGTACCAGACCCAGGTCAACCTCAAGGGCCCGGATGGCGAGCGCTTCCAGCCCGACGTGATCATCTACCTGCCGGGCGACAAGCAGGTGGTGGTCGACTCCAAAGTCAGCCTCACCGCCTATCAGCAGTACGTTGCCGCCGAAGACGACAGCATCGGCCAGATCGCGATCAAGCAGCACGTGCTGTCGTTGCGCAGCCACGTCAAAGGCCTCGCCGGCAAGGATTACAAGCGTCTGGAGGGCCTGCACAGCCTCGATTTCGTCTTGCTGTTCGTGCCGATCGAAGCGGCGTTTTCCGCAGCCCTGCAAGCCGAGCCGGCGCTGTTTCAGGAGGCGTTCGACCGCAACATCGTGATCGTCAGCCCGACCACGTTGCTGGCGACATTGCGGGTGATCGACAGCCTGTGGAAGCAGGAGCGGCAAAGCCAGAACGCCCGGGAAATTGCCGAGCGTGCAGGCTGGCTGTACGACAAGTTCGTGCTGTTCATTCAGGATCTGGACGAAGTCGGCAATCGCCTGCAGCAGTTGGACAAGGCCTACAGCTCGGCGCGCAACAAACTCACGGAAGGCCGCGGCAATCTGGTCAGCCGCAGTGAGCAGCTCAAACTGCTCGGTGCGCGGGCCAGCAAGAGTCTGCCGGCGGATCTGCTGGAGCGGGCGATGACCGATGTCGATGGCCTCGTCGAACTCCCGGAATAAAGATCAAAAGATCGCAGCCTGCGGCAGCTCCTACATGGGATTTGCATTCATCCTGTAGGAGCTGCCGCAGGCTGCGATCTTTTGCTTTACAGCGGCACATACCGACTCAACAACGCCCGCAACGCCGCCGGTTTCACCGGTTTGGCCAGATAATCCAGCCCCGCCGCATGCACCTGCGCCACCGTCTCCGGGCGACCATCGGCACTGATCACCACCCCCGGCACCGGCTCGCCCAGCGTGGTGCGCAACCACGCCATCAGCTCGGTTCCGGTATCGCCATGGTCGAGGTGATAGTCGACCAGTGCCAGTTGCGGCCGCACGCCCTCGTTCAGCAACGCCGTGCATTCCTCGCGATTGCGCGCCGTCCACACCTGACAGCCCCAACGGGTCAGCAGGCTGTTCATGCCAATCAGAATGCTGTCTTCATTGTCGATGCACAGCACTCGCGCGCCGCTGTGCAACTTGCCATTCAACTCGACCGCAGCGTGCACCGGCACCGACTGCGCCCGGGCCAGCGGCACGCTGACACTGAACACGCTGCCGCGCCCCGGCCACGAACGTACGCGCAGGGTATGGCCGAGCACGCGACATAAACCGTCGGCAATCGCCAGGCCCAGCCCGAGGCCTTTTTCGGCGCGGGTCTGATGGCTGTCGAGGCGCTTGAACTCCTCGAAAATCACTTGTTGCTTGTCTTCCGGAATCCCCGGCCCGCGATCCCACACTTCCAGACACAGTTCGCCGCCACGTCGGCGCACGCCCAACAGCACCGGGCCCTTGGCGTAGCGGAAAGCGTTGGTGAGGAAGTTCTGCAAAATTCGGCGCAGCAGTTTGATGTCGCTGTCGATGCGCAACTGGCTGCCGCGCACACGGAAGGTCAGACCTTGTTCCTGGGCCAGCGCCTTGAATTCGGCGCCGAGCGTATCGAACAGCTCATTGAGCGCAAACGGCTTGCGGTCGGGGTTGATCTTGCCGTTTTCCAGACGGGAAATATCCAGCAGGTCGCTGATCAGGTCTTCTGCCGAACGTAGCGAACTGTCGAGGTGTTGCACCAGTTTCTGCGCCTCGCTGCTCAAGTCGTCGTCCTGATGGGAGAGGGCGGCAGAGAACAGGCGCGCGGCGTTCAGCGGCTGCATCAGGTCATGGCTGACGGCGGCGAGGAAACGGGTTTTCGACTGGTTGGCGGCCTCGGCATGGCCCTTGGCTTCGGTCAGTGCGACGTTGAGCTGCGACAGCTCCTGCGTGCGCTCGCTGACCCGTTGCTCCAGGCCTTCGTTGGCCTCGGTCAGTGCCTGCTCGGCTTCGCGGAACGCGGTGATGTCGGTGAAACTCATGACGAAGCCGCCGCCGGGCATCGGGTTGCCGATCAGCTCGATTACCCGGCCGTTGGGGAACAAACGTTCGGAAGTGTGCGCACGGCCCTGACGCATCCAGTGCAGGCGCCGGGCGACGTGGACTTCCGCTTCGCCGGGGCCGCACAAGCCGCGTTCGGCGTTGTAGCGGATGATGTCGGCAATCGGTCTGCCGACGCTGATCAAGCCGTCCGGGTAGTTGAACAGTTCCAGGTAGCGGCGGTTCCACGCCACCAGTTTCAGCGACTGGTCGACCACGCTGATGCCCTGGGTGATGTTCTCGATCGCGCCTTGCAGCAAAGCGCGGTTGAACTGCAGGACTTCCGAGGCTTCGTCAGCGATACGGACGACGTCCTCCAGCTGCATTTCCCGGCCTTCAATCGCGGCTTTTACCACCGCCCGCGTCGACGAAGCGCCGAGCACACCGGCCAGCAGACGTTCGGTGTGGGCGATCCATTCGCCGTCAGCATTCTGGTTCGGGTTGAAGCCCTTGCCCTGGCGGTAGGCGAAACGAATGAAGCTCTGCCGCGCGCGTTCTTCGCCGACAAAGCGTGCCGCCAGTTGCAGCAAGTCGTCGATCTGCACTGCGAGCATCGAACGCGCACTCGGCCGGGCGCTGATTTCCTGACCGATGAAGCGCCCGGCCTGCCAGTGCTCCGAGACTCGCGTGCGCGACAGCACCGAGACCCAGGCGAACAACGTGAAGTTGCCCGCCAGCGACAGCACCACGCCTTGGGTCAGCGGAGTGATCGGCAGGTTCAGCGGGTTGCTGTGCAGCCACGCCAGACCCGGGAAGGTGCTCAGCGACCAGCCGAGGCTGTGCGCGGCAATCGGCAGGACCAGCGTGTAGAACCAGAGAAAAGTCCCGGCGGCCAGACCGGCAAACACTCCACGGCGGTTGGCCTGTTTCCAGTACAGCGCGCCGAGCATCGCCGGGGCCAGTTGGGTGACGGCGGCGAAGGCGATCTGGCCGATGGTCGCCAGGCTCGCGGTGGAGCCGAGCAAGCGGTAGCTGACGTAGGCCAGCAGCAGAATCAGCACGATGCTCACCCGGCGCACCGAGAGCATCCACTGGCGAAACACTTCGAACGGGCGCTCGGCGTTGTTGCGCCGCAGCAACCACGGCAACAGCATGTCGTTGGAGACCATGGTCGACAGCGCCACGCTCGCCACAATCACCATGCCGGTGGCCGCCGACGCGCCGCCGATGAACGCCAGCAACGCCAGGGCCGGATGGGCCTGGGCCAGCGGCAGGCTGATCACGAACGAGTCGGGCAGTACGTGACTCGGCAGCATCATCTGCCCGGCAAGGGCGATCGGCACCACGAACAGCGCGGCCAGCGCCAGATACGCCGGGAACACCCACTTGGCCAGGCGCAAGTCCTGCGGGTCGATGTTCTCTACCACCGTGACGTGAAACTGCCGTGGCAGGCAGATGATCGCCATCATCGCCACCCCGGTCTGCACCACCATTGACGGCCAGTTGATGGTTTCCTTCCAGTATTCCTCGAGGCGCGGCGCGAGCATCGCCTGATTGAACAGGTCGTCAAAACCGTCGTACAGCCCGTAGGTCACGAACGCGCCAACGGCGAGGAAGGCGAACAGCTTGACCAGCGATTCAAACGCAATCGCCAGCACCATGCCGCGGTGGTGCTCGGTAGCATCGAGGTTGCGCGTACCGAAGACGATGGTGAACAGCGCCAGCACCAGCGAGACGATCAGCGCGGTGTCCTGGGCGCGGGTGCCCATAGCGTCGGCCCCGGCGCCGATCAACAGGTTCACGCCGAGGACGATGCCTTTGAGTTGCAGAGCGATATAGGGCAGGACGCCGACCAGACAGATCAGCGCCACCACCACCGCCAGCGATTGCGATTTGCCGTAGCGCGCGGCGATGAAGTCGGCAATCGAGGTGATGTTCTCCTGCTTGCTGATCATCACCATTTTCTGCAGAACCCACGGCGCGCCCAGCAACAAAAGGATCGGCCCGAGGTAGATCGGCAGGAATGACCACAGCTGTTCGGCGGCCTGGCCGACCGCGCCGAAGAATGTCCAACTGGTGCAATAAACCGCCAGAGAGAGGCTGTACACCCACGCGCGCACCCGCGGCGGCAACGGCGCGCTGCGACGGTCGCCGTAGAAGGCGATGGCGAACATGATGGCCATATAGGCCAGGGCGACGGCGGCGATCAGCCCGGTGGACAACGACATGCAACACTCCCGACAAAAGACTCCCCGGCAGTCCTGCCCGGGCGGACAGTCTCGCATGAGTATGGCGGTTAGTCAGTGTCGACCAAGGTCGTGGCGTGGCGGGGTGTCGCAGGTTTGAAACCGGGTGGTTTTATGGTGACTCATCAGGCCCCATCGCGAGCAAGCTCGCTCCCACATTTGGAATGCAATCCCCTGTGGGAGCGAGCTTGCTCGCGAAGGCGTCAGTCCTGACGCAGCGCAATATCGATCAGATGATGCAGCTCATCCACCTCCAGCGCCGCCGCCGAAAACAGAATCCGGAACACCACCGGCGCCACCACCAGATTGATCAGATGATCAACGCTCGGCGCTGCTTCATCCGGGTGGCGCTCGATGATGGTCTGCAACTGCCCACCAAGAATCGTCACGCAGTACCCCGGCGTGGCGCTGGCCTGAACATCGCGCATCATGTTGCGCCCCGGCTCTGAGCTCATCTCGTCGAGATACTGTTCGGCCCAGGCGCGAATGTCACCACGCAGGTCACCGGTCACCGCCGGTTCGCTGTCAGGGCGCATGCGGGCGAGGGCGACGTCAGCGAGCAGCGCCGCCAGATCACCCCAGCGTCGATAGATGGTCGACGGCGTGACCCCGGCCCGCGCCGCAATTTGCGGGACGGTCACGGTGCTGCGCTCCTGTTCTTGCAGAAGTGCGCGGACTGCCGAATGAATCGACTCTTGCACCCGGGCACTGCGGCCACCGGGGCGTAAACCTTCTTTAATAGCCATGCGTCAGACCTTAACACAAAGAATTTGCTTTAAGCCAAAGCCGAGAGCACACTCCGCAAAAGCAAAAAATTAGCTTTTGCGGAGTGTGCCCATGACCAGCCTTGCTTCCAACCGTGGCAGCCTGATTTTTCTGGCGATCACCTTACTGAGTTTCCTCGCCGCTTCCACAGCGCCGACGCCGTTGTATCACCTGTATCAGGATCAACTGCACTTCTCGGCAGCGGTGCTGACCCTGATTTTCGGCGTGTATGCGCTGAGTCTGCTGGCGGCGCTGCTGATGGTCGGCTCGCTGTCCGATCATTTGGGACGCAAACCGGTGATTTTCACGGCAGTACTGCTCAATGCACTGGCGATGTTGCTGTTTATCGGCGCCGACAGTGTTGCCTGGCTGATCAGCGCCCGCGTGCTGCAAGGTTTCGCCACCGGCATGGCCACCGCTGTTTTGAGTGCGACGCTGCTCGACACCGATCGCCAGCAAGGGCCGTTGATCAACAGCGTCGCACCGTTGCTCGGCATGGCGCTGGGCAGCATGGGCTGTGGCTTGCTGGCCGAATTCGCCCCGGCGCCGTTGCAACTGACTTACTGGCTGCTGCTGGCGCTGTTTGTGTTGCAGGCGGTGTATGTCTGGCGTCTGCCGGAAAGCGTCACTCCACAAGCCGGGGCCTGGGCTTCGCTGCGGCCAACCCTGCATGTGCCGGTTCAGGCGCGTTCGACCCTGTGGCGTGTGCTGCCGCTGAACACCGCGACCTGGGCCCTCGGCGGCTTTTTTGCCTCACTGGCGCCGTCGCTGGTGCGCACCGCCACCGGCTCGACTTCGAACCTGATCGGCGGCGCGACCGTCTCGGCGTTGACCGTGACCGGGGCGCTGATGATCTTCACTCTGCGCAACCGTCCCGCCGGCAAAGCCCTGCAAATCGGCGCCAGTCTGCTGCCTATCGGCGTGCTGCTGATTTTGCTTGGTGTGCACAGCGCCAGTCTGGCGCTGTTTTTCCTCGGCACACTGGTCGCCGGTTGCGGCTTTGGCTCGGGTTTCCTCGGCGCGGTGCGCAGCCTGGTGCCGCTAGCCCTGCCGCATGAGCGGGCCGGTTTGATGTCGGCGTATTACGCGCTGAGTTATCTGGCGTTCTGCTTGCCGGCGTTGCTGGCTGGGCATTTGACCCGCACCTACGGCTTGCTTTCGACCACCGACGGCTACGGCGCCGGATTGATCGTCCTGGCCGTCGCCGCGCTGTTGCTCAGCCTGCGCCCGCAAACGGTCGAAGCTTGCAGCGCTCCATAAACGCCTTGGTTTCAGTTACCTTTGGCCGGCCTTCTTTTCACGGATCGACCGATGAAGATTATCCGCAGCAAGTCGTTCACCGCCGAGCGTGCCTGGGGTGCACTGGACATTGCCAACATGAACGGCATCACCACGCGTCTGCACTGGACTGATCAGCCGTACAAATGGCACGTCAACGATGGCGAGGAAGTGTTCGTGGTGCTCGATGGGCAGGTGCAGATGCACTATCGCGAACGGGGCGAAGAAAAACAGGTGCTGCTTGAGGTCGGCGACATCTTCTACGCCTCAGTCGGCACCGAGCACGTGGCGCATCCGAAGGGCGCGGCGCGGATTCTGGTGATCGAGAGCGAAGGCAGTGTTTGACTGCTTATCTGTAAAGTAGATAACAGATAGAGAAATTACCCGTTATATAGATATTCGATTCGGTTCTACCATGGGCTCAACCTCACAAGAGGACAGGAGTTCATGATGACTTGCCCCAACATAGCCAAACCCGGCATCAAGCCGTTCAGCCAGCTTCAGCATCCGCGTGAAGTGATCCGTCAGTTCACCCCGAACTGGTTTGCCGCGACCATGGGTACCGGTGTGCTGGCCCTGGCCCTGGCGCAATTGCCGGTGGCGATCCCCGGGTTGCACGCGGTGGCCGAAGGGTTGTGGCTGTTCAACATTCTGTTGTTCACCCTGTTTACCTTCGCTTATGCCGCGCGCTGGATTTTATTCTTCGATGAAGCGCGGCGGATCTTCGGCCACTCCACCGTATCGATGTTCTTCGGCACCATTCCCATGGGCCTGGCGACCATCATCAACGGCTTTCTGCTGTTCGGTCTGCCACGCTGGGGTGAGGGGGTGATTCATCTTGCCGAAGTACTGTGGTGGCTCGACGTGGCGATGTCGCTGGCCTGCGGCGTGTTGATCCCCTACATGATGTTTACCCGCCAGGAACACAGCATCGACCAGATGACCGCGGTCTGGCTGTTGCCGGTAGTCGCCGCGGAAGTGGCAGCGGCCAGCGGCGGCTTGCTCGCGCCGCATCTGGCTGATGCCCACGCGCAACTGGTGGTGCTGACCACCAGCTACGTGCTCTGGGCATTTTCCCTGCCGGTGGCGTTCAGCATTCTGACCATCCTGCTGCTGCGCATGGCCCTGCATAAACTGCCCCACGAAAACATGGCCGCTTCGAGCTGGCTGGCCCTCGGCCCGATCGGTACCGGTGCGTTGGGTATGTTGCTGCTGGGCGCTGATGCACCGGCGATCTTCGCTGCCAACGGCCTGCCGGGTATCGGTGAAATCGCTGCAGGCGTAGGGCTGGTCGCCGGTATCACCCTGTGGGGCTTCGGCTTGTGGTGGATGTTGATGGCGCTGCTGATCACCGCGCGTTACCTGCGTGACGGCATCCCGTTCAACCTCGGTTGGTGGGGTTTTACCTTCCCGCTGGGCGTGTATTCGCTGGCGACCCTCAAGCTCGCCAGCACGCTGAACCTGGATTTTTTCAGCGTGGTCGGCTGCATGCTGGTGAGCCTGTTGGCGGTGATGTGGCTGATCGTCGGTAAACGCACCGTGCAAGGCGCGTGGCGCGGGGAGTTGTTTGTCTCGCCGTGTATTGCAGGTTTGAAGCAATAACCTGAAAAGTTTAGGTAAGGTGTGGCCTGGATCGCCGATCGAGATTCCAATAAGCAGATCCAGGCCATTCTCTACCGACCTCAGGGAAACACGGAAGATGAGTCACCCCTCACAGTTCAACCTGCTTCGCACCCGGCGCTTCCTGCCGTTTTTCATCACGCAGTCGCTGGGCGCGTTCAACGATAACGTGTTCAAGCAGTCGCTGATCCTCGCCATTCTGTATCGGCTGACCATCGAAGGTGACCGCTCGATCTGGGTCAACCTGTGTGCGCTGCTGTTTATCCTGCCGTTCTTCCTGTTCTCGGCGCTCGCCGGGCAGTTCGGGGAAAAATTCGCCAAGGACGCGCTGATCCGTCTGATCAAACTCGCGGAAATCGCGATCATGGCCGTAGGATCGATCGGCTTTCTGTTCGATCACCTGTCGCTGATGCTGGTGGCGCTGTTTGCCATGGGCACGCATTCGGCGCTGTTCGGGCCGGTGAAGTATTCGATCCTGCCGCAAGCGCTGCGTGAGGATGAACTGGTCGGCGGCAATGGTCTGGTGGAGATGGGCACGTTCCTGGCGATTCTCGCCGGGACCATCGGCGCCGGGATCATCATGTCCTCGACGCATTACGCGCCACTGGTGTCGATCGCGATTATCGGCATTGCGGTGCTCGGTTATCTCGCCAGTCGCAGCATTCCGCGCGCTGCCGCCGCATCGCCGGAAATGCGCCTGAACTGGAACATCTTCAGCCAGTCCTGGGCCACGCTGAAGCTCGGGCTGGGCCAGACGCCTGCGGTGTCGCGCTCGATTGTCGGCAATTCGTGGTTCTGGTTTGTCGGGGCGATTTATCTGACGCAGATCCCGGCCTACGCCAAGGAATGGATGCACGGCGACGAAACCGTGGTGACGCTGATTCTCACCGTGTTCTCGGTGGGGATTGCGCTGGGTTCGATGCTTTGCGAGAAGCTCTCCGGGCGCAAGGTCGAGATCGGTCTGGTGCCGTTCGGCTCGTTTGGTCTGACCGTGTTTGGCCTGCTGCTGTGGTGGCATTCCGGGGGAATCCCGGAGAGCGTCACCGGCCACAGCTGGATCGAAGTGCTGGGCTTTGCGCATACTTGGGCGGTGCTGGTCGACATTCTCGGCCTCGGCATTTTTGGCGGTTTCTATATCGTGCCGCTGTACGCGTTGATCCAGTCGCGCACCGCCGAAAACGAGCGGGCGCGGGTGATTGCCGCCAACAACATTCTCAACGCACTGTTTATGGTGGTCTCGGCGATCGTTTCGATCGTGTTGCTGAGTGTGGTCAAACTGTCGATTCCGCAGCTGTTCCTGGTGGTGTCGCTGCTGAACATCGGCGTCAACGCCTACATCTTCAAGATCGTCCCCGAGTTCAGCATGCGTTTCATGATCTGGCTGCTCAGCCATTCCATGTACCGCGTCGAGCACCGCAACCTTGAGGCGATCCCGGACGAGGGCGCGGCGCTGCTGGTGTGCAACCACGTGTCGTTCGTCGATGCGCTGCTGATTGGCGGTGCGGTGCGTCGGCCGATTCGCTTTGTCATGTACTACAAAATCTACAACCTGCCGGTGCTGAACTTTATCTTCCGCACGGCGGGGACGATTCCGATTGCCGGACGCAACGAAGACATCCAGATCTACGAAAAGGCCTTCACCCGGATTGCCCAGTATCTGAAGGACGGTGAGCTGGTGTGCATCTTCCCCGAAGGCAAGTTGACCACCGATGGCGAGATCAACGAGTTCAAGGGCGGGCTGACGCGGATTCTCGAAGAGACGCCGGTGCCGGTGATTCCGCTGGCGTTGCAGGGGTTGTGGGGGAGTTTCTTCAGTCGCGATCCGAACAAGGGGGTGTTCAAGCGGTTGTGGTCGCGGGTGACGTTGGTGGCGGGTTCGGCGGTCGAGGTTGAGGCGGCGCAGCCGGCGAAATTGCAGGGGATGGTGGGGGCGTTGCGCGGGGCAGTCAGATAGTTGTTACCTGATATGGCCCCATCGCGAGCAGGCTCACTCCTACATTTGAAGCGCGTACCCTTGTAGGAGTGAGCCTGCTCGCGATAGAGGCCAGTGGCCTAAGCGCTGACCTTGAGGCCAATCAATCCGGTAACGATCAACGCCACACTGGCCAGCCGAATCAGCGCCATCGACTCACCAAACAGAATGATCCCGGCAATCACCGTGCCCACGGCACCGACCCCGGTCCAGATCGCATAAGCCGTACCCAACGGTAATTCCTTCATTGCCAGACCCAGCAGGCCAAGGCTGATGGCCATGGCCGCAACGGTCAGGACGGTGGGGAGCGGGCGGCTGAAGCCGTCGGTGTATTTCAGGCCGACGGCCCAGCCGACTTCGAACAGGCCGGCGAAAAACAGAATGATCCAGGACATGAGAGACCTCCATCGATTGACGGGGCCGTCCCCGGATTGATAACTCGATCGAGCCGCAGGGTCGTCCCCGCGTAGCGCAACAGTCTGCCGAGCATCAACCCGGGGATCAAGTTTCCCGCTCAGTCGGCCGGCTGCTGTGCCAGCGTTTCACGGTCTTGTTTCTCGCTCATGCGCCGGAACCAGGTCGAAAGCAGCGCCCCGGAAATGTTGTGCCAGACGCTGAACAACGCGCTTGGCACTGCCGCCAGCGGCGAGAAGTGAGCACTGGCCAGAGCGGCACCCAACCCCGAGTTCTGCATGCCGACTTCCAGCGCCAGCGACTTGCGCTGCGCCAACGGCAACTTGAACAGGCGTCCGGTGAAGTAGCCCAGCAAATACCCGAAGCTGTTGTGCAGCATCACCACGGCCATGATCAGCAGGCCGGATTCGGCGATCTTCGTCTGACTGGCGGCCACCACGGCGGTGACGATGATCACGATGCTGACCACCGACACCAGTGGCAACACGTCCACCGCGTGGCGCACCTTGTCGCCGAGCACGCGTTGCGCGATCACGCCGAGCACGATCGGCAGCAGCACCACTTGCAGGATCGACCAGAACAATTCCATGAACGACACCGGCAACCACGCCGAAGCCAGCAGCCAGATCAGGGCCGGGGTCAGCAGCGGGGCGAGGAGGGTGGTGACGGCGGCAATCGCCACCGACAGCGCCAGATCACCGCGGGCCAGCCAGGTCATGACGTTGGAAGAGGTGCCGCTTGGGCAGCAGCCGACCAGAATCACCCCGACCGCGATTTCCGGCGGCAGATGGAAGATCTGGCAGAGCAACCACGCCACACCGGGCATGATCACGAAATGCGCGACCACGCCCAACGCCACACGCCACGGATGGCGGGCGACGGCAGCGAAGTCATCGAGTTTGAGGGTCAGGCCCATGCCGAACATCACCAGCCCCAGCAGCGGCACGATCGCGCCCTTGAGGCCGAGGAACCACGCCGGTTGCAGAAACGCGATCACGGCGAAAATCAGAACCCAGTAAGCGAAGGTGTTGCCGACAAAGCGGCTCAGTGCAGCCAGTGCGCGCATGGCCTGATCCTTATTATTAGTTACACCACAAAACCAATTGTGGGAGCGGGCTTGCTCGCGAAAGCGGCGGGTCAGCCAAGTTAATGTTGAATGACACACCGCTTTCGCGAGCAAGCCCGCTCCCACATTGGGATTTCACAAGGGTTTTAGATCCCCTGCGGAGTCTCTTCACCGCCCAACGCTTCCACCAGTGCCGGCAGGAAGTCGCCGAAGGTCAGCATCATCAGGGTGAAGCTGGCGTCCAGTTGGCCCAGGGCCTCGTCGCCACCGTCCTGTTCCGCCTGATCCTGCAGCAGGTCTTCGAACTTCAGGCGTTTGACGGTCATCTTGTCGTCGAGCATGAACGACAGTTTGTCCTGCCAGGCCAGCGACAATTGGGTGACTACTTTGCCGGTGCTCAGGTGCAGCTGGATTTCTTCGCTGGTCAGGTCCTGACGCTTGCAACGCACGATGCCGCCGTCTTCGTGGGTGTCGCGCAACTCGCACTCGTCCAGCACGAAGAAGTCCGGGGCCGCTTGCTGGGTGGTCACCCACTCGGTCATCACCGCGGTCGGTGCGGTTTTCACGGTCAGCGGACGCACGGGCAGGGTGCCGAGTACTTCACGCATTGTGGAAAGCAGGTCTTCGGCACGTTTCGGGCTGGCCGAGTTGACCAGAATCAGCCCCTGTTTCGGCGCGATGGCGGCGAAGGTCGACGAGCGGCGGATAAAGGCGCGCGGCAGAAATGCCTGGATGATTTCATCCTTGATCTGATCGCGTTCCTTCTTATAGACCTTGCGCATCTGCTCGGCTTCGATCTCTTCGACCTTTTCCTTGACCGCGTCGCGCACGACGCTGCCCGGCAGAATGCGTTCTTCTTTACGCGCAGCGATCAGCAGGAAGTCACCGCTGACGTGCACCAGTGGCGCATCTTCGCCTTTGCCGAACGGCGCGACGAAACCGTAGGTGGTCAACTCCTGGCTTGCACATGGACGCGCCAGTTTGGTGGCCAGTGCAGTTTCCAGCGCCTCGGCATCGACAGGCAGGTCTTGGGTCAGGCGATAGATAAGCAGGTTTTTGAACCACATGGGGTGAGTCTCTCCTTTATACAAAGGGGGCATTATTGTCTTCGCCGGGTCATAGGCCAACCCTTCTCTAAGCCTTTGGAAGGCCTGAGAAAATTAATTAAAAAAGTGCTTGCCAGAGGTTGGGTCGCTCCGTAGAATGCGCGCCACACCGAAGCGAAGGGTGATTAGCTCAGCTGGGAGAGCGTCTGCCTTACAAGCAGAATGTCGGCGGTTCGATCCCGTCATCACCCACCATTCGTTTCAAGTGTTTAGCGCAGCGGTAGTTCAGTCGGTTAGAATACCGGCCTGTCACGCCGGGGGTCGCGGGTTCGAGTCCCGTCCGCTGCGCCATATTCGGTAACCTGGACCACTGAACGCCAGGTCACCACGGAAAAACCCGCTGAAGCGGGTTTTTTTCTGTCTCAAGTTTGTACCTTGTTCCATCGGGTTTGTGTCGTTTCACCGGTTTTCGGATTTTTTTGAAAAAAAACTTCAATTAAATCAACACATTACGAAAACTTGTGGCATAATGCGCCCCGTAACGAAGCGAAGGGTGATTAGCTCAGCTGGGAGAGCGTCTGCCTTACAAGCAGAATGTCGGCGGTTCGATCCCGTCATCACCCACCATTCGTTTCAAGCGTTTCGCGCAGCGGTAGTTCAGTCGGTTAGAATACCGGCCTGTCACGCCGGGGGTCGCGGGTTCGAGTCCCGTCCGCTGCGCCATATTCGGTCACCTGGACCCACTGAACGCCAGGTCACCACAGAAAGCCCGCCAAGTGCGGGCTTTTTGCTGTCTGCGATTTGTGAAATCACTCGATCTCCCCTGTAGGAGCTGCGGCACGCTGCGATCTTTTGATCTGGCTTTTAGAGATCAAAAGATCGCAGCCTCGTTTCACTCGGCAGCTCCTACAGGGGTTGTGATTCTCACTGTTCGGCATTGCGGCTATGCCGATAATCGCTCACCGCCTCATACACCGCTTTGCGCAAGCGGTTGATCCCGCCAATCGGCCGATGCGCCTCGATACCAAACCACGGGTTGAACGACAGGTTGTCACACGTCAGATTCAATGCCGGTGTGTCGAAGTCCTGCGCAGGCAGGGTAATCCGCGCCACGGTTTCGAACGGTGAATCCTGCTCGCGCCATTCGATGCTGGTGTCCTCGATCGGCATGTACTTGTTCGCATCCTGACGCTGAATCTGCAGCGCAAAACACGCCGGCACCCGATCCGTCGACAGTTGCTGGTTCAAGGCGCTGCGCAGGAAATTCGGCAGGTCGTGGTTTTGCGGGGGCAGGGCATATGCCGGGCAATTGTCCGGATCCGGCGCAACGCGAAACTTTGCATTGGCCTCACCGAACTTGTAGGGCGATACCGAAAAGTACGCAGTCCCGGTCGGGCTGTCCGGCGCTGGCGACAGGGTCGCCAAGGCGATGAACAGGTGGCGGATCTGCCAGGTGCGCGGATCCCAGCCAGGAAAGAACGCCATGATCTTTTTGCCATCAGCCTGAGCCGCCACATTCTGACGATACTCGGCGACATCGCTGACAAAGAAATTCGGGTGGCTGAACATCACGAAGTCTTGCTCGCGGCGCTGCTGACGGTCGCCGAGCAATGGTTTGCCGGGCACATCGAGCAGTTTGATCGCCATGCCCCGAGCGTCGCGGATGCTGTCGAACTGCGGGTAGGCGTTGCCATTGGACAGGCGAATCATCGCCTGCCAGGTTTTGCCCGGTTCGCTGAACACCCCTTGGCGCAACGCTGGTGCCAGTTCCGGCAGCACCGTCACTTCGGCTTTCACGCAACCATGGGCCTTGGCATGCGCGTCACGCAGATAGCGCGTGCCTTCGCGGTGCTGATCGACGATGCGTACGGCGGTCTGGATCACGTCCTGGGTCATCGCCGCTTCACCGGCGGGAATCTGTTCCTGCGCCGACACCGGGCCACGCTGCTGCCAGGCGAACCACGCGCTGGCGATGGCCCAGCCCAGCAGGCCGACAATCAGTAATGCTAGCAGGGCTTTGCCTAGCAGGCGCCCCAGCCACAACCAGACGCGGGCGAACATCGACGGTCTTTTATACGGGGCGATCCTCATGGCAATTGCGCCTCCAGTGGTCCGCCCAGTACTTTCAGGTATTCCAGCAAGGCCCAGCGCTCCTCTGGTTGCAGCAGTCGGCCGATGACCCCATTGCCGCGCTCGCCGGCGCGGAATTCATGACCGCTGTTGTGGTTGCCGCTAATCCGCGTGTCGAACAGAAAGCCATTAGTAAAGGCTTCGGTGCGATACCCCAGATGGCGCGGGTCGTATTCGAACGAACCTTTATAGAACGTCGTGGCGCGCTCATCCTGTGGTGACAGCAGTTGATAAATACTCGGTACCGAACCGTTGTGCAGAAACGGCGCGGTGGCCCAGATGCCGGCCAGCGGCCTGGCCTTGTACGCGACCTTTTCGCGCACGCCGATCGGCAGGCCGAAGCCGTCGAGTTGTGGCTTTTCCTGCAGGGTGACGCCAGCCTCGCGATAGGCGCGTTCCCCGACGAACGCGGTGACGTAGGCCAGGCCCTTGGCCACCGATAACTGGCTCAGATTCAGTGGTTCGGTGGGCGTCGGATGCAACTTCACATCCATCTGCTCCAACTCCTTCAGGTCCCATTGCAGCGGCGACAGGTCGAAACGGTGGGTGGCAATGTTGGTCGCGGCATTCGGATCGGTGCCGATCACCTCCACCGGCAGCATGTGCAAATGCTGCACCCAGCGCTCGCCCTCCTGAGTCTTGCGCGGCACGTGGCAACCGGCGCAGTTCTCGGCAAACAGCGCGCGGCCCTTGGCGGCCAGCGGTTTGTCGATGGCGCCCAGGACATCCTCCGGCCAGGCCGGCGGTTGCAGGCGTTGCAGGGTTTCTTCGATTTCATGCAGATCGCGCACGCGCACACTTGAGGCATAACGCGCATCGCCCTGTAGTGGCTGGCCGTTGCTGTCGAAGAAATTCAGCGTGGCGCCGACCCCCAGTGCCTCACCGATATTGCGCGCCATCGGTTGCTGCGCCGAGCCGTTCCACTGCACCCAGTCGAACGTCCACATGTCCCACAGTTGCGGGTAGTCCACCGGTGCGTTGGCCACGCGGTAGTTGGTGGGGGAGATCGCATCGCCGAAGGTGGCGTTGGCGATGCGTCCGAACGCATCGGTGCGCCCCGGGCCTTCTTCGGTCGGGTAGAGGCCGCGATGCGTGTCGTTCCATGCGACTTTGAGGAAGGTATTCAGCGATTGCTTGAAGTCTTTGCGCAGTTGCTCGTGGCGTTTCTCGTAGTCATCGCCCAGAACATTTCTGGCGAAGCGCTCGAATTTCCACGGGTTGTAGTAAGTCGAGGCCAGACTCGCGACCAATGCCTGTCCGAAACTGCCACCGCGTAATGTAGGAACACTGGAAGGCAAGACATGCTGCGCCGAACCGCCGTCAATTCGTACGGCCTGGCCGTTGAAGCGCAATTCGCCGGTGTGACAGGCGGCGCAGGTGATATCGAGATATTGCTCCGTGCCGCCGGGGTTCGGGTGGCGGGTGAAGCCGACCGGCAGATTACCGGGGTTGTTCGACGTGGCTTTCTGCTGTGGATCAACCAGAAAACCGAAGCGTGCGAGGTATTCCGGGGACGCGAAACGCTGCTGCGAGAAGGGCAACTCCAGCGCCTGGAACCATTCGTAGCGCAGGCCTTTGACCTGCGTGCCTTGCGGGGTGAAGTAGTAGGTCTGGCGTTCCTCCTCGCTCCACTGCTGCAGGTAATGCACCTGTTGGGCGGGGGTATAGAAGGGCAATTTCGGATTGGCGACGTAGTACAGAACCACTGCCAGGGCGAGGCCCAGCAGCACAATGATCAGTGCCAGCACACGGTATAAGAGGCGCAAGATAAACATCCTTGTCGAGTTGTTGCCTCGTTATGCCTCAGCTATTGCTGGTGCGGCAAGTGGCCATTACGCCAACTGTCGTAGGAAGTCTCATCAGTCGTTGTCAGCTCCAGATGACAGAAGCTTCATCGTCCCTTGGCCCGAATGCGTTTTAATCCCTGAACTTATCAGACATTTCCTGCTCTCATGCCGGTAGCCATTGGTCGTGGCGGCCTGATAAGCTCGCGGCTTTACTCGATTGCCCTTTCGGCGCATGAACAAGGAAATAGCATGAAACAGCATCGGTTGGCGGCGGCGGTAGCCCTGGTTAGCCTGGTCCTAGCGGGTTGTGATTCGCAGACCAGCGTAGAGCTGAAAACCCCGGCGCAAAAAGCTTCCTACGGTATCGGCCTGAACATGGGCAAGAGCCTTGCTCAGGAAGGCATGGATGATCTGGACTCCAAAGCGGTAGCCCAGGGCATCGAAGATGCCGTTGGCAAGAAAGAACAGAAGCTGAAAGACGAAGAACTGGTTGAAGCCTTCGCCGCGCTGCAAAAGCGTGCTGAAGAGCGTATGGCCAAGATGAGCGAAGAGTCGGCAGCCGCCGGCAAGAAATTCCTCGAAGAAAACGGCAAGAAGGCCGGCGTGACCACTACTGCTTCCGGTCTGCAGTACGAAGTGGTCAAGAAAGCCGACGGCCCACAGCCTAAGCCTACCGACGTCGTGACTGTTCACTACACCGGCAAGCTGACCAACGGCACCGTGTTCGACAGCTCCGTTGAACGCGGCAGCCCGATCGATCTGCCGGTCAGCGGTGTGATTCCGGGTTGGGTTGAAGGTCTGCAACTGATGCACGTTGGCGAGAAGTACAAACTGTACATCCCTAGCGATCTGGCTTACGGCGCGCAATCGCCAAGCCCGGCAATCCCGGCCAACTCGGTTCTGGTCTTCGACCTGGAACTGCTGGCCATCAAGGATCCAGCCAAAGAAGACGCCGCCGCCAAGTAATCGGCTGTAGCTTCGACGACAACGCCTCGCTTATGCGGGGCGTTGTTGCATCTGGAGGAAGCTGGCGGTAAACAGAGCGAACGGATGGCGCTTACAGCAGTCCTAGAGATTGAGGCCGCCAGCGCTAGACGCCCTGAGCCGCCAAGTCAATGAAATATTGGGGTTTTTTATGTGAGTAAAAAACGCCCGATCTGAGCGCGGCCCTTATAAAACGGGGCTTGCAGCGCTGAAATGCAGCTCTGTTCACAAGGTTATCCACAATTTGTGTGGATAACATTTCAACGGGAGAAATAGATGAAAGCGCCGTGGAATTTCGCCCGATTTCTGCCCCTCGCCGGTCGATTGCTGGCGCGTGGCCGTCTGCCGACTCTGTTGTTCGCGGTGGCGAGCAAAGGTGCCGCGCAGGGTAATCGTCTTGGCAAACTCAAGGATGATCTGCGCTTGCTCCAGGCGCTGTGCCTGGCTTACTGGCGTGGCGAATACCGGGCGATCAGCCCGAAAGCCATCGTCTCGGTGGTGGCGGGCCTGATGTATTTCCTCAGCCCGGTGGATGCTATTCCGGATTTCATCCCGATGTTCGGTATGCTCGATGACATCGCTGTGCTGGCCTGGCTGATGAAAACCCTCGACGACGAACTCGCTGCGTTCCGCCTCTGGCGCAACCGCCAGCAGCCGGAAAAACTCGCGGTGGTCGAGCGCCTGCCTGATACCCCCGAGCAACTTCAGCTTCAGGGCCCGAAAAAGCCCTGATTCACTTCGCCTGCAGACAGATAGATACCCCCCGCGACCTTGGCCGCTGTTAGGATTACACTTCTAGGGAAAAGTGCCGACTCGCTAAGTGTTGTTGTCCTACGGGGTAGTCATGGATATTCAGATAATTGCACGCGATGGCGAACCCGAATATGCGGTTCTGCCATGGGTTCAGTATCAGGCTCTACTGAAAGCAGCAGGCATCAACGAAACACCGCAGCAGCAGGCGCCAGCGCCGGCCGCCGCAACGCCAGACCCGATTCTTCCAGGTCTGGATCAACTACGCAGTTTGCGCGAAGGGAAGGGCATCGCCATTGAGGCGCTTGCCCGCACGGTAGGCATCAGCCCGTCTTATCTGGCCATGATCGAAAGCGGCGAGCGTCAACCTGACGCCGCGATTCGTCGCAGCCTGGCCTGGGAACTGACGGTGCCGGGTTGGAGGGATGAATCGTGAGCGTACGCATCAGTCGTCAACATTGGGACGGATTGCTGGGGGAGCTGGATCAGGCGCGCAGGCAGCGCCATCTGTTGACCTATCGAGCCTTGCTCGAACGTTTGCAACTGCCGACGCCGGCGATGCAGACGCTGACCGCGGCACTTGAGCATCTGGCCGCACTGGACGCCAAGGCCGAACAGCCATTGCGCAGTTCGCTGGTAATCAGTCAGGGGGCCAGCCGCTTGCCACGTACCGGCTTCTTTGAATGTGTCGAGCGTCTTGGACGCTTTTCCGGGCCGTCCGATGGCGTTGCGGCTGCCTCCTGGCATGCGTCGGAAGTGGTCAGGGTTTTCGAATACGAGTACCCGGAATCGGCGGAGGCCTGAGTGTTCTTACGACTCAAGGCGTCGGCCAGTTACTGGTTGGCCCGTAGGCTGTTTCACTGGCCGTGGTTTGTTCGCCAGCCCAGAGGCTGGCGCTGGCTCGAAGGGCAGTTTGCGCGCATGGCCAATCTTGGCGATGTCGGCGCGCAAAGCTTTTATGGACACATTCTGACGTTTCGCGGGGTTGGCCTGGGTGCCCGTGAAGAGGGTGTGCGGCTGTTGCGTCTGGCGGCGCTCGCCGGCGATGGCAAAGCGGCTTATCAAGTCGGCGTGATCAGCTTGGCCGGTACTCCGAGCAAAGCGCCGGACCCGGCAGAAGCGGCGCGCTGGTGGACGCTGGCCGCCAAGGCCGGTCACCCGTTGGCCGAGCTCAAGCTCAAAGAGTTGAGCGCTCGGGATTAAACCCGGCAAATCATTTTGTATCGCTCGATAAACGTGGCGTGAGGGAAACCTCACGCCACGTTTGCGTTTATCGCCATACGTTTTGTAGTAATTGGCCTTTTGCAGATTAGTCCTACAGCAAACGCCTACTCGCCTGACTTCTTTCCTGATTGATCCCCCGCAAAGTCCCCGCGCCTAATTTTTGCGCGAGGGAACGCTCATGTTTGACCCGGTTTTTCATTCCACCCCGCATCGTTGCGCGCGCTGATGGAAGCCGTCAGCCGTATCGAGCAGGAACTCGACAGCTTTCCCGACACCCTCAGCCTCTATCGCCAGCAACTTGAACACTGGCTCAGCGGAGCGGCCGACCAGGTCAGCCACGCGGCGGATCTGCCGTCGCTGATGGGCATGGAGCGGGTCATCCGCTTTGGTGATCGCGTCACCGCGGTCAGCACGGGCGACAGTGAGTTTGCCTCCGGAGTCGTGCAGTGCCCGAAAAACGGGGTGCTGGCGATCGAGAGCAAATTCGAGTCGGTGTACGACATTCCGCTCGGCGACATCGTGGTGGATGTGGTCGCGGTGGATGATGGCCAAACCTCCCCCGTCGCACTTGATGCGCAAGGCCGGGGAACATTCAGCGGTACGCCAGGCAAGTTCTATCGCGTGCAGGTGCACAGCGACGTTACCCCGGAGCAGATCGAGGCACTGTTCAAGTCCTACGACGGCTTGACCGGCGAGCTGGATGGCTGGCTGCGCAGCGAGTGGCAGGGGTTCAAGCCGCAGTGGTCGCAGTCGGTGGCGACGGCGGTGGGCAACGGCATGCTCGCCGGGAGTTGGACGGCGATCGAGGGGGTATGGGACAGCATCGGCATGCTGTCGGAGATTCTCAAGGATCCAGGAGCATTTGCTGAGAGGCTCGGAAGCGGCGCGGCCGATCTGATCCGCCTCGCAGAATCAGCTCCGGATGTCATGCAAAAGCTGCAGTTGCTGGTCAGCGATGAGGCGGCGCTGTGTTTGCTGCTGCGCAGTGCGAGTCTCTGGATGGAGATGCTGCCGCCCAGTCAGATCGCCGGCAAAACCGCTGAAACGGCGTCGATGATGATCGTGCAGGTGCTGATCGATGTGCTGATCGGCGTTGTGTTGACATTCGTCGGGGCTGGCGCAGGAATCGCTTATCTGACGCTACGCCTGGCGGATCGCGCCGCCCAGTTGCTCTCGGTTGTGAAACGCCTGGTCAAGGCGATGTTCGGCATCGTCAACACGTTCATTCATTACGTTGACCAGTACAAAACTGTCGCCGCGCGGGGCATTGCCGCCGGAGTGAAAAAGGGCCGCATGCAACTGCGCTGGGATGCGAAACGCAATGCCGCCCTGAAGAAAAACGAGCATCACGACGACGCTCCCGATCAAGCGCAAAACCCCAACGGCGACAGCGCCGACTGCGCGCCGCTGACCTGCACCAACGGCTGCCCGGTGTCGATGGTCACCGGCGAAGAACTGCTGACCCTGAGCGATGGCACGCTCGATGGCTTGCTGCCGTTCGAGTTCATCCGGTTGTACCGCACCAGCGCGGTGGAGATCGATGTCGGGCTGGGGTTTGGCTGGAGCCATTCGCTGGCGCATCGGTTGGAGTTTGATGGCGATGCGGTGGTCTGGGTCGATCACGAGAACCGCCGCACGCGGTTTCCGTTGCCCAGCGTTGAACGCCCGGCGATTCACAACAGCCTGTCGCGGGCGGCGATTTTTCTCGGGGA